>NZ_JBLYZH010000016.1:0-203317 GCF_048551595.1 Rhizobium sp. CRRU65 | reverse complement strand
GGTTGATGGGGGGTAAGGCTCCTCTCGGGAGTCCGGGGCTGCGACCTCTCTCCAGCCTCATCCTGAGGCGCCCCGCAGGGGCCTCGAAGGACGGGGCTGGCCTCCCGCCTGCCTCGATATACCAATGCTGCCATTGGCGTCCAGCCACCCGCCCTCGTCCTTCGAGGCTCCGGCCTTTGGCCTGCGCACCTCAGGATGAGGGCTGGTCGGTGCGCCGTGCCGCTGCACCCACTGCAACCCCGGCCAGCGCCGGGCAGGCCAAGCGCTGATCAACATCACCAGGGGGGCAAAATTGCCACGCCTAAACACAGGCGATCTGATTGACAGAAGATTAGCGGTTCGCACATACCTGCAGGGCCTGTTCTAATAGGGATATTGACGGATCCACCGTGAAATTGACGTTGCAAACACATGTCGTTCTCAAGGGACATAAGGAAGCAAGACTGTGATCTACGAGCTCAGAATTTACGACTGCCTGCCCGGCCGATTGCCCGCGCTGCTCAACCGCTTTGCTGAACATACGCTGGCAATATGGGACAAGCACGGCATCAAGCAGGCGGGTTTCTTCACCACAATCGTGGGCGAAAGCAGCCAGCGTCTCACCTATCTCATCGCCTGGGAATCGCTAGCTGATCGCGAGGTGAAATGGAATGCTTTCACCACTGATCCTGCATGGCTTAAGGCCCGCGACGAGTCAGAGCGCGACGGGCAAATCCTCTCCAATATCTCTAGCCAGCTGTTGTCACCGACCGCCTTTTCGGCAGTAAAGTAAGACACCACCGATCCCCGCTGGCCGCCAGTCGGAATTCCACCCGAGCTGGTCATCCGCGGAAGCGATGAAGAACGGCAGCTCCTAGAACAGGATGATTTTAGGCCCGGCCTAAAATCTGAATCCTGTTCTAAATTAAATAGTTGGAGCATGATGTCGTCCGAAAACCGACCACACTTTTCGGCATCATGCTCTAGGATATCGCCAACGCTGCCCCGCCACCGCCGCTGTTCTCGTGGGCGAGCAGGGGGCTTGCGGCGGGACGAGGGCCGGGTGACGCCGGAGCTGCTCGGCCCGACGCTCACCCGCGTGGGCGCTGGATCAGGTCCATCGCATGGTCTTCCATCCAGGCGACCTCAAGCATCCCCTCGTCAAGCACGCCGCGGCTGGCCAATTCCATCTCCCATGCGGAACCCGCTGCAGCAAGGTTGCGCATATGTTGCTGCATTTGCCGAACCCGTTCGATTCCGGCCTGCATGATGCCGATCTCCGGCTCTATCCCGTAGGCGTCGAGCAACAATTGAAAGCGCCGGGCTTTCTCGCGGACGCCCGTTTGCAAGCCATGCGCCTCGCATTTCTCGTCACGCCAGAACGGCACCCAGCGCCAGGCAACAAAGCCGAGGTCCCAGGCGCGCGGTCCCGGCGCTGCCGCGTCCCAATCGATGAAAGCCACGGGGAGCCCTGCTTGAAAGACCGTATTCCATGGCGTCAGGTCATTGTGGCAGACCGTTTCAACAGGGTGGCGGGCGTGAAGACGCCATTCGCGATCTTTCCATAAGAAGCTGGCTGCAGCATCGTGGTAGGATCGCAGCAATTGTCCCAGGCGCTCGAGGACGCTGTCGCGCCAGACATAATCCGGGAGACGGAGATCGAAGCGACCGCCTTTATCGGGAAGGAAGCCTTCACCGTTGCCGACGTCACCGTCGATATAGGTGAGGACTTCCCGGCCTTGGTCATCGAGGCCCAGCGCACGCGGGCAGCCATCATATCCCTGGCGCTCGACGTGCCGCAGCAGGTCTAAAACGGCGGGAGACCACGCACGTCCGCCGCGCCGCACCGTTTCGCCGATGCGCACGACATTCGAATCCTTGCCGCCGATAAGAGGAATTTCTGGCTCGTTCATAGCCTAGCTTAGGCGAGGGCGAACTGACGGGTCAACGGAGAAGGTTCCTGCAAAGGCGAAAGGAACGGAGCGTCGAGCCGACGTCATCGACGATCGCAGCAGGCAATAGCCGCGAAAGCCCGGACTCCCGCGCTATCCGTTTCACGCCGGGAGCTGCCCCTCACCCTAACCCTCTCCCCGTAAAAACGGGGCGAGGGGACGTGCCAAACGCAGCGTCAAGATTGAGGAAGCCGGTGCGGCATGTCCCTTCTCCCCGCGCGCGGGGGTCCGAAGGACGGGGCGAGACCCGTGGCTCGACCCCGGTCGGTGGCGGCAGCCGGATGAGGGGCAGGCTGCGATCTATGTGCGGGATTGCCGCATGACATGGGATCCGCTGCTCGCGTCCAAAACGCCGCGGGTCTAACCGGTTGACCGCCCCCGAGCTACTCGGTCCACCGCCGTTCAAAGAACTTTGTCCTGGCGCCCAGATAAATGAGCGCGAGCAAGAGGCCGATGCCGACATAGCGACTTTGGTCGACGTCTGATGAACTCTTTTCGGTGCCGCTCTATGGGAGTATTTTGCTCTCAAACTGTCTCAACTTGGCGTTGGAGAGTGCAGTGTTTGTGGACGGCCGTCGCACGTTTCTGCTCTTTTTGGCCGTCGCATCGTGTCAACTGACGTTGGCGCCACGATTGGGTGCGGCAGACGACACCGTTACGATCGACAGCGGAATGCTGAAGGGTGAGAGGTCGGGCACGGTCGTCAGCTTCAAAGGCATACCCTATGCGGCACCGCCGGTTGGTGATCTGAGATGGCGCAATCCGAGACCAACGGAGACATGGAGCGGTATCAAGGATGCCCGAGATTTCGGTCCGTCCTGCATGCAGACCGACGACCTGCCGAAGTCAGAGGATTGTTTGACCCTCAATGTCTGGACACCCGTCAAGCGTCCCCGGACGCCCCTGCCGGTGATGGTTTGGATTTACGGCGGCGCTCTTGCCCAGGGAAACACCCCTCAATATCCCGGTGACCAGCTGGCCGCCCGCAGAGTCGTGTTCGTCAGCATGAACTACCGTGTAGGCCGATTGGGTTACTTTGCCCATCCGGCGCTGATGAAGGAATCCCCTGACGAGCCCGTCGGCAATTATGGTTACATGGACCAGCTTGCAGCCCTGAAATGGGTCCAGCAAAATATCGAAGCCTTCGGCGGCGATCCGAAGAAGGTGACGATATTCGGAGAGTCGGCAGGTGGCGGCTCGGTGATGGCGCACATGATATCGCCATTGTCGCGCGGGCTTTTCCGCGGCGCCATTCTGCAGTCACCGGGTCTGCCTGCCGCGCGTGCTGAGAGCACGCCTTTGTCACCTCTGAAAGAAGCGGAGAAAACCGCGTTGGACTATGCGGCTTCTCTGGGAATCAATGGCAGCGATGCCGACGCTCTCACGGCCCTTCGGGCGCTGCCTGCCGAAAAGCTGACCGAAGGTGCATCGGCACATGACGTGCTGGAGGGAATGTCGACAGGCGAGCCGGTCATCGGCATCTCAGGCGCGATCATTGACGGAAAGTTTTTGCTCGAAACGCCGGAAACGGCTTTTGCGGCAGGCCGTCAGGCGCCGGTTCCGGTCATCGTCGGGGCCAATAATCGTGATCTCGGTCTCGGTGAGGCCGCGACGAAAGACGATCTCTTCGCGCTGTTCGGGAAGCATGCAGCCGAAGCCCGCAGCCTCTACGATCCCACGGGCCAACAGACGCTCGATGAGCTGAAGCAGCAGGTTCTGGCCGACAAAACGCTTGTCGAACCATCCCGCCACCTCGCTGACGAGATGATCCGCGCTGGTCAGCCGACGTGGTGGTATCGTTTCTCCTACGTCGCCGAGGCCCTGCGTAACGATCCGACATGGAAAGGCACTCCGCACGGCTTCGAAATTCCGTATACGCTCAACATTCCAGACGCGCTGGTGAAAGACAAGGTTACGCCTGCCGACTGGGCCATGGCCACATTGGCGAGTGCTTACTGGGTCGAATTTGCAACGAGCGGTGACCCCAATGGCGGCTCACGGCCAAAATGGCCTCACCACGACCCCTTCGTCCACAGGGTCATCGACTTCACCAATCACGGCGTGACGTTCGGAGCAGATCCGCTGAAGCCGAGGCTCGACCTTTGGCAAAGATATTGGGAGGAAGAGGAGTGACGGGGTGGTGCCCGTCGCTTAGCTTCCGCCATCCTAGGCAAGGCCTGTGGGCGGCTTCCTAGAGGTTAATGTAGACTAGTGCCAACAGGGCCAGGGCGAGGCCGGTCACTTCGACGCGACCTTCCGCGTCCGACGCCAATGCGTGGTGTCAGCCCCCACTGAGGGTGATTACAGCCGTCTGGAAGGCTTCACGAGGCTGAGAATTTCACCATGACACCGCGCTGGCGAAAGTAGGCCTCCATCCGCTTCCTGCCAGAACGGTTATTCTGCACGAGCCTGGCCGGGTCGAATACGGCCTCTTTCACACCCGCCCGCGTCAACGCTGCCTTCAGGGCCGCGATATGCACGTCGATGTCGGCGTTGTCCGCCTGGAGCGACTCATAAATGCGGTTTGTTGCATCTGCTACGGTCGGTTCGCTCACGATTACACTCCTGTTGTCGTCTGGCTGGCCTGACCGTATTGGGGTGAAACCTGTTCACGTCAATGGGTGACAATGGATTGGAACATTTCGTCCACTTTCGAAGATGAACCACTCAACGGCAGGAACAGCTCCGCCACCGTCCCGTGCTCCGGCCCCCGGGGAAGAAGGCGAGGTGTCCTCACCAGCGAGCTGGCCCGGACCCGCCTGCTACGCAGACTGAGAATACCCCCAGCGCTGTGGCGTTTCATCTAAGAGCGGAGATGGCTGGATGGGTTTGCCGATCGTAAAACGCCAACTCCTCGGCGGTTGGCGGCTCGAACAGCTTTGACCACCGAAGCAGGTCCGCCCGCGAGATGTCGAATGCGCCGGCTGGAAGCTCGGCGTTTCGCCGGCAGACTCGGTCCCAAAGCGCATCAAAGGGAACGTCGAGGAAGCAGAGGACGACGCGAGCACCCGCTGCGCGAGCTTCTTCCCGGCAGGTATCACGTTCTGCCCGTGACCACACACCCCAATCCACGACAACGTTACACTGAAGCCTGATGGCACGCAGAGCGATCTGCCATTGCAGGCTCTCGACTCTGCCACGGCACGGACCAGTTTCGGCTTCCGGCGTAGAGATGCCGGGGTAAAGCTTGTGCATCCAGTCGTCTCCGGTCAGACGGAGGGCAGATGCTTCATGTTCGATGATCTTGGCAAGCGACGTCTTCCCCGAACCGGGAAGACCGCAAGTGAGATAGAGCGTGGGCATTGGAAAATCTCTGATTTTGGCTTGGCAAGGGGAAGTGGCCCCGCGGTGACGTGCAGGGCTGCGCTTCGCTCAAGGCCGCAAGGCGCGGCCAATCAGAGGTGTGTTGCCATATTCGTTCTTGTAGGAGCGCTCTGCTCGGGGGTCAAGACGGGGTGCATGGGTGAGCTCACAGGTGAGGTCGTCTAACCCACTGGCTGCTTTGTGGTATCTCCAGTCGACCTCATTGAATTCCGCCCGAATTGACTCCTGCCCGAATTCTGGCACCGTTGTCGCGCCATTCAGCGGGGGCAGCGAATGTCATCATCTCACTACACGCATGGATCGAGCGAGGCAGAACAACAGCGGTTGACCGCACTGAACAGGCGGCTCAACGAGCGGTGTATCGATGCCGCGCAGCTCGCCGCCGGTGAACGCGTCGTCGACTTCGGAGCCGGCCTTGGTCAGTACTCATGGTTATGCGTACGTGCGCATAATCACGATTATGATCCTTGGGAGATTATGGAGAGCTAATCGCATAACGGAACAGGGAACCACTGAGTATCGAGCGCGTGCACGATGCTCTCTGATCAAGGGCCTGCACATAATCCGTAATCTCCCCTCGTTGTTGAACGCGGCCATTTCACAACAAGGCCAGCAGATTTTCGTTGCATCGCCGATCCGAAGCCTGTCGATTGCCGCTCAAAGAAGCGCGCAAGGATTCGAGATGAGAGACAACAAAGGCGCTGCATTCGGAGCAGGCGGAATCATCGGCGCACTTGGCGGTTTAATCGGGCTTGGCGGTGCGGAGTTTCGACTACCTCTCCTGATAGGTCTGTTTCAATTTGCCGCCCTTGAAGCCGTCATCCTGAACAAGGCCATGAGCCTTGTCGTCGTCGCCTTCTCACTGCCGTTCCGTGCTGGGACAATCTCGTTCAGCCAGATCGCCGCTAACTGGCCGATCATTGTCAACCTTCTGGCTGGCAGCCTCATCGGTGCGTGGTTTGGCGCCGGTTGGGCGACGCGTCTGCGATCTGAGACGCTATACAAAGTCATTGCGATACTGCTCGTGGCCATAGCGATCGTCCTCGTGCTCGGACACAACGCGCGTGCGGATGATCCGCTTCTGAGGGGGGGTGCGCAAATCATCGCCGGCGTCGTCGCGGGCTTCATTATCGGAGTGGTCGCGGCCTTGCTTGGAGTGGCAGGCGGTGAGCTTCTTATTCCGACGCTGGTCCTGCTCTTTGGTGCAGATATCAAGCTCGCCGGAAGCCTATCTCTGGCCGTAAGCCTGCCGACAATGCTGATCGGTTTTTCGCACTATAGCCGCGATCAAAGCTTTTCCGTACTTGGACGCAACAAAGGATTCGTCCTGATCATGGCCATCGGCTCGGTCTTCGGCGCCTTCATCGGAGGCTACCTCCTCGCGCGGCCCCCACAAGATAATGCCAGCTCCGATCAAACATACGACCGCACCTGTCATATCCCAGCGATCGGGCCTGTGGCCTTCTACCGTCCAAAGCCATAGAATAGCGGCGACGATGTAAACGCCGCCATAGGCCGCATAGGTTCTTCCCGCGGCTTCGCTATCGACCAGCGTCAGGAGATAAGCGAATAGCGCCAGGGACGCCATGCCCGGCGCCAGCCACCACGGCGATTTGTCGAGCCGCAGCCAGGCCCAGAAGGCAAAGCAGCCGGCGATTTCAGCGAGAGCCGCGCCCACATATGCAAATAAGGTCAACATACCTGTCACATTTTCACAATTTGGGAAGCGGCGCCAGACGCTGGGATTGGATATTCAGATCGCGGTGGTGAGGGACAGCATCCAGCTCGGCAGGGCGTCAAGCAGGACCGTTTGAACCGTGCGGTCGAAGCCAGTGAGCGTCATGGCGCCGGCTAGAATGAGTAGCGCGCCAAGTGCCATTTTGAGGCCGCTGGCTGTGCTCATCATGCGCCCGCGCCAGCGAAGCAGCGCTTCGCGCGACAGCGCCGACAGCACCAGCAAGGGCAAGGCGGTGCCTATGCCGAAGGCCAGCATGGTCAATGCGACCATGCCAAGATTTTCGCCCCGGGCTGCCATGATCGAGGCGGCACCCAGAGTCGGGCCGACACATGGCGTCCAAACCGCGCCGAGCAGCAGGCCGACTCCGAACTGTCCCGAGATGCCCGAGGAGGACAGGCCGCTGAAGCGGTTTTGCGTCCAGTTGCTCACCGGTCCTGCCGCGGTGGCAAAGCCAACTTGCAGGCGCGGCAGGACCAGCACCGCGCCGACAAGAATCAGCAGCACCGCCGCACCGGTGCGGAAGACGGTCATGTCCAGGCCGATCGAGAACCCGATAGTGGCAACGAACAGGCCGATCGCCGTGAACGACAACGCCACGCCGGTAGCCAGTGCCAGCGGTGCAAGCCGGTGTTCCGCCACGGCCCCGGTCAACACGACGGGGACAAGCGGCAGGACACAGGGGGACAGGATAGAGAGGATACCGGCAAGCAGCGCGAGCAGCATCGACTTACAGCGCCTTGCGCATGATTGCCTCGATCACGGCCGGTTTGGTCTTACCGGTCATCCGGTCGACCTCCTTGCCGCCCTTATAGACGATCAATGTGCTCTGCATCTGGACATGCAGCAGTTTCAGCGCGTCTTTCTGCGTATCAAAATCGACCTTGAACTCTTTCATATCCTTGAAGTCAGGCGTGCCGAGAAGCTTGGCCACGATCGGCTTCTGGAGCTTGCACTCTCCGCACCAGGGTGCGGTGACGTGGACGAGGACCGGACCGCCGGCGGCAACCGCTTCCGTGAAGCCTGGTATCGGGTCGGTACCGGCAGCAAAGGCGGGTGTCGCGATCGCGAGGGTGATTGCGGCGACGGAAAGAAGGACGTGACGGCGGTTCATGCGGAAGTCTCCATGTTAAATGATGCAGGGGCGAAGTGGGCGAACAGGTCATCGGCAGCGGCAGCAGCGGCCTGTGGCGCGGTGATGTTGACGAACACGCCAGTGGCGTCATGCCTAAGATCGAAGGTCAAGAAGGCGCAGCAAGCTTGCTCCTTCCGCACCAGTTCCCGGACCTCGGAAAGCGACTCGGGCGCATAGGTCAGGTTCAGGCGCAGGGCGGTTCGGGTTGCCTGTCGAAGATGGCGCGATGTCAGCGTGCGGATGAGCTCGGTCCGGGCCTTGAATTCGTTGGCATCGAGCGTGCAGGCGATCGGCGCCTCTTGTTTGACGTCGGTGCTGCAAGAGCCGCAGCCGCAGCTGTTCGTCGCCATCTGGCGTTCAACGGGGACCGGTGGCGCAGCCTTTCGCCGTGACAGCAACAGCAGCCCGACAACTGGGACAATCAGCAAGACTGCGACAGCGCCCCATTTGACGAGAGCACTGCCGACCAGGATCGTTCCGACGCTGGCGAGCACAAGGGGCACGATGCTGACCGCGCAGCACGCGGCACAGGCCGCGACTGCAGCACCTGTCAGCTTCATTCCGGTATTCATCTTCGACCTCCTATTTTCAGGCTGGTCGAACCGTACTCCTTCAAGTAGCTTGAAGGGCAAGGAGATAATTTGCCATGAACGTTCACATCCGCGTGTTCACCATCGGCGCCCTTGCCAAGGCGACGGGCACCAGTACGCCGACGATCCGCTATTACGAGGAAATCGGTCTTCTGCCGCCCGCAAGCCGGACGGCAAGCGGGCAGCGCAACTACGACGAATCCGACATCGGTCGACTGACCTTCATCAAGCAGTGCCGTGATTTCGGCTTCAGCATCGAACAGGTCCGTGTTTTGCTGGATTTGTCGATCAGCTCAGAGCGGGACTGTGTCGAGACGCGCGATATCGCGCAGGCGCATCTTGATGAGGTCCGCGCCAGGATGGTCGAGCTACGCGCGTTGGAAACCCGCCTTCAGGGGTTCGTGACCCGATGTAATGATGCCTGCGCTGGTGGACCGGGCAGCGACTGCTTGATCTTCAAGGACATGGTCGCACCACCGACGAAGGGTTGCTGCGGCTAACAGATATCCCGTGCCGGACAGGAAACTCTCATATGCTCAATCGATATCTCGATACGCCAGTGCGTAAGGTCATCGCGCTGGTGGCTTTTCTGAACCTCGCCTATTTCGGCGTTGAATTCGCTGTCGCCCTGAAGATCGGATCGGTGTCGCTTTTTGCCGACAGCGTCGATTTCCTTGAGGATGCCTCGGTTAATCTGCTGATCCTGCTCGCCCTTGCGTGGTCCGCACGGGGCCGCGCCCGTGTTGGCATGGCGCTGGCGCTGATCCTGCTCGCGCCCGGCGTGGCAACACTCTGGACCGCCTTTCAGCACTTTATGACCATGGTCCCGCCTGAACCGCTTGCGCTCGGTTTGACGGGCGCCGGCGCCCTGGTGGTCAACCTCTCCTGCGCATTCATGCTTTCGGCATATCGCTATCACAGCGGCAGCCTGACCAGGGCGGCGTTTCTTTCCGCCCGCAATGACGCTCTGGCGAACATCGCAATCATTGCCGCAGGGTTGGTGACAGCGTTCCTTTGGCAGTCGGCCTGGCCAGATCTAATCGTCGGATTGGCGATCGCCGCGATCAATCTTGATGCCGCAAAAGAGGTCTGGGCGGCAGCAAGAGAAGAGCACCACGCCGCCGCGTAAAATCAGTGGTATTGGCCGCTACGGCAGAAAAAGCGAACTGAGGTAGAACGCAGGTCTCCTCAATTCAGCGCATCGGTTCGAATGCATAATCGTGCTCGCAAACTCCCATTGGGAAAGGAGAACGGGCATGCCAACCCCCACTCATCTACGACTTAGAACCGAGGATCCGGCCAACCTGCTCTGCTTCACCAGGCGGACCTACGTCCTCGCCGTAACACGCTTGTCTTCTTCGGCGGTTGCGCGGGTGATCCCGATTTCGAGGATGTGGTTCGTAACATTGCGAGCATCGTCGACGAAGCGATCGACGACATCGTGGCGACCGGGCTTTCACGAGACGCGGTTACGGCAGGTCTCGACACCTTGATCGAGTGGAGCAAGGCGCCAGATTCGGCGGTGTGGTTCGGCATGTCATGGGCGGAAGGGATTCGGCCCCTCTGACGTCGGCAGCCCGCAGATTACGGCAGGGCTCCCGGCCCTTCGTTGGACGGCTCTTCAGCGTCTGCGCCTGGACGATCATCCGCAGGGCGACGCCAATGCGTGGTGTCAGCCCCCACTGAGGGTGATTACGCCCGTCTGGAAGGCTTCACGAGGCTGAGAATTTCACCGTGACACCGCGCTGGCGAAAGTAGGCCTCCATCCGCTTCCTGCCAGAACGGTTGTTCTGCACGAGCCTGGCCGGGTCGAATACGGCCTCTTTCACACCCGCCCGCGTCAACGCTGCCTTCAGGGCCGCGATATGCACGTCGATGTCGGCGTTGTCCGCCTGGAGCGACTCATAAATGCGGTTTGTTGCATCTGCTACGGTCGGTTCGCTCACGATTGCACTCCTGTTGTCGTCTGGCTGGCCTGACCGTATTGGGGTGAAACCTGTTCACGTCAATGGGTGACAAAGGATTGGAACATTTCGTCCACTTTCGAAGATGAACCACTCAACGGCAGGAACAGCTCCGCCACCGTCCCGTGCTCCGGCCCCTGGGGAAGAAGGCGAGGTGTCCTCACCAGCGAGCGTTACAAAGGTGGCGGCAGCCGGATGAGGGGCGGGCGGCGATCTCTGAGTGGGTGGGGGTGCTGAGCCGATTGCTCAAGCCAAGGATCATCCGGCGCGGCACACAGTGGGTCGCTGTCGTCATCGAAGGCGCGGTGGTTGTCGTTTCGATCGCGGGAAGGGAGGCGTCCACTGCGTGCGGCAGGAGAGCTGGTAGCGCGGCATTGTTGCGCGCACTTTGCCGGGATCATACCAATCCGTAAGAAATGCAGCCCCGTCCGTTCGACCGACGCACTTTACCAAAATGTATAGTTCCAGCGAGGTCCCCGTGAGGTTTGGAGCGCAGGCTTGGCGCCATCATTGCCAAGTTGAAGGTCAGCTCTTTCATGAACATGCGCGCCGCTCCTCCCACCCTTATGCCGGCCCTTCATCCGGTCAGCCTGCGGGTGAATACCTACCTGATCAATCTCGACCGGGCGCCGTTGCGCAGGTTTCGAATGGAGCGCCTGCTGGCAAGCTTCGGCCTTGCCTTCGAGCGCGTGGCGGCGGTCGATGGCGCAGGGCTGAGCCTGCCGCATCCGGGCTTTGACGAAGCATCCTATCTCCGCCAGCACGGCCGCCGGCCGAACCCTTTCGAGATCGGCTGTTATCTGAGCCACGTCGAATGCGCCAGGCGCTTCCTCGGCAGCCATGCCGAGTTCGCGCTCATTCTGGAGGACGATCTCGATTTCGATGACGATCTGGCCGAGCTGCTCGACGCCGCCCTTAAGCACCAGGCGCGCTGGGACATTCTGCGGCTGTCGACCGTCAATACCGGGCGAAAGCACAAGGTGGAGCCGCTGACCGCGTCGCGCTCGCTCGCCATCGCGCTCACCCGCGAGAAGGGCTCTGGCGCCTATCTGATTAACCGCAAGGCGGCGGGCTGGATTGCCGATGTGCTTGTCCCTATGCGCCTGCCCTATGATCTCGCCTTCGATCTGGAGTTCGATGATGGGCTGAGCGCTTGCTTCGTCGATCCGCTGCCGGTCAGCCAAAGGGCCGATCCCTGTTCGCAGATCCAGGCAGGGCTTTCGACCTATCGGCTGGGCCGCCGCCGGCCGTGGAGCGTGCTGCCGTATCGCGCTGCCGCCGAGCTGCGCCGCTTTGCGGTCCGCTTCAGCCGGCTCGCGGCATGGAGGGTGAGCGGTTAGAACCGCTCCCCCGGGATGAGAAGTTAGGACCCTCCCGCGGGCATCAGCGGGAAGCCGATCGAAACGATGAGGCCGGGATGATTGTCGGCCATGGTGATCTCAGCCGAGTGCAAGTCGGCGATCGCCTTGACGAGGCTGAGCCCGAGGCCGCTTCCCGGCGTCGCGCGGCTCTTGTCGAGCCGGTAGAGACGCCGGAAGACCTTGTCCCTTTCGCCGGTGGGAATGCCGGGGCCGGTATCGGCGACCGAGACGATGGCGCGGCCGCCCTGGCAGCGGAGCGAAACCGTGATGTCGGTTCCATCAGGGCAGTGGTTGATCGCGTTCTCCACCAGGTTGGCAATCATCTGCGTCAACAGATCACGGTCGCCCCGGATGAGCGCGGGACAGCGCTCCGCGATCCTCAATGCCATCAGTGCGTCTTCGGCGACATCGACATAGACCTCGGAAATCACGGCAAGCACGGCGTCGATATCGGTTGCCTGGAAACGTTCCTTGCGGGCGCCGGCCTCGATCTGGGAAATGCGCAGCAGCGCCTCGAAGGTGGCGTTGATCCGATCGCTCTCGTGTCTCGCTTCGTCAAGCAGCGCCGAAACATCCGCCTGCTGGTCGTTTCCGGCTACCGCTGCATCCAGCGTCAGGCGCAGCCTGTTGAGAGGCGTCTTCAGGTCGTGGGCTATATCGGCGCTCACCTGCCGCATGCTCTCGACCAATCTCTGCAGCCGCTCCAGCGCCGCGTTGATCTGGATCGCCACCGTATCGAGATCGTCGCCGTTGCCGGTGATGGCAATGCGGGCGTCGAGCGCGCCGTGGGAGACGTCGTTCATGGTGAGGGCGACCCGGTCCAGCCGCGCCTGGGCGCGAACGGCGAGAAAGACGCCGCCGCCGATCGCGGTCGCGACGACGATCGCGGCCGCCCATTCGAAGCTGACCAGCACGATCCGCAGCATCTCGTCGACATCGTTGAAGTTTTCCGCCACCACCAGGCTGTAGGGACCGATAGTCGAGACCTGCATCCGGTAGCGTTCATGCCCCTTCAGCCCGACATCCCTGGAGGTGACGGTATAGACGCCGTTGGGGATGCGGGGTGCGGCGAAATTGCCGGCAAGCTTGCGCCCGCCGGCGTCCGTCAGCGAATAAAGCCCGTCGGAGGTCGACTGGAAGCTCGCATAATTGTTCAGCGTGTTGATCAGATCCTCGGTGTCACCGGGATTGTAGGTCGAGACGATGAGCGAATTCATCTCGTGGAGCGACTGTTCGAGATCACGCTCAAGGCCGAGGCGCAGCATGTGGTAGATGATCGCGCCGCTCAGGATGAAGGTGACGACGAAGAGCACGCCGAAGGTGACGGCAAGCCGGAACGGCGTGCTCCTGCGCAGGCTCGAGCATGATGCCGAAAAGTGTGCGCGGTTTTCGGACGAGATCATGCTCTCACTCTTTGAATTGCGAACAGGATTGAGAAGTTCATCCTGTCTAGCGAGGCGCATGCAGGCTGTATCCGGTGTTGCGGACCGTGTGCAGAAGCTGGATCTGGAACGGCTTGTCGACCTTGGCCCTGAGGCGACTGATATGGGTCTCGACGACGCTGGTCTTCGGATCGAAGTGGAAATCCCAGACCCGCTCCAGCAGCATCGTCTTGGTGATGACCCGGCCTTCGCCGCGCATCAGCACCTCGAGCAGGGTATATTCGCGCGGCTGCAGCTCGATCACCTGGCCGGCGCGGCGGGCCTCCCGCCGGATCAGATCGAGCTCGAGATCGGCCACCTTCAGCACCGTCCTCTGCTCCTGCACCGGCGGCCGGCGGCCAAGCGCATTGACGCGCGCCATCAGCTCGGAGAAGGCAAAGGGCTTGACGAGATAATCGTCGCCGCCCGCCTCCAGCCCCTCGACCCGATCGTCTACGCCGCCGATCGATGTCAGGAACAGCGCCGATGTGCCGACCTTGGCAGCCCTCAGTGAACGCACGATCGCCAGACCATCGAGACCCGGCAGCATGCGATCGACGACGATGACGTCATAGGCCTCGCGCTGCGCCTGAAACAGCCCATCGCGGCCATCGCCAACCACGTCACAGACATGCCCGGCCTCGGAAAAACCCTTGGCGATATAATCGGACGTCTTGGTATCGTCCTCGATAAGCAGGATTCGCATCAGCCCGATCGTTCCCGAATGCCTGAGGGCGAGATCTAGCCAAGAGGAAGGCTTGGCGACAACTTACGGATTCGTAAGGTGCTGGGTGGGGAGCGGCTTCCGACGCAACCGGACGCCAGGAGTTTCCAGCCGTTCTTTGGTAAGGAGTGATGCGTTAGGTTTCTCTCGTCTCGGCAGGCCTAGATGACAAGGAGAGGAAGATTGGCGAACATTCCTAATAGTATGAAATCAGAACTCGCAGCCTGGAATGATGGTCGAGGGATCAGCCTCCGGGACTGGACCGCCAACAGCGGAAATTTCTCACTTGCCGTAGGCTATTCAGAGATATTCTGGCCGCGCTTCGTAGCGTTTGAAAAGTATGTTCTCGTTGATGGTTTCAATATTGAGGGTTTGCGATCGTTCGAACAAAATCCTGAGGCAACGCGCCAGTCTGTC
Source organism: Rhizobium sp. CRRU65 (assembly GCF_048551595.1). NCBI lineage: Bacteria > Pseudomonadati > Pseudomonadota > Alphaproteobacteria > Hyphomicrobiales > Rhizobiaceae > Rhizobium > Rhizobium sp. CRRU65. Next base: position 188,715 of record NZ_JBLYZH010000016.1, on the reverse strand, counting down.
GAATGGGTAATGAACCATTTTCACATCGCCGACATTCAGCACTCGGCATGCACGGATATGGCGGGCGACAAGCTGGCGATCCTGGGCGAACGGCTGCGCGAAATCTACATGGCCAAGCTTGGGTGGCAATTTCCTGATCGGACATTCGTTGTAGAGTTTGTTCAGCCGGAACGGGCAGATGACTTCCCAGATTATCAGATGAGCTTTTTCCAAACATGATTTCTGCTGTTGAAGTTGGCTTGCGCTAGATCCAACCATGAGCAGCGGGCAGGCAAATCATGAAGATTGGTTGTCCACGCATCCCCAAGTCCCACACCATATATGGGCCCTCGATGCAATCACTCCCAACCGTTATCGAAGCTCTATTAAATGCTGCGGGGAAGATATGAGCGACCATTTCATTTGTTCGATATGTGGCATCTAACATGACGGATTGATCACCGATCGGGCCTACAAACTTCCCGATGATGTTTGGAGCATCCCTGAGGCCGAGAGGTCGGAAAAGGCACGGTTCGATAGCGATCTTTCGAGGGGACACAAGACCGGCAACCTCCTCCTCGTGCGTCTCCCATCCGTCTTGGCGTGTAAAATTTCCGCGCTACCTCTGCACACGGCAAAGGAGGAAGACGATGAAGATGCGGAAGTTTACGATCGCCGATGCGTCGTTGGAGCGTTCCCCCGGACAGGAGGCAGACATCTCCGTCGGCAATCTGGTCGACGAGCGGCACGGAGGGCCGATCACCATCGGTTATGGACGTTACGCACCCGGCCAGACCCTGACTGAGACCATGGCGGTCGACGACGTCATGATCGTTCTGGAAGGTCGGCTTTCGGTCTCGACGGACGGGGGAACGGTCACCGCCGGCCCCGGCGAGATCGTCTACATGCCCAAGGGTGAAACGGTGACCATCCGCTCGCTCGAGGAGGGCGCGCTCACCGCCTATGTCACCTATCCGCATTGGCGGCCGGCACACGCCTAGAGCGCCGTGCTGCGGCCCTATTCGGTCGATCGCCGACCCCGAACTGATCGTCAGAGGCCGGCAAGATAGTGAGCCATGGCAGCGATGTCGTCGGCCGACAAATTGCGCACCAAGGCCGTCATGCTGGGCATGTTCGGGCGCTTATTATCGTGAAAGTCGGAGAGGGTTTTGATCAGGTAGTCCAGCTTCTGATTTGCGACGCGCGGAGTGTTGGCGTATCCGACGAAACCCTCCCGGTGGCACGAGGTGCACTTCTTCTCGACGTCGAGCGCCTGGAAGCGGGTAATGCTCGCTGCGTCGGCCGGCTCGCGGTAGGCGGGCCAAGGCAGTGCGGAGAAGTAGGCCGCAAGCGCCTTCATGTCGTCGTCGGAAAGATTCTTCGCGATCCGGCCCATGAGGTCGTCGGTGCGCGCTCCATTGCGATATTCCTGCAAAGCTATCAGCAAAGAGGACTCGTGCTGGCCGGCAATGATCGGCGTGTTCTTAACAGTCGGCAGACCTTTCCTACCGTGACACATCTGGCAAAGCTTGGCCTTATGGGAGATTGCCGCCGGCGGTGGCGCAGCATTGTTCTGCGCTCCAGCCGGCAGCGGACCGAGGGCCAGAGCGGCGATGACGAATGGAGCGAGCGCGCTGCTGCAGGGCATGCGAGGCCTCCAGATGTATGAGGCTGATCTTATCAGAAGATGCAACCATTGGCGAGCGAACCCCCGTCGCCTCCATCCGACTATGGCTGCGTTTTTATGAGTTCACGCCCTAGACCGCGAGCTGCGGCTCAGCGCTTGTATTCGGGCTCGCTGCGATCAAGCGCGCGCTTCACGGACTCCAGATGGAGCCGGGCCGACTCCGGGTCGCCTTCGCGCATTTGCCGGTACGCCGCTTCCGCAATCTCAGGCGCGACGGCAAGGACTTCGCGTCCGGTCGACAGGGCGAGCGTCTGCACTTCGCAGGCGCGCTCGAGGTAATAGAGGTCGTCCCAGGCCTCGGCGATGTTAGGCGCGCAGACCATCACGCCGTGGTGCTTCATGAAGACGATGTCGGCATCGCCGATCGCGGCGGCGATCCGATCGCCCTCGCGCGCATCGAGCGCCAGGCCGTTATAGTTCTGGTCGACGGCCGTGCGTCCATAGAATTTCAAGGCGGTCTGCCCGGCAAAGATCAGGGGATCGCCCTCCGTCATCGAAAGGGCGGTGGCATAAGGCATATGGGTGTGGAACGCCGCCTTGGCGCGGGGAATGTTCTTGTGAATCCTGGCGTGGATGTAAAAGGCGGTGGCCTCGGGCTGCCCGCTGCCCGACACCACGTTGCCGTGAAAGTCGCAGATCAACAGCATCGAGGCCGTCAGTTCGGCAAAAGCGTAGCCATAAGGGTTGACGAGGAACAGGTCGTCATATCCAGGAACGACGGCCGAGAAATGGTTGCAGATCCCTTCCTCCATGCCGAGCCTTGCCGCCATCCGGAAGCAGGCGGCAAGATCGACGCGGGCCTGCCAGATGTCGTCCGTATCGAGTTTCGGCTGGTTGGGGCCGCCGGCGGGCGAGGGGGCTGTATTGAGGGAGTGCGCCATGGGGTCGTTTCAGATTGGTGTCGAAGGAGAGGGTGGCTGTGTTCTGGATTACGCCCGGATCAGCCTCGCATCAAGCCGGCTGGAGACAAAGATGGTTCGCTTCATCTGCATATTTTTACCCACCCTCCGTCGTCCCGGGCTGAGGCCTCAGATGACGGAGGGGGGAGGCGCTTACCGCTAAACTCCCCGTCGGCGCAGCGGATGGCGGATCGTCTCACCCGCGGCTCGACCCAAGGGGTGTCGTAAAACACTTAACTTACCAGCTCAGGCGTGTTCCCGATCGACAGCAGATGAGCCATTGCATCGGTAATTGCGTGGTTGTCGTAGGGTTTCGAGAAGGCCCTGCTTCCCATGGGGAGATCGCTCTCTTCGAGGATCACCGCGCCGGAGGCAACGATCAGCCTGACAGGCGGCCACCGATTTCGGATGTAATGGGATAGCTTGATGCCGTCCATCGTGCCGGGCATCTGAACATCGGTGAAAACCAGATCGATGTCGTTTCGCGACACAAGGATACGAATTGCCTCGTCCGCATCGCACGCCTCAAGCGCTTCGTAACCCGCAGAGAAGACCAGATCGACGGCACTCATCCGAATAATCGTGCTGTCTTCGACGACCAGGACGACCGCTTTGCCATAATTCATTGCTCACTCGGTCAGATTGGAGGTGCGAGCCGCATGGGCTCCGCAGGGATAGCGTTTCGCAAGCCATTCGGTTCCGAAGCCGCCGTAGAAAGGTCGGTTCGCAAACCGGCGCTTTCCCGGTGGCGGATTGTGACGGCCGTGCCGGGACCCGCATCGCTTAACTGAATGTCACCATGCAGGCTCTTTGCCAGCGCCTCCACAATGCCGGTCCCCAGTCCTGCCTTTGGTGCATCGCGACCTGCAGGCATGCCGATGCCGTTGTCGGTAACGGAGAGAGTCCAATCCTTGCCGGATGATCGATAGGCGATGGCGATTGCGCCTGGTCGTTCCACGGGAAAGGCGTGCTTGAGGGCGTTGATGGCAAGCTCAGTCACGACAAGCCCCAGGCGTACGGAAACGTCCGCCTCCACGGCGCTGTCATCGACCATCACCTGAATCGAAAGCCTGTCGGGGTCAGCAATCATCGACGCGCCGAGGCTTTGGCAAAGCTGAGTGAAATAGGTACGGAGTTCAACCTTGCCGCTGTTGGACATGGAGAGTTGGCGTTGCAGGGCCGCAATCGACATGACCCGGTGATGGGCGTTGTGGAGATGCCCGCGCGCTTCCTCCGACTGGACCCGCCGGGCGCTCTGCATCAGAACGCTGGCAATGATCTGAAGGCTGTTTGCGACCCTGTGCTGGACTTCCTGCAGCAGGATCGCATTGTCGCGAACGAGATCATCTTTCAGCCGAGCTTCGGCGCGCACATCGGTCACATCGGTGATGGCCAGAAGCAGGCGAATATGATCGATGTCGCCATCATCGAGCGTCCGCGCGTTGACGACCAGGTGCCGTGTTTTCTGGTTTGGCCGTCGAAAGTCGATTTCGTAGGCTTCGATGTTGGCGCTGCCCAAGGCGGTCGCCGTCAGCAGTGACGCAAGCTGGGGCATTGCCCATTCGCCGTTTCCAATTTCGCTGAGGCGTCGGCCGCAAACTGTCTTGGGGTCGATGTCAAAGACCCGGCAGAAGGATGCGCTCGCTGCGATGACCTTCTGGTCGTCGGAGAGGAAAAGCAGCGGTTCATTGGACGATACCACCACGGCAAGAGTGCTCGCCGCTTCGAAATGCGCTGGGGGTGTCTTTTGCATGGAGAGGCCCTCAAGGGCAGCAGACTCGCGAAGCAAGTCATCAGTCGGCAACAATGCCAACCGGCCAGAAGGCTCAGCCCGACAGAGAGACCGTAACACGCCTGAGAGGTGATCCCTTCATATTAAATATCGCGGCTGCCATGTCCGCGCGATACGCCGATGATGACGAATATCCATCGTCTCGGAGAGAGGCCATCCAGCAGGAAGCCGAAGCCTTTCCGGAACGCGCGGTCCAAAGTTGAATGTTGCCCAGCAGGTTCGTAACGGTGCATGATTCTTGCAGCGGTATCACGCCAAGGAAATTCCGACCTAAATACGGAGCTAAAGAGATGAAGATTCAGGGGCAGAGTGAGCTGTCTGGTATCGGTGAAATCCGAGCCCAGCTCGGCGGCTGGCCCATATCGACGGCTGGCATGTCGTCTACCTCTCGCGGCCTGCACTTTGATGTGAGAGACGGGAGCCACGGCGTCGAACTGGTTGTGCCTGGGTGTGATCATCATGCAGTGTTGGTGGCGCTGGGATCATCAAGGCAATTCCGCTTTCAAACGCACATAGCGTCCCGCGAAGTATCTTGCAGAGCAGGGGATCTGATTGTCGTCCCGGCCGGTAGCCCGGCACGGCTTGGAGGCGCTGTCCCGCCGATGCTTCGGATCGGTATCGACCCGGAGCAACTCAGTGATGGCTCTAGGCTGCGTGAGCCCCTCCGCGGCAGGGATGATCAGACGGGTTCTATCCTTCACGCCAACGATTTGTTTGCACTGTACATCGGCGGCGCGATCCTCGAGGAGATGCGCAAGCCGGATTTTGAATGGCGGATGCCTCTGTTACGTCACCTTGCTGAAGCGCTAACTGTGCATTTCGTGACAACGTATGGTGTTTACACAGTCTCCGATCACACCGGCGAAATCAGCGACAGGGAAGCCATCCGACGGGTAATCGAGCATCTTGGGCGGACAACACACGACTTTCCAGACCTCTCCTCGCTCGCCAAGCGGACCGGTCTCAGCCGCTTTCACTTCATCCGGGTTTTTAAAGCTGAGATTGGCATGACGCCTGCGCGATACGTGGAGCAATGCAGAATTGAGCATGCGAAGTCATTGATCGAGACAGCCGAAATATCGTTGGCCGATATTGCCGATAAGCTTGGGTTTGTCGATCAAAGCCACCTGACCCGACGTTTCAAAAAGGTCGTGGGTAGTACCCCTGCTGCATACGCACGCGCACAGGGCCGCCGGCATTTGTCAGAGATGTAACAATAATGTACAAAGTAAGCAATAAACTGCCATAAACGCCAGATAGCTTCGATATCCATCAAGCGAAAAAACAGATTCTTCGTCTCGCTGTCCTAGTTTAAGCAATAAAATCCCAGATAGAGCAATAAAATGCCATGACCTAATCTCAGAAGTAGTGCATATGTATTGCCAGAAGACGACATCAAGGCAGGAGATATAAACGTGAGCATTAGAAACATTATTCTTGTGCACGGATATTTCCTGGACGGTAATGCTTGGAATAAAGTTATACCGTTACTGTCAGAGCGAAGCATTGATGCAATCGCCGTTCAGCTTTCATTGACCTCGTTCTCTGAGGACGTGGCGATTGTTCATCGCGCCATTGAAATGCAGGACGGTCCGGTCATCCTCGTCGGACAGTCCTATGGTGGCGCGGTCATTACCGAGGCGGGCAACCATACCCGAGTTGCCGGCCTCGTCTACATCGCCGGCGCTGCGCCAGACAGTGGCCAGTCCGTCGACGACTGGTGGAGCGGTTATGCGACTGCGGCTGTTGTGAACGAACTGAGGCCCTGGGGCGACGCGCATGTTACGCTCACCCGCGACGGGGTGCGCAAATACCTCGGCCAGGATCTTCCGACTGCAGAAGCCGATATCGTCCACGCCACTCAGGGACCGCTTGGAACACGCAGTAAATTAGAGAAGATCTCAAAAAGCGCGTGGCACACCAAGCCTTCCTGGTACATGGTCACAACGCTCGACCACACGATGCCGCCCGCGGTACAGCAGGACTCCGCCGAACGTATGGGTGCCGAGATCATGGTTGTTCAGGCAAGCCACTTGCCTATGCTTTCACAACCGAAAGCCGTTGCCGAGTTCATCGCCAACGCCGCCGCGTCTTTTGACTGATAATTCGGTCCCAAGCCGAAGCATCATTCGAAACAACATATTCTGGAATTACCTCGCCACAGCGGCGAAACGACGACCCATTCCTGAGCGGCCCATTCCTGAGCGGAGTGTGTCTGTTCGGTGAAGTTCGACCTGGCGCACATCGCCTGGTCACAAAAGCTTCGAAGGAAGCCGTTGGCTCGCTTGCCCCCCAACGGAATTATTTACCCAACCCAAGAAGGAACAGGATCATGTCTACATCACCGAAACCCACCATCGTTTTTTGCCACGGCATTTGGGCCGACGGCTCATGCTTCAGCAAAGTCATCCCTGCACTGCAGGCGGACGGGCACGAAGTCATCGCCGTCCAGTACGGCCTGGACTCCTACGAGGAGGACGTGGCTACGGTTAAGCGGACGCTCAATCGTGTCGGCAGCCCCGTCATCCTCGTTGGGCATTCCTACGGCGGCGCAACGATCACGGCCGCCGGCATCGACGAGCGTGTCGTTGGTCTGGTTTACATCGCCGCGGTCGCCCCGGATGTCGGCGAGACCGTGCAGGATCAGCTCGCCAAGTATCCGTCGGACATCTTCAACCATGTCGAGGCAGCGGACGGCCGGGCCTGGATGCTGCCGAGCGGAACCAAGTTCTTCGCTGGAGACCTCTCGGAGGAAGAGCAGAAGCTTGTATGGGCCACGCACTATGCGCCGGTTGCCGATCTGTTCGACCAGCAAAAGCTCGGTGCCGGCGAGGTCGCGTGGAAGTCCAAGCCAAGCTGGTACGTCCTGGCGACGCAGGACCACACGGTGCACCCCGATCTCCAGCGCTGGGTTTCCAAGCGTATGAACGCGACGGTGACGGAGGTGGAAAGCAGCCACGTGCCGATGCTCTCTCAACCCGACGTGGTCATCGATGTCATCCGCAAGGCAGCGGCGGCCGTCCAGCGTCGCTGATATATCGTGGAAATTGCATATAAAGAGACCGTCATCAGGCGGTCTCTTCTGTTATTGGCAGATGCACCTGTAAGCGCGTCCGCCCACTGTTCGCCGTGTGAGGGGGACCGGTTAGATGGCGGTCGGCCGTCAGACAATAACGGGGGAAGGTAAGCGACGATCCATACGCGCCTTGAGGAAGCCTCTCGGAGTGAGGCCGGTCCTTTAACTCCTAAAGTTGTGCTGCTGTTAATTGTCGAGGTGGCAGCGCTGGGCCGCTCTCCAGCCTCCGCTACGCTCGATAACGTCAGCAGGAGCGGGTAAGACGCTACTTATGGGACCGTTCCACCGCGGCGAACATGTGTGGCGCATCCTGATCGACACCTCCGCGCAGAATGAAAATCACCTGTTCGAGTCTACTGAGCCCGACGACGGTCGCAGCCAGTGGAATGAAGGCCTCCCATCCCGTGATATAAAGCAACGGCCACAACGCGAATAGCAAAAGCGCGCCGGCCTTCGCGGACCAAAAATGGAACATCAGCAGGCGTCGAGTCAGCAGCCACGAAACGAGCAGATAGATCACCGGGCCGCCGAACAGGACTGTCAACGCAACTCCGTGGCGGGACGCGAGCCCGGGGTATGACGAGAGTAGAAAAAACAGAATGGCGACGGAGAAGATGTTGTCGACGATGGCGTCAAGGCGGGCACCGTATTCGGAAGCTCGCTTCGTCCGTCGGGCGAGCCATCCATCGACGAGGTCGGTCATGGATGCAATCAAGTAGAGGACAAGCGCCGGCCCAGCATACCCATAGCTCAGAAGCAGCAATATAGGGGCTATCAACAGGCCCCGACTGAGCGTCACCACGTTGGCGAGCTTGATTGGACCATCTTCCCAAACCAAACCATGGACGACGCTCATACTGGCTCCGCGGTCAGTTTGAGGGTCGTATCGCGTGCAATCAGCTTCTCAATAGAATAGGCGTTGTGATGCATCGGGCAGACAATCTGATTACGCTCATTGATGAAACCAAATTTGAGCGGCCCTCCACGGTGAGGGCACCTATTCGGGATCAGGTAAAGCTCGCTTTGGTAGGAAAGTAGAAAATACTCTATTCCGTCCCTGACAATCGGGGGAAGGTCCTGACCGATCCAGCTTGCCGCCTCACTCATGGCACAACCTCGCGTCCGACCGACAGCGGTGGAAAAACCTTGAAGGCGGACGGGTCGGTCAAATAACCAATGCCGCCGATCTGCAGAGCCGAACCCGTATTCCAGTTCGTCGCGGGCACCGCGCAGCGACCAGGCGAGGCCAAATTTGTCGGCATGCCAAACTCGGCGTGTCCTGCCTTCACCGCGGCCTCGAATGCCAAGGTCACGGCCAGCAGATGATCTCCCGACCGCTCGAAGGCCAGTCTCGTCAGTTCGGCGCCGGCGACGATCTCCGAGCCGACCTCGGGGCCGTACTTGGACACCAAGGGCGCGACCACTTCGTCGGCAACCATTGCGGAATGGTGGATGTCGATGTGCGCATGTTCGCCAAAGTAATGCGCGTCTACGCCGGGATGGAAGCGCTGGAGATACCGGAAGTGCTCCTCCGTGGATCGCTGGTAGCTTGCTTCGGCGAAGAGCAGGAAGCCAATCTGAAGAAACAAATTGCGAGGGCTCTGGAACATGAAGTGGATGACATTGTGCAACTCCAGAGTCGGAGTATCGAACAACAACCAATAGGCATTGTATTCTTCGCTGAGTCCGAACCCCCTCAATGTTGATCGGTAGAGCACGCTGTGTTTTTTGTTGTGGACCCCGTATCCGAATTCATCAATGAGAATGCGGAATAGTGCAGACTGAGGCTCACCATATTCGCCGATGACGCCGAGCGCGGAGGCGGAGGCTTCAGCCAGCAAATCGACAGAGGACTGAAGCAGAAAGTTCCGGTAATAATGATCCCGGTTGCTCGAGCTATCCAAAAACTCAAGGAAGCCGCTCGGCCTGTTCGCTTTGAGATTGGGTATTAGGTTTGCCACATACCCGGCGCAATCTTGTCGATGGCTAAGGCTGCGTGCCTCGGCAACCAGCGGGCCAACCAGTTCGTCTTCAAGGTTTGCGCGCATTTCGTCGAGACGCAGCATCTCGCGGGGATCGTAGTGCTGCTGTAGCCGCGACAGGATCGATCCGACAGGCGCTGCGCTCGGCAGCAAGACATAACGACCCTGATAACTGCGCATCAGCGCTTGATGTTGGACAAATCGCCGAAGGCTGGGATCTTCATCGTCGCGGAGAGCTTCAGCGTCGATGCGAATATCATATACCGAAGGTGGATTTCCGCCTGCTCGCGCCGCGAGGCGTTGTCCAATATCCAGCAGATCTTGCTTTCCGATGAAGGTCATGTGCGCGCCGTTCCAGGCTCGTAGATCGTCACGGCTATCCCACTCTTTGTGAAGCACTCGACCAATCGCCATTTCGATAATTCGAATGCCCGACTATATTCGTCAGGGCGCATATAGCTCGGGGCGTCCGCCGATCCAGTGACAACGGGTATATGTTTTATGACGATCCGGTGGACCAACCGCGCCTCGTGCAGGCTGTGCAGCAGGCGACTTCCGCCTTCGACGATCATGCTTTTGATGCCGCGAGCATCGAGAATGTTCATCAAGCCGGGGAGGTCGACTCGGCGTTCGCCACATCGCACCACTTCGACATTGGGCTTGCTTTTGAGCGCTTCGATATCGGCTTCCTTCGCCGCGCGGGAGACGACGATGACGGTCGGATGGCCGTCGTTCAAAAGCTTTGCGTCGAGGGGCAGCCTGCCCATTGACGAGGGTACGATACGCAACGGATTTGGCCCCGGTGCGTGACGCACCGTGAGTTCTGGATCATCCGAAAGGACGGTGCCAGCGCCGACCATTATGGCATCGTGTGCCGCTCTCTGGGCATGGAACCACGCGCGAAGATCGTCGCCATAGAAATCGAACAGACCCTTGCTGGAAGCCGTCGCCCCCAGCGACAGTTTGCCGTCGATAGTGACCTCCGACAGCGTTGTTATTTCAACCATTTCTTGTCCTCCTCCTCCGCACACTCTAATGCGACTGCGCCATGATTGTTCAATTGGGAGGAGGAAAATCGGGTGCGGCGTCTTTGGCGGAGACGGATCGAGCGAAGTGAGAGGCTTTGGGGCGAAGGGCGGCCATTCGTGGCTTTTGCTCCATCCGCATCCAACTCGATGGTGAAGCAAGGGATCCAGGCCACCGACTGACGCTTGAGATCAACGCTTCAACCCTCCTCGCGAGATGCAAGGAGGGTTGAGCTCAAGGGCGGTTAAATCGTCCGCCGATAGCGGTCACGCTCCTGCGCGATCTGCTCGGGGGCGTAGGGATCGAGCGTGTCATCGAACCGGGTCCAGCCCTGATCGTTATAGGCACGCCGGCGTTCGATCGGGTCGACCCAGTTTGAACCCTGGAGAACAGCCTGCGCCTCCGAGGCGCGGGCGTCGTCGACCTTGGCGGTGACCAGGCTGCCGCCGCGGCGGACACCTTCGGCATAGAGGTGGGCATCATCTTCCGGGACGCCGGAGTCGGTGAGGGCGCCGATCAGGCCACCGGCAGCACCACCAGCGACGGCGCCGGCGACGGCCCCGGCCGCAGTTGCGGCAAGCCAGCCTGCGGCAACCACCGGTCCGACACCCGGAATGGCCATCAAGCCCAGTCCGGTCAGCAGGCCGCCAGCGCCGCCGACGGCAGCGCCAATGCCGGCGCCCGTCGCGGCATCCTCGCCAACGTCAGAGTCGCGATCAATGCGGCCAGCCTTGTTGGAGACGATGCTGATGTCGTTTGAGGGGATGCCTGCCGCTTCCAATTTGCTGACGGCGGAGCGAGCGTCCGAATAGTCGTCGAAAAGTCCGGTTACAGTTTTCATCATGTTTCTCCCTGGGGTTACTTGGCGACGATGTTGCCTTGATAATCGAGGGCAATGGAGACGGCTTTCCCGTCCTTCATGCCGGCGGCCATCCAGATCCCCTTGTCATCGAGCTTGAGATCCTTGACGTCGGTGTAACCCGCTTCCGCAATGCGATCCTTCGCCTGGGCTTCGGTGAAGCTGTTGGCGCCCTCGACGGGTGCAGTCGGATTTTTGGTGTCCGGGGTTGCAACCGCAGGTGTATTTCCATCCGCAGATGGAGCCGGCGTTGTCTGGGCAAGGGCTGCAACGGCAGACGCGCAGAGAATTGTCGCCGCAAAGACGATCTTCTTCATATGTGTTTCCTCTCATTTTGCGGATCAGATGACGATCCATGCGCTGAAAACACGCAAGGGAGTTCTTTGTTCCCGAAGATTATGCAATTGATTTTTCTAAATATAAGGCAACGCAGGCATCCAGCCGGATCATTCTCCATAGGGCCTGGGCAATGCAACCAGGCGACAGGGGAGAGCGTAGCCGGCGATCGAACGGTCGCCTCAAGAAAGCCGCTCAGAGTCCGCCAGGCCCGCTAACTCCTAAGGTTGTGATGCTGTCAAATGTGCAGAGGGGTGGTCGCGAACCAGGGCAGCGCAGCCATCGGCCCATGCGGCCGCAACCGGGGTGAATGCCGGGCCGCTCTCCTGCCGGCAGTCCGGCAGGAGTGAGGTCGCAATTTCGATCGCAGGAGGCTCTTCCGGAGCGCGCTCGTGCGACAGGGAAGGATGGTTTGCCGTGTGGCCCCGGCAATGTCTGTGACTTCAGGGAATGCGGGCGATGACCTTGATCTCGAAGTCGAAGCCGGCGAGCCAGTTGACGCCGATGGCGGTCCAGTTCGGGTAGGGCGGCGTGCTGAACATCTCCTGCTTGACGGCCATGATCGTTCCGAACTGGTTTTCAGGATCGGTGTGGAAGCTGGTAACGTCGACAATATCATCCAGCGTTGCGCCGGCGGCACTCAGCGTCGCCTTGAGGTTTTCAAAGGCGAGCCGGACCTGGCTTTCGAAATCGGGTTCCGGCGTTCCGTCCGGACGGCTGCCGACTTGTCCGGATACAAACAACAGATCGCCGGATCGGATCGCGGCGGAATAGCCGTGCTTCTCGTAAAGAGCGTGCCTGTCGGCCGGAAAGATTGCTTCGCGTTTTGTCATTCTGGTCTCTCTTCATTGTTGACAACGACCGTTGAGCGCGACGTATCGCTTCACATCTCACGCCCCATTTGATATACGGTTCGTATGTGAAATGTATGAGATACGCATCGTATGTCAAGTCCATATACGCTTCGTATCTGAAATTGAGGGATTGAATGGCGAGGAAACGCAGTGAAACGATGCAGGAAAACCGCGTCAAGCTGATCGCGGCGGCGCGCAAGACCTTTGCGGAAAAGGGCTATTCGGCAGCATCGATGGACGAGCTGACGGCTGACGTCGGTCTGACGCGGGGCGCGCTTTACCACAACTTCGGAGACAAGCGCGGGCTCCTGGCGGCGGTCGTCGATCAGATCGACACGGAAATGGCGGTGCGCGCTCAAGAGATTGGCACGCGCGCAGGCAACGATTGGCAGGGCCTGCTCGCCGAGGGTGCGGCCTATATCGAGATGGCGCTCAATCCGGAAGTCCAGCGCATCGTCCTGCTCGACGGACCTGCGGTCTTGGGTGATCCCTCGCAGTGGCCGAGCCAGAACAATTGCCTGCAGGTGACCAAGAGCACGGTGGAGCGCCTGATCGCCCAAGGCATCCTCAAGCCGCTTGACCCAGAGGCGGCCGCCCGATTGCTGAGCGGCGCGGCTCTCAATGCGGCTCTCTGGATCGCCGCCAGCCAAGATCCGCAAAGCGTGATGCCAAAGGCGGTCGAGGCTTTTCACGCCTTGGCGGCAGGTCTGCTGGTGCAGCCTTTGTGATCTCCCAGGAGCCAATGTCGAGCGAAGGGACGTTCACCGCAGTAACGGCGAAAGTGGCTCCTTCTCCTTACTCGCTCTTCGAAGCGAGAGAAGGGAAGCGGCACGGGCTCGATCGGTGGTCGTCGCAAAAATCCGCCGCGAAACTCCAACTTTTGCGACAGAGTTTTGCGGCGAGGATCCTCGAACGCTTTCAGGAAAGACCGGACGTGTCGCAAAAGTCAGGAGTTTTGCAACGCGACAACCACAGGCTCGCCTTGTGGGAAGCTGATAACCTCCTTTGGTAAAGGCCAGTCCGCTGTAGTTTCCGGCTCGCCGTCCCCGTCAACATTGGCGCTCCTGAGTCGCGAAGCGAGCTGGTCTAGCGTTGTCCTCGCCTGTTGCGACAACTCGGTTGAAACGGGGGAAAGGTCCTTTGATAGACCCCAGTAATCCCACGGCTTCAGTTCCAGCTTACGCAGGGCTGCGATTTCTCGAAGCAGGCTTCCCGCGACGAACCACTCGCCCCCAAGGTTGAGGCTCGACACGCCAAATCGCGAGGCGATGCCCGGTTCGTCTTTAATCCGAAACCATGCCTCGTTTGCGGTTAGAAACCGCTCGCGCGGTACGTCCAATGTGTTGAAGGAAGCTCCACCGGCCGCCGCAAATTCCACATCGAGCCGTTTCCAGTGCTGGCCATCATGCCATTCGCAAAGCCAGTGATCTTCCCAAAAGTCGGGAACGATGTAGTCGGCAAAACCGACGCGAAGACGTGCCGGGATACCCTTGGCGCGAAAAGCGCTCGCTGCCAGAATTGCGAAATCCCGGCAGAGGCCACCAACCTTGATCTGCGTAGGATCGCCTTCAAACAAGTTGCGCTCGGCAGCAACTGCCAGAATCTCGGTTACGGAACGAAGCTCCAGATCGATGACCTGTTTAGTGGTAAAGCCTCGTTCCTTCGACTCGGCACCGCGAGGATGCTGCATGAACGAGCCAATCCACCGGGCAATCAACTCCGGCGCGTCGCCCCCGAGCATCAAGGCTTCACGATACGGGCCGGGTTCCGAATAAATACTTTGGGAGGCATAGAAGGTTTTGCGCATTGTCGTCTCTCTCCGATCGAGGATTGAGACACGACAAGAAGGGCAAATTTTCAAAAATTGTCAATCGGGTGCCTGTCGCGAAAATCCCGATTAAAGCGACACTCGTTTTCCTGACTTTTGCAACGTCGCAGAACAGACGGTTTTGCGATGCCGGCAATGTCTGCTGTTGGCGCAAATCCGCCGCGCGCACAGCGGGAAGTATGCCGATCGCGGACTTTAGGGAATTGCCTTGGCATAGTCTCGGGCTCGAAGAGTTTTGCGGCCGCGAAATAGACTTGCGAATCGCATAAGTGTGTGCTTATGTGTTTGCATGATCGAGAGTGACATCTTCCGAGCCTTGGCTGACCCCACCCGCCGCGCGATCTTCGAGAAGCTGGCGGCGGGCGGCATGAACGCCAGTGCCCTGCGGGAGGGCATGGAGATCAGCCAGCCGGCAATGTCGCAACACCTCTCGGTTTTGCGGAGCGCAAAGCTCGTGAGGGAAGAACGGCAGGGGCGTTTCGTGAATTACGAAGTCGATCCGGACGGGCTGGCTCTCATCGCACAATGGTTGGCGAAATATCGCGCCTACTGGCCTGCCCGCATCGAAGCTCTCAAGGTCTTGCTGAAGGATATGGACCAATGAACGATGGAAAGGCCAAGGAGCAGAAAGACGGCATCGACCTGGAATTCGATCTGGATGAACCGCCGCATAAGGTCTGGCGTGCAATCAGCATTCCGGAATTTCGGGAAAACTGGTTGCCGAAAGACGCTTTAGCCGATCCCACCCCGGCCACGATCACACCTGGCGAGGAAGTCCGTTACAGCCTGCGCGACGACGCTCCACCTTTCCTTGAAAGCACGGTGACGTTCACGATCGTCCCGAACGCGACCGGCGGTACCCGCCTGCGCATTATCCACGAGCTGACCGACGCGAGGCTTGACCGGATGGCGAAAACGCCCGCGAACAGCAACGGTCCGCCCCTCATGCTCGCCGCCTGACGCGGCAAGCTCTCCCCTTTGATTTCTGCAAGATTGGAGTTCGCCGATGCGCGAAGCGATGCAGCTCGTCCCTATGGTCATAGAACAATCCAGCAGAGGGGAGCGGTCTTTTGACATTTACTCCCGCCTTCTGCGCGAACGCATCATCTTCCTCAACGGCGAGGTCAACGATACCGTTTCCGCACTGGTCTGCGCGCAGTTACTGTTCCTTGAGGCCGAGAATCCAAAGAAGCCGATCAATCTTTACATCAATTCTCCGGGCGGCGTCGTGACCAGCGGCCTCGCCATGTACGACACCATGCGTTTTATCCGCGCGCCAGTTCATACGCTTTGCATGGGGACAGCCCGTTCCATGGGATCGTTCCTGCTGATGGCAGGCGAGGCCGGCGGAAGAGCTGCTTTGCCCAATGCCAGTATCCTCATTCACCAGCCATCCGGTGGCTTCCAGGGGCAGGCTTCCGACATGATGATTCATGCCGAAGAAATTCTGAAGACCAAGCAGCGCATGACGCGGCTCTACGCGGAGCATTGCGGACGCTCCTATGAAGACTTTGAGCGCGGGATGGATCGCGACCGCTTCATGACGGCGGAAGAAGCATTGGAATGGGGTCTTATCGACCGTATTCTAACGGTTCGGGAAGACACGGCCAGCCTATAGACAGTTTCATGGACGCAAAGAGTCCAGATGGGGCGGAACCGTTGCTGCGGCTATCGGTTAATCCGCTGAGGTCGCGGCGTGCCAATCGGACGTGACGGAGATGGTGAACGCACCGGTTTTTCCGATTTCTCGGTGCGGGCAACGAAATGCCAGGCGAGCACCTTACCTGTTCGCCGCGATCTCATCCCGGACAACAGGATTTCGCGAGGATCGAAACCGTCAACCAGGGCCACACATCGCTCACTGTCGCCTGAGCGCGGAAACCGCCGCCCGCCATCAAAGGCGATCGAACGGGCGAGCGACCATGCTCCGTGTGGATCGATCAGAGGAGGAGAGGGCATGAGCGAGAATAGTTGGAAGGTCGGGCTTCGCGCGAAGCTGGAGGATCTCGTCGACGACTGCGTTGTGGCCGGGGCCAGGCAGCAGGACGTTTTCGATACGATCATCAGGGAGATCGGCAATCTGCGCGCAGCCCTTGAGCGCGATCCTGACCCTGCGGAGGACGACGCTGCTGTGATAGAAGAGCCTGCGAACGATTGGCCGGCGGCCGACAAGTGACGTGAAGCCGATCGGGGAGGGGCGCGCGGCCTGTTGGGGCGGGGCTTATGGAACCAACTGGCGCCGCGGAAGGTTATAGCTTTGGCGATCGGTTTAGCTTGATCTGCGAGACGTGACAGCCCGCGCCGGCCGCTCATCATTCACAAGGGGGAATTGCTATGGAAAGTGCAGGTATCGGCTGGATCGCCGCAATCATCATCGGCGGCATTGCCGGCTGGCTCGCCGAAATGCTGATGAAGAGCAACATGGGCGTGCTGATGAACATCGTTCTCGGTATTGTCGGCGCCATCGTCGCCAACTTCATCCTCTCGCTCTTCGGCGTCGTCCTTGGCGGATGGCTGGGTTATCTGATCGCGGGCTTCATCGGAGCCTGCATCCTGATCGCCATTGCCAGAATGGTCAGGCGGACGGCCTGATCAAACAGAAGGCGGCCCCGCAAACCGGCCGCCTTCATCACGTTTCGGGTTAGCCCGCCTGATTGCGAGACGCCGCCGGGACGTTCTGTCAGACCTCGATGATGTAGACGATCGTTAGGGCATCGGGATCGACGATGACGATCCGGCCGTCTGCAAGGATAAAGAATCGGTAGCTTTCATACTGCGGAACGATCTTCACGATGCGTGGCGGCAGCGGTTCGAGACGAACCTTCTTCGGGATCGTCGTTCCGACGGAGACCGTGAAATTCACTTCCTTCACCGGCGCAACATGGACCTCCTTCACCACTGTGCGAATTTCGGTCTGCTGCTCGACGGAAATGTTGACGTTGGTCTTGGTGTTGGACGTCTGATTGTTCGTCGTTGTGTTGTTGTTGACGTTGGTTTCGGAAGAGCTTTTGCTCGTCGTCGAAGAGTTCTGATCGGTCGACTGTTTCGACGCATCGCCGCTTTGCGTGGTGGCGGCGTTGCCCGAGCCCTCTGCAGGCTTGGCATTTTGCGTGCTGCTCTTCGTGCCTGAGGTGGCCGAGCCGCCTGTATCGCTGCTGCCGGATTTGGCGGCGGGCTTCTGTTCGGTCGTGGTGGTGCCGCCGGCGTCTTGCGATCCGGGTTTGGTTTCCGTCGAAGACTTGCCGGAGGCACTTCCCTTTGTCGAAGAATTATCGTTCGAAGGCTGTTCGGCGCTCTTTTTCATGTCCGAACCCTGACCCGGTTTCTGCTGCGATGACTGGCCCTTGCCTTGCGGGCAGGCTCCCGAAGCGTCGGGAGTACAGTCGGTGCCGGTTCCAGTGGCGCTGGAGCCGGCGTCCGTGCCCGTCTGCGAACCGGACTGGGCCTGGCCGCCGCTCTTGGTGTCCTGCTGTGCCGCCGCGGGCAGTGTGGCAAGTGGCAAGACGCTGAGTGACAACGCTGCTACGAGCATGGTGAGATGGTTGCTTTTCATGATCAATCTCCGAGGTTTCGGGCACGCGATGCCGTCCCGCATTCTCATGCGTCGGATGCGTGCCCTGACTGTTGAAGGGGGCGGCTTCAGCCGCACGTGGTCACTGAATGACCTGGATGACCTTCCGGGAGGAGGGTTCGACGATCACATGCTGATCGTTGACGATCGCGTATGCATATTTCGGGTCGTCGGGAATTGGGGTGACGACCACGGTCTTCGGCAGGGGCTGCCCGACGACGACCTTCTCCTTCACCACGACGCGCGTGGTCGGGGCGGGAGCTTGCTGAACATAGGTGACCACCTGCTGCGGCGGTGGATCGATGACGCTACCTGCCACGCCGCCGACGATACCGCCGACAGCAGCACCGACCGGGCCGCCGACAATCGCACCCGTTGCAGCACCGCCTACTGCTCCTGTCACCGTCGAAGACTGCGCAAAGGCAGAGGTCGATGCCAACAAGATGCCTGCGGCGATTCCTATTACTTTGATATTCATCTGTTTTCCTCCTTGGATGCGGATGATTCCGCTGCGGAGACAAACCGAAAGATCGAGGAAGTGTTCCAGATGTCGGACTTCATGCCGGGGCCGATCCGACCTTGGTCCTAGCGTAGGATTCGCCCGCCTACTGCGTGGGAAAACGGCTGAGCATTCGGTCGTGGACGTTCTCCCAGCCGACGATCATCGCGGCAAGCGAGATGGCTTTGTCGCGGTCCACAGCCTTGGTTATAAAGCCTTCGAGCAGGACGACAGGGCCGAGCATCCTGATCTCGATGGCACTGCTGTCGATATCAGGATCGGCGGCAAGGGTGGCTTCGATTGTGGCGATCGTGGATGCCGAACTATGGCCTTGCGAGCAGCGCTCTTCGTGATTGTAGTTATCGGGGCCGAACTTCATATTCTCCTCCTGTTCCGCCCCTCCACGGACGTACACATTACCTCGCATTAGATATGAGCGGCGTGCCCTGACATCACCAGCCGGACTTAAGTCCGGCTTTCCCTCGGCACGATCCGCATTAAATTCTCCTGATCCTTGCTGAAAGGACGTCAGGGAGGTTCTAGCAATGTTGCCGACTCCAGTCAGAACCTCCCTGATGACGCTTGAATTTATCGACCAGTGTCGAGCGTCCGAGCTCGGCAAGGAGGCGATGAATAGGAATGCAGGCGGTCGGTCATAGGGAAGCGCGCGAAAGCGAGGACTTTGCTCCTCTGATGCTTGTGACAAGCGGCAAAGGCTGGGCGCTCTGGCGCCATCCTGATGTCGACCCAAATGTCTGATTTCGCCTCCGGCTACGAAGACCGGGTTTGTGATTTTGCCATCTGGCCGAGCCGGTCCGCCACGGGCTCAAGGGTTGAATGCAGCTCGGCATCCACCTCCGTCAACTGCATCAGGTGACGTCGAGATTGCGCGGTCTCGTCCGGGCGTTCGACAGACGAAGGGACGATTTGCTGGTCGAATTTCGACCTGTTCACTCGCGGTGGATCACGACCGGTTGCTGTTGTCCTCACGAGACGATGACAGTGTTGTCTCAGGCGCAGGCACTTCTCGAATGCAAGCCGAACCACGAAAGATGGTTCGCTTTTTAAGATCGACCAGATCGTCACAAGTGACAGATACGTGTTCCTGGCTTGGCGGAACTCCCAAAATGCGTATTTCTGGGTGGCGTTGATTGCGCTCCGCGTTGCGTATTGGGGGAGTTGAGGGTTTGCCGCCAGCGAACGCCTGATAACTTCCAGTGCGCCTCGGCCCATTGGCAGGTGATTGGACGACATGTTGCCGGGATACTGCCGGTATCCAACCAGCCGTTCGGGGATGACTTCGATTTGATAGCGCGCGGCCAGCTTGAGTTCGAAGTCGAGATCTTCGCAGCCGCCAATTCCTGCAGCTGCATATGAGCTGTCAAATCCGCCAATCTCGAGCGCGACATCCCGACGGACAAGAAGCGCGCTTCCGTTGCCGACATATTTGAAAGTCAGATGCCGGGCGAAGATATATCCTCTGGCGACATCGGGCCGGCAGGAGCGAAGGATCTCGTCGTCACTATTGATGATGTAATGCAGCACATAAACCGCAGCCCACTGTGGGGTTAAGCGATTGAGCGCATTCACCTGCTTTTCGATTTTCGTGTGATGCCAGAGATCGTCCGCGTCAAGAAATGCCACAAACCGACCTGCTGCTTCCCGGATGCCGGTGTTCCTTGCTGCGGCAACGCCGCGGTTTGGCGTGGACAGCAGGCGGATCCGCGAATCTGCCAGCGCCACTTGCTCGACCACCCTTGCCGTATCATCGGTAGAGCCGTCATTGACGACGATGATCTCCAGGTTCCGGTAGGTCTGGCGCCCGGCGGATCGAAGCGTGCGTTCGATATAACGGGAAGCATTGAAGGCCGGGATGACCACCGAAACCAGCGGCCCGTTGAAATGACGAACGTCCCTCCGATCCGTGTCTGAAGAGAAAAGCATTCCAGATCCCTCATTCGGCCAACAATAATTCTCTTCGTTCTGATGATTGGCGATTCAGCCACGCACTATTCCAACTTCGGGCGACCCGAAATGAACTTTCGTCCAATGCAACTGCCCTCGCGCGGAAGAAAGGGAAGATATGGTGGCCGCAACGGGTCTTCCGGATGGACTTGCCACCGCGACCGCCCCTTTTCTTCGGGTGTTCTAACATGCGTCCAATCAACCTCCAAAAAGAAAGCCCCGTCGCGAGTGACGGGGCAGTTAATTTTCGACCGAAGGAGTGGGCCGCACGAGGGCGTCGAAGGGTCGCGGTGTCAAACTTGCCCCCGGCCGGCCCGGCCCGTTACTCTCGCCGACCGCATTGCTTCCCGAGCTGGCGCATATACCTAGCGGAGTGGAAACACTCGCTTGGTGGCTTTGGGCTGTCTCGGGGACGGCGGCATTGACGGAAACCTCGCGGAGGATCGTTCCCTCCTCGCTGCAGATTGCGATGCCGAGCGGAATTCTTTGCCTTCTGGACAAAAGAGCCGTTGCGACCAGTTCTTGAAGGCTCTCCATGGCTTCTGCAGTTGCGACATAAAGATCCGGGTACTCCTGGCCCTCGGTTTCCAATACTGAGCCATCCATGTGCGTGATATGAAAATACAGCGTCAGCAAGGTACACCTCCTTCACAAGTGCCAGTTAACGCGGATCTGCTTCAGAAGTTTCGGTCAAAACCGTACACTCGCTCGAGCGGCGCCACCGCAAAGCTTTGGAGGGGCGGATCGCGATCCGGAATCAGACACAGCAATCGTGAGTAAGAAGCGCGTGGCAGCTCTGCTTCACGGCGGATCGGATGGGGTCGGCGACTGGCGCCGAAATGGACCAGCCTCAGCTTCGGCTTCTCGTCACGATTTATCGCCGGCGTCTTCGTCTCGGACCGCAGCTCGGTCTCCAGCCCGATCACGCCTGCCGCGCATGGTTCGATCCCTGATTGATCTCGGATATCAACCGATGTATAGTTTTTGATGTACGTACATCATTCACGGGCCTGACGGGCGGAGACGAGCGTTGCGAGGCCAGGGTTCCGGGCCTACGTTCGGCCAGGGAATGAATGGGATTTCGGGAGGGGATCATGACGGGTTTGCAACTCAATCCAGATTTTGCCATCGCGGATGAACAGTCGCTTCGGGCGCTGTTCGAGCCGACCCACGCTCTGGCAATCGTGAAGTGTCAGAATTCCCTTGGCGAGCACGCGCAGGAATTCATCAGGCGCTCGCCATTCTTCTGCATCGGCACGCAGAGTTCGGAGGGAAAGGCCGACGTCAGTCCTCGCGGTGACCCTCCGGGGTTCGTCAAGGTTCTTGACGAGCGCACCCTGGCGATCCCGGATCGACCCGGCAACAATCGTCTTGATACCCTAAGCAACATCATCGCCAATCCGAATGTCGGGCTCTTGTTTCTTGTCCCCGGTTTCGACGACACATTGCGCGTCAACGGGCGGGCAAGTCTGACCAATGATCCTCACCTGTTGACGAGCATGAGCGTTGCCGATCGTCTCCCGAAACTCGCGATCATCGTCAACGTCAGCGAAGTTTTCATGCATTGCGCCAAGGCGTTCAGACGGTCCTACCTGTGGAGCCCGGAACATTTCCAGGACCGCACCGAGATGCCCTCGCTGATAAAGATCATTCTGGACGAGACGACAGGGGCGCCGAAGGACGGGGATGAAATGCGGAAGATGGACGAAGACCTGGAACAAGCCTACCGAAGGACACTTTACTAGCTGCCCGGCGCGGGCTTCAAGCCGGTCTCTTTCCCCGCCAGCATCTTGAATCCGATCTGCAGCCCTTGGAAAACCCATCGATTCAAGACAAGATCGTCCCGCTCTAGCGTTTGGGGGAAATCCTGATGGAAAACCACGAGCCGTTTTTACGCGAGGCGATTGCGCTCTCGAAATCCGCTGTGGCAAACGGCGACGAACCGTTTGGCTCGGTGCTGGTGAAGGACGGCGAAGTCATCCTGCGCGCCGAAAACAGCGTCTTCGCCGGCCACGATATGACCAACCACGCCGAGATGAACCTGGTCAAACTGGCGGCGCAGCACTACGACACTGCTTTTCTCGCCGGCTGCACGCTCTACACCAGCACGGAACCCTGCGCGATGTGCTCCGGGGCGATTTACTGGTCGGGCATCGGGCGCATGGTGTTTGCCTGCTCCGAAACGCGGCTTGGCGAGATCGCCGGGATCGGATTGAACGTGCCGAGCCGGGCGGTGCTGCAAACCGGCGCACGCATCGTCACGGTGGTCGGCCCGGACCCGAAGCTCGAAGACGAAGCCGCCGAAGTCCATCAGCAATTCTGGCCGAAGCATCTGGGCAAGGCATAACCTCTTTCGACCAAAATGCCGCTGGCGGGCGGTGGTGACACGTGCGCTTCTGGCGGTTCTGAAATCTGCCTCTGTGCTTCACCCGGCCGCTGAGCACAGCTGAATTCAAAGCAGGTGGTCAACACATCGCTCGGCCACATTGACCGAATACGTTAAAGTTGTACGCTGCCGCTATCTTAAATAGTGGGAGTAGAGCCATGAAAGTTCATATCACGCTATTTTTAGCCGTTGCGCTGATGTCCACGGCAACGACTGTGTTTGCTCAACAGTCCGACACCAGCTCTGTGCCAGTGACGGTGACCAATTTCCCTCGCGCCGAGACCGACATGTACTTTGGCGGCATGGCCAAGGGTGGCGCTTTGGGGAAGTTCACTCATCGCCGCGAACCGGCAAACGTCGACAAGCAAGACGTTATCCGGATGAACCGCGACACGCTCTATTCGCACGGGGTGTTCGATCTCGATGCGGGACCGGTCACAATCACCATGCCGGACGCCGGAAAGCGGTTCATGTCCATGATGATCATCGATGAGGACCACTACGTGCCTGCAGTTTTCTACGGTGCGGGCACGCATACCCTCACCAAGGAGAGCATCGGTACGCGCTACGTCGTGGCAGCGGTGCGCACGCTGGTCGATCCCGAGGACCCGAAAGACCTCGAAGAAGTCCACGCACTTCAAGACGGGCTCAAGGCGAGTCAGAAGGACGTCGGCAAATTCGAGGTGCCGAACTGGGATCCCGCCAGCCAGAAGAAAGTGCGCGACGCACTTCTCGTGCTCAACACCACCATCTCAGATTTTAACAACGGATTCGGGGTCAAAGGTGAGGTCGACCCGATCATGCATCTGATCGGCACCGCTTCGGGCTGGGGCGGCAATCCGGACAAGGATGCAACCTACGCTATGGTAACACCAGCGAAGAACGACGGAACCACCGTCTACAAGCTCAACGTCAAAGACGTACCCGTTGAGGGCTTCTGGTCGATCAGCGTCTACAATGAGGAGGGCTACTTCGTAAAAAACCCCCAGAACGCCTATTCTCTCAACAACATCACTGCCAAGAAGGAGGCCGATGGATCAATCGCCGTTCAATTCGGCGGCTGCGATGGCAAAATTCCTAACTGCATTCCCATCATGAAGGGTTGGAACGCTGCCATACGGATGTACCGCCCACGCCCAGAAATTCTGAGCCGCGAATGGAAATTCCCGGAACCGCAGCCGATCAACTGAGGGCGAAAAGCGATGCAGCGCTGTAACGTCATGAAGCTCGCGTCCCTTGCTCTCGCGCTGAGTTTCTGCCTGGCGAACGCGCAGACAAACGAGGCGGCGAGATATCCCAATGTAAACTACACGGATGCTTCGCCTCATAAGTCGGGTTTCGCGCACGTCAACGGAATCGACCTCAATTATCTGGACTGGGGCGGCGATGGACCAGCCGTCGTGATGATCCACGGGATCGGTGACGACCCCCACATCTTCGACGATCTGGCCTCGCTTCTGCACGACCGCTTTCGCATCATCGCCTACGCCCGTCGCGGCCACGGCCTGTCGGAGGGGCCGCCAGGCCCGTATGACGCGGCGACGCTCACTGAAGATTTCCGGCAACTGGTGGACCACCTTGGCATCCAGCGCATGAGCGTTATCGGTTGGTCGATGGGCGGTGATGAAGGCACTGCGTTCGCGGGCCAGTATCCCGACCGTGTCGACAAGCTCATCTACCTGGACGGCGGCTATGACTGGTCCACGCCTGCCTTCCTCAAGGCTTTCGAAGATATTCTCGCAGCGAACAGTCCGGGCGAAGCGGATGTGCGGTCACTTGACGCGGTTCGCGCCTGGTATCACGAGGCTTGGCCAGGGAAGGCCATTGCATGGACGCCGGGGCTGGAAGCCTATATTCGCGATCTAGCACAGCCCGATGCCAACGGAACACTGCACCTGAAGCCGGACGATCCAGCGTCCGCAGCGGTTTTCGCTACCCTCGGCAACTGGAAGCGTGATTACACGAAGGTGCAGGCACCAACTCTTGCGCTCTATGCGACGACTTTCTTCCCCGTCGATAGGGCGGACCCCGGTCTCGTTCAGAAGCTGCGTGATTTCAATGAAAACATCATGAAGCCGTTCCGGCAAGCCAGCATGGAACGCGTCCGGCGTGAGATAAGAAATGTGACAGTAAAACAGATCGCCGACAGCAACCATATGACGATCGGCCTAAAACAGCCGGATGCGGTCGCCGCGATGATCCGCGAATTCCTGCTGGCGTCGTCGCCCCGGTGAGGGAGGATTGCAGGCCCGACGCTGCAGCGCTGGCTGCTACCTGGATGTGTGTGGCGGCGATATCGGCAGGCATTTACGGGACGTGGACGAGGTCATTCAGAGGTGTCGGACGACCGCAAAGCGATGGGCGGCTTCGACATCGTCTGGCGTTCAGGGATTGACCCAGCGGGAGGAAGTCAGCGCGCCCAGATGGTCGTAGGTAAAGACTGCGCGCCGGTTATCGGCGTGGCGCAGCTGGAACCAGTCCAGCGTCTCGGCCCGGAATATCAGCACCCCGAAGAAGGCCTGTCCATCGGCGTCTGCGATGCTACCCTCGCTTGCCGGCCGCTCGCCGATGTCGTCGCCCGGCGGCCCGCCCATATAGGTGCTGCGCGTCGATCGCGGCAGCAGGCTCCAGGCTTCAGTCGCGCGCTCGCTTGCCGGTCCATTGAGTTCGGCCGATCCCTGCAGGCGAAGCTGCACTTTCGGCTGCGGGCCATAGCCGAGGATGGTGACCAAAGGATTGGCCGATATTTCCTGCCATTTCGGGCTTCTGACATCCGTATGGATTTCCAGGAGGCGCCGCCCCACATCCACGCGCCTCAGCACCACCATGCGGGCCTGCGGCCGGCCGCCGGCGTCGACCGAACACAGGTTCAGATAGCGGAAGGCCGACTGCGGATCGGCGGCAGCAGCTTCCAACTCGGCCCAGGCCGATGCATCGACCTCGGCGAGGTTCACCGTGTCGCCTCCGCCTCAGCCTTCTTTATCTCACCGGCCTTGACGTAGTCGCAGCAAGACATCGCTGTTCTCCCTGGCATTGAAGCGATCCTGTCAGACGGACCGGGTAAGGCCGCCGTCGATCCTGAGGCTCTGGCCGGTGATATAACCCGCCCCTTCGGAAACGAGGAAGGAAATCGTCGCGGCCACTTCGGCGCTCGTGCCGTAGCGCTTCATCGGCACGCTGTCGCGGCGCTCCTCCGTCGGCGGAAGGCTGTCGATCCAGCCCGGCAGCACGTTGTTGATGCGGATGCCGTCGCCCGCATAGGTATCGGCGTAAATCTTGGTGTAGGCGGCGAGCCCGGCGCGGAAGACCGCCGATGTCGGGAACATCGCCGACGGTTCGGACACCCAGGCGGTGGAGATATTGACGATTGCGCCCGATTTCTGCGCCTGCATGATCGGCGTGACCAGTCGAACCGAACGGATGACGTTCATCAGATAGACGTCGAGGCCGGTATGCCATTGTTCGTCGGTGATCTCGGTGATCGGCGCACGCGGACCGTGACCGGCGCTGTTGACGAGGACGTCGACCCGGCCCCATTTCTCCATCGTGGCGTCGACCAGGCGCTTCAGGTCGTCGTTCGACTGGTTCGAGCCGGTGACGCCGATGCCGCCCAGTTCGGTGGCAAGCGCCTCGCCCTTGCCCGACGAGGACAGGATGGCGACCTTGAAGCCATCGGCCGCCAGCCGCCTCGCGGCTTCCGCACCCATGCCACTGCCGCCAGCCGTGATGATCGCTACCTTTTCTACTGTCATCGTCGCTCTCCCTACTCGGTTTGCACCCATTGCCGGGCGTTCATCCTTGGAATACCATGGGTCCCAAGCGGGAACGAACCAGTTTTCTTAAAATGTCCCAGTAGAAAAACTATCGAATGTCCATGTCCATCGGCAATCTTCCATCCCTCAACGGGCTCAAGGCCTTCGACGTGGCGGCGCGTCATCTGAACTTCCGGCTCGCGGCCGAAGAGCTCGGCGTCACCCAGGGAGCCGTCGCCCAGCATGTGCGGGGGCTGGAGGCGGAACTCGGGGTGACGTTGTTCGAGCGCCTGCCGAAGTCATTGGCGCTGACGGGCGAGGGGCGAAGCTACGTCGCCGACGTCAGGCGCGCCTTCGAACTGCTTTCAAACGCGACGGCGAACCTGAAGCCTCAGCCGGTCAAACTGGTGGTCAGCACGACGCCGACCTTCGCCTCGAGATGGTTGATCCCGCGTCTTCCGGATTTCACCTCGAGGCATCCCGATCTCGATCTCCACATCCTGGCGACGGACCGCATTTCCAGCTTCCAGCTCGACGGCGTCGATCTTGCCGTCCGCTATGGCAGCCCTCCCTTCGGTCCAGGCCTTGCCGCCGAACTGCTGTTCGAGCAGGAGATCATTGCCATCTGCAACCCAAGTCTCGTCGCCGTGGGAGCCGAGCCCAACAACGCCGAAGAACTCTCGCACTACACGCTGCTTCACGATGCCCATAATGCCTGGCCCGAATATATCGATCGCTTCCTCGGCGGCGGCGATCCCACGCTGTTTCGGGGCATCAGCTTCTCACAGACATCGCACGCGATCGAAGCTGCCATCGCCGGGCAGGGCATCGCTACGGCAACCCGCGCTTTCGTCTCGACCGACATCGAGGCGGGCAGGCTGAGGCAAGTCTTCGACGGCGCCCTCAGAGCGCGGTCGCACTTCTATCTGGTGAAGCCGCGATATCGGAAGTCTGACGCGGTGGAAAAGCTTCAGGACTGGCTGCGGTCAAAGGTGCAGAGCTGATTGTCGGACAGCCATCGCTCAAGGAATGAACCAACTGCGGCAGGATTGCGCCAGGAGCAGTCGTTGGCCGCGCGTGAAGGAATGGATCTGGGGCCGACAGCAGCCGGGCCGCTATGAAATGGAAAGACGCGAATTGCGGACTTTTCCTACGTTAAAAAGTCCGCAATTCCGAGAGTCAGAAGACTGGGCGGGCGTAGACGCGCCTCGTGTTGACTTGAACTGTCGAGTGGTTCCCGCTACGCGTCCGACGCAGCGGGTAGTGAGGCTTGTCCGTCCCCGACTTACGCCCTGGGGGCATTCCGTGCAGCCTCGAATACATCGCGCGCAGACCTCGTACCCGCTGCATGCTCCGTACCCTTGACCCCGAGGTTCATCCATCCCGCATTCACGGCCTCGTACATTTCTTCGGCGGGCCCGCTGTGGCCCTTCGGGATGCCGAATTGCTCTAACGCTTCCGCCCACCCTGCACGCGGGATTGCAAAGGCTTTCACTTCGCGATTCAGGACTTCGCCCAATTGCTCCGCGACTTCATCCGCAGTGACCATTGAACCAATCTCGACGATGCGCTGCCCTGACCACGCTGATCCGGTCAAAAGGGTTGCGACCTCTACGCCGATGTCGTTCGTCGCGACCATGGTCGATTTCCGGTTTGTCGGATTGTAGAAGACCGGTAGCGTTCCGCCCTGCGCGACCTGCAAGCCGAAAAGGAAATTTTCGAAGAATCCGCCTGCGCGCACAAATGCGACTGGCAATATCAGGTCGCGAAAACCTTGCTCCAGAAGCGACAAGGCCGTGATTACCCCGTGCCCGGTGGTTCTGTTCGCACCCATTGACGAAAGCGCAACCACTCGCGGCGGCGCTGCCTTAGCGAGCGCTTCGACATAATTTGCAATCACGCCTTTTGCTTCTTTGTAATCGGGCGACGGCGCCCAGACAGGGGGCAGCATGACAAACGCGCCTTCGACGCCTTTGAGCGCTCGCTCGATGGCTGCCGGATCGTTCCAATCGCCGTCAACCAGTTCCACGCCCTGGTTCGCCCAGTTAACCGCCTTCTCGCGGTCGCGGACCAGCGCGCGCACCTTCTTGCCTTGCGCTAGCAAATGCCTTGCCGTCGCGCCGCCCACGTTTCCCGTGATTCCCATTACTAAAAACATGCGTTTTTCCTGATGTTGAGGGACAGAGCACTGTCCCGGTTGGTTCAATGAACGAGCGGTAGAATGGCCCGGATGCGGGGATCGCGCAGATAGAGGCCGCCCCAAGTCATCGCGCCCAGAAGCAGCGAAATGATTTCCGGCGGCGACCCGAACTCACCGATGCGGACATGGGCGCAGATCGCGCCTCCCAAAAAGCCCGTCACCAGGATCGCGCCGAGGACGGCGGTGGCCGGGATGGCGTAGAGGATGGCGCAGGCGAGAATGATCGGACCGACGACTTGGGTTAGATCCATCGCGAACCCTGTTTCCTGCAACATGCTCGCGATCTGCGCCGGCGCGAAAAGCTGAATAGTGCCGTCTGCCACCAGAGCGATAACGACAAACGCGCTCATGATCCGGCCGGCCCACAGGGCGCGATGCAAGGTCACTGCTTTAGGCACCTGATGCAGTTTCATGGTTTCGGACACTTTCTCCGGTGGGGAACCTCATTTTCCGGAGCTTACTGTGCCTCGCACATGTGATAAATACTGCCAAAAAGAACGCATTGTTCTTTCAGGATGAAACAATATCAAGGCGTGAAATGCAAAACCTCGAACCCATCCTCATATTCATAACGGTAGCCGAAAGGGGGAGCTTCACCCGCGCGGCCGACAGCCTGGGCATCCATAAGGGGCGGGCCTCCACGGCGGTCCGGAAGCTGGAAGAAGATGTCGGTGTCAGGCTCCTGCATCGGACCACGCGCAGCGTGCAGTTGACGGAGGATGGACGCGCATTTCATTCCCGTGCCCGCGATCTGCTTGCTGAAGTCGATGACTTACACTCGATGTTTGCTGGCGACCGCGTGGCACTCCGCGGGCGTTTACGGGTCGATCTTCCGACCGAGGTGGCGCGCACAACGATCGTGCCGGCCTTGCCTGACTTCATGGCGGCTCACCCCGACTTGGAGCTGGAAATGTCGAGTACGGATCGACAAGTCGATCTGGTTCAAGAGGGGTTCGACTGTGTATTGCGGCTTGGACCCATCAGGGACGAAACGCTGGTTGCTCGCCCGCTTGGCCTGTTGCGCATGGTCAACGCTGCGAGTCCGGCTTATCTGGCGCGCTATGGCATCCCTCGATCGCTGGAAGATCTCCAGCGTCAGGAACATCGGACAATTCATTTTTCGACGATGCTGGGCGCAAGACCCTACGGATGGGAATATCCGGACGGCGACAGCTACGCGACGCTTCAGTTGCCAGGTGCGCTGCACGTCAACAGTGCGCAGACCTACGACGCCGCTGCCCTCGCCGGCCTTGGCTTGATTCAGGCGCCACTCTTGGGGATTGGCCAATACTTTAAGAGCGGAGCGCTTGTGGAGATCATGCCCGATTTTCGTCGCCGGGCGCTCCCCGTGTCCCTCATCGTAGCACATCGGAGCAATCTGTCGCGCCGAGTCCGCGCATTCATGAAGTGGATCGAAGATGTGCTGACGCCGTATCTGGAATAGATGGCCGATTTCGGGACGACCCACTTTGCCCGAGAACGGCGAGGAGAAGGCGCAAAACAACCTTATCCTTCGATAACGAAAAAAGTCCGCTTAGGGCCAACGGGGCCGGTGGCCCCTAAGTGCTGATATCCCCGACAAGTCCCATACATCGACCTTCACGGGCGTCGCTTTACCTGCACCAGAACTGGGCGAAGGTCGAAGCGATTGCCGACTGCGCCGACGCACCGCCGATCCTCCGGCTGCCGAGCAGAGCTGAATTCAGAGCAGCCGATCGATACATCGCTCGGTCTCCCACCTCCTGAGGAAATTTGCTTCCCGGGCAATCCAGCCGACGGTCTCGTTTCCCCATTCCTGTGCCCGGCTGGCATATTCGCCCATCAGCCAGATGTGGCGGACGATCACAAACCGGTGGGCGGCTTCGAAGTCGTCCGGCGTGATCGGCCGGACGGCCCGATAAGCTTCGACGAAGGCGTCCCACATGGCGGTTGACCTCCGACCGAAGGATGTTTGCGCCCACAAAAACACCGACAGGTCGTAGGCGAGATATCCCGGACCTCCATCATCGAAGTCGAAAAAGACGGCTTCGCCGGCGTCGTTGATCCGCGCATTGAAGCCGTGACAGTCACCATGGCAATAAGTCGACGTCAAATCGCCGAAGGCTTCGATCGCCTTTGCGGTCCGCGCCGCGATGTCTTCAAGATCGCTGCGGACCTCGGCGTCTTCCACGACGCCGCTATCACATATGCGGGCGAGGGGCCGATGCAGCAGGTGTTCGAGGTCGAGCCGATAGAGCGCTCCGTCCGGCCGGAATGTCTCGGCGGCGTTGTGCATCAAAGCAAGGGTCTTGCCGTTGGACCGTGCGTCGCCGGCATCCGTCGCATCCGGCTTGCGGCCCTCGATCGCCCGGAAGAGCACTGCCTGACGCGGACCCTCCGGCGCCTGTCCCTCAACGAACAAGCTGCCCTCGCGTGTCGGGATGGGTCCGGCGACCGGAACGCCTGATTGCGAGAGATGCGCCAGGAATGCCGTTTCGGTCTTGACGTCGGCCGGGCCACGGGCGCGGCGGTGGGAAAGCCGGAACACGTACCGCTCGCCGCTGCTTGCGACGGCCAGATACACATCATTCAGGCCGCGTTGAAGCAACCGGCAGGAAACCGGCCCGGCAAGCGGATAATGCCGATCGATGAACTGTTCGATGGCCGCAACCTGCGGGGTCGAATAGAGCGGATTGAAGTCGAGCATGGGCGCTGTACCATCGGGCTTTTCTGGCAGGCTGCTTCCGCGGTGAAAAGACTATGAAGGCGGTGGCGGCCGCAGGCACGTGCGATTGCAATAGGCTGCTGATTGGATAAGCTGAATGGCGCTATTAATAAAACCAAGAGATGAAAAACAAAATGCAGGCTTCGCGATTTTTGAAAGAAAACTCTATTTCGATTTCTGTGCTTTCCATCATTTTAGCTCTGTCTGGATGCGTCAC
This sequence comes from Rhizobium sp. CRRU65, assembly GCF_048551595.1. Taxonomy (NCBI): domain Bacteria; kingdom Pseudomonadati; phylum Pseudomonadota; class Alphaproteobacteria; order Hyphomicrobiales; family Rhizobiaceae; genus Rhizobium; species Rhizobium sp. CRRU65. The sequence continues at coordinate 157,103 of NZ_JBLYZH010000016.1, read as the reverse complement.
CACTCAAGACGGTGTCGCTATTTCTGCGGATCACAGTCGGGCTCTGAGTGGAGAGCGGACAAAGATGGGCCAGTCCTACAATTTGAATGAAGATTGCACGGCTGCAACAATCGCCAATATAAAATTGGTAGAAGCCCCGGCGCATGGCTCAGTTGAATTCGTCAAAGAGAATATTTATTCAAATTACAAGGATGGCATCCGCATTAAATGCAATTCCAGGAAATCTCTAGGCGTGTCGGAATACTATACTTCCAACAGCGGCTATTCTGGAGGTGACATGTATAAGGTGAGGGTGTCCTACGGCGAGGGGACCATCAAGGACGTCACCGTCAACATCAATGTGATCAAGAACTAAGCTAAGGCCAGCGATATCGATCGCGTCGATCATCGGCAAAGCCTGGGCCTCCGTCGTCGGTGGAAAGGGCAACTGGATCCATGCGACCATTCGTGTCGCCTGCAAGCACCTAGCCGAACCTCCGTCGGCAGCGGCCATTGGGGGCTATGCTGCTCTATCTCTTTGTTTTCACGCAATTCCGGACGGAAAACCGCTTCGCACTTTTCCTGGAATTCCTCTAGGGGCGATCAGTCCGCCTACGGCTGCCCGGGAAGCTGGCCGTAAGCCGTCAGGATGGCCCTGATCAGGCCCGGGAAGCGCTCGTCCAGCTCGGTGCAGCGCGTTTGATTGCGCATCTCCACACCCTGGCGCTCGCTCATGATCAGCCCGGACTCGCGCAGCACCTTGAAATGGTTGGACAGCGACGACTTTGGAATGACGCGGTCGCCGAGATCGGCAAGCGCAGAGCACGTCCCGCCATTGCTGGCGCCGGCAAGCTTTGCATAAATGGCAACGCGCTCCGGATCGGACAGCGCATAGAGGATCGCCTCGGGCTTGATGTCCTCCAGGGCTGGGTGAAAGAGCGGTCTCATGAATTTTATATAGCGTCCCTTGACATCGAGATCAACAGTTCCGAATTTCTGAACTATGGAACAAGCCTGCCAATCCCGGCGGCTATCCAGATCTGAAGGAACGAGAAATGGCTAAGCTCACAGGAAAGGTCGCTGTCGTAACGGGCGCCTCCAAAGGCATTGGCGCTGCGATTGCCAAGGCGTTCGCAGCTGAAGGTGCAAAAGTGGTGGTCAACTACGCGTCGAGCAAGGCGGGAGCCGACGCCGTGGTTGAGGCGATCAGCGCGGCCGGTGGCAAAGCCATTGCGGTGCAGGGCGATGTTTCGAAGGCCGGTGAGGCACAGGGACTGGTCGATGCTGCGGTCAAGGAGTTCGGCAAGCTCGACGTGCTGGTCAACAACTCAGGCGTCTATGAATTCGCGCCGATCGGTGAGGTGACCGAGGAACAGTATCGTCGCATGTTCGACGTGAATGTTCTCGGTGTTCTCCTGACCAGCCAGGCAGCGGTCAAGCATCTCGGCGAGGGCGGCAGCATCATCAACATCTCGTCGGTGGTCACCAGTCTGGCGCCGCCAGACTCCGCCGTCTATACCGGGACGAAGGGAGCCGTCGAGGGCATCAACAGCGTGCTTGCCAAGGAACTCGGCCCGCGCAAGATCCGCGTCAACGCCATCCTGCCAGGGATCGTCGAGACCGAGGGCACGCACTCGGCCGGCGTCATCGGCTCGGATTTCGAACAGACCCTGGTCGCCCAGACGCCGCTCGGCCGCATCGGCCAGCCGGATGATATCGCCGGTGTCGCCGTCTTCCTCGCTTCCGACGATGCCCGCTGGCTGACCGGCGAACGATTGGCCGCCAGCGGCGGTTTTCGCTAAAGCGCGTCGCGATCTTTTAGATGCGCTTGGCCCACGCTTTTGGGTCTTGGTTTTGCGCATGTCGCGCAAAACCGCTGCACAGTTTTGCGCGACATGTTTTAGTAGGGTGAGACGCACCCCCACCGCAATGCGGGCTGGCAGCTCGGCGTCTTGGAGATTGGCCCGCCGCAGACGTCTAAGCCACCGTCGGGTGTTCAATCGCTTGACGCATCTCCTGGACATGCCGCGCCGGCGGCGCGCCAAATTGCCGAAGATACTCGCGGCTGAATTGCGAGGCGCTCTCGTATCCGACCGCGAACGCCGCATCCGACGCGCTATGGCCGCCCGCTAGCAACAGTTGGCGGGCTTCCTGCAATCTGAGCTGCTTTTGATACTGAAGAGGACTGAAGCCAGTGATCGCCAGGAAATGGCGATGCAAGCTTGCGCGGCTCATCCCGCTGGCATCGCAAAGGGCCTCGATGCGAAGCTGCGCGTCGGGGTGGTCCCTAATCCACGCGATGGCGCGCCGGACGCGGGCCAAGGCACCTTCAGGCCGTGCGATCTGACGCAGCAATCGCCCCTGTGGGCCCTGCAGCAACCGGTAGAGTAGCTCGCGCTCGATCATCGGGCTGAGAATGGGAATATCCGCCGGGTTATCGAGCAACGACAGCAACCGGAGCAATGTATCGCGAAGCGGAGCGATCATTGGATTGACCGCGACGCCCATGCCTTTCTGATCGCTCTCTCGTACGGAGGGCATGGTCGCAGCCAGCTCTGCCAACAGCCCCGGCTCCAGGACGAGTGAGACCGCGACATAGGGGCGACCCTTGCCGGCATCCAGAATTTGCCCAGTCAGCGGTAGGTCGAGAGCACTGATGAAAAACTGCGCGCTGTCGTAACTCAGAAGGGTGTCGCCGATTGCAACGCGCTTAGACCCTTGCAGAATGAAGCAGATCATCGAGCGATAAAGGCAAGGCACCTTGCCCATGGTGTCTTGTCCTACGAACATGTCGAGGCGGGGGATCAGTGTGTCCGTCGAGCCCGTCGCGGCATGACGCAACACAATGTCCAGATGCAGCGCGAGATCGTCTGTCATTTCTCCAGTGTGCCACGGCTCCGCGAAAAAGCAAAGGTTTTGAGACAATCAGGCAAGAGGTTGAGCCGATCGGGCGTGTTCCCAACCCGGCGTTTGCCTATCTTGGATCCAACAAAAGCGCCTGAGGGCGCGACATCCGAGAAAGGCAGCCATGACCCACCCTATCGCACTTATCACCGGCGCAAGCCGCGGCCTTGGCCGCAACATGGCGCTTCACCTGGCCAAGCGGGGGGTCCATATCATCGGCACCTGCCGTAATGGTATGACCGAGGCCAACGCCTTGCGTCAGGAAATAGAAGCGCTGGGCGGCAAGGCGTCGATGCTGGCGCTCGATGTAACCGACACGGCGAGCTTCCCGGCATTCGTTGGCGCCGTCACCGAGACGCTCAGGTCGGACTTCCACCGAGATCGTTTCGACTATCTCGTCAATAACGCCGGCAACGGCCTGTTTTCGAACTTTGTCGATGCGACCGAGGAGCAGTTTGCTTCCCTGGTTTCTACCCATCTCCAGGGCCCCATTTTCCTGACCCAGAAGCTTCTGCCGCTGATCGCGGATGGCGGGCGCATACTGAACGTCTCCTCTGGCTTCGTGCGCTTCACCTTGCCGGGATACAGCCTCTACGCAGCAATGAAGGCGGCGGTCGAGGTGCTTTCACGTTATCTGGCTGTGGAGTTGGGTGAACGCAGGATTCGCGTCAACGCCATCGCGCCGGGCGCTATCGCAACCGATTTTGGTGGCGGCGCAGTGCGCGATAATGAGGGCGTGAACGCATACGTGGCGCAGGGCATCGCGCTGGGCCGCGTCGGCCTTCCGGACGATGTGGGCGGCGCCGTCGCCGCGATCCTGTCCAACGACATGGCTTGGGCCAATGGCACCACGTTCGACATCTCGGGAGGACAATTGCTTTAGACCAGGCAAGTGCTCCCCAGATTGTCGGTTATCGAGAGGCTATCATGACGACCAGCAAGCTCACCCTCATCAGCCATCCGCTTTGCCCGTTCGTTCAGCGTGCGGCGATCGTCCTTTTGGAGAAGGGCGTGTCGTTCGACAGGATCGACGTCGATCTCGCTGACAAACCGGACTGGTTCCTGGCGCTTTCTCCGACAGGCAAGGTGCCCTTGCTGAAGGTGGAGCGGGCGGATGACAGGGACGCAACTCTGTTCGAAAGCATGGTGATCTGCGAATATCTCGAAGAGACGCAGGGCGGCGCAAGGCTCTACTCTGAGGACGCGCTGTCGCGCGCTCAACAGCGCGCGTGGATCGAATATGGCACGGCGACCCTCGCCGAAGCCTGGCAATTCCTTAACGCCAAGGATCGTGCGACCGCAGACGCCAAGCGGGCAGCGTTCCGAAACCGGCTAGAGAGGCTCGAAGATGTGCGTGACCGGGGGCCCTACTTCTCTGGATCGACGTTCAGCATGGTCGATGCGGTGTTCGCGCCTCTGTTCCGGTATTTCGACCTCATCAACCCGACCGTGACGCAGATGATATTTCAGGGGCTCCCACGCGTATCCATATGGCGTGAGGCTTTGGCACTACGAGCGAGCGTCGTCGCGGCCGTGGGGCGGGACTACGGTCGCCGTTTCAAGCAACATCTGGCCGAGCAACAAGCGATCTTGGCCGATTGATTCCCCCCAAGCCCGCTTTCGCTCTCTCGGTGTCTTGACCCGGCGGCGCTCCGAAGAGACGCTTGTACTCACGGCTGAACTGCGAGGCGCTTTCATAGCCGACCGCAAACCCCACCTCGGCTGCACTTACCTGGTTCGCGATCATGCGACGGCGGGCCTCGTGGAGCCGGATATATTTCTGATACTGAAGCGGGCTGACGGCGGCAACGGCTTTAAACCGGTCGTAAAAGACGGATACGCTCATACCCGCGAGTGCAGCGACCGCCTTGAAATTGAGGCGCTCGGTGTAGTGATCGCGGATCCAAGCCATGGCCTTTCGGATGTGCATCAGGCGCGAGTCAGATCCGGCAATCTGACGGAGCAGGCCGCCGTGCGGTCCCATCAGCAGCCGAAACATGAGCTCGTGCTCCAGAGACTGAGCCATGACGGGTATTTCGGTTGGGCGATCGAGTAGTTCCAGTAGTCTACCCCAAGCGCCCAGAAGCGACGCGCTCGCGGTGCTAACGCCGTATCCCGATTCAATCGGCAACTCTGGTATCGCTGCCATTTCAAGTACGAGATCCGACAGCAGAGCTGGGTCCAAAAATAGACCGATTGCGAGAAACGGTTGATCCTCTGACGCCTCACAGATCTGACCCAACGCAGCGATCTCAGCCGCGACAATCATGCTTTGACCAGGACCGTACTCAAACATCTTGTCGCCGATAAACATGCGCTGAGTTCCCTGGATCACCAGGGACGCCGCAGGATCGTAGATCAGCGGGTCAATCTCGGTTGTGTGGTCGAGGGTGTAAGCGAACAGTCTCGGCAGTTGAGGACTCTGACGGCCAGCGTGGCGCACCGCCATGGCGCGGATTTTGTCGAGTTCGCTCATCATGGCATCTTAATTCGATTGCCCAGAATTATCAATCATTCCGGAAAATCAGGCAATGATAGCGGAAGATCTGGCATCGTGGCGTCGCGGTTCAAAGCCTATCTTCAGGCTCAACACCGAGGCCATGAGGCTTCTAAATCACCGATGAGGAACTGCCATGCCCACCCCAATCGAAACTGTTTCGGCTTTTTGCGCCACGTTCGTTGAAGACGGCGGAAGGCCAGCCGTCCGTCGCTGGTTCACACCCAGCACGCGCTGGGTCAACGAAGGTGTTTCAGTTACGACGGGCGCCGAAGAGGCTATCGCCATGATCGACGGGCTGGAAACGTCGATGGGCATCTCGACGGTCCATATCGACATGCTCGCGATTGCCGCCGACGGATCTCGCGTTCTGACCGAAAGGCTCGACCGGTTCGAGCGTGCCGACGGCAGCGAAATCGGACGCGTGATGATCATGGGCATTTTCGAGATCGAAGGTGACAAGATTGTCGAGTGGCGGGACTATTTCGACGTTACAGCCGTCCAGAAGTTCGCTGCCGGCTGAGACGCCGGCTTGCGAACAAAGGGGCTGGACGCGGAGATTATTGTCTCCGCGATCGCGCCCAATTGGGAACATCCCCTTTTTAAGCAGGCTCGCAGCCGTCCGGCGGGCTTTCAGATGAGTCGCGTCGATCATGATGCGCTCAGGCCTGGGCCGTCCGCCGGTGAGCCCGGCGAAGATCCAGTCGAAGACGCCGAGCCGGCTCCAGCGGATGAAGCGATTGTAGAGCGTTTTGTGCGGCCCATAACCTGCCGGCGCGTCCTTCCACTGCAGGTCATTGCGGATCACGTAGACGATCCCACTCGACCGCGGAACCCCGCGCGACAGCGGGAAGAACGGCGATATCCGCGCCATCTGGCGCTTGCTCAGCGGAAACAAATCACCCATCACTGACCTCCTGTTGGAAGCCAGAATCACATCTCAAACCAAATTAATAGGTCCTGATCCTAGTAGGGCGAGACGCACGCCCGTCGCCGACCGTAATAGGGCTGGAACGTGTTGTCGTAAGCCCTGTAAGACCGGTAGCGCGAGTAGCACCAGCTCGTATGTCCGTTGCCGCCACTATAGACCTGGCGGTACGAGCGCGGCGCGTAGTAGCGCGGACGGTAAATGGTCGAGCCGTAGTAGCGCGGCGGACCGTAATAGGGCGATCCGTAGTAGCCCCGGTCGTAGTAGCCCTGATCGTAGTAGCCCCGACCGTAATAGCTTCGGCCATAATACGGCTGCGCCAGCATTCCGCCGATGATTGCGCCGGTCGCGAGCCCGCCGAGACCCCAAGCCCAATTGTCGTTGCGGTAGCCACCCCCGCGGTAGCCTCGATAGCCGCCTCGGTATCCACCGCGGTAGCCGCCGCGATAATTTCTGTACTGGACCGGCTGTGCCTCTGCGGCTTCGATCTTCGGCACGGCAACGGTGGGAAACGCCATGGCCGGCGGGACGCTCGTCAGCGCCGTCACCAGCGACAGGATAACGATTGCTAACCTTTTCATTGGCTCATCTTTCCTTCGTAAGCGCTGCGCGACGCATGCGGCGCGCAAGGACGTTTCAGCCCCTAAATGCACTGGTTAATTTTACCCTAAAATCGACTTTGAATCGAGGAATTATGCAGGAAGGCTTTTCTTCGACGGCGGGGTCGCGGCGAAAGCACGCTCCCACCCTCCGTCGTCTCGTATAAGCCGGTGCACGCTCCATGAATCATGCGACGTGGGGCACGGCATATGTCGTCGGGCGGCGCTGCGTCTGCGCAACTCCGCACTCCTCTCGTTGGACGCCGACGTGGAGAAAGCATTGCGCGACCTTGCCCACGAATTCGGCGTGACGTGCAGTCATATTGACGCCGACGGCGTCACGATAGACTGATAGGTCTTCTGGGGACGTGCAAAGTGGGGACGAGTTTGCATGAAAAATTTCTTATCGCTATGCGCAGGGGTTGGGTTTCTCGCATCAGGAGCGATTGCACAAGACGTGACGCCGGGATCGGTTGGGGAGCTAATGAATGAAATTGCAAGCACCAACCCTTTGCTCCACGTGATTTTCACAGATCATATGGATGAAGCGAAGGAGATAAACGAGAAGTTTAAGGCAGGAGACGAGGAGGCCGCGTTGAAAGCGGCGTACGACATGCTTCGAAAATACGGACACCCGGCACTCTCGCGTGCGAGCGACGCTTCTGCGATTGAGGTGCTGAAGAAGGCAGGCGATGTCATTGATGCTCTGGGCGATCACTATCCGCGAGGATGCATCGAGTTAGTTCACAATGATATCTCTGACGAAGCGCTGACTTTTCGCAGCGTGAATGAAGCCTATCGGAAGTATCAGAAGGCTGAGCTTGATGCATATGAGGATGGAAAGTATCGCGAACCGATTCCGAGGATGGAAATCGGAGATATGTTCCAGGTAGTTACCGAGGATCTGAAAGTAAGCAGAGACGAGATACATACGTTGCTGAATCCAGAGAACGTTGCCGCCATCGAACTATGCGCAATTATAAGAAAGAACTTCAACGTATCGGCCGTGCGGGAGCCATTGCGCGGGCCATACGCGAGGGCCAATATATCATCGAAGAAATAAGCATTTCCGAATTGTGGTAGAGAAATGGGCGCGCCGTTGGAAACAAAGTAGCGAGCTAGAGAGCCTAACGCGGTAAACCCGCCGAAAATGCCGGCAAAGCGCGGTCATCACCTGCCGATATAGGCGGCCAGTTCGTCAGCCGTCCCATTGGGGAAGGCCTGTTTGAGAAAGTCCAGGAACGCCGAGACGCGCGCGCTGAGCAGCCGCCGTGAGGGGTAGAGCGTCCAGAGAGCGATTTCGGGGCCGTCTATATCCCCCCAATTGACCAATGTGCCGTCCGCCAGGTCGTGGCTCACCAGCGAAATCGGAAGACGTCCTGCGCCGACGCCAGCGCGCACCGCATCGCGGACCATGATCAGCGTCGCCAAGGTGAGCACAGGTTCGATCCTGATCGTCGACCGACCGCCTGATGTCTTCACCTGCCATGTTTGGGCTTCGCCCACCCCGCGCGAAACGCCGGGAGCGGCGTGTCCGCCGGTCGGGCGGGGAAGATCGGGGCTTGCCACCACCACCAGCCGGTCGCGCAGAAATACTCGTCCGACCAGGCTTTCGTCGGGATCTGGATTGACCCGGATGACCAGATCGTAGCCTTCCTCGATCATATCGACGGGCCGGTCCTCACTTGTCACCTCAAGCCTCACCTCCGGATATTTGAGGGCAAAGCCGGCGGCGATCCTCCCCATTGCGGTCTGGGAAAAATGCAAGGGTGCGCTGATCCGCAATCTGCCCTTGGGTTTTTGACCGCCGGAGGCAATCGCCGACGCCGTCTCGTCCAGTTCGGCGAGCAGCGCCCCCGTCCGCTCGAACAGCGCCCGTCCTTCCTCGGTAAGCTTCAGATTACGCGCACCCCGTTCAAACAGCCGCAAAGCGAGGCTGCTTTCCAGCTCGGCGACACGCCGCGACAGGGTTGCCTTCGGCCGGCCGGTGGCCCTTGCCGCTTTTCCGAAGCCACCATGGCGGGCAACGAGATTGAAATCGGCAAGTGCAAGAAGATCCATAAGTGTTCCACCAGCGAGACGGCGTGTCTAAAATCGCTGTCTATCGGACTACCAGTGAACCACACATATTCGAGGTGTCAAGCAACCCAACACGGAGAAAGACCATGACCATTCTCGTCACCGGCGCCACAGGCAATGTTGGCCGCCAAGTCGTCGAACACCTCGTCAAGCGCGGCGCCGATGTCCGCGCTCTTGTCCGCGACCCATCGAAAGGCGAATTCCCGGCTGGCGTCAGCGTCGTGCAGGGCGACTTCCTGGACGTCGACTCGCTGCGCAACGCCATATCAGGCGTGTCGACCCTGTTCCTGCTCAACGCCGTGGTGCCGGACGAATTCACCCAGGCTTTGATCGCGCTGAACGTCGCCCGGTCGGCCGGCATCGAGCGGATCGTCTATCTGTCGGTGATCCACGCCGACGTCTACGTCAACGTGCCGCATTTCGCCGGCAAGTTCGGCGTCGAGCGGATGATCGAAGAGATGGGTTTCAAGGCGACGATCCTGCGCCCGGCCTACTTCATCCAGAACGATCTGACGGTCAAAGACGTCATCACCGGCTACGGCGCCTACCCGATGCCGATCGGGCCAAAGGGTCTCGCCATGATCGACGTGCGTGATATCGCCGAGATCGCCGCCCTTGAACTGCTGCGCCGCGAACAGGCTGCAGCGCCGCTGGCGCTCGACCGGATCAACCTCGTCGGTCCGGAGACCCTGACCGGAACCGATATCGCCGCCATCTGGTCCGACGTGCTCGCCCGCCCGATCCACTATGGCGGCGACAACACCGAGGGCTTCGAGCAAAATCTCAAGCAGTTCATGCCTGCCTGGATGGCCTATGACATGCGGCTGATGGGCGAGCGCTTCCTGACTGACGGGATGCTGCCTGAGGCCGGCGACGTCGAGCGCCTGACAAAGCTGCTCGGACGCCCGCTGCGCTCCTATCGCGCCTTCGCCTCCGAAACTGTTGCTTCCGCCTGAGGAAGCAACAGAAGCGGACCCGCGAACTGCTGGCAGAGGGAAAGCTCTGAGTATCGCCGCAACAAAAATAACAGAGCGGCTGGTCCTGGGTTTATCCCCGACCAGCCGCCGTGTGTCAGGCGGCCTTTGCCGCCGTCAGGGCAGCGAGCAGAATGCCGGCAGTCTCCACCGATGAACCGGGGTTCTGCCCGGTGATGAGCAGGCCGTCCTTGATAGCATAGGACGACCAGTCATCGCCGCTGGAATAGATGCCGCCGTTCTCCTTCAACATGTCCTCGACCAGGAACGGCACCACCTGGGTGAGACCGACGCCGTCTTCTTCGGAGTTCTTGAAGCCGGTGACTTGTCTGCCCTGAACCAGCGGCGTGCCGTCCAAAGCCTTGACGTGGCGCAGCACACCCGGGGCGTGGCAGACAAAGGCGACGGGCTTGCCGGCCTGATAGAGCGATTGGATGAGGGCGATCGAATTCTTGTCTTCCGCCAGATCCCACAGCGGGCCATGGCCGCCCGGATAAAACACGGCGTCGTAATCGTCAGGGGAGACCGAAGCGAGCTTTACGGTCGAGGCGAGTACCGCCTGGGCATCCGGGTCGGCATGGAAGCGGCGGGTCTGGTCGGTCTGGAAGCCGGGTTCGTCGCTCTTCGGGTCGAGAGGCGGCTGTCCGCCCTTCGGCGATGCGACGGTGATGTCGGCGCCGGCTTCGAGGAAGGCATAATAGGGGGCGGCAAACTCTTCGAGCCAGAAGCCGGTCTTCCGGCCGGTGTCGCCCAGTTCGTCGTGCGAGGTGAGAACCATGAGGATTTTCATCTGGAGATCCTTTCGAGACAGATGTGATCGGTTGCTTTCGATGAGGGGATCATGCCTCGGCGGCTCTCATTCCGGAAATTTATTTCTTTGATTTCAGTTATTCATTCGGCAATATATCTGGATGAAGTATGACCTCAACCTCCTGCCTGTCTTCGTGGCGCTGATGGAAGAGCGCAATGTCACGCGCGCAGCCGAACAACTGGGCATGACGCAGCCGGCCGTCTCCAACGCCTTGAACCGCCTTCGCGAGACGCTGCGCGATCCGCTGTTCATCCGCGAGCGCTATGGCATGAAGCCGACTGAGATGGCAGAGGCGCTTGCTCCGGTGATCCGCGGGGCATTGGCGAGCCTGGATGACGTCATTCTCGGTCAGCAGGCGTTCGATCCGGCGCGAGCGACACGGCAGTTCACCATCGCCCCGAACAGTTACGTCGAGTTTGTCCTGATGCCGGTGATCGTGGCGCGGCTGCGCGAATGCGCGCCCGGGATCAGGCTGCGCCTGACGCCCTTCGGCAATGATCTGGCCGAGACCGGCGCGATGTCAGGGGCGACGGAAATGGTGCTCGGCAGGATCGTCGAGCCGCCTGATAACATGGTCGTGCAGCATCTCATGGATGATGGGCTGGCCTGTGTGGTGCGCAAAGATCATCCCGAGATCGCCGAAAGCATTTCCGAGGAGCAGTATCAGCGGATGCGGCATGTCAACGTGCTTCCGCCCGGCCGGATGCGCGTCGGCCTGTTCCAGATGCTGCAGCAGGCCGGTCTCAGGCGCGACGTCTCGGTCTCCGTCACCCATTTCCTGGCAGTCCCGGAAATGGTTGCTGTCACCGACTACTGCGCTACACTGCCCCGGCTGATCTGCCAGCGCCTTGCCCGCGACCCGCGTCTCAAAGTCCTGCCCGCACCGGTCGATCTCGGCAGCTTCCCGGTCGAGCTGGCATGGCATGTCCGCTACCGAAACGACCCCGCCCATCGGTGGCTGAGATCATTGATATCAGAGGTGGCAAAGGAAATCTCCGACGCTGCGGTGGCAGAAGCGATGGCTGGAAAGTGAAAACGCGTGTTCGAGGCCTCGGCGAGGCCTTCATGGGCGAAATTGCGGGGCAAAAATCGGTGTTGATGGCACCCAATCACGGGATACGTCGCTGTTCCTGCTGCAGGCGCCACCCCGCGCTCCGTCCTCCTCGGGCTTGACCCGAGGATCCACTCTGGCCTCCTCCCTTCCGGGAAGTGGATGACGCGAGCGCCTGCCGGTGATCAGCCAGCCCGAAGCGGACACCGCGTCCCTCCCAACCTTCAGGTTGCACACGTGCCCGATCGATTGCATTGTTCTGTTTCAAGATGAGGAGAATTCCATGCCGAAGGCCGTTGGAATCGGCGGTGTGTTTTTTAGGGCGGCGAACCCGGCCGGCCTGGCTGAATGGTATCAAAAGCATCTCGGTATTGACGACCTGCACAAGTCGGTGTGGCATCAAGAGGCCGGGATGACGATATTTGGTCCGTTCTCGAAGGATACCGACTATTTCGGTCGTGCGGAACAACAATGGATGGTCAATTTCCGCGTGGACGATCTCGATGGGCTGATCGCCAGCCTGACGGCAAGTGGGATCGCGGTGGAAACCCGGGACGAGTGGAACTCGGAGGTAGGCCGCTTTGCCCGGATTCACGATCCCGAAGGCAACCCAGTCGAGCTGTGGGAGCCGGCGCAGGATTGATGGCACATGGGTCGCTCTCGACCACGCTGTCCAGTAGGCGCTGCTGAAGGCTATCTCATTTCGTCGGCTGCGATCGTACGGTCAGTTTATTTCCGTCAGGATCGCGAAGATAGGCGACGAATGACCCGTTCGGACGTTCCCGTGGCGGGCTCTCGATCGCTGTGCCACCATGCGCAGTACCGGCGGCATGCCACGCTAGAACATGGTCGGGGCTCGCGGCGGCGATACCGATAGTCCCACCGTTGGCTACGGTCGCCGGCTTGCCATCAATCGGTTTCGTGATCATCAGCCGACCACCCTCGTGGACATAGATCAGCCTGCCTCTTGCATCCATCTCGCCGGGCTTGCCTCCCAATGCAGCGAACGTGGCGTCGTAGAAGTTTCTGGCCCGCTCCAAGTCGTTGCTTCCAATCATCACGTGGGTGAACATGCTTCATCTCCAGAAACGTAGCCAATAGATCAGTGGCCGATCTCGATAATTTGCGTGCCTTTGCCAACGCCTTTGACCCTGGCAAAAAAAGGTCCTTCGCCCGTACCCTCTTAGGCTGGGAACGGGTTTCGCCACGCATCTAGTTGTTCAAGCCGTTCGTACCACGCCTGTATATGCCGAAACTCGGCAAGTGGAATCTCAGCAGAAGTCGCATAAGGAAGTGCAGCGGCCAATGCGAAATCTGCGACAGTCAGTGTCTTCCCGACCGCGACGCTGTTAGTGGCCAAATGGTCGTCGAGCACGCGAGCATGTAGTCGGAAGCTCGTCTTCGCATCTTCGATCACGGCGACGTCAGGCTCCCCGCCGAACAACGGCTTGATCAAGGTTTCAAACCACAGCGTTGCCCCGTGCTGGGTGAAGTGACTGGCATCCCAACTCAACCAGCGCAGCACGTCGATCTGCCGGTGGTCATGCGGCCAAAAATCCGATTCGATGCTGTCAGACAGCCTGCACATGATGGCGTTCGCTTCCCATAAAGTTCCGGCATCATCCTGCAGTACCGGGACTTTCCCGTTCGGGTTCAGCGCCAGGAATTCTGCGGTGCGCTGTTCTCCGCTTGCCAGGTCAACCCTGACGAACTCGACGTCGGCTTTGAGAAAACGAGCGGCGGCGCAGGCCTTCCGGGGATTGAGCGTCTCGCAGTAATAGAGCTTCATCGCCGCCTTAGGCATGATCCGGCCCTTCGGGTCTAGTCCCGAGAAAGAAGCTCAACCGCTCGAGACTTTGCGACCAGCCGTCTTCGTGACCCTTTAGTGACGATGCGCTATCAAATCCACTCTGCCGAAACGTCATTTCCGTGCCTCCGTCGCTGTCCCTGAACGTGATGGTGACGACCGTTTCCGGGCTGTTTTCGCCGCTTGCGAGCTCCCAGGCATGTGTGAAGACAAGCCTGTGCGGCGGCTCGACCTCCAGATATTTTCCGCCGACCCAATGCTCTTCTCCATCTGGCGCGATCAGACAGGCGCGGTGTCTGCCGCCTGGCCAGGCTTCAAGCCGATCGCCCACCGCCTTGAAACCGTGAGGACCGCACCATTGCACCAACGCTTTCGGGTCGGTCCATGCCCTGAAAACCAGATCGCATGGAGCATCAAACCTTCGGACAAGAACCAAGTCGCGGGTGTTGTCGGTGTCGGTCTCTGGATTAGTCATTGTCGTATCCTTGTACCTTGGACAGATAGTCATCGAGACGATCAAAGCTTTGATCCCAGAAGCGTCTGTAATCGGCGACCCAATCAGCAATCGTCTTCAACGCAGCCGGCTCGAGCACGCGGGGACGCGAATTCGCTTCACGGCCGGAGCGGATCAATCCGGCCTGTTCCAGGACCTTGAGATGCTTGGATATGGCAGGCTGAGACAACTCGAAGGGATCAGCGAGTTCAGCCACCGTCGCCTTGCCGTTCGCAAGCCGCCCAAGAATTGCGCGCCTCGTGGGATCGGCGAGTGCGGAGAAAATCGCATCGAGCTTGTCGTCCATATATCACCACATAGCTATATAGCCATGTGGATATATTTTGTTCAGCGAAATGTCAACGGTTTTGCATGGGCGAAATCACGGGGCAAAAATCGGTGTTGATGGCTCCCGATCATGTCGGGAGACGTCGCTGTTCCTGCTGCAGACGTCATCCCGCGCTCCGTCCTCCTCGGGCTTGACCCGAGGATCCACTCTGGCCTCCGCGATCAGCCGCGGGCATGGATCCCAGGCTCAGGGCCTGGGATGACGGAGGGTGGGGGCGGGTTGCCCACGCCTGTCGGTGAAGGCGGCCGATCGTGCTCAAGATGAGATCGCGGCAACAGCAATCAAGGTGACAAAGACGCTGAGCGGCGCAAGATGTGCATGGTCGCGGTGGCGTAGAACCGTAAAAACCGCAGCCGCGATGATGACCGCCCCAAGCGCCACGCCGACAATGCGACTGGCAGGAAGCGCAATCAGCACGGCGCTCGATATTTCCAGTCCACCGGTGACGATGCCCCACCAGCGCGGATAGCCCCAGCGGGCGAAATCATCTTGCGTCCCGGACGTACCGATGGCGTTGACGAGGCCGGCGCCAGCGAATGCGACAACCAGGAACCAGATTGCAAGAAGGTGAACCATCTCAGTCAGCCCCGATCATCATCGGGATGGCAACCAGGACCATGATCATTGCCGTCAGGCCATGAATGGCGAAGGCGCTTTTGGTGGAGCCTTTCGCGGCGAGGATGAGCAGCATGTCACCTGCGGGGATCATCGCTTCGATCAAAAGCACGATGCCGACCTCGCGCTCAACGCCCCACACCATGAACGCCAGCACCAGCAATCCGGCGACGATATCGCGCACCCCTTTGAGGCGAAGCCACCAGGCGACGTTTGGGCCATCTTCAGGCAGCGGCAGGCCGAAGCCGCGCATCGTCGTCGTTGGGCTGGCAATATAGCTGGTGCCGATCGCGATAATCGCGAGGGCAAGCAGCAACCCTGTGCCATTTAACAACCACTGCATTATGCACTCCTTCTGTCGATGCTATATAAAATAGCGTTGCTAAATAAATGCGCTAGCATTGCTAGTTTGTCAAGCGTGGATATAATCTTCGCTATTGATCTGCCGGCCGTGGAGATTTTGGAAATGGGTACCGTAGAGCGAAAAACTCGGGAAAGGGCCGAGCGCGAAGATCGCATTGTCGCGGCGGCCCGTGCCGTCGCAGAAAGCGAAGGATGGGATGCGGTGACGATCCGCCGCCTAGCCAAGGAAATCGAATACAGCCAGCCGGTCCTCTATTCGCATTTCGCCAACAGGGACGCCATCGTTGCCGCAGTCGCCGTCGAGGGCTTCAAGGAGCTTGCAACCGTTCTCCAGGCCGCGGCGGGCGAGGCGAAGGGACGACGACAGTCCCTCATGGACGTCGCGATGGCCTATTTTGCCTTCGCCCTCAGTCGCCCGGCACTCTACGAGGCGATGTTTATCCTGCCGACCCAGTTGCAGTTCGCCGAGGCTGAAACGAGACCGGAACTTCGGGCCGGTTTCGATGCCATCGCTGCTGCCGTGTCTCCGTTCTGTGCCGATGCGGAGATCGTGACCGAGACCTTCTGGGCAGCCCTTCATGGACTTGCCGAGCTCGAACGTGCAGGCCGCATCAGGCCCGGTATGCGTGACAGACGCATCGCGCTTGTTGTCCAGGCGATCATCGATGCAGGGGTTCATCAAACCGGGTCGTCAGATCAGGTCTGAAGGCTGGGCCGGTGGCCGCCGCACTGCGAGAACTGGCTGGCGCCTATTTCTCCTCCTTCATTCCTGTGCTTGTCACAGGAATCCAGCCACGGCGCGTCCGTGCCGTGAATGACTCTCATCCAAACAAGAAAGTCTATCGCGCCCAAGGACTTGGGCGCACTGGATTCCTGTGACAGGCACAGGAATGACGGAGGGTGGGGCGGCGACTTCCACGCCGAGATATCTGCGCCGATCGCCTGAGGCCGATCTCGGCCGCTTGCATGACGCCGATCTGCGTGCTAAACACTGAACTAGATGGTTCAGTTTTCGACAGCTCGCCTTGATGCCTCCTTTGCCGCGCTCTCGGACGCCACGCGACGTGGCGTTCTGGAGCAACTCGGGAGTGCCGATGCTTCGATCACCGAGCTCGCAGAGACGTTCCACATGACCCTCACGGGCATGAAGAAGCACATCGGCGTCCTCGAGCAGGCGGGGCTGGTGACGACCGAGAAGGTCGGGCGTGTGCGGACCTGCAGGCTGGGCTCACGCGGGCTCGAGGAAGAGGCGGCATGGATCGAAGCGCGCCGCGAGATCTGGAACGCACGCTTCGACGCGCTTGATGACGTCATCGAGGCCCTGAAACGGAAGGAGAAAGTCGATGGGGGACAGAGCGAGTAACGGCCGCACGGCGGTCGAACGGATATCCGAACTTGAACTCGTGGTAACGCGCACCTTCAACGGCCCGGTTCGCCTCGTATTCGACGCGTGGACCAAGCCGGAGTTGTTCAAGCTGTGGTGGGCGCCGAAGTCGATGGGCGTGCCCCTTCTTTCCTGCGAGATGGATGTTCGCACCGGGGGCAGCTATCGCATCACGTTCGGACACGACGCTTCGGACGCCATGGCCTTCTTCGGCAAGTATCTCGACGTGTCGCCGCCATCGCGCCTCGTCTGGACCAATGACGAAGGCGGGGAGGAGGGCGCCGTCACCACGGTGACCTTCGAGGAAGAGGACGGCAGGACGCTGCTGGTACTGCGGGAACTCTATCCCTCGAAGGAAGCGCTCGACCAGTCTTTCGTCGGCATGGAAGACGTTTTGCCGGAGCAGTTCGAGCAGTTGGATGAACTTCTCGTCACGCTCAGCGCGAGCATGTGACAGCTCGACTCATTCGGCCATGCCGCAAACAGTGACGAACCAGGGAATTGGCGCAGCGTGACTGCTTCCTGAAGTCCTACCAGCCCATGTTCCGCCGGCGATGGCGCAATTCACGGGTGGATGCGGCCTGTCGATCTTAGACCGCCCGAACTTCGGCAAGCCGCTTGACTGCGTATTCGTCCTGCCAGCAGACGGCGGCTTCCCATGCGGCCGAGGCTTGCGCGGCGATGTCATGTGCGCCGTCGTCGAGATCGGCAGCGTTGTCGGGCAGCACCAGGTCAAGGTCGGGGACGTCGACATGTGACTCATCCCAGTCGATCAACGCGACCCGATCTGCAGTCATGCGGATGTTGCCAGGGCTGTTGGGATTGCCGTGGACAACGCATGTCTGACGCCCGATGAGCCGCGCCCACGCTGCTCGACATCGAATAACGCCCTCAGACGGCATCGCGGTCAGGTTGATCCTCGTTCCGGTCTCAGTATGCAGGAGGTCGCTCGAGGATCGCCAGCCCGGGCGCTGCGGCCAGCCCTGCGTCAGCCGATGCAGCTCGCGCAGCGTGTCGGCGACGCGACGCCAGTCGGACCCCGTCTCGGGCGGTCCGCCCTCCATGTATTTCATCACCACCAGACCGTTTGCGAATAGGCGGCCGTCAGTCGTCGGGATCGGCACTGGAACGATCATGCCTTCACGGTCGAGGTGTTGGAGCAGCTCGGCTTCCCATTTAAGATCAGCGTCGCTCCTGGAGCCGAGACGAGCGACCGCGATCTGCCCTTGGACGCGTAACGCTCCACACGTCGTTGGCAACGCCACCCGTGAGCCGTTCGATGCGAACCGCGTCTTCACCCCATTGCCCGAGTGCTTCCCATCCCATTGGCGATACCCTTGGCGGCCATGATTAAATTGACGGAAGAAATAGAGAAAGTTTACGACGCCACAAAGGCCGCTGGCGGCGCGAAGCTGCCGTTGGTCGCAACCTGAACGCTCATTCATTCCTGCGTCCTCAGGCTTTCCCCGACAAGTTCCCATAAATCGACCTTCTCGGCCCGCCCCTTGAGCTGCACCAGGCCCAGCGGGCGAAGGGCGAAGCGGGTGCCGACGGCCTCGTGGATGGCGGCGCTCACCAGGATCGAGGTGTTGAATTCCTTGTTCAGTCCTTCCAGCCGTGAGGCGACATTGATCGTATCGCCCATGGCCGTATACTGCTGCCTGGAAATCGCGCCGAAGCTGCCGACCACTGCCGGGCCGGTGTGCAATCCAAATCGGGTGATGAGCGCGGGACGGCCATTCCGGCGGTTGGCTTCATTCAACTCGTCGACCGCCGCTTTCATGGCAAGCGCGCACCGGCAGCCGTTTTCGGCATGGCTGGTATCCGGAACAGGGGCGTTCCACATGACGAAAATGGAATCGCCGAGATATTGGACGACAGTGCCGCCATGGTGTTCGGCGATGGTGTTCAACAGTTCGAAATAGGCCGACAGCGTATCGACCACGTCCTCAGGCGAATGCTGCTCGGATATGGTGGTGAAGTCGCGAATGTCGGTGAAGAGCACCGTCACATCCTGCCGCTGCGCCTTGACGACCGCTCGTCCCTCGGGATTGACGATCCGCCTGACGACTTCACGCGGAACATAGAGGGCAAACTGGCTGATGGCGTGGCGGCTTGCCGCCAGCGCGCTTGCCAGCGTGTTGATCTCCGATATCCAGGAGTGGGAAACGCCTTTCTCGCCGACGTCGAGATCGCCGATCCTGCGCGCCTCGTCGGCGAGGCGATAGAGGGAACGGCTGACCATGCGCGAAAGCATCACCGAAGCAGCAACGCCTGATATCACGAAGGCGGCCGCAATCAGGAGATTGTGCAGGAGCAGCCGATTGGCTTCAGCCACCAGATCTTCCAGGGGCACGACGATTGCTGCAACGCTTCCCTTGAACAGACCGGAGACGGCGACAGGGGCGATCTGCAGGATCTGGCGTTCGCCATCGAGATCGATCCGCACCACGCCGCCATTTGCAAAGGCCGGATCCCGCCTGAGCCTCGCCACCGTTTCGAGGCTCGTGTCGTAACTGTCTGTCGTCGTATCGACGGCAACGGCGCCGTCATCGGCACTTTTCGACCATATGCCGAGAAGCCTGTTCATGATTGCCGGGTCGGAATGGGCGATCAGATCATCGGCATCATCGATGATATAAGCGCGCGCCCGCGGCGAAATCTCCTGCGCATCCAGCAGGCGGCTGACAGTCATCAGGTGGATGTTGATGCCGACGACAACCTGATCGTCGTCTCTCATCGGTGCTGCGATCGTCAGCGTTGGAAGCTGCAGCGTTCCCGCGAGATAGGGTCCGACGGATACTTCCTCGCCATGCTGGATGACGGATTGGTACCAGGGGCGTTGCCGCGGATCGAATGATGCATAGTCGACGTCACGCTCGGCGATCGGCCTTGCCTGGAGGTCTAGGAAGCGAAACGTCGATATGACGTCCGGGCCCTGTCTGCGTGCAATCGTGCGGATCGCAAAAGCCGTGCCATCGGGTGCTGCGAGGATCCGGCGGACATCCTGCCTTTGCGTGTTGATGACCTGCAGATACGAGCCGTCAGGATAGCCGGTGTAGACGCTCGTCGCGTTGGGGACGTTTCTGAGAACCTCCAGAAAGAATTGCTGTTTGGCCGTGATATCTTGGGGCGGCGGGGAGGTGAGCTGCGGCAGGGTCGATGCCAGTGCCACCGCCTCGGTGCCGCCCTGCAGCGTATTGCGGTACCCCTCGATCAGCCGCAGGCTCATCTCGCGCATCTGCTGCACGCCCGCACTGACCGCAGCATCGCTTCCTTGCCTGAACGCCAGCCAGATGATCGGCGTCGACGTGCAAAGCAGCGATGCGACGACCAGGACGCCGAGATGCAGTCTTAGGGGTTTGGACCAGTGCACGAGATTTCCCCCGAAATGCGGACACGTCTCAGCGCACGAGGCATAGTCAACGATGGCAGCTAACCGCTTTTTGAAAACTTACACAAGGCGGTGAGTGCGGTCACGACGCCGCTGCGCGTTTCGGTAGAACAAAGTCGCCGACCGTATGAACTGTCGCCGATCATGCCCGCATGCGTCGCTGTCCTTGCTCCAGCCGCCACTCCGCGCTCCGTCTTCCTCGGGCTTGACCCGAGGATCCACACCGGCCTCCATTAGCAACGGGCATGGATCCCAGGCTCAAGGCCTGGGATGACGGAGGGTAGGTTCAATGGCAGAGAACCAGCGACGCGAGACTGAGGCCCTATCAATTGATGCGGCCTACCGCCGGTGAAGCGCCTTCAGCTTCTCATAATGTTCCTCGACCCGGCGGCATGCCTCTCGCGAGGTTTGCTCCGAGCCGCTGCGAGGCATGATCTCCTTTCGCACCCATGGAAGGTGGGTAGCGTTCCACTTCCACAGGCCGGGTTTCAGGTCAGCCGCGTTCTCAAGCTCGACGCGGCCGAAAGACTGGTCGCCGTCGAAGCCGCTAAAATCCTGATGTCCTTCTCCAGGCCAGGTCTCGCGCCATGTGTAGATCGGTTGGTATTGATCTTTCATGTTGTGGCCCATCCGCTTTGCGCGCCATCGTCGATAGATGGCTTTAAGCATTTGCGGGCGCTCCAGTTCCGAAGAAAAAAGCGGTTGCCGAATGACCCATAGAGTGGTACATCAACTAAGCATTGGAGGCGTGGAATGATCGTCGGGTTTCAGGACGAATGGCTGCGGGCCTTTTTCGTGGAGGATATCCACTCCCGCAACATTCCGTCCGATCTCGAAAGCCGGTTGTTCCGCAAGCTCCAGATGATCGACGACGCGATGACCGATCAGGATTTGCGTGTGCCACCCAGCAATCATTTCGAGAAGCTGCGCGGCACGCTCGACGGCCTGCATTCGATCCGCGTCAACAAGCAGTGGCGGCTGATCTTCCGATGGGACGGCGGTCGCGGCGAAGCGTCGGATGTTTATCTCGACGACCACAGCTATCGATGAGGTGACGCCATGTTGATGACCACACGCAAACCGGCCACGGTCGGCGAAATCCTGAGGGAAGAGTTCATGCAGCCGCTCGGCCTGACGCAGGCGGTGCTTGCCGAGGCGATGGGCGTGCAGCGCAAGCATGTGAACGAACTCTGCAACGACCGGCGCAACGTGACGGCGGCGACCGCGCTCATTCTGGCGCGCGTGTTCGGCAACAGCCCGGACTTCTGGCTGAACACGCAGCGTCGCAGCGATCTGTGGAGCGTCATGAATTCGCCCGAGGAGCGGGCGCGGGTCGATCGTGCCAAGCCCTTGGCGAAGGCGGCATAGCGCGGAGCGATCCCACCGATTTGCCGCCGTTTCTTCGCCATGACCGCACGGCCTGCGATTTGGCTTTCGGTTCTACTCTTGCCGCCGCTTGATGTCTGTTTGACTCGAACCGAGAAACAGGCGGCGACATGGAAGGCGATGACGACGAGAAGCCGGACGAGACCGTCCCGGCCAACGGCAAGGACGGTGCGGACGGCGAGCCGGAGGCGGAGACATGGCAACGCATCGACCGCGCGGCGCTGACGCTGGCCCGGATCATCGGTCGCCGCATGGCGCGAGAGGACTTTGCGGCGCTCGCCGCCGCCAATGACAACCACAGGCCCGATGCCGCCGGGAAGACGGAGGACGAGGCCGACAAGGATGCCGAGAGTGATCCTGAACCCGCATATGCGACTGTGCTTCACAGCAGTTCTTGCTCTATTGGCTATTGGTCTAAGGCCAGCCGCCGGAACGCCGAAATGTCCTGCTCAGGATGAATTGCTGGCGAAAGCGGAGATCGTGGTTGATGCGCGCGTGAAATCGCTGTCGATCGGCGAATCCGGTTTCATAGGGACAAAAGACTCTCCGACGCGGTGGATAAGGGCAGATCTGGAGATCAAGAGAGTTATCAAAGGCAAATTCTTGGGAAATGAGGCGACAGTGTACGGCACGCTGTATCCCCCAGGGCCTTTCATGGAGTTGACCGCGATGGCGTTATCTTACGGTTTCGATGGCCATGACACCTTCGAATGGGAGCTTTCGCGCCACGAAATCGGTGATGATGTGGCGTTGTTTTCAATGAACGCCTGCAACTATCGCAAATTCCCCGACTGGGCAGTTGGTCCCCGCTGATCGACGGTGTCACATCGCGATTGGCGCATGTCGGCTCACGCCCGCTTTCGCCGCATCTGCGTGACGCTCCGCCAGACGGCCGAGACCAGGAAGTAGAAGGCGCCGAGGCCGGCATATCCGGCGATGTTGGCGATTGACGGCGCTTCCGGCATTTGCGCCTGGGCGATGAAGAACGTGCCTGCCACCGCGGATTGGCCGCCGCTGAGGATCATCGCCCACTGGCCGCCATTGGTCTTCCAGCGCCGGACAGCGGTTCCAAGCTGCAGCAGGCCGGAAAAAATAGCCCAGAGGCCAAAGACGCCGAGAACCCAGTTCATGCTCATTGTCAGTGCGACGATCACCGCCGCTGTCGTCACCGCGCTGACGGCGACGTTGATTGCCTGGCTGCGGTTGTTTGCCAGGCCGCCGTTCCGCGCTGCGTCGATGAGGTTGGCTGCGGCATCCCAGGCCGGGTAGAGGATCAGCAAGGCCGCCGCGACGGCGAGCGACTGCTGGCCGGCCGTCAAGGCGGCGGCGACCCAGATGGCGGAAAAGGCTGCTCGCGTAAAGTAATAGCGCGTCAGCCACTCTTCCCTGTCGCCAGACGCGACGGTGGTTTGATCGGTGGTCATCATGATCTCTTTCCTGAATGTGATGGTGTTGGTCTGATAGGGGCGGGCTCACCGTCATGAGCGGCGGCGTCCGTCATCGCGATGGGATTTCCTGGGCTTGCCGGAACCGCCCCAGCACCGCCGGGCTGCTGTCCGGTGTTCTCCGTCGTTCGAGTCCATCGGCTGCGGTCAGGCGGCATTCCCTGGTAAATCGCCGGTCGAACCGGGGGCGGCCCGGCCGACCGGCGACGACGTGGTCACATGGGCGGGACCACGCCATTCTTTCCGACAAGCACCTGATGGGCGAGGGGCCCCGAGGCAGCCTTTTCGGCGGGGATGAAGACGACGGCGCCGGGAACGAGATCGTCCTTGGTGGCCGGAGCGATGGTCACCACGGGCGTGCCGTCCGGAATGGCGATCTTCTTTTCCTTGCCGTGATAGGAGACGGTGACGGTGCGGCCGTCGACGCCCTTGACGGCGTCGGCCACGGTCGCATTGGTCATGCTGCTGTTGGGCTTGAGGTCCCAGCCGTAGCTGCCTTCACCCGCACCCTTCATTGCCGGCGGGAAGATCAGCACCTCAAGCGCGCCGTCGCCGCCGCCTGCGCTGGGCAGCGATGCGATGCCGACGAAGTCGCCCGGCTTGATGTCGGTGACCGCAGCATTTGCAACGCTCGCCAGTTTCCAGCCGTCGGCGAGGGTGACATCGACAGTCTCTCCCTCGCGGGTCTTCACCTTGAGAGCGGAGCCGCTATAGGCGACGATGCTGCCCCTGACATGGATCTGCTCGGGTTTCTGGTCTTCGGCATGGACGGGCGCTGCCGGAAGTGCCGTCGACGCGATAGCGGTGAGCCCCAGCACGAGGGCGGGGAGAATGTTCTTGATCATGTCGTTCTTCCTACTAGTTGGTAGTTTTGCTGACGTCGTTGTCGCTCCGGGCTTTATTCCGCCCGGAACTTTATCGAGCGGCGGTCGGAGTGAGCCGCTGCAAGGTGGGGGCCAGAATGGTGGCGAAGACCTCCGGGGTCCCGTAAGCACGGGCTGAAAGCATGGCGCCGTGGACGGAGGCCATGAAGGCTTCAGCCTCGACACGCGGTTCGCTCGACAGCGTCAAACTCCCGTCTTTAGCGCCGCGTTCCATCACCGAGGTCAGCCATGTCGACGCAAAGCGGAAGAAAGCCTTGACCTCGGACGCGACCTCCGGCGGCAGGGCCGGCAGTTCGCTCGCCAGCAGGGCGCAGACGCAAAATGGCCGGCTTGCATCCTCGATGCACTGGGCCCAGTGGCCCGCATAGGCTTGGAGAAGCGCCAGCGGATTCCGCACCTGCTGCTCCAGGCCCGCGATACCCGCCTCTGCATCTTCGCGATATCGCACGACAAGCGTGTGCACCAGATCGGTCTTGCTCGGAAAATGGTGATGGATGCTGGCCTTGCGGATGCCGACGACGGCAGCGATATCGGCATAGCTGAAGCCGTTATAGCCTCCGGTCATGATCAGCGCTCGGGCGGAGGCCAGGATTTCGTCGGAGGTCGTCAAAAGATTGCTCATGGGCTGTATCTACCTTCCAGTAGGAAGGCTGTCAAGCGCAAAGCAGATTTTCCGCCGGCAGCGGTCGTCGAGACGGTGACAGGCTTCACCTTGATTCTGGCGAAAGTGATGGCGGCATCGGTTGTAGCGAACGGCCTTGACTCGCCTCGAATACCCAGAACATAATCAGAACATCTAATATGCGGGATGGAGTTCTCAATGTGCGGCCGCGTCTACATCAAGACATCGCTTGAGGAGCTGGTGCGCAATTTCGCCTTTGCAGAGCGAGGCGCGATCGATGCGCTGGGGAACCGATTTCCGCGCTATAACGGCGCGCCGACGCTGGATTATCCGATCATCATTCGCGACATGGTCCGCGAGCCTGATATCATGGGACCGGTGTTCGCCTCGGCGCGCTGGGGTCTAATGCCGGCATGGATGAAGCCGGGTGGCCGGCCGCCGCCGATCAATGCGCGCTGCGAGGGCATTGCCACCAACGGCCTATTCCGGTCGGCCTACAGGTCGCGCCGGTGCCTGGTGCCGATCAACGGCTTCTTCGAGTGGAAGGATATTTTCGGCACGGGCAAGAACAAGCAGCCCTATGCGATCGCCATGGCCGACGGCTCGCCCTTTGCGCTCGCCGGCATCTGGGAGATTTGGCGCAGCCCGGAAGGCGTAGACGTCAGAAACTTCGCAATCGTGACCTGTGAGCCGAATGCGATGATGGCGCAGATCCATGACCGCATGCCGGTCGTCCTGCACCGCGAAGATTACGAGCGCTGGCTATCTCCGGAGCCTGATCCGACCGACTTGATGAAGCCGTTTCCGGCGGAGCTGATGACCATGTGGCCGATTGGCCGCAATGTGGGTTCGCCCAAGAATGACACGGCTGACATTATCGATCCGATCGACCCCGATCCGGAACCGACGCTGATCTGAATTCACCGGCTCGGGCGGGAGCCATCCATCAACCATGCGGTCAAAAGGATACCTCGCGAGAGGACAGGACGACGCATGCCAGAACAAATCACATGGAAATCGTGGGAACATGTCAGCGGCCGGGAAATCAAATACAAATGGCGGCACGCCTGGAAGGAGAAACCCGGCGACGACTACGTCGCTTTCGACGGCGATACCCAGATCGGAAGGATATTCCGGTCACAGGCCGGCGAAGGGATCGATAATCGATGGTTCTGGATCGTGGCGACAGACGGCAGCAATCGATTGGATTGGCCGTCAGCCGGATACGAGGACAGTGCCTATGTCGCCTCGAGGCGGCTGGAAATGATCTATGAGAGCATCAAGAGCGGGAAACGGAGGACGGTGCATCCATGAGCATCGAAGGCCATTCGAACGCGCCGGGCGCCAATGTGATCGTTGAGCATTATTGCGAGCACCGGCTTGCCGACGGCACACGCTGCAAGGAATGGGGAGGCTGGGGCCACAGCCCATCCCCGGCCGTGCCAACGCGCTGGTGGTGCTTTGAGCATTTCCCGCATAAATCATACGAACAGGAACAGGCGCTCAGGCGGAAGCTGGAGGCGGCCGAGGGTGGGAAAATTATCCAATGAGGGCTGGCTGATTGATGTTCCGCGTCAGTCGTCGGTCGAGACGGTAACGGATTTCCACGCCTCGATCTCTTGCTGCAGGCGAACGATCCTCTCCGACACATGCTTGAGGGCGTCGCTACCGAGCAGCAGCTGCGGCGGCGGATTGTCGGATTCGATGAGCTCCAGAACCGCGGCGGCCAGTTTGGCGGGATCGCCGAGCTGCTTGCCGCTGACGGCCTGTCGCGCCTCGCGGATTGGATCGAACAGGCCATCATAATCGGCGATCGACCGCTCCGTGCGGACCATCGATCGTCCGGCCCAGTCCGTCCGGAAGGAACCGGGGCAAAGGGTCGTCACATGCACCCCGAACGGGGCCATTTCCGCCCGCATCACCTCCGATATGCCTTGAAGCGCA
The DNA here is from genome assembly GCF_048551595.1 of Rhizobium sp. CRRU65. Lineage (NCBI taxonomy): Bacteria > Pseudomonadati > Pseudomonadota > Alphaproteobacteria > Hyphomicrobiales > Rhizobiaceae > Rhizobium > Rhizobium sp. CRRU65. Next base: position 130,595 of record NZ_JBLYZH010000016.1, on the reverse strand, counting down.
AACTTGCTGCCGCAGTAATAGGCGATGCCGGGCATGGTGATCATGCCGCCCATCGAGGTGACGTTGACGATGAACCCTTGGCGTCGCGCGCGAAACCGCGGCAGAAATGCCTTGGCAACGGCGACGGCGCCGAAGACATTCACCTCGAACTGCCGCCGCATCTCTTCGATCGGCGACTCCTCGATCACGCCCTCGTGGCCGTAACCCGCATTGTTGATCAGCACGTCGACCGGCCCATGCTCGTCTTCCGCGTCGGCGACGCCATCATCGATGCGGTCGAACTCGGTGACGTCGCAGACGACCGGCCGCAGGGCAGGCAGGGTTTTTGCGAGCGCCGTGCGCGAGGATTCTGAGCGCACGGTACCAATCACCGTGTGGCCCGCCTGAAGCGCCGCAGACGCAATGGCCAGCCCGAAGCCGGAATTCGATCCGGTGATGAAGAAGGTCTTTCGTGACATCAACGATATTCCTTGAATGAGGATGGAATTTGACAAATAGTATGAAGAAGCTCAGGCTTCGATGGCGGATTCTCTCAAAATGTTGCCAAATCCTATGAATGGTGATCGCGGCCCATCCAGGCGAGGGGAGATGGTCGCCTTGGCTGCACGTCTCGCCCCCCGTCACGGATATAATCCGACCGCGCTCGCTCCCGTCCGCATATTGCGCACGGAAGCCGTGCTCCACGATATCCCTGTCCTCTATAGACCGGGCGCGGTTTTCGTCTTGCAGGGCAGCAAGCAGGGCATCCTCGAAGGCGAGGTCTTCCTCTATGATGAGGAGCATTATCTGGCGGTGTCGCTGCCCGTTCCGTTTCGGATGACGTCGATGGCCAGTCCCGAGCGGCCCTTGCTTGCGGTCTATGTCGAGTTCGATATGCAGATGGCGGCCGAGATCGCGCTGCAGGTGGAAGAGCATGCCGACCTGCCAGGCGACGAGCCGAGAAGTCTCGTCTCGAGCAGGATGTCCGGCGATATCGAGGATGTCCTGCTGCGCCTGCTGACGGCACTACGCAGCAGCGTCGAGACGGATGTGCTTGGCGCCGGCATTCTGCGCGAATTGCACTACCGTGTCCTGGTCGGCCCGCAAGGCGGCGCGATGATCGCAGCCCTTCAGCAGAAAGGCAGGTCCGGAAAGATCATCCAGAGCCTGGCCTGGCTGCGGGAAAACTATGGCCTGGAGATCGCGGTCACCGATCTGGCAAGGGAGGTGGGCATGAGCGTTCCCTCCTACCATGTCCATTTCAAGGGTCTGACCGGCAACAGTCCGATGCAATACGTCAAGGCCATGCGGCTTCACGAAGCGAGATTGATGATCGCGCGCCAGACGAGAACGATCGCTGATGTCGCGGCTTCGGTCGGCTACGCCAGCCCGGCGCAGTTCAGCCGCGACTTCAAACGGCATTTCGGGCGCACGGCATCGGAGGAGATCAAGTGGGTCCAGCGCCATCTTGGCGAACTGGGTGACGATCACGGCTAAAGCATGTCTCACACGCCCGACGGTGCAACGGCCCGCAGCGCGGTCCTAACGATCGCATCGCCGAACTCCGGCGAGACCGGGCGATGGCCGACCAGCAGCCGGAAGAAGACCGGTCCGTAGATCATGTCGAGCAGCGCCTCCATATCAGGCGGCGGAACGATCTCTCCCCGAGCCAGAGCCTCCTCCAGGATGACACGACCCGCGTTGCGGCTCGACAGGATCACCTGGTTGCGGAAGGCCTTGGTGAATTCGCTTTCCGGGTCGGCGGCCGCAAGTGCCATCGTGATCTGCCGTCCGCGCGTGCTCGCAAAGGCAGTCACCAGTCCGCTCATCTGCGCCCCGAGAGCCGCCTGCGCCGTGCCCCCTCCAAATTCCGCTTCCGGTAGCCGGTTGACCAGAAGAGCGGCCATCGCCAGTTCCTGCGCGTTGGCCCAGGAACGGTAGATCGTCGGCTTGCCGACACCGGACCGCGCCGCCACGGCTTCGATCGTCATGCGGCCAAAACCTTCGGCCATCAGGATTTCATGGGCGGCCTCCAAGGCACGCCTCTGCGCGGCAGCGCTTGGCGGCCGCCCTCGTTTCTTCGGTGTTGCATTACTCTCTTGACTCATATCTTTACGATACGTAACGTTAATGAAGAACCCAGTCAAGGAGGATCATCCATGCCGAGTTTTGCCCGAAAAGTGAGCGCCTACTTCATCGTCAAGGATGCGGCGCGGGCCATCGACTTCTACAAGGAGGCTTTCGGCGCCACGGAAGTCTTCCGAATGACCGATCCTTCGGACGGGCGGATCGGCCATGCCGAGCTGCGTTTCGGAGAGACGATGATGATGTTGGCAGACGAATATCCGGACTTCGGCGCCCTGTCTCCAGATACCATCGGAGGCTCGCCGGTGACCTTCCATATGGACACGATGTCGACCGACGCAGCACTGGCGCAGGCGCTGTCGGCCGGGGCGACGATGTTGCGTCCGGCGACCGACCAGAGTTTTGGCGAGCGGGTGGCGCAGGTGCTTGATCCCTTCGGTCACCGCTGGATGTTGTCGCAAACCATCGAGCAGGTCACGCCTGAGGAGATGCAACGCCGCTGGAACGCGGACATCTCGGCGTGAGTGCCACAGCCCTTGGAGCGCTCGAGGAGGCCGGTGGCCGGCGTCCGTCCCGAGCGGCTGCACCAGTTCTCTGGCGGTTCACTGAAGGCAGCTCACATCAAAACATCCGTCTTGACTCTCTTCGCTATCAGAACATAATAAGAACATCGGCGCGGCGGCCGCCATCTGAAAACCGAAGATGTGGAGAGCGGATATGCGTGAGCAGCCGATCGGCGAAGCCGTGGAAGATGATGCGTGGCCTGCAAGTGATGTGATGTGGCCGCCGGAAAAGGAGATTGAGGTCTCCGAGGCGCATGCAAGCCTGATCAAGGCCGTGGCGGGGAGCCGCGGCGTGAGATTTTTCACGGCCTTCATCATCGACATCCCCAGCGATACCTATCTTGGCGATGTCCAGATGGCGATCGACGAGGCTGCCGGCGAGGCCTGCGGCATCCTGCTGACGAAGCATGTCACCGGCCGTGACGCCGCAACAGGCGAGCCAGTTCTGACCGAGGAAGCCACGCGACCGTTCAAGTTTCCTTGCGGCGAGGGCGTCGCGAACGCCATATCGGCATTCTGCAGCAAACTCAAAATGGCGGGCATCTTCCCTTGATCGCCGTCATGCAACGCTTCCAGCCGGACCTCTCGAAAACGCCGATGCATCGTCGCAGCAAAGAAGGTGGAGTTCCATCCGGCCATGCTTTGCCGCATGCGAGGGCCATGGTAAATTTCGATAGACCGTGTCGATTCCGGCGTCGTAAAATCGACAATCGTGAGAAAAACACGGAATGAGCCCCCATGCCCATCTTTCATGCGCAGTGTACCTGTGGCGCCCTTGCCCTGGAGGTCTATGGCGATCCTGTGCACAACCACGTCTGCACGTGCACGCGCTGTCAGCGTGCATCCGGCAGTGCGCTTTCACACAATGTGTGGTTCCGTGAGGAAAATGTCCGGATTATCTCCGGGGAATATTCCGTCTGGTTTCCGCAAGGCGAGACCACACCTGATGTGATGAAAGCCTTTTGCCGGGTCTGTGGCGGGGGCGGGTTTTCGAAATCCGGAACATACTTTCCCGGCACTGTCGTCATCGCCGGCGGCACATTCGCCGATCCGTCCTTTCCTGTGCCGGATCATGTTCATTGGTGGGAGAGTCGCCCGCATTGGCTCGATCTGGCCGAACCGATCGAGCGTCTTGCCGGAAATTGACCTCTCCGGGCATCGCCTGCGTCACCCCTGAATGATGCCGCTTATGTTTGAAACCTGCACAACACGGAGGCTCTCTTTTGCCCCCGACGCAGCGGATGGCGCGTCAAGTAGCCAGGGATAGCGGAGTTGAGTTGCGGGCAACCATATGCTGATGCAGAGTGCCGTGGAAATGGGAAGCCCAAAAGTGACCAGGAAAAACCATAGCAACCCGCGCTCGCGAAAACACACCGCCGACGCTCCAGCGGTCGACGTGTTCACCCGGAGCGCGCTCGCATCCGATCTGACCTGGCTGCCGGATATGACGGCTGTTGGAAAGCCACCGCTTACCGCTGATGCCTATATAGAGGCCTATCTCGCAGATCCCGGCGAATGGTATTGGACGACGATTTTACTGCACGATCCGCGCGAGGTCGTCTTGAAACGAGTGCTCGCCATCATCGAGCAAGCCCAATTGCCTGGCCACGAAAAAGCGCTCGGCCAATTGGGCGCCGGCCCGCTCGAGGACATGATGTCGGAGGAGTTGCTGGATCATTTACAAGATTGGCTGCCGTTCACGCCTGCCATGCGCTATGCGCTCAGTCAGGTTCGAATGTCTAGCGAATCTCCTGCCCTGCAACAGCGTCTCAATGCCATGTTTTTACGCTAGTGCCTCTGACGGTAGCGGGCATGGATCCCAGGCTCGAGGCCTGGGATGATGGAGGTTGGGGGGCGTTTTCGTCAAACTCCTGCCAGCGGATGGTGCGTCGCGTAGCCGAGGATGGCCGAGGCCGAGGAGAGCGATCAGAAAGCGCGATTGCGCACTCATTCCCCGACGTCTCGGTATTTGCCGCGGAGTTCGCCCCTTGCTCCGTCTTCCTCGGGCTTGACCCGAGGATCCACTCTCGCCTCTAACAGCCGCGGGCATGGATCCCAGGCTCAAGGCCTGGGATGACGGAGGTTGGGGGGTGCGTTTTCGCCAAACTCGCGGTCGGCGCGGGAACCCTGCGCAAATCAATGCGACGATTGAACCCGCGTGCCTCATGCCTCGGCAATGGTTTACCTCGGACCCTTCGTTACCTGTGTCCGTGATATTGGCATCATACGGATCTACGGAGTTCCCGCTCGGCTGCGGGAGCCACGATTTTCGCTCGGAAAAGGACGGCGAGATGCCGAACCAGATCGTGAGGCCGAGCAACGCCAAGCCGATCAAGACGCCGATGGCGGAGTAGATCCAGATCATCCGCTCGTTCCTCTTGCGCGCACCCACCATAACACCGGGCGCCTTGTTTCAACAATATCAGCGCTCAAGCGGACAAACCTCGGGCTTTAGTTCGAGAGGTATTGTTGAAGGAATGTGCGAACGCTGCGGATGGACTTTCCTGCGGCGTCCGGATTGTATTTTTCGATGTGGCCCAACACCCTCCGTCCCACCTTAAATTCCGGGGCGTCAAAATCGTGGTAAGTGCCCTTGTAGATATTGAACTCGATGGGCGGGCTATCGTCACTCAGCTTGGCAAGCCTCTTCCGGCATCGGTCAGCCGGGCTCCAATTGTCTCGTTCGCCAGTTAAAATCAAGATCGGCACCGTCGCATCGCCCTGAGTTGCCGCGCAGAGGGGATAGTAGGCAACCGCCGCCCTGAACTTGCTGTCCATCAGCTGTTCGTTGCCTTCGATTTTTGTTCCCTCCAGCGTCGCCGTGCCGCCGGTTGAAAAGCCCATCAGGGCAACGCGCCTGGCATCGACGAAGCTTTGCTTCGATAAAAAATTCAAAGCGCCATAGGCGTCGAAGACCCGATCGGGGAGACGGTTTTGACAGGTGTCCTTGATGTTGCGGGAGGTGAAGCTATCGACGACCAGCACGACGTAACCCCATGCGACCAGCCGTTTCGGCCAAAGCTCCTTGACGCTCAAACGCATGCCCTCGCATCCATGCAGAACGACGACTGCCGGGAAAGGGCCATCACCCTGGGGGCGGGATAGATATCCCAGCAGGGGCGTACCTTGCGGTTGAGAAAGAATTTCTCCCTGTTCTCTCGCCTTGCTTATCCGAAATGGGCTGAGCTTGACGGGCGCGCTTTCGAAGTGAACCAGTTCGTCGGCATCAGCCGGGTTTCCAGCGAGCGTGACGCTGAGAAAAGCGATGAGGCAAAGAAAAAGTCTCGTGGTTTTCACTGAACTTCTCCACCGTTTGATCAACAGCCCACTCATTGTACGCCGGACCTGAAGGCTCGCAAAGCGGTGAGGCGTTCTGCCGCCGGTTGGACCGGGTTGGGCAGATTTCAATTAATCGCATGCTGCGGTTAGAAGCCCTTGATCACCCCCCGGCGGATCATTTATGACTACCGTAAATCCAGGCTGCGAAATTTGAGTCCAGAAGCGATGTCGACCAAATCGGCGCCGCGCTCCGATCGTACGCGCCATTTGCCAAGACTTGCGGATTTGCCACAGGGCTCACCTCTTGCTCCGTCCTCCTCGGGCTTGACCCGAGGATCTACGTTGACCCTCCACCAGCAGCGGGCATGGATCCCAGGCTCAAGGCCTGGGATGACGGAGGTTGGGAAGCGAGATTTGCCAAATCCGGCGCCGGCGCGGCGTAAGTCGTTCTGCCGCCGACCGTGTCGAGCAGGCTCGGTTTCGAACTGGCGCGAGGCCCACAATTAGCCCTTGATCACCCCCCGGCAGATCATTTATCACTACCGCAAATCCAAGCTGCGAGATTTGAGTCCAGAGGTGATGTCGACCAAATCGACGTCGCCCTTCAATCGTTTGCGTCACTCGCCAAGGCTTGAGAACCGGTCATCTCAGACGTCCGGACAGCTTCCTCGGATCGTCGTTGATCCCCCATCCTCTGCCGCCTGACCGCTCATCTTCGATCACATCGGGATCGGGCGGGGTCGCGCTCGCCTCTTCCAAGGAGAACTGCAATGGACCCTTCGATTGCTCCGGCCTCGCGGGCCGCAGTGGTGACGCCGAACGATACCGCCATTGTCGGTGCGTGCGCGCTTTATATCGGCACGACGGGTGACGTTGCCATTGCGCCGCGTAGGGACATGGATCCGGTCATCTTCAGGAGCGTGCCGGCCGGGACGATCCTGCCGGTTCATGCCGCCATCGTGGCGCTGACCGGGACTACGGCATCCAACATCGTCGCGCTGTTCTAGAAGCCTCCAGAAGCGGCGCCTCATGGGCAGACCCATCAAGTTCACCCAGGCGATTGCCGACAGGATTTGCGAGCGTATCGCCGACAGGGAAAGCCTCCGGTCGATCTGCCGGGATGAAGGGATGCCGGCGATGTCGAGCGTGCTCTCCTGGCTCGCCGATGACGACAAGGCCGGTTTTCGGGCCAAATACGCCCTAGCGCGCGAGATTCAGGCGGATGGTTTTGTCGACGAGATGGTCGAGATTGCCGATGATCGCGCAGACGACTGGATCGAAAAGAAGAATGCGAGCGGCGAGACCACCGGCTGGCAGGAGAACGGCGAGGCCATAAGGCGTTCGCAGCTCCGCATCGCCACCCGTCAGTGGGTCGCCGAGAAGCTGAAGCCGAAGAAATACGGTTCCAAGGTCGAGCCCGACCAGGGCGTCGTCACCGGCGAGGTTTCGCAGTTGCTGGAAGATATCAATGGCAAGACGCGCGGACTTCCAAACGGCCGTTGACCAGTTTTCCGACTGGCGCTGGCGGCTCAACAACCTCTATTGGATCACCGACAAATCGGGCAAACGCGTCAGGTTCGAGATGAACTGGACGCAGATGACCTTTTTCGAGCAGATGCATTATCTGAATGTGCTGCTGAAGGCCCGCCAGCTGGGTCTGACGACCTTCATTCAGATCTTCATGCTCGATGCCTGCGTCTTCAACAGGGATATCCGCGCCGGCACGATCGCCCATACGCTGGGCGACGTGCAGACGATCTTCCGGGACAAGATCAAATACCCTTATGACAATCTGCCCGACGGTATCCGCAACGCCGTGCCGGTCGTCAGAGCCAACCAGACCGAACTGCTGCTGGGCAACAATTCGAGCATCCGCGTCGGAACCTCGCTGCGCTCGGGAACACTGCAATATCTTCATATCTCCGAATATGGAAAGCTCTGCGCGAAATATCCTGACAAGGCGAGGGAAGTCCGCACCGGCGCTTTGAATACGGTCCAGGCCGGCCAGCTGGTCTTCGTCGAAAGCACGGCGGAGGGCCAGGAAGGGCATTTCTACACGCTCTGCGAAGATGGCCAGGTTAAGCAGCGCCAGGCGCTAGAGCTGACCGAGCTGGACTTCAAGTTCCATTTCTTCTCCTGGTGGAAGGAGCCGCAATATGCGATCGCGCCTCAGCCACACCAATCAGTACACGCCGGATGGTTCGCTGGAATACAAGGTGGCTACCAGACGATGACCGACCAGAACGGCAAGACCTATCGGCTGCCGACCTATTCGGCCTATCAGACCTATTCGCCCGAGAACCAGGCGATCTACGACCAGACGCAGCAGACGCAGCTCGGCCTTGCCAGGCTCGCCAACGACCAGACCGGCAAGATTTCGGGCGTGTTGGGCACCAATGTCGATCTCAGCGCCGGCAATGTCGACAGATACGTCAACGATCACTGGCAGTCCGGCTTCAACAACCAGTGGGATCGCGATCAGGCGAGCCTCGACCAGAGCCTGGCCGACAAGGGCATCTCGATGGGCTCGGCCGCCTATGACAATGCGCTGCGCGATTTTTCGACGCGAAAGCAGGCCGCATCCGACCAGTATCTGGGCGACATGTATTCGAATGCCCAGAACTCGATCCTGACCGAGCGAAACCAGCCGCTGAACGAGATTTCGGCGCTGATGTCGGGCTCGCAGGTCCACCAGCCGAGCTATGTCAACACGCCGACGACGCAACTTCCCACTGTGGATCAGGCTGGGCTGATCAATGAGAATTTCAATCAGCAGATGGGCCAGTACAATCAGCAGCTAGCTAAGTCGAATGCGGCGATGGGCGGTCTGTTCGGACTCGGCTCGTCGCTGCTTGGCGGCTGGGCTATCGACCCGCTGCTGCCTGATAGTTGGATTCCGGATCTGCCCGGCCGAACGTTAGGAGAGCGGTATGACAACGCACTCGCTAGGCAGCGCGGGGCAGATAAAGCCTTCGATGACAGGCACCCCTATATTTCCCAAGCGCTGCAGCTCCTCGGAAAGGCAGGCTCTGCCGCTGCCTATGGGCCGGGGCCTATAATAGGCGACATTGCGGCCGCTGGTATTGAAGGTTTCGGGTCGGAGGAAGGTGGTTTTAGCAACCGAGCCGAGCGCGCCGTTCATGACGCGGCTGAAGAGGCTTTGAAAGTATTCGGTTTAGATGCCTTAAAAGGGCGAGTTATGCCGGCGAAAGCCGGGACCGAAGGTGGTCGTAAAGCCGGCGCGAAGGCTGCTCTTACGCGCGCGCTTCTTAGAGCCGGCGGACGAAATGGCGGTGGTGGCTGGTAACAGAAATCACCAGCTATACCTTCCTCGATATTGCCTGTTGGTTTGACGTTTTAAACCTCATTGCGATGGCGGCGATATCAAGAAAAGCAAAGGCAGCAATCAAAGGTATATTTTTGACGCCGAAAATCTTCGTCAAGGAGCTCTTCCAGCCGAAACGCGCCTGCACAGCTCCTTGGAGGGAGTAAATCCAGATCAATGGAGCGGGAAGATTGCGTTGAGATTCAACGGCCAACCCCACTCTGTGCAGGAGTTCAGCCAATCGCTCAAAACTGTAAAGGTTCAAGTGGCGCGGGAAATAATACCCGCCCCACGCACCGCGCGCGAAGAGCCGCCTGTCCCAACCGTCAGTATTAGGCGTTTCGATCAACAGCCGGCCGCCCATGCACCCGCCGTCGCAACATCACCACAATGGCCTCGCAAATCGCGGGGCTTTTCTTTTGGAGAAGGTGAATGCCCAGAAACCCATCAACCGGCGTCTATTCTAAGCCCGCCGGCACGACACCTTCCGTCGGCCAGGTCATCGACCCGGCGCCGTGGAACGCGCTGACCACCGACCTCGGTAACGAAATCACCAATTCGCTGCCGCGTGACGGCTCTGCGCCGATGATCGCACCCCTCAAGGCCGCCAGCGGAACGGTTTCGGCGCCGGGGGTCGGCTTCGCCTCGGTAACGCAGACGGGCCTCTATCTGAAGGGCGGCGGCCTTCTCGGGTTCGCACAGAACGGTGTCGACATGACCTTCGATAAGGCCATGGTCTATGCGGCAAAGTCCGCTGACTATCTGGCTCTTGCGTCCGATGATAACACTGTGCATCGCTTTACAGCCGCCGCCACGCTTACGTTGACCGCTGCTGCCACGCTCGGGGCCAACTGGCATTACACCATCATGGCAGATGGTGGAGACGTGACGATCGACCCGAATGCATCCGAAACAATCAATGGCGCCCTGACCCTTCGCGTCCCCAATGGATCGAAGTGCTTCATCATTTGCAGCGGCTCGGCGTTCTTCGCCTTTGTCACATCGGACGACACGCATAGTGAATGCCGCCTCGCGCTCTCTGGCGGCAATCTGCTGCTTTCCCGCTTCAATGGTCGGCGCCTGACGATCGGCGGCGCGTCTGAGGTCATCCCAAGCGCCGGCATCACCCTCGCTGCTGCGGGCCTAACGCCTTCCACACTCTATCACATCTACGCCTATATGAATTCAGGCACGATGACGCTGGAGGGGTCAACGACAGCATATACGACTGACGCGACGACCGGGGTCCAGATCAAAACCGGCGATGCGAGCCGCACGCTTGTCGGTATGGGCCGTCCTGTCACTGGCCCAGCATGGTCTGACACGGCAAAACAGCGCTTCGTTCGGTCTTGGTATAACGATCTCGGTGTGTCGTTATTCAACAACTTCACGGCAAACCGGGCTACAGCGAGCACTTCTGCCGTTGAGCTTAATTCAGAAATTCGTTGCGAGACGCTTCTTTGGTCAGGCGAATTGTTTGATGCCACTTCGGTAGGCTCAATCATCAACGGCGCGGCGAATGGACGAAACAACTCGTCTCTCGGGTTTGACGGGACCACGTCAGAACCAAATGGATCGCAAGCCGTCCTCTCTAGCACTGACACAGTGCCGTTTTCGTGCACGGCTCTGAAAAGCGGTCTTTCGGAAGGCTACCACTATGTGACCTTGCTCGGGCTCGTCAACAGCGGAACGGGGACATGGTATGGCGACGTTGACAGCCGCAGAACCTGCATTCGCGCGCGCGCGGGACGGTAATCATGATCTCTGTCCCATACGGCTGCGGCCTTCTGGTTTTCGGAAACAGCATCGCGTCCGGGGCAAATCCTTCAGCCGGTGGTGGCTATACCAACCGCGTCAACAATTGGATTGGCGGCGCGCTCGACAACGAGGCGGTTGGCGGGACTGGCGTCAGGAGCATCACAGAACAGGGGAATCTATACCTGCCGTATGGCTCAAGGTCCAAGCTTGTCATCTGGGATGGCCCGCTCAACGATATCAGAGCAGGGGCGGCCGATGCCCTTGCCTGCATCGCTCCACCCATGAATGCCTTCCTGTCTTCTGCATTCATGGGTGGCGGCCGCGGCGCTTCTCATTCTTAGGTGACGAGAACAGGCGTCTCGAATGTAACCGGTGTTCCGCTCCCACGTTGTCCTCGCCGCCGTAATATGTATGTGTTCCGGTGTGCAAATTTTGGACGCCGATTGACAGCGCACACACTCCTCGATCTCCCATAACCTCGCCATACTCTCGACGGTGTCTGTAGCGACCTTCGAGCTCTTTGCGACATGCAACTCGTAGAACTTTCTCGGGCTGTGCGACCAACAGCCGGCCAGGATGGCGCTGCCATTGCTTCCATCTTTCCGGACGAGCTTGTTATAAGCGGCATATCCATCGACTTGTCGTGCAGCCGGCGTAAACCACGGGCTGTGCCCTGACCATCGTGGCCGACCCCATCGCCCTAAACTCGAATGATGGGGCACAGTTAAAAAAATTTGTTACACATCCTCAATTGGGGGTGACAAGTTCATGCTGCTGCGCAATTAGTCTCGCAACTGAGAGGCGAGGCATGGACGGCATCAGATCAAGAGCGGGAATTTTATTCTCGCTTTCCATTACGACACTAGTCTTTTTCAACTATCTCTATTTTCTGAAATGGTACCAGTTTTCGGGAAGCCGACTTTGGGTTGCTGGACTTATTCTTCTCTCCGCCCCGTTCGCTCTGATGGCTTTTCGCGACTATCGAAGCATCCTGCTACCGACAACGATCCTGGCCGTCTACTGTCTTTATACTGTGGCCGGCTATTTTGTTTTCCGCACTCTCGAATTCGACATCCGCTATCTGTATCAGTTCGTTCTGACTGCGGCGCCGTTCTTCGCGGCAGGTGTCCTGGCGGGGCGGCGACCGGCCGGCATCGTTGTGGTGGCGCTGATCTCTGGCGGCACGTTGTTGCTTGCTCTACCTATTGCGTGGATCCACTACGGTTCACTTTGGGATGGTGATGACTTTCGAGATGTTCTCGGCATTCCGCAAATCCCAGGCAGGGTGCCCTACTACAGCTATTATCAGCTGGTGGCTTATGGCGTCGCGTTGGGCGCTATTCCCGTGTTCGTGTGGCTGCTGACCAGGGTGCGCGCGATCGCGCTGGTGACCGGCCTGGCGGTCACTCTTCTGCTCGCCGAGCTCGGGTCGAGGACGATCTTTTTCCTGCTGCCAGTCGTGTTTACGGTGCTCGTGTTCCGGACCAAAGGGATGGTGAATGCCGTGATATTCTTCAGCCTGTCGGCGGCGCTCGTGGTTGGCGTGTTCTACGCGCCGATTGGACGCAATCTCTCTGTCGTCCAGCGAATGGAAGGCGAGACTGAGCGTTACGAGCAAGGCGCTATCTTTCGGCCGAAGACCGACGATCATAACCCTTATAACGCCGCCGGTGCATTCGACACGGGAGATGGCGCCGACCATCGCACATGGTCACGCCGCACCTTGTTTGACTTCGCGTTCAAAGGTTGGCTTTCCAGCCCGGCGACGATCGCTTTCGGGCATGGTCTCGGATCTTTCTCGCTTGATCTGACAGGCGTCTATCCGGGCTGGCTGCTGGCCCCGCACGATGGCGAGATCTATCCGCACAACTGGATCCTTGAGGCGGGGTATGAAGGCGGCATGATCGCCGTCGTGTTACTCGGCTTGGTGCTCGTGTTTCCGTTCTGGCGCATTCTCCTGCAATGGCAAACATCGCCAGGGGCGCTTTCAATCGCCGGCATGTATCTGCTGATCTTCGGGGCGGCGTTTCTCTCCGGTGGGCTCGTATTGAACTATACGCTATTCTTCCTGTGCGGCGCGACGATCTCAGCACAGGCGAGAGCGGCTGATGGCCACTTGATCATCTGATAGGGGTCGTGCTGCGCCCTAAGCTCTGGATGGCAGCTTGCGTATCCAGCCTCTGTAAGGAACAGCCGCTCGTTCGCGGAATTTTGGGCTGAGGTTAGGCGCGGATGACAAACTACGCCGCCCATCCTTCCAGCGCGTCAGCCAGAACTGCCGCAACGCGGTTCTGTTGCTCGAACGTCAGGCCTACCCACAAGGGCAAGCGTATCAGACGCTCTGACCGCGAAGTCGTTACCGGCAACTCGCCTGACATCCGAGCGTATCGTCTTCCTGCGGGCGAGGAATGAAGAGGGACGTAATGGAAGACTGACGAAATGCCGTTGCTTTTCAGCTCACCTAGTACCTTTTGACGGTCTCTCTCTTCCGGCAGCAGTACATAGTACATGTGGGCATTATGCTGGCAATCATCAGGCACGATAGGGCGACGGAGCAGCCCCTTGGTTTCGAGCGGCTCAAGGATCGCGTGATAATAATGCCAGATCGCCAGACGGTCTTTTGTAATGCGCTTTGACTCTTCGAGTTGCGCCCACAAGAAGGCCGCGATCAACTCCCCCGGCAGGAAGGACGAGCCCACTTCCTGCCAAGTGTACTTGTCAACTTCACCCCGGAAGAAACGACTGCGATCAGTGCCTTTTTCACGGATGATTTCGGCCCGCAGAGCCAGCGCAGGATCATTGACCAATAGCGCTCCGCCTTCGCCAGAAATGACATTCTTGGTCTCGTGAAAACTGTATGCCGCGAGATCGCCGATGCTGCCGAGCGGGCGCCCTTTATATGCGGCCATCACGCCCTGTGCCGCGTCCTCTACGACCTTGAGACCGTGTTGTTTGGCGATGCGCATAATGGTGTCCATTTCGCATGCAACGCCCGCGTAATGAACTGGGACTATAGCGCGAGTGCGCGGGGTGATCGCCGCTTCAATCAAGCTTTCATCTAGATTCAGAGTGTCTTCACGGATGTCGACGAATACCGGGACACCGCCGCGCAGGACGAAGGCGTTTGCAGTCGAGACGAAAGTGTATGATGGCATTATGATCTCGTCACCCGGCTGAATGTCGAGAAGCAGAGCCGCCATTTCGAGCGCCGCAGTGCATGAGTGAGTTAGTAGCGACTTGTTGCAGCCGCTTGTTTGCTCAAGCCACTCATGACATCTTTTGGTAAATGGGCCGTCTCCGGCAAGCATGTTTCCAAACTTTGCTTCGGCAATGTAATAGAGTTCCTTCCCTGTCATGAAAGGACGGTTGAATTCTATTTTATTGCTCACTGCTTCCCCCTTGAAGTCTGTGCCATTCCTCGGAGACACTGTGCAGGTATTCGCTGTATTCGCATTTTGGCATGCGAGTTATCAGGCCTTCGAATTGCTCAATACTGAGGAAGCCTCTTACGAGAGCAGCCTCTTCCGGGCAACCAATTTTTACGCCCTGTCTTCGTTCGATCGCTTCGATATAGCTAGACGCCTCATGCAGAGCAGTGCTGGTTCCGGCGTCAAGCCAGGCGAAGCCACGGCTCAGGCGTCGCACCTGTAATTGGCCGCGTTCAAGGTATTCCAGATTGACAGCGGTAATCTCCAGTTCGCCGCGCGCGGACGGCTTGATCGCTCTTGCAATCTCCAGCACACTGTTGTCGTAGATATACACCCCGGGTACTGCAAAATTGCTTTTTGGGTGGCTGGGTTTCTCTTCAATGGAAATCGCTTTGCCGTTTCTGTCGAATTCCACAACGCCGTAGCGTTCTGGATCCTTGACATGGTAAGCAAATATCGTCGCACCCCCCGTAAAACTTGATACCGCTCGGGGAAAATCGTCCCCGCCGGAAAAAATGTTGTCACCTAGCATCAGGATGACATCATCGGAACCGACGAAATCGGAGGCGATCAAAAATGCCTGCGCAATTCCTTCAGGCCTTGGTTGCTCGCGGTACTGGATCGCCACTCCCCATTGTTCGCCGTTTCGGAGCAGTTGCTGGTATCGAGGTATGTCTGCTGGCGTTGATATGATGCAGAGTTCCTTGACACCCGAAGCAATCAGGACGGTCAGAGGGTAATAGATCATAGGTTTGTCGAAAACAGCCTGGAGCTGCTTACTGGAGACTTGCGTCAGAGGATACAGGCGCGACCCCGCGCCGCCAGCAAGAACAATCGCTTTCATTCATGTCTCCCCACACGATAGCCTCGCCGCGATCGGCGTCCGTTAGATGAATGCCCTTCCACTCGACAAAAGGGAAAGGGACAACATCAGCCTCACCTCTTTCTGGCGACGAGCAGTCGCGAACCACCCAAAGGGAAATCCAAACCAGTTCCGATGAGAGCGTTTTCCGCACGCAATATCCATCTGAAAGCGTTATTGAGCAGGCTTGGGAGTTGCATCTCGGTTCGAACGTCGATCTCGTCAACCGATTTATTTCGGCTCATTAAACGCGAAGCAAGCATCGCCGGCAGCAGGAACGAGACGAAGGAGGTGTTGCGAAGGATGGTGAAGCCCGCGGCAGTAACTTTCCTGTTCAATTCGCTGGCCGTGTACCGACGGCAATGGTGAGCGTAATCGTCAAGGGGACTCCACAGCCATGGATGCTGCGGAACAGTCACCAGCAGCGTACCTTTAGGCTTCAGCGCGGCGTGCATTTGCTGCAGGACGGTTTCATCTTCCTCGATGTGCTCAAGAACATCAAATGCGCCGATGGCATCAAATTCCTCCGCGAATGGAATTGCCCGGGCATCCATTTGCATGAGTCGTGCATTAGGCAATCTCTCAGAAGCGAATCGCAGACCCTCGATAAATATCTCGCTTCCGAAAATCTCAGCTTCTGGATATTTCCCGGTGACGCCGGAAAGAACAAAACCCGTTCCACAGCCAATTTCCAGAAAAGAGCAGAATTTGGAATGGTACTTGCGCAAAGCCCAGAGGATAAGATCGTTTCGGGACCGGAACCAGAAATTTGTGGCCTCTAATTCCGACAAAACTTTGAAATAAGAAGCCTCAAATCCACCTCCTTGGTTAGCAAACTGTGGAGCGTAAGCTGCAATTCCGCCTATTTCCTCAGGCTCCCAACGGCAAGCGGGGCAATGAGGCCTGCCGGCTTCGCTGTCGAATTTAGTTCCACAACCCAAACAACGGGAGCTCACGGATTTTGTTTTCTCTTGCTGGTGGAAGGGAAGGCATAAATGCTGCACGCCGCATATACGAATGCGGCCACAGCAACTATACCAAATGCTTGCACATAAAAGTGAGCGTAATGGAGCCTATCCACAAACACGTAGAGGATGCTGTAGTTCAGCGCGTAACCAACGCCATAGATGATTCCATATCGGACTAGGGCGCTCTGCTGCTCCGCAGCCTGAATGAAAACCCACCGCCGATTGGCAGCAAAGCTCATAACAACTCCGAGCAAATAAAGTATAGTCATTGCCAACTTTGGTGGAATCCCAGCAAAGGTGACCGTGAGGTACAGGATATATCCGAAGCCGTTCGTCAATAAGCCGATAAATCCAAAACGGGCCAGCTGCAATATACTACTTTTAGATAGAATCAGACCTCTCCACCTTATTGTCGTCCAGAACGGCCAAGCCAAAACCCGTTTTCCCGAAACTATCGCCATTGTATAGCATATATGTATTGTCCCCGTGTCGAAACACGTAAGGGTACTCGATCATCGTGCTGTCCCAGCCGTTTTCGGAAACGTCTATACCCGCTTGGTCTAATTTCAAGATCCACGCGATTCCGTCTCGGCTTTCAGAATACCCGATCCGATAAGCTTCGCCTTGACCGCTGCGGTAAGAGAACCACATCCGGTAACCACACACTGCATCAATGAGAACCGTGGGCCTGGAGAAGGCTTGCGCCTTCCCTATTTCATAGGGAATTGCCGTACCTTCCTTGTGCCATATATGGCCATCCCTTGAACTTGCAGACTTGATAACATGGAGCATTTCGCCGTTGCCCGCGTCCCAGGTTACGGTAGACCCGTACCACATCCTGAACGTTCCACTATCTGTCTTTTCAACCCATGGATAGGAAAGACTGACTGAATCCTCCTCATCCGAGGCCATAAACGCTACGTCGGCGTCCAGTTCAAGCGTTAGATCGGGTCGAACCTTTATGCGGCCTATATCGCCTCGCCAGTGCCCTCCCGGGGGCCTCTGCCATCCCATGAATAGCATATAGCGCTGCGGACCCGCATAATAACAGTTACCGATGCTGATACCCGCTTCAAAGAAACTGCCGTCAGGGCCGTGGATCAGAAAGGGCTGCTTGTGTTCGTGCACGACTTCTCGCGTCAAGAGATTGATATCAACGGCGCCCACAGAGGAACGATTCTCGCTGTCACGCCCGCTAAAAAACACCCTGCACGTGTCACGTTCGAGGTGAAGTGCGAGCGGGTTCGCAGCGTGACTCCTCAGCTTGGGGTGAACGCCGGACGGCTTGAAGAGCAGGCCGGTTTTGATCCATGTGCCGGTCATATCTTGCGCAGTTTTGAGCTGGGAACACGCGAGCGTTCAGTGGTGCTAGATACGTAGACTCCATCAGCCTCGGCATCGGACATTATGAGCGCTGCGGCACCGATAACGCATCTTGCCCCGATACTAACATGATCGCGAAGCGTGGCATTGACCCCTATGAAACATTGCTCGCCAATCCTGACCCCGCCGGATACCACCACATGCGAGGAAATAAACGTGTGACTTCCAATATCCGAATGATGACCGATATGGTTACCGCTCCACAACGTGACATTATCACCAATATGCGAAAATGGTTGAATGGTATTGTCTTCAAGAATAAAACAATTACGTCCGACGGAATGCTCGTTGAGGACTGTTGCGCTAGAACTGATATAGCTTGCCAGGTCGTAACCGAGAGCCAGCCCGGCCTCGAACTTCTGCTTGCGGATTTGATTTAGCTTGGAGTAGCTGAGTGCGACGAAAAGGGCATGGTCGGCCGGGGGATAGCGATCAGCGGCGTTTTCGAAGGCAACGACCGGCAGGCCACAAAACTCTCGATCAGTCAAATAAGCTTCGTCCACAGTGAACGCGACCACATCATAATCGCTGTCATTTTCGAAATAGTAATGCGCGAGTTGGGCAATTTCACCTGTCCCAAAAATGACGAGCTTCCGTATCATAGCTACTTCCTCACGATCATCGTAAACTCGTATAGCTCATAGTCATGTAACAAAGCTACCTGCCGTGAATAGCGCCGCTTGCAAAGATCGAATAAGTCCAGCGGGTTGGCGTAAAAAAGATCACCCCGCATCCGGTCTGCATCAGAATAGGATGTTAGACAATTGAAAGAAAAACCTGCCCCGCTGGATATGTTCATCATGTCCAGTGTTTCCACCAGATACGCAAGCCACTCCTCGTCAGTCCGATCCAGCCGCACATTGAAAATCCCGGACGCTATGGAATAGTCGACGACCTCACCTGGCGAGTTACCCAACCTAAACGTAACCTCAGGCGACGCGGCAATGCGCGAACGCGCTACTTCAATCATGGGCAGGGCAATGTCGACACCTATGTACCGGGTGGTGTGTCCCAACTGCGAGAGGTGGTCAAGCAAAGCTCCATATCCGCATCCTATATCGGCGATAGAATATGGTTGCGAAGAATCGACCACCTTGAGAAGTTGATTGAAACGCATGACCTGGCCCGCTTGGCTGTTCCAGTCCACACCTGCTGGGGTTTGGCCATGTTCAGCAATCCGCCCTGCGTAATAATTTGCCACATCCTTCAGGATGCCGTCACTGGTTCTGGCCATAAATATCTCTCACAATTGTATAGGGGCGCTGCTTAGTTTCCGAAAAGATCTTTGCTAGATAGATCCCGACCACACCGATAAACGAGATAACCATGCCCCCGAGCAACCAGATAGATGCCATTACGGAAGTCCATCCACTCAACGGGGCAGCCCAGAATAGTCTCTGCGCGATAAGGTATACTATGTAAAAAATTGCAAATAAAGAAATTGAAATGCCGATATAAAATATACTAACCAATGGCGCGTTGCTGAAGGAAGTTACAGAGTTCACTAAATTCGACATTTTTTTTCGGAACGTGTAAGTTGTTTTGCTTGTGTTGTGCTTTTTAACCCGATGAGGAGACTGTACAAATCCAGTAATATGCCAAAGTCCTGCCATAAACACTTCCCGTTCCTGATGCATAAGAAGTGCTTCTACGAACCGTTTCGTCATCAGGCGTGCAGTGACAACATTTTGGGGAAGTGCAAATCCGGTCAACACTTTGAACAATTGGTAAAACCACTGACCAGTCCAGCGTTCAAACCAATTGCCTTTTCTCCGCTCCTGAACTCCGTAGACCACGTCGCAAGATTCCTGTCCCATCTGCCTGGAAAAATCCAAGAGCCACTCTGGCTCTTCTTCAAGATCGCTATCGAGCAAAAAAACACACTCACCTCTAGCATGCGCTAAGCCGGTCATCATAGCCTTGTGGTGGCCAAAATTCCGGGAGAGATCAACAACGACAACGTGGGGGTCCTTTTTGCTGAGCTTAATAGCGAGTTCTAGACTGTCATCCGGAGAGCCGTCATTAATAAGAACGATTTCATGGTCGTCACCAACCAACCGCTGAGCGACTGTGCTGGCCCGCGAGTGAAATTCATTGATGTAGAGGGCAGACTGATAAAGGGTTGCGACTATGGAAAGCTTCATTTTACGTATCTCATGTAATGGTGGGCGTCTTTTCCGCAATTAAAGAGAAGATCCAGGATGGTCACTCCATGAGTAAATCCCGCCCAGAGTTGGGGGTATTCAGGATAGCCAGCATAGTCGAACCAGGTGAGCTCTATTCCTCGTTCTTTGAAGACTTCCTCATCTACATAGTCTTTTGCCGCGGGGCCAGATACGTACTCCGTGCCACCCGCTTGAGCACAAAGCGCAGCCAGACGCTCTGTCTTTCCTTCCACTAAAGTGTAGTCCCATGAATTGGAAATTGCAGTTTGGATTGAGAGATAATTGCAGATTGCTTCGATGAATCGGCGATTGAGCGGCGAAAGGTGACTTGGCGGTTCATTTAGGTAAACAGGCTCCAGCCACACAGCGATTTCCTCAAAGTATGGGGCACGACGATAGTTCTGGATCAGATTCTTCCAATGGGCGTTCGCCCATTCTGTGCCTTCTATCTCAGTTTCTCGGATTTTCTGGTGGTACTTGCCCTTTACCTGAACGGGGACCGTGAGCCATTGAATTCCTTGAGGCGTCTTGATCTGATTCCGATTGCGCCAATCACGTCGCGTATATTGCATGTCGTCGTAGAGTATAAACTCATCCACGGCAGCGATCATGTCGAAATAGCCCTTCCACGGGATATAGTTTGACTGGACGATAGCCACCTTCTTCACTTCATTTTCCTTCGCTCGAATGGCGCGGCAGGCGTTCAAAGCCTCACTCGGCGCCGTCGGTTTGTAAAGCTCTTGAGTACGGCTGGCAACATAGACGCCTGCGCCTGCAGCTGTTCGCCAAGTACCTAACTGCTGTCAGTACCGGAGCTATGCTCCCCAATAGCGCCGTTTGAATCTTCCCCGGGTGCTGCGGCCGCTGGTCTTCCGGGGCGCGCGCCGGAAGACCAGCGGCGCGTCATCGCTGATACTCCTTCCAATGGTTGACGTGCCCCCGTTAAATTAGGCCGTTTGGAACTGGAATTTTCCACTTATGACCCCCGATGGGAAGAAGAGGAGAATTCGATGAAGGCCTCGAAGTTTTCGGAAGCGCAGATCGCATTCGTGTTGAAGCAGGCAGAGGGTGGCACGCCGATCGGCGAGGTCTGCCGCAAGGCAGGAATTTCGGACGCGACGTTCTACAATTGGCGCAAAAAATACGCAGGTCTGATGCCGCCTGAGATGAAGCGGCTTCCAGCTCCCGCTGGCCCAGATTCGGGGAGCACCTCATCGTCGCGTGGGTCTCGGTCCATTTTCTAAGGTTGACAGGAATCTCATTTCATGGAGGTCGAAGCAGCAAAACCAGGGTCGATAAACAAGGCCGACCGAAGACGCTGTTCGAGCCTTATGTCTTCCATCGAAATCTGTCCGGCAAAACGCGCGACAGCGCAGTCAAGCACAAAAACGGTTCAGGACAGGCAAACTTACCTCCCAGTCCTGATGCAGGACGATTATATGGACCGTCGCCCCGAGCAGACGTTGACCGTTCCGCTAGAACGCCACTTCGCAAACCAGTCGTCTCTCGCTTGCCATATATTGACCCCGCAATAGCAAATCCACGCTGGGTAGCGGCTCTACGTACTGGCGATAAATCAGAGTGTCACCGCTTAAGTGTTCGTTTTCGACCAAGTAGCTGACCTGCTGGCGAAACGCTTCAAATTGGCAGCCGTCCTTCCCTATTACCCCCCGCCTGAACGCCAAAGTGTGCCCAAAATAGACCCGGTCCGATCTGTGAGCTGCGAGACGTTTCCCATCCTCCGAGAATATCGGAAGAAGTTGTTCGAGACCGTCCTTGGTTTTCTTGCTGAGGGTAAACCAGTTCTCAGCCATCCGAAGATCGGTAGAATTAAACACGTCGATTGGACCGACCCCGTAGATACCAGCTGCGTTCGTCGGCGCCGCAACGGATCTCTGGATTTTCCGCAGGACCGTCGGAGAGTTCTTCACCAAGTACGGCAGAGGAAGCGAGATAACAAAGCATGCCAGCAAAATCATTACATGACAGAAGACGGTGGAGATCGGATCACCCGGGACGATGTCCTTGTGGACCATCTGGCCCGTTGGCAACAGCGTATACTCTGGCTTTGGCGTAGGGATTTCACAGACGCCGAACATCCTCGTCCGACGCTCGGCAACGAACCTGTACACTGCCGGTCCGCCCAAATATCGACCGACTATGAGCAACGGATGAAGCGGCAGCAAAAGGAACACGTGCTTCGATAAAAGCACATAGAACTCGTAACCCTTGACGGCATTCCCGCTGCTGACGTCGACAGCGTAAAGGTCCTTTCGTGCATCATCTGGATCGATGCCGACTTCGATAAGCCAAGGAATGTTCTTGGACAACGGCTTAAGGTGGACTCGCCTGAAGAGATCGACGGCCTTTACGAACGTCACCGTTCTATCGCACAGGTTGCAGCGGTCATCGTACGCCACCTGCAGCCTGTTTGCGCCACTGATGAATGTCTTGGTCCAAAACAAGGCGGCCAAGAACAGGAACTCGAATTGGGCTAGCCACCCGAGCTGGAGGATGAATAGGCTCAGCCCGAAGAACAGCACGCCCCACATGATCACATATTTGCGAAACACTCCGCCGAGAAGCACAAACGGAAGCAGCAGAAGATACCACGGCAACATCGCCCAGAGTGATACGCGCGCCAGGAAAACCGGGATCGGGCCTTGCGAGAGCAGCCAGCTAAACTCACTCGAATATCTGGACATGAAGTTATTGGTGAGCAGCAGTGGGCCAGCCGAACCTGACATCCAGGCAGGCTCGGCCAAATGGATCGAAAGCGAGTACAGGCACACGCACCAGTAACAGGCGAGCGTCATCAACTTTGCGAGCTGCAGCCCGGATTCGCTTGGTAAACCGTTGTCATAGTAGAACGCTGAGATGACCTTGCACGCGAACGTGCCTCTTTTCATAAGCAGCCGGTCCAGCGAAAAATTCGCTCCGGCGTTTGCGAAAATCAGAAGCACTGAAAGCATCGCTGCGATCCAGTTTCCCAATGTGGCTGTGCGGAGCAGTGTGTCTCCCATCTGCCACTGAAAAACGATCAGGTACACGAGAGTGTACTGCGTCAGCAGACCCGCTGTCACCAAGACGCCGCAGAGCAATCCCATCATGGCAGTCAACCAAATCGATGGCTGCCCCCAATCCGAAGGCTCAAGATAGGAGATCACCCAGAAGGCGCGCTCGATCATGAAGAGCCCAAATACTATTCGGATCAGCGCGAATTTCGGTGCTTCCTCCTCTGGATTTGATACGAAGGCCCCGCGTCTAGCGAGCCAATCCGCAAGACCACTTAGGACGACTGCGGCCTTCACTCTAACTACGGGGTGGATACCGAATACGAACAAACCGATCAGCAGCGGGAAAAAGCCGAAAAAGCGATTCTCGAACCAGTCCCAAGTTCCGGTAAGAGCGACCAGGGAAAGAGCAATGATGAATATCAGGCTGGTTACGAGGATCCCTTTGCTGCGGCGCACGTTTGAAAGGGATTCCACGCCCGCTGATATATCCGTCGCATCAACCATGCCCAACCGTCGCCTTCGATTTCTTCGCTAAGTCTCATTAGGGGCGTACCGTTCAGCGCCCTGGAGCTTAACGCCTCCTGCTTCTATGACCTCTATCCAAGCGAACGCTTACTTTAGAATCGAGCGAAGCTCAAGGCACGACTTCCAAGGGATGTAATTTGACTGGACTATCGCAACTTTCTTCATTCCGCATCCTTATCTCGCAGTGCCTTGCACGCTTTCAGAGTGTCCGCGGGGTTTGTCGGCCGATAAAGCTCCTGAACCCGGCTTGTGATGTAACCGCCCGCACCATCAGCGGTGCTCCACGTTCCCGCATGCTTGTAGTTTTGCGGAAACATTGCTCCCATGTCGGCCATGAGTTCTGTCGGAATGCTGCGAGGGCCTGTTGCCTCCACCAGAACCCAAGCTGCGGCGAGTTTTTCACACGACACACGGCCCATCACTGCGGTCGCATATTTCAGGCTGCCGGTGTAGCCGCCAATCATCCAAGCGGCTCCGATGCTTTCGGCGCCCATGGCGTACAGGAGCGTTGGAGATTGACCAGATAGATCGATGACGGGATCGCCTGGTTTGAAACCGCTGTTTTTAGCAGCCATAACCGCATCCGAAATATAGGAAGCATACGCCTTCGATAGTATCAATTCAGATCGATGAGGCCCAAGGTTTATGGGGGCATCGTTGAGCTTGAGCGATTGAGGTTGGCGAAACGGTTGCTCTAGTGCTGTCTGAAGAAGTGTCGCCGTCACCGCTTGGGCGGCAAGGACGAGGGGTAACAAAAACGACCAATTTGATCGTTCACGAGCAATTGGGCTAACTAGTACAATGCCGGCCAGCAGCCAAAAAAAACCCGCTTGTATCCCACTTTCCCAATAATTAACGTTTGTCCCAAAGGCATACATATGCGGGGTTATCAAAAAGAGACACGCGATGCTCCAGTGCGCCACCGATAAGCCCTTGAATGGTCTCGGCCTGCCAAAGGCTAGGCCTGCGAGCGCTGCAGCATAGACGACGCCGAAAAATGACAACCCTTGAAACTGCCCCAGCTCTGCAACCTTAGGGATCTGGCCAAATACGAGGAGCGCCGTCACGAGGAAGAGGCTGACCGCTGCGATCAGGGATATAATCACGCTCACGGATCGTCGCGACAAGAAACCCCAGACGGCAATAAACGTTGCTAGGAATACGAGTAGGGTAAGTAGTTTATCTTTGCCGTTCAGCCAGAAACTATCGATGCGCAAAAGTTCGGTGAATGTGTGGCCGCCACCGAGATAGTGTCCAAACTCAAGTCCTAGCTGTAGCCGTTCCACAAACTTCCGAAGGGAGCCATCGATTATGAATGCGCTGAGCAGAAGTGGGACGACCGCACTGGTGATGGCAAGTAAGAGCAGACGCAGCTGGAACTTTTTGGAAACGATCAGGTAGACTAGGGTGCCCACAGCCAGTGCGCCTGCAGTGCTTGGCTTGGCCATGATGGCCAGCCAGCCACCTGCGCCGATCAACATCGAGCCTGCAACGCTCCGCCAGTTCCATGCTCGTTCAAGCATGAGCATACCGATGCTCGTCACCAGCAAAGACTGAAGTGCCAAGCTATAATAGCTCGGCGTTAGAAGCCACGAGTCGAACAGGGCAAAAACACTAGTTGCCAGTCCAGCCGCGGCAGCGCACAGGACGACATCATTCGCTCTTGATTCGGGTGCGACTGCCACGAGAAGTGTATGTGCCAGCCCCCCAGCCAAAGCGAATGTGACGAGTATGTTGGCCTGCCTTAATGCCGCAATGTCCCCGCCGAGCAAAACATACAGAGGATGATACACAAATCCGAACTGCGTGATCGAAAAATCATAGATGAACGGGTTAGATATCGACACCAGATGAAAGCCTTCATCGGTGAACTCGATCCCGTAGGAGCTATATTTGAGCACCCAGCCGAGGATCAATATTGTTGCTGCTAGCGTCAGGCCAGTCATCGCGTGACTGGAGCCTGCGACGGGGGCGCTTTTATAATTCTCACTCAGCGCCATCTTGGACTGCTCGCTGCTTATTTCTGGATCGCCTTGGATTACGCGACCCTGTCACGGTTGTGGTTAAAGTCGTCTTAGATCACTTTCCACGTGATATAAAACTGCTTTTTCATGGTGAGGTCCAAGCTAGCTTTTTTTCACCTCCCCAATTTGATGTAAGCTGCAAATTGGGAACCAACTGATTCAGCCCACGCGTCTCGCTCCCCCGGGTCGCCGTGCTTGCTCTGATCATCGACGGTGTTGTGGACGAATAGGCAAGTGCCGGGTTCCCGGTTCGCTCTGTCCCGGTGAACAACTTCTACAACGCCACGACGGATTGCGATGTGGACGGAATCCACCCGCACGCTATCGGGCATCTGAACTATGCGTGCGCCTATATATCGGAAATCCACATCCTCTAGGCGGAGCAGAGAGCGCCGGCCATATACACCATGTTCCGCGCAGCAGTCTTCGGAGCCAATTTCAGGAAATTCTGCCGGATCTGATACTTAAGCCAGCCCTTTGCCTTCCCGGAAAGGTATTGCTCATATTCAATGTCATGGGGGAATACCATCAGGCTCTCGACCTTGAAGCCGCAGGTTTTTAACAGGTTCTCGAAAGAGCCGGGTGTGTAGAAATTGATATGCCCATATGGGCCAGACATTCGGATCGACTTGTCGAGATCCTTCGTCAGTTCGAGCGGCACCTCGATATAGAGCTTTTTGCTCACCCGCTTGGCTTCGTACAGAAACATCCGCTCATGCTCGACATGTTCAAGGACATGAATGGCAAGCGCGAGATCAAAGGCTTTGTCCGGGTGAGGGATCTTGTAGCCGTCGAATTGGTCGACAGCGCTTAGAGACGGCAGCTTGCGGGCTCTTATGGCGTCAATGCCAGACTTGGATATCTCGACGGCCGCCAGGCTCGTGGCGATACCAGAGGCGCTCAGCTCGTACAGGACAGCACCTTCACCCGCACCAATGTCGATCACCTTGTCGTAGGTACGACCAGGCGCGACTTTGAGGATGTGCCCGAGAGACTGCCTCGCGGCAATGGCCCGCTTCTCCGCTACCGCGCCATCCGCGTAGTAGTCCTCGTACATGTCCATGAGTTCGGTATTGGTGCTCATCTCGCCTCCCTAAGCAATCAGGGAACTCGATACACCACAAAGTGAAATCCCACAATCTGGAGCCTCCCATGACCTCGATGCGCACCAGCGCTGCGGGCCGCAAGGCTATTGCGCAGCGTGAAGGCAATAAGCTTATCGCCTACCTCGACGGCGTCGGGCTCTGGATCGGGGTAGGGCACACGACTGCAGCCGGTCCGCCGGCCGTGAAGAAGGGCCTGAAGATCACCGCGGCAGAATCCGACCAGATCGTCACGCGTGACCTGGGTGATGTCGAAGCCACGATCAACAAGGCCGTCAAGGTCCCGCTCAACGCTGGTCTTCAACATCGGTGGAACAGCTTTTGCAAAGTCCACGCTGCTCAAGAAGTTGAATGCGCGTGGCTTCCGCGGCGGCAGTGGTCTGGCCCTAGCGGGCAAGCACGTACTGCCGTTGCTCCATCATCGCAGCGAGGTTGCTCGATGCAGTTCTCTGCCCGTAGAACTCGCCGGCCTAAGCGTGAGCTACTGAGGCGCCATCTACCGGCTTGTTCTTGCTTTCTAGCAGGCGATATTTGAAGCGTTTCCCTAAATCCCGGAACGGCTTCTCGAAGTACCTTGTGGAAAGGGTGGCGAGGGTGCCTGAGACGAGCAGAACGGATACTCCTACGGCCACGCCCGACCAGTTTTCGATCCTCGGGACTTGGTTGAGAAAATATCCGTGGAACAGCCCGTTGATCGCCTGGTGGTACATGTAGAACGAGTAAGAAATCAGGCCCATGAATACCATGAAGCGCGAGCGCAAGATTTTGCGGTAAATACCGTCAGTGATGAAAATCCGCACGATGGCGTAGGCAAAGAGAGCGGATCGAAGGCTGAACGGGGCAGAAGCGCCTATCCACAGGGGCGGCCACATAAGGGTATAGATCGCCACTCCTGCGAGAATATCCAGAATAATCCGGCGATCGGCCAGCCATTGCAGCTTGGGACTGCGAATGAGGTAGGCAGCAAGGACGCCGAACATCAGCCCATCAGCTCGGGCAGGCGTAGGGAAGTACCCCACATAAAATCCATAGTGCTCCCAAAGGTAGCCGCGAAGGATGGGAGCCAAGATCAGAATGGCAAGCGCGATTTTCATCACGGACTTCTTTGGAAGAAAGAAAACAACGAACGGGAAGACTAGGTAAAACTGCTCCTCGACCGCTAGGGACCATGTGATCCCAACCCAGCGCGCCCCGCCTGTATTCTCTGCGGCCATGAAGTAGTTTTGTGTGAAAGTCAGGTACGCCCATGTGGGCAACTGGTCCACCATAAGGAAGGCGTGGAACCACGGGGCGCCGTCTGTCTGCCCGATGTGCTTGGCGACGACATAAGTCACCATCAGAAGCAGGTAAACCGGAAGGATTCTGGCTGCTCGCCTTATCCAAAATACCTTGAAATAATTTTCGGCGTCCCGGTGGTCTACGAGTATCCCGCCGATCAAGAAGCCAGACAAGACGAAGAACAAGTCAACACCACCCCCGCCGCCAAAGAAGAAACCGTAAAGGGGTCTGGGAACTTGGTATTGAAATTCCGGCGCCATGATGCCGAACAACGTGTGCAGCAGGACCACCATTAGAACCGCAGCCCCGCGAATGCCGTCCAGTTCCGGCAAGTGGTTGCCGGCCTTAACCCACTCTGTTCCGTTCATTTGTGCTGTTCTCTTTGGCCTTTGCACCCATAACGGGTGACGGGTAATTACCATCCAGCCGGAACAACGTCTACGTCTCGCTCGACGGAATATCGTTCCGCGTCAACTGACGCCTGAAATCCTACAATCTGGAGCCTTTCATGCTCGTCCATAACTGGCGCGAGGTGCTGAAACGCGCCTGGAGCGTCCGCCTCATGGTGCTCGCTCTGCTCTTCATCATCATCGAGCCGATCTACACCTTCGTCGCCGCCACCTGGGTTGCGAAGAACATCTACATCCAGCTCGGAATGTCGGCGGTCGCCGGCCTTCTCGCCGTCGCTGCGATCATCGCTCGCATCTTCGTCCAGCAAAAAGTTTCAGGAGATTTGAATGGCAAGCCGCCTCAAGAAGGGTAGCGCGATCGCCGCTGCCTGCATCGCAGTCGTCAGCACCTTCGAAGGGCTGCGCACCGTCGCTTATCGCGACCCAATCGGCATTCCGACGGTCTGCTTCGGCGAGACGCGCGGCGTGAAGATGGGCGACAGATACACCATCGCTCAATGCAAAGACATGCTCGGCGACAGCCTGAAGGAATTCGAGATCAGCATGCGCGCCTGCATGAAGCAGCCGGAGCAAGTTCCCGCCGCCGCCTATGTTGCTTTCCTGTCCTTCACCTACAACGTCGGCACAGGCGCCTTCTGCAAATCCACTCTGACGCGCAAGTTGAACTCGGGCGATGTCGTCGGGGCCTGCAACGAACTGCTGAAGTGGGATCGCGCCGCCGGCATCCAGCTTCATGGTCTGACGAAGAGGCGCACCGCGGAGCGCGCCCTTTGCCTCAATGGGATTCCGGTCTGATGTTCGGGATCCTCGACTATCTCAAGCTCGGTGCCGGCCTGGCGGCCGGTCTGCTGCTCTACCACCTCTATGCCGTTTCGATCGGCTATCCGGCCGCCGCCAGCGAAGCCCGCGCCGGCTATGTCCTAGTTGCCGAGAACACGGTGGCCGAAGCCAAGGCCGCCGAAATGGAGCGCCAGCGAAACGCGGCCACCCAGGCGACCGAAGAGCATCGCAAGCGCCTCGGCTGCCGAGCAGGCCGCCAAAGAGACCCTCGAAACCGAGATCCAATCCTATGAGCTTCAGCTTTCGGAAAAGAACCGCGCTTGCGCTGTCACTGCTGCTGATCGTCAGTGGCTGCTCCGCCACTGAGCGATTGAACAAGGCGGCGGTGACGAAGGGGCAGGCGGCGGCCGGCGTCGTCCTGCCGCCGTTGCCGGACGATCTGCGCCGCCAGGAAGCGCATGCGCCTGTTGCGGAAGGCGAGCCCGTCATCGCCATCCTCGCCCGCGAGCGGCAGGCGCTCGACCGCGCCAACGCCCGGCAGGGGCGCACCATTCAATTCTACGACGACCTCACCAGCAGATATGGAACACGCCGATGATGAACGCCATTTCGCTTGCCCTGACAAGCCCGATGCTGAGCGGTGGAGGCGGAGCCGGCGGAGACCCCGACCGCTACATGTTCTTCGTGACCCGCAACCGCATGCCATCAGGCAGTATCGTCACCGCTGCATCCGGCACGAATTATGTCTGCACCAAGGTCGTCGTCAACACGCCGCAGTACAAGACCAGGACCTTCCGCTTTCACCTCTCGGGCTTTGCCTCGACGGAAGGTGGAAACGCGCCGCAGGAAACGGTCGTTACCGGCACGATCGGCACGCCGGGCAATTCCGTCGTTGCCGATGCGATGTTCATCAGGGCGGCCGGCGTCTTCTACCAATGCACCTTCGCCGGCCTGAACACGGGACGGTCGCGGATCAGACGAACGGCGCCTGGACGGACGAACTGACCATTCCCGATGTCGCCTCGGAAAGCGAAATCGAAATCTGGCTGTTTTATCATACCGCCGTCGGCGAGAAGATCTGGCCGGTCTATCGCATCCAGAAGCACCGCGGCGAGCGCGTCTGGGGTGCCGGCGATCTCGCCACGCTGCTCGCCTTCAAGGACACCCCGCTTGCCGACAGCACCGCCGCACTCGACTCCAACTACGCGACCGTCACCCAGCCACAATATTATGGGCCTGACTTCATGGTCGCCAAGGGCGATTGGGATGGAAGGCCGGTCGCACTTGCTGTCGTCGACAGCCTGGGTGAAGCGCGCCAGCAGTTTTCCGCGGCTGCCGATGCGCGCGGCAATCTCGGCTGGTTTCGCCGCTGGCTCGACAGGGATGGCGGCATCGGCCGCATTCCGCATCTGATGATCGGCATGCCGGGAAACGGTTCGGTGCGCGAGCTCACCGGCACCGGGGCTGCGATCGCGACCCGGCGCTGGGCCGTTCTCGACGAAATCACCGCCTTCAACAACAACAAGAAGCCGTTCACCGTCATCGCCAACCAGATGGGGCAGAACGATACGGCGGCCACCTACACGCAGTTCTTCAACACCAACTACAGAAGCTTGATCACCAGGCTTCGGGCGCGCTACCCCGGCGTTAAAATCGTCGCCTTGCCGCCGCTCGGCCGCACCGTATCCACCCGCACGGTCACCCTGACATCGGTCGGCACCGTCGTCACGGCAACGATCGCCTCGGGCATCAATGGGCTTACGACCGGCCAGACGGTGTCGATCTCCGGCGCTACGCCGACGGAATATAACGGCAATGCGGTGATCACGGTCACCGGGCCGAACAGCTTCACCTATAATTTCGCCGGATCGGCGACATCGCCCGCGACCGGCACGATCACCGCCAACGACCTCTATCTCAGGGCCTCGTATCAGAGCTTTTCCGCCAACAACACCTGGCCGGCGGACGGTACGGATGCTTCGGGCAAATGGCGGCTGCGCGCCGATATCCTGGCGAAGACCTCCGCCTGCTGCGACGATGCTATCGATACCTATGCGGCCTGGGTCTCCGGTGAAAGGGATGGCGTCTGGCCCGGTATGCTGGAGCTGTCGAGCACGGTGGTGACCGTGCAGTCGGGCACGGACGGAGTTGCGACCTACACGACGATCGAAGTGGCGGATGCCAGCATCTTCGGGCCGGAGCAGGAGATCAGCACCTATGCCGGGCCGGATGGCCTTGCCCGCCTGTCGACCACGTCGATCGGCAGCATCTCCGGCAATACGATCACCATTTCGATCCCGCGCTCCACGGTGCTGCCGGTCGGCTCCATCGTCCGCCCGAGCGTCACGCCGGATGGCGTTCATCCCTACGGCGCCGTGATCGACCGCGTCGCCACCGGCATTCCCCAATCCGAGAAGGTGAAATTCAATCCATAGGCGGAGCCAACGAAGAGCCCTTCGACATCGTCACTTCGGCTCCGGCTGCTGGATGACCGGCGGGGGCGTTTCGCTCTTGCCGCCTTGATCGAACGGCTTGATCACCAGGATGCTCAGGATCGACGCGACCATTACCCCGATGATGATCATCAATAGCATTCTCATGGGCGCCTCGCGTCAGATCTATCGAGCTGTTTTGCGGCATGCATACGCCTCTTCGCGAATCCGAAGACTCAACATCCCTAGGCTGAAAACGTTCCAACCCACGACAGAGCACCGATAGAGATGACATCCAACGACGATATCCTTCGCGCCCTCGGGCGCGTCGAGGGCAGGCTGACCGGCATCGAAGAAAACGTCGCGCTTCTGCGCAACGAGGTCAGCGACGAAAAGGCCAACGCCCACGACAGCCGTGCCGTGATCCATAAGCGGCTCGACGAACAGGCCGGGCAGATCGCCCAGCTCGATACCAGGGTGGCGATCAGCGGCGGCGCGGATGCGCTGATCCGCGAGGAAATCAGAACCCTCAAGGAGACCGTCGAGAAGAACCAGGAGGCGGTGGGGCCGGCGCTTGAAGAGTGGAAACGGATGAAGACGATCGGCTACGGGATATCCGGGTTGATTGCCTTTGCCGGACTGACGATCGGCGGCACCATTGCCTATGCGAGCGATGGCGCGGTGGCGGCACTTCGGCATTGGTTGAAGATCAATTGATCGGCTCGATCTGTAATCCTTGGAGAGGAAGACAGGCGCTCTTCAGGGCTACGTTTAGGAAGGCAGAAACCCATTGATCTCGTTGCGAGCGCCTGGCGCCAGCAGACCGGCGTTTCTCACTCGCTGCAAACCGACGCAAAACAAAACCCTAAATTTTAGACTTCGCTAACGAACAAATCCGCACCTTGCCGGTTTTCCTCTCAGGAGGAAACAGACATGAAGAGTATGGACAACCGCCAAGTTCGCATTCCCGGCCCGCGAGAGCACGATGTTGCGGAGCATTGCCGCAAGTTTGGCATCGGCCCTGCCGAGGAGAAGAAGCTGAAGAAACTTCTCGGGTCGCGGGCGCCGCTCCATGAAATCCAGGCCAATGCTCCGCCGCGCCAGCCAAGGTGGCGTTAGGTGGGGAGGGGGCACGTCGCAAGTGGCCATTACACGCCACATTACGACAATGATTCAAAGATTGAGCGGAACAGAGCAGCGCCGTGAACGCTCGCGAAAGAGGTGCTTTTGCCGGATTTTGAAATGATCGATTTTGTTTAAAACGTCGGCCGAATGTTCGGCTTGCTCCACTTGGACCTGCTGAAAGCCCCGCTCCGGCGGGGTTTTTCGTTGGCGTTGTGATGTGCCTGTCGGTTTTTGCCCGGCGGGAGCTTATCGGTGTGACGGTCGCAACGTGCCCGGGCAGGTTGTCGATGATCCCCAGGCGGAATTTCCGGGATCGTGGCGTCACATCTCTGCCGGGGAACTTCCGGCAACATCAGGGGTTTTGCCGGCGGATCGCGCGGCAGGTCTCGTCTCCTGTACCACTGCTACCCCTGCAGTTGCTGCGCGGTCCACTTGATGCAAGCGTCTCACGGAAGGGCTTTGCTCCCGGCTCTCGGCAGCGGGCGAAGCCATTCTTGTCGGCCGTCACATGGCCTATTGGAAGATCCAAACCTGCAAAGACGCAGCGATCCGTGCCGAGCCCAGCACCTGCGATGGCTCAAGAAGGTACAGCCGCGCGCCCGAAACACCTATCAATGGCGTGGTTGCCGCGAGAGCATGAGGATGTAGTCATCGGCGATGTCGGCAACCACCATGGCGGCTTCCGCTGCCGTGTATCCCCTGCCGATGGCGTCGCTGACGATCTTCATCACGGCAGGTTCAAGGGCTTCCCGGCAGTCGGACAGGCTTTCGGCATGCGGGCATTTTGGACGAAATTCCAAGACGTTGTTCATGGCACACCCTCCATTTGATTGAGCTCGGCCCCTGTAAAGGAAAGCCGGCCTCTCCCCGGAAAGGCGGGCCACGGTTCCGGCGAGCTGCTTCACGAACCAGAAGTCTTATCGTGACGCTACGATGGCATAGGAGCCGACGTATTCAAGCGCATGCTGATATTAAGGTAAGCCAGTAGGGTTAATTCGTCCGTTGCTGTTGCATCGTGGCATCGCTAGCAGATGCAAAGGCTATAGAGGCTGCTGCATCTCGCCCAAAACCGTACAGCGGTTTTGGGGCAAGGACATGCATCAAATAAAGACTTTAGGATTTGAACGCCTGCGAGGCTATTTTCTGCCCTAAACGCTGATACGCCGGCCCGCCTTGTCCGCCTCTTTGCGATTGGCGCCGTGCTTTTCGATGATGTCCTTGGCATCCTCGTTGGAAATGCGGTGTTTCTTCGCGAAATAGATGACGTCGTAGGGGGCGTCAGCCACGGCCGCTTTGGCGGACTGGGCCTTTTTGGTTGTGTCGTTGGTCATGATTTTTCCTTTCAAGGCAATGTTGCGCCGGACATCAGCTCATGTCGCCGCGCGTCAGCACGAGAACAGGATGATTTAGGCCGGGCCGGCCTAAAATCTGAATCCTGGTCTCAATAAAAGAGTCAGAGCATCGTGTCGTCCGAAAACCGCTCACACTTTTCGGCATCATGCTCTATCGGCTCCGGAACGAGCCAAGCCGGCATCGGTCGAAGAATTGGCTTCGTGCCGTTTTATCGATGCGCTCGGGCCGTCATATGTTTTTCCCAGATCTGCGTTGCCTGCGCTGCCGTGCCGGTCTTGTGGAATCGCAGCAGGTGCAGTCCTTCGTTCCGTCGTTTTTCGTTAAAGGCGCTGTTTTCGTAGTCGGTGCCTTCGACAATGCTCTCGCTTTGAAGAACGGCCTTCAATTCCTGCACATAGTGTCCGGTGATATTGAAAAGCGCTTCATTCTCAGGTGCGTCTGTCATCGTTTTCCCTATGAGTGGTCGCGTGGCATTGAACGCAGTGCTGCGTTTCAGCTCGCCACGTTTGGTAGGATGCATCAAGCAATCCGCGCCCCTATGGGAAAGGCTGGTATCGGACAGCGTTTAGCTGGAGGTGTCTGTCTGGAGTTCCATATATCATGCAGCAGCGCACCCTTGCCAATCAAGGATTAAGGCGCGGCGAGTCTGAACGCCCGCATGTTAAACTACTTGCCTCCCCGATACCATCTCAATCGAAATACCGAAGAATATGGATGGAGCAGGGCCGTCTTCGCTTTCCGAGTTTAAGGCAAGCGATCCGGGTTCCCACCAGAATGGTTGCTTCTGCAGGAGAGACCAGGCGTGGAGGCGTTCGTCATGCCGGGCCGGCGTATCGGTCAGCTCATCATAGGTGCCCTGAACAAGCACGCTCTTCCACGTTCGGTTTTCGCCGAATTCTTCAACCTGAACGCAGGCCGGTGAATGGGCCCGCAATAGATCAATCTTCAGGCCCGGCATGGAAAATATGAAAAGCCGGTCTTTTTCATAGGCATACTGAATGGGAACGATATAGGGATATTTTTCGCCCAGGCATGCCAGGTGGCCACGGGTGTGGCCTGCCAGAAAGGCGAGGCAGTCTTGTTGACCCATTTCTCGCAGTTGCATCGCTTTATCCAATTCCGTCAGCGTTTCAGCCCTTCATTTGATCGGCAGCATAACGTCTTGGCTCGCCGCAACAGTCTTGCAGCGCCTACCAGAAGACATCCTCGAAGATGATATAGACGATAAAGGCCAGACAGATTGCTGGTGTCGATTTCACGAGAAAGTCGATGTACCGGAGCCTGCCGATATGCTGAGCCAGGCGTTTCCACGAATGGATGTTTACCGTGGAAGACATCATGCCCTCCTTTAGTTGGGGCCGGGTAACAACCCCGGGAAGCAGCGCCCGTTCACAAGCTGCCACTACACCAGATATGGGCGCCAAACATCTGCGCTGCAAGGCGTGGCGGGTTGCCGGTCCGGTAGAGAGATCCCGCTGCTGTGCACGATCGCAAAGGGCGGCGCGGAGGGGCCAGGATTGCTGGGCACGTCCACACACAATTGCCCTTCTACCTCAACCATCGCTTCGATCAGTTTCAGCCGATCGAGCTTCCGCCGTTGATCGTCGTAGAGCCTGCTGAGCAGCGCATAGGCCGATCCGGAGGGTCTACCTTTGCGCAATAGTTTCTTGATCAGCATTTCCTGATCGGCAACGCGATGCGCCGCCTTCACGATATGGCGACGCGCCAACTTCAGGTCTTTCGGGCGGTATCGTGTGGAAACCATATGCTTTGCTTCCCCTGTCTCATCCGGCAGTAGCAGGATGGTGGCCGTTTCAGTTCACCGGCCGCACGCTCCTTCTCGCGATCAGCGAAAATCTGCGGCCGTGAGCGTGAAGTTGTTTCCGCGTCGATGCTGATAGGCTCTCGATGCGGCCTCCTGAATGGCAGAGCGCGCCGCATCAAAGGCATTGAGATAGGCGGCCTCGGAGGAGTTCTGGGTGATCGCGCTGCCAAGCGCTGCCTCTTCGACCAGAAACCTGACTTCGAACATGCCGTCATAGCCGGTGAAGCGGACACCTTTTCGCGCTTCATCGAAGCTGCGGCTTCTGTTGGGAAAGATAAGTGCCATTGCGGTTGATCCTTGGAAGTGGGCGGGAGCCGCTGTGCGGACTTCGGACCCGGCGATGATTGTCGATGCACGGCTGGCCGGAACGGGCATCTTGATGCCAATGGTTGGCATTCAGCCTGCCGCCATACCCGACTGTCGGCAGGTCTTAATGGATCGTCTGCACGATGACCCGGTCAGCAAGCAAAGCCTGCGACGTCTTGATCAAGCGCACCGTACCAGTGATGATCTCGTCGGAATAGACCGGATCCGCACGCGAAATTTCGTCCGTCATATCGCGGAGGACTTTGTTTATCTCAAGCAGAGGCGGCACAAGGTCCAGCAATCCGTCGGCGGCCAGCCCGTGAGCCAAGCCTGCGATCACCTCTCTGAGGTGATCTATGAGCGCACGCCGTTCCGAAACCGCCAGTGCCGACGGCTTTGTGAGGGTCGCTTCACCGTTGAACTGCATGATGCGTATCCTCCTCTCTCTAAAATGGGTTCCGCCCCGCCATTATCAATGGCTACCGCCGAATGAGGTTGCGGTCAGCTGGCAATAAGCGCAAGCTAATTTATCGGCGGGCACGATACGGGCACCGCTGCTTGGGGCGCGACAGTAATCTGGCGCCAGTGAACCCTAGCCCCAACGAAGGAGGACGCCATGTCTTCCACATCAGATCAGTTTTTCGATATCGACAATTTGAGAATGCTGGATCGTATTCTGCGAAAGGTCGGATTTCGCGGCGGCGAAACCCATGCGGCCGATGAGGGTGAGATCACCGCCACAAGTTTCCTCATTCATTGTTTCCAAATGGGGATCGTCGATGAGGCCGCGTTAAAATCGGCGCTGAAAATGTATCTCGCGACTCAGTTGAGTTCCGGCCCGCTTCCGCAGGCGACGGAGGACGGCTCCTTTGCCCGATGGCAGGATGACGGCGGCGCCCCGGTGAAAGCCTATCGGATCGCGCGGTATACGGCGTCCGGGCGTGCGGACGCATCGCTGCGGCCGCCAGCTTACCGCTTTCCCAAAACCAGGCTGCCTGAACGATTGCTCGAGATCCCGTGAACGGGCCTGCTGCGATGTCGCCAGCGCCCCCGGATCGATCGTCCCGATAACATGACGAACAAGGAAGAAGACATGTCCGCGATCCATGCCAATCGAAAGGACAGGGCCGGGAAGAGCAAAATCATCGCCTTCTTGCGGAAAATCGCAACCTTAAGCCCAACTGCAGACGATCTGATAACGCAGGCTCGTCAAGCGCGGTCATCGTCAGCGGAGGAGGGGATCGATAGCGCCGATAACCAAGCCTATGGTCTGGCGCGTCCACACAAAGGTCCATTCGATAATGCGACGGCATTCAGCGCTTCCACCTACGACCATGATCTCCCGACGCGGCAGCAATTGGAGGCCGCGCAACGCAACCACTCCGATGCGGTAGAGCAGCAAGAGGCAAACCACCAAAAAGGCAAATCCCGCCTGCGCGCAAAGACAACGAAGCTGAAATCTCCCTGAGCAGGAAATAGAGGGACGGACAGCGCCCTATTAATTTTTCCGAGTGGGCGGCGCTTGCCTTCAAGGCCTTTCCGCCAGATCGGTCGAAAAGCCCGCGTCAGGCAGGCTTTCCTGTTTGCAGCAACAACTCGGGCGACCGTCACGCCGCCGCAAACGGCACGGCGACAAAGGTCTTGTTGCCATCGCGTTCGACGAGCAGCAGCACCGACTTGCGGCCGGCCTTGCCGGCATCGGCAATTGCGGTCTTGACGTCGCGGGCGTTATGAACAGGTCTGTCATTCACCGAGACGATGACATCGCCGGACTGGATGCCGGCGGCAGCCGCTGACTTGTCCGGGGCGACCTTGGCGACCACCGCACCGTTGATCGAGCGCGGCAGGTTGAGCTGCTGGCGCACATCGGGCGTCAGATCGGCAAGGCCGATGCCGAGGCTCGGCTGGCCGGAGCTCTGATCTTGAGCGTCGGGGCTTTCGGCCGCCGCCTGTTTCTGGCCTTCCTCATTGGTGCCGACGGTGACGTTGAGATCGATCGTCTTGCCGTCGCGCCAGACGCTGAGGGATTTTTTCGCGCCCGGCGAAAGGTCGGCGACCAGGCGCGACAGGTCTTTCGGCGTCTTGACGCTCTCGCCGCCGACTGACGTGACGATATCGCCGGGCTTCAGGCCGGCATGGGCGGCCGGCGTATCGGCGGTGACGGCGGCAACCAGCGCGCCGCCGGTCTTATCGAGGCCGACGGCATCGGCGACATCCTTGGTGACCGGCTGGATCTGCACGCCGAGATAGCCGTGATCGATCGAGCCGTCCTTCTGCAGCTTGGCGACGATCGCCTTGGCCTCGTCGGAGGGAATGGCGAAACCGACGCCGACGCTGCCGCCGTTTGGCGAATAGATGGCGGTGTTGATGCCGACGACATTGCCGCTGCGGTCGACCAGCGGTCCTCCGGAATTGCCATGGTTGATCGGCGCGTCGATCTGGATGAAATCGTCATAAGGCCCGCTGTGCAGGTCGCGGCCGCGCGCCGAGACGATGCCTGCCGTCACCGTGGTGCCGATGCCGAAGGGGTTGCCGATCGCCAGAATCTGGTCGCCGAGCTTCAGCCTGTCGGAATCGCCCCAGGCGATAGTCTGCAGCGGCTTGCCCGCCTCTATCTTCAGCACGGCGACATCGGATTTCGGATCGGTGCCGATCAGCTTGGCCGGCAGTTCCGTGCCGTCATCCAGCGTCACCTTGATATCGACGGCATTGTCGATGACATGGTTGTTGGTGACGATCACCCCGTCGCGGCTGATGATGAAGCCGGAGCCGAGCGCCATCGCCTGCTGCGAAGGCCGCTTTTGCGGCGCCTGGCGCGGCAGCGGGATGCCCTGATCCTCGAAGAACTGGCGGAACTGCTCGTCCATCGGCGATTCCTGGTCGGCGCTGACATCGGTCGCCTTCATCGTCGTGGTGATGGTGACGACCGCAGGCTTGTCGGCTTCGACGATGGAAGCGAAGGAGCCGCTGGGGGCGAGAATGCCGCCGGTATCCGAAGGCGCTGCAACGGCATTGGAGGCGTTGACGGCGAAGGGCAGGCAGGCTGCGCCGGCGATGATGGCGGCCCCGACAAGGGCTGCGGTGCGATGGTTGCGGAGGATGTGTGACATGGGTGGTGATCCCTTGGACGGTGGTCCCTTGCGAGAGCGTTGGCTTGGATGGCGTCGTGGTTCCATGTCCTGGGACCTGGCGTCGGGTGGCGTTTGGCGCCAATTCCTCTTGGGAACGCGCAGTCGTCGGGGGCGGCGACCGGGGGAAGAGAAGAATTGGCGCTCGGGATTCATATGATCCCACCGAGCGGATTTACAAATTAAAGTTTGATCATGTTTATATTGCCGATTTGTAAGATATGGCCGGAATCTAATCTTCGCTCACGCAGCGTTTGAGCTTCTCAAAAATTCCGGCCACATTTTGCCTGGCTTCGCCGCCGCCGCGATGTTTTCATTCGAAAATAAATGGACTTATTCCAGGAGGCGGTGATCCGTTCGCCGCATGCGTCCGTAATTTGCCGGCAGACGATCTTGTTGCTCTTTCCGGAAGTTATATTCCCGGATCCTGTTGCGAATATAAAATGTTAGTAGACTCTAAATTATTTCTTCTTCAGAAAGTAAAAACCGCGAATCGAGGGCAAGCGAGTCTCGCGGGCGACGTATAAGGGGCGATGAGGGCAGCAGTGGAGCGGGGGCGGAAAGCCAGGCGCGGCGCGCATGTGAAGTTGAGCGATGTGGCAAAGAAGGTGGGGGTCAGCCCCATCACGATTTCGCGTGCGCTTCGCAATCCTGAAATCGTCTCGGAGGATCTGCGCCAGACCATCCTGCGCACGGTGGGGGAGATGGGGTATACCCCCAATCTTGCCGCCCGGGCGCTGGCCGGTCGCCATAACGGCATCATCGGCGTCATCACGCCCGCTTTGCACCAGCACGGCTTCGCCGGCCTGATGATCGGCATCGAGGATTGCTTGCGCGCTACCGAATTCCGCGTGCAATATTCCAATACGCTCCACCATGCCGACGGCGAGGCCGGCGAGCTCAGATCCTTCCTGACGCAGAAGCCGGCCGGCGTCATCATTGCCGGCGCCGAATCCTATCGTGATCTCCTGCCGCTGATCGAGAATGCCACCTGTCCGATCGCCCATATCACCGATCTCAGCCAGGAGCCGGCAAGGCTGGTCGTCGGCCTTGATCATCATGCGGCCGGCGCCGAACCCACCCGCTTCCTGCTGTCGAGAGGCTATGAGAGGATCGGCTTCATCGGCCGCGGCACGGATATTCGCTCGCGTCGCCGGAAGGAAGGCTATGAGGCCGCGATGCGGGAAGCCGGCCGCTTCGATCCAGATCTCGCCATTGGCGGAGATGAGGGAAGCAGCACCGGCCTCGGCAGGGAATTGTTTGCCCGCCTGTTGCAGCGCGTGCCGGATATCGATGCCGTCTTTGCCCAAAGCGACGATCTGGCGCTCGGCGTGCTCATCGAATGCGCCGTGCGCGGCATCCGCGTGCCCGAGGATGTCGGCATCTGCGGCTTCAACGATCTGGAATTTTCGGCCTTCACCCAGCCGACGCTGACGACGGTGCAGATTGCACGCTACGATATCGGCTACCGCGTCGCCGACATGCTGCTACGCGCCATCCGCGACGAGCCGCCCGGCGAAGACAAGGTCGATTGCGGCTTCTCCATCATCCCGCGCGGCTCGACGCGCTAGCGCGGCTCGACGCGGTAAGCCGAGACGATCTGCCGAATGAAATGCCACTGAACTAGGCGCAGTCCAGATTATTCCCTATATTGGCTGAATGACAGTCAATGTGCTGAAAAATGGATAATACGGGACTGTCTCTCGACAGAATGCGCACCTTCGCTCGCGTCGCCGAACGCGGCAATCTGTCGATGGTCGCAAGAGAGCTGGGTGTCGGTCAATCCACCGTGACGCGGCACCTCAATGAACTTGAAGAGGCTGTCGGCGTACCGCTTCTCAGCCGAACCACGCGTCGCGTCACTCTCACGGACGAAGGCAGCCGCTATTATACCAACTGCCTGCAGATATTACGCCTGGTTGAACAGGCGGCTGAAGAAGCGCGAGATGCCCGTCAGGCCCCTGCCGGTGCTGTTCGGCTTTCGTGTACGGCAGCGCTCGGCGTGATGCACATCACGCGCCTGATCTTCGATTTCCAGGACAGGCATCCGGACATCCGGGTCGACCTCAACCTGACGGACGAGCGGATCGACCTGGTTCGCGAAGGCGTCGATGTCGCACTCCGTCTTGGGCCTCTAGCCGACAGCGCGATGAAACTTCATGCGCTCGGAGAAAGCCATCGGCTGCTGGTGGGCGCTCCGACCTATTTGTCCGTCCATGGACGGCCGCAGCACCCAGCCGATCTGTCGCGCTACGAAACCGTGGTGATGTCCAATGTGGCCGGCAGCGATCAGCTCGTTCTTTCCTCTGCCGATGGCACAAGCCTGATGATCCCCGTCAGTGGGAAGTTGCGCGTCGATCACGGGCTTGCGGCGCGTGAAGCCTTTGCCGCCGGTCGCGGCATTGGTCCTGCACATCTCTGGTTGGTTCACGATCTTCTGGATGACGGCCAACTCGAGGTCTTGCTTGGCGACTATCGTCCTTTACCGGTTCCGGTGAGCTTGCTGATCGTTCCAGAGCGTGCAGCCATTGCCCGCGTTCGGCTTCTCGTCGACTTTCTTGTCGCCGAGGTTTCCCAATTGCCGGGAATCCGGCCATCGTAAGTCTTTGTTTTCAAGCATATCGTTATTGCAAAACCGCTGCACACATTTGCGCGACATGCTTCAACGTCCGAAAGACCGCTTATCGCCACGCCACCCCGTCGTCTTGAGATATTGTTCCCAGTTGAGCGTGTCGGGGTTCAGGCGACGGCTCCATTCAAGGTCGTTCTCCTTGCCGAAATAGCCATAGTCGACAGCGTATTCGACCATCCCCAGAAGCTCTCGAACGAGAAGTTCGTTGGCAGCAAATTCTGGAAAATAGTGCAGCAGGCCATCCCGGGTGAAAGCGTTTCGATACGCGGCCTTGAGGCCGGTCACGCGCTGAAAGGTTTCGATCATCTCGTTCGGAGAAATGATGTCGCCAACGATCGGCAGGGTTTTGCCGTTGTAACGCTCGGGATTTGAGAAAATCTCGAGGACGGCAGGCCCGGTCGCGGTCAGCGGATCGACAAAAGGCGCTCGGAAATCTTCGGGAAGATAAACCGGCAGGAGCAGCGTATCGCCCTCCATGCGCGGCACATAATATTCGAGCAGATTCGTATAAAAGAATGCCAGCATGACGAAGGAATGAGAGATCGGCAAGCCGCGAATGGGGTCTGCTACGCGTGCCTTGTCGGTAAAATGCGGCGCATACTTCATGCCACTGGTGATCTTGTCGACATTCTCCAGCGTGCTGAAAACTATATGCCCGACGCCGGCCTCAGCGGCGGCATCCGCCAGTTGTCGGCCGAGAGGGGTCTCGATGGTCTCCGGCGGGGCGATCGGCGGCGTCATCAGAAATGCGCCATCCGCGCCTTTGAAGGCGGCAACGAGGTCCTTTTGACGGCCAAGTTCGAGAGGGACGGTGACGATTTCAGCGCCGCGTTTCTCCAGACGTAAAGCTTCAGGGGAATCCTTTTTCCGGGTGAAAGCGCGCACCCGGAAACGTTGGCTGTCAAGGAGCGTCGTGGCAACGCTGCGCCCCTGTTTGCTCGTTGCGCCGACAATCGCGATCAGTGGTTTTTCATGGGCAGACATAGAGCTTTGAACCTTTCCCTGTCATTGACGCCGACTGCGGTGCCGGGCGTCATTTTGCGGGAGAGCGGTCGGCCTATGCCGAGTTCCCACCGCAATGGCGGACCCTATCTCAACAGGTTCTATGGCTGTAGATATCTGAAATACATAACATAATGCCATTTTATGGATAAATGGTGCCGGCCAAGCGCGTCGAAACCCGCACCGAGGACTGAAAGGCGCCGACAGCGATCCATGGACTCTGCCGGCGCTGTTTCTCTGGCTCTTCAAGGGATCAGCAGGATACTGCCCGCCGAGCGTCCGGATTCCATCTCTTCATGCGCCTTGGCAACATCGGCCAAGCGATATTCGGCACCGATCTGCGAAACGATCCCGGTTTCCATCGCCCCGACGGCAGCCAGAGCAGCCTCGCGATACTGTCCGATGTCAGCGCACCAGGCCATGATGCTCGGATGGCAGAGCGCCTTGCCCGGGCGAAGTTCCTCGACAGGCACCGGTGGAATGGCACCGGCGGCCTGGCCGATGGTGACAGCCATGCCGAATGGGCGGACAGAGCGTATGCTTTTGAGAAGCGTGTCACCGCCGATCCCGTCATAGGCGACGTCGACACCAAGCCCGTTCGTCAGCCGCTTCACGTCCGCGACGATATCGGCGTCTCGTCCGACAATAAGGTGATCGGCTCCATAAGATGCGGCGAGTGCGGCCTTTTCGGAAGAGCCGACCGTCCCGATCACCGTGGCATCGAGCGATCTGGCCCAGCGAACGAGGATGCTCCCGAGCCCGCCCGCAGCCGCATGGATCAGAACCTGGGTTCCTGCATGCACATCATAGGTCTTTTTCAGCAGCATGTAGGCGGTCATGCCTTTGAGCAGCGAACTCGCTGCCGTTTTCGCTGAAACGGCATCCGGAAGCTTGATCGCCCTTTCGGCGGCAATGTTCCTGGTGGAGCGATAAGCGCCAACCGGAGGCCCTCCATAGGCGACGCGGTCACCCTTTTCGAAGATGGAGACGCCGGGACCGACATCGTCGACGATGCCCGCCGCCTCGGCGCCGATCACCGAGGGATAGGAAGGCATGGGATAGAGGCCCTTGCGTTGATAGACGTCGAGAAAGTTGGTTCCGATCGCCTCGTGACGGATTTGTATCTCGCCATGACCGGGAGGTTCACACTGGTGATGCTGCTCAACATGGAACTGGGCGGTATCACCGGGGGCGTTCAGCCATATGATTTGGTCGGTCATCTCTCGTGCTCCTTCATGGGCACAAATTAGGCGATGGCGTGGTGTGTGAAAATTCCCTATTGTTTCACAATGATTGGGAAAGAATTCACAAAACTCGACTGGGACGACCTTCGGCATTTCCTGGCGCTGGCGCAGTCCGGAACCTTGCTTGGCGCAGCAAAGCAGCTCGACGTCGAACACGCGACGATCAGCCGGCGCGTTTCGTCGCTTGAAGCCAGTCTGGGACGCAAGCTGGTCGACCGCCGCGGACGGCGCATCATTTTAACCTCGGACGGAGAGCAGGTTGCCAGGCACGCAGCTCTTGTCGCGGCGCAGACCGCAGCAATCGAGCAGCTTGGTCGCAGCAGCGCCACGGAATTGCGGGGCCATGTCAGGATCAGCGCGCCTCCCGCTCTCTCAAGCGTGCTGTTGGCAAAGCCGATCGCGGCCGTCAGGCGAGACCATCCGGGTGTTGAGATCACGCTTGTCGGAGAAAAGCGGCTCGCCTCCCTGAACAGACGAGAGGCCGATATCGCCGTGCGCATGTCGCGTCCCGAGGACGGCGATTACGCCATCGTCAAGCTCGGCGAGACAAGCTTCCATCTCTACGCATCAAAGACCTATCTCGAAACGGTTTCCCCGTCGGACTGGACCTTCATCGGTTACGACGAAACCATGAACGCCTCACCGCAACAGCTGCGGCTAATCGAACTCGCCGCTGGCCGGCCGATCGCCGTGAGATCATCCGTTCTGGAGTTTCAGGCCGCAACCGCAAGCCTTGGCGCCGGTGTCGTCATGCTCCCCGATTTCGCCGTCCTTGACACCAGCGGTCTCCAGCGCATTGAGACCGAACATCTTTTGACAAGAGAGGTCTGGCTGGTTGTCCATTCTGACATCAAAGACGTCCCCTCCATCCGCGTCGTCGTCGATGCGCTGAAGAATGCTC
Organism: Rhizobium sp. CRRU65; assembly: GCF_048551595.1. Taxonomy (NCBI): domain Bacteria; kingdom Pseudomonadati; phylum Pseudomonadota; class Alphaproteobacteria; order Hyphomicrobiales; family Rhizobiaceae; genus Rhizobium; species Rhizobium sp. CRRU65. The sequence continues at coordinate 85,715 of NZ_JBLYZH010000016.1, read as the reverse complement.
TCGTGAAGTAGTCCGCTCAGTTGGCCGGGGCCGCAGGGGGCAAAGGCAGCCATTGAACTGGTCGCAGCCCGGCGGAGTTCAGGTTTGCGCCCATTGCCGTCATTGATATCTCAGCCGCTGTTGTCTTTAGTGGGTCGTCACAACTTCAGGCGGGAGGAGAACATGCCAGTCGAAGCAATACGAACGGGTGGATGCCTGTGCGGTGCAGTGCGTTATGAGGTCTGGGGCGAGCCCTATCAGTCAGGGTTGTGCCACTGCAAGACGTGTAGAAAGATCACGGGCTCCGCTTTCTCCGCAACGGCAAATTGGCATCGTCGGCAATTCCAGATGTCCGGCGAAATCAGCACTTTCGATAAAAGGTCCTTCTGCCCTGTCTGTGGTTCTCGGCTCTTCTTTCTCTCCGATGGCGGCGTGGAAGTGTTTCTGGGGACGCTTGATGACGCGCCTTACGCTATCAGCCCGATGGTCGAAGTGTGGAACATTCGACGTGAACCTTGGCTCGCCCCGGTCGTCGGAGCTGCGCTTCACGAAGGAAATGAGATCGCTTCGGAAAAGGCGGACTAAGCCAAGCCAAAGCCTGCTGGGCATCCCCTTCTGCGCCGGGCACCGCTTATCGCCGAGAGAGGCCGGAATGCGCCATGAGAACTTGTCTGGCCGGTCACTCGGACACCGAACCTTGAAAGTGCTCTACCTCGTCGTCAAGCTGCACCCACTTATGTTTCGATTGTTCGAAGACTGATAGGGCAGGTGGCGCGAAGGCAGGGTCGGCAAGGGACCCGACCGCCACCCCGATCCAGGACGGTGCAGCATCGGCCTTCCAATAGACGGTCGAGCCGCATGTTGGGCAAAAATGCATTCGAACCTTGCGACCGCTCTCGGCGGTACGAATGAATTCCGTAGATGTTCCAGATATTTCGACACAGGCAATCGAGTAGAAAGCATTTGCGCTGAACGGCGCACCCGTTCTGCGCTGGCAAGCCAAACAGTGGCAGAGAGCTGTCAGTTGTGGCGGCTCGCTGAGCGTCAGTCTCAGAGCGCCGCAGGCGCATTGGGCATTAGCCATGGAAACTCCTCCCGCTTGCACGGTGAAATTACATTGAATGAGGGGGTGAAGCGCAGGCCCGAACCGCACATGGTGAGGGTGGGCGATGCGAAGGGGCTGAGACCTGATACAATTTCAGGCCCACAGAAGCTCAAATGTAGATCGCGGAATGCCGAAGTCTAGAAGAAAGCCATCTGACCGCTTCAGGCCGGAAGCGGATCCGGAGCCCTCATCGGCCCCGTCGCGTCGTCGGCGACGTCTTTCAGGACTTTATCGGATACCCGCGTGAGCTTCACCCGGGCGGTAGGTCGTCGAGCGAGTTTTTTGTTGTTAATGTACGACTTGGGAAGCGACCGACATCAATTCCTGGGAATTCGGTGCCTGGAACGACTGGAGGCCAGCCTCCAGAACTTCAGTGAAGCTCCAGCGTACGATGCCCTCCCGGTCGATTAGGAACTGACCGACAAGCTGCCCATGGTCCGCAGTCATCATCTGCTGATCGGCTTCCGTAATCTGATATCCTTCCTTCTTGTTGAGAAATTCGTCCATTGCCATCACGCCCATAGGCTCGGGCAACTCGCCCGGAAGATCGATCAGTATCGCCATCGCCGTGTCGATCCCGACCTCGCTTAGTCCAAAGGCTTGGTGCGAAGCCCGTACCGGGTCGGAAGCAGCAAGAAGATCGGGTATCGGATGGTAACGGAAATAAAGCCGTGCGCGCTCCACCGGGGTGTTTACCACCGCCAGGGATTGGACGCCTTTCTCTCGCAGCATCGGGTTGAGATATGCCATGGCCGCGACATGGCGCCGGCAGAATGGACAATGCAGGCCTCGAAACAAACCGATCAACAATGGGCTGCGGCCACGAAAATCATCAAGTGCGATCTTCCCCTCGTGCGAGATCGCATCAAACACAACGTTCGGGACCCGGTCGCCCGGTTGTAGCGGATGGTCGACATAGCGCGTGGACATGGACAACCTCCTCGCTCGGGGATCAGTCGAGAAACGGCGCCAAGTTAAGTGCTTCGAGGTCTAGATTGAGCGTTGCAGGGCCTGACCTCTCGTTTTACCGCACCGCCAGGATCCGATCTAAGAATGGCCCCACATTGGCCCGCGGGCAAGAGGTAAACAGCGAATCGTGAATTGCAAAAGTCCGTTTTCTGCAAACTCTGATTTTTTTAACGGCCGTCGAGGCGACACAGAAAATTGAGCTGGGGACCAGCCATTTTTGCGTTCAAGCGGCGTGAGGCCGCGTAGCGGAAGCGAAACAGCATCGAGCGGCAACATTCGCTCAAATCACCAATTGACCGACTTTTCGTTAAGCCCGGATTTTCGACTTTTTCAATACTATCGGCCGGAAGCGGATGCGGAGCCCTGATAGCAAAGTCTCAGGTTCTGAGCAGCTCTGCAGCCAGCGGATTCGGCTGCGGCGAGGGGCCAGTCTTGCTGGCCCCTTATCCCTTATCCCCTGTCAGATATCGCTTGCAGCGCTCGACCAGAGGTCGGCGGCTTCGGCTGCCGTCATGCGCCGCACCTCGGCCTCATGGCTGCGGCTGGCGAAGAGCTCGCTCGCCATGATCTGTTCGGCAAGGTCGGCCGGAAGCGAGAGGATGACGCGGGCTTCGCCATTGTGCAGGCCGCCGAGTTCCGTGCGCTTGCCGGTCACCATGCCGCCGGCGACCGTGTTGTTGGTCTCCGGATCGATCAGGATGAAGGAGCCGGAAAGCCGGTTCTGCTCATAGGGGTCGAAGATCGCGGCTTCGTCGAAGACGAGCCGGACTTTGCCGATGGCGTTCATGTAGAGCCGCTGGGCGGCGTTCCAGGCACCGGTCTTCAGTTCCAGCTGGCTGAGCGGCTGCACCTGGACACGCTGGCGGCGGCTGCCGCTCTTCAGCCAGTAACGCTTGCCGGGCTCGATACCCTCAGGCTGCAGCGCGACGATCTGCGCGTCGAAGGCAAGGCCGACCTGCGGCTGTGCGTCGATCGAGACGATCATGTCGCCGCGCGCCACATCCACCTGGCGGTCGAGCACCAGCGTGATCGCATCGCCGGCCACGGCGGCATTACGGACGAGATCGAAGGTGACGATCTTCGAGACGTTGGCGACCATGCCGGACGGCAGGATCATGACGCTGTCGCCGGGTTTGACCGAACCGCCGGCAACCGTGCCCTGATAGCCGCGGAAACTTTCGCCGGGACGCGAGACGCGCTGGACGGACAGGCGGAAGCCGACCGTCTGCGACGAGCGCACGGTGGCAAGCTCCAGCGTTTCCACCAGCGTCGGGCCGCTATACCAGGGCATGGCGGCCTGGCCGGAATAGACGACGTTTTCGCCCTTCAGCGCCGACATCGGAATGGCGGTGATCTGCTTGACGCCGAGCGACAGGGCAAATTCCCGGAAGTCATGGCTGATCTTGTCGAAGCCGGCGCGGTCGTAGCCCGTCAGGTCGATCTTGTTGATGGCAAGCACAAACTGCTTGATGCCGAGCAGCGAGGCGATCGTCGCGTGACGGCGGGTCTGCTCCAGAATGCCGAAGCGCGCATCGATCAGCAGAATGGCAAGATCGGCGGTCGAGGCGCCGGTCGCCATGTTGCGGGTATATTGCTCATGGCCGGGCGTGTCGGCGACGATGAAGGAGCGCTTGTCGGTCGAGAAATAGCGATAGGCGACATCGATGGTGATGCCCTGTTCGCGCTCGGCCTGCAGGCCGTCGAGCAGCAGGGCGAAGTCGGGCAGGCCGAGGTCGTTCTGCTTGCCGGTGGAATCGCGCTGCAACGTGGCGGCCTGGTCTTCCTTGACCGCCTTGGTGTCCCAGAGCAGGCGGCCGATCAGGGTCGACTTGCCGTCATCGACGCTGCCGCAGGTAATCAGGCGCAGCGGCCTGGTATCGCGCACGGCCTTGAGCGGCTCGGCGGCGGGCAGGTTGACGACGGTGGCGGCCGAGACGGCGGTTTGGGCTGCGGTCATCTCAGAAATATCCTTCACGCTTCTTTTTTTCCATGGAGCCGGACTGGTCGCGATCGATGGCGCGGCCCTGGCGTTCGGACACCGTTGCAATTTCGAGTTCGGCAATCACCTCTTCGAGAGTGGTGGCCTGTGAGCGGATGGCGCCGGTCAGCGGGAAGTCGCCGAGGGTGCGGAAGCGGATCATGCCTTCCTGGCGGACTTCGCCGGGCAGCAGTTCCAGGCGCGGATCCTCGGCCAGGATCATCATGCCGTCGCGTTCCACGAACGGCCGCTTCTTGGCGTAATAGAGCGGCACCAGCGGAATGTCCTCGGCCTGGATGTAGCGCCAGATATCGACCTCGGTCCAGTTCGACAGCGGGAAGGCGCGCACGCTCTCACCCTTGCGGATCATGCCGTTATAGATGTTCCAGAGTTCCGGGCGCTGGTTGCGCGGATCCCAGCGATGGTCGGGCGTGCGGAAGGAATAGATGCGCTCCTTGGCGCGGCTGGCTTCCTCGTCGCGCCGCGCACCGCCGAAAGCGGCGTCGAACTGGCCGGCATCGAGCGCCTGGCGGAGCCCTTCGGTCTTCATGATGTCGGTGAAGGCGGCCGATCCATGCGTGAACGGCGTGATGTTTTCGGCCTTGCCGCGCGGATTGATGTGTTCGATCAAATCGAGATCGTACTTCTTCGCGGTTGCGTCGCGGAAGGCGATCATCTCGGAAAATTTCCAGCCGGTGTTCACATGCAAAAGCGGGAAGGGCACGCGGCCGGGATAGAAGGCCTTGCGCGCCAGATGCAGCAGCACCGAGGAATCCTTGCCGATCGAATAGAGCATGACGGGACGCTCGAATTCGGCCGCAACCTCGCGGAAGATGTGGATGGATTCGTTTTCCAGCGCTTTCAGATGCGGGTCGAGCGGCGCCTTGGCGCTCTGCGGATTGCTGAGTTCCGTATCCGGACGGCTATCGGGCATGTGTTACTCCAGGCTATCGGTCGTTTGCGGGTGCCCGCAAAGCAATTCCTTGATGTTGGCTTCCCCCGGGAAAGTTGACTTCCCTGGGAATGTTGGCTTTCCCAAGGCTGCGGCGGTCGCCGCGCCCTGATTGGGAAAGCCGTGGGGTGATTATTGTGCGGCGATCGCTGCGGCCTCTTCGGCGACATGCAGGCCGCATTCGCGCGTTTCGTCCTGCTCCCACCACCAGCGGCCGGCGCGTTCCGGCTCGCCGGGCTTGATCGCCCGGGTGCAGGGTTCGCAGCCGATCGAGGGATAACCGCGGGCGTGCAGCGGATTGACCGGCACGCCGTTTGCGGAAACGAAGGCCTTGATCGCCTCCAGGTCCCAGTCGGCGAGCGGATTGACCTTCAGCAGGTGGCGTTCGGCGTCATATTCGGCAAACGGCGTCTCGGCGCGGTTGGCCGATTGGCCGCGGCGCAGGCCGGTGATCCAGATAGCAGCACCGTCGAGGGCACGCGCAAGCGGCTTCAGCTTGCGCACGCCGCAACAGGCATGCCGGGCTTCGACGCTCTCGTAGAAGCCGTTGAGGCCGTATTGCGCCGCATAGGCGTCGATATCGGCCTTCTCGGGCTCGAAGCGATGGATATGGATGTCGTACTGGCTTTCGGTCTCTTCGATCAGTGCCAGTGTTTCGGCAAACAGCCGGCCGGTCTGCAGCGTCGCGATATCGATCGGCAGGCGGTGCGTGCCGATCTCGGCAGTGATCACCTGGTCCTCGATGCCGAGTGACGTCGTGAACACCACGCGGCCGCCAAGGCCGGAGACCAGCGACAGACGTCCGGCTAGGTCGAGGCCCGCCAGTCTGTGGTTCAGCGCCTCGGCTTCCGCAATCGGCCCTTCTTCCGCAATCGGCCCGCCTTCTACAATCGGATTGATAGCAGTCATGAGATTCCTGTCCTTTGTTGAACGGGAGTATCGCAGTTCACGCATGGATCGGACAGAAAAAGGGATTTCGAAAGCTGCGGCCGAAGGAGCAAATATCTCTCCGAAGCTGCCGCGATGCAGAAAAGCAGCCGCCTGCGGATGAAAATCCACATCGGCAGCTCGAATGTCTATAGAAATAGTAGAGTTACACGCAGCCTGTCAATCCGAAATCTGAAGTGATGCCGAAAATGGTGCAGAAGGCGCGGTTTTGGCATAGATTAAGTGCGCTTGGCCGAGAGCAAAAAACAAGGCCAAAACGCTTGTCTCTCAAGGCTTTCTCCGGCGCGTTCAAATTCCGTTCATGCTGGTTGTGCCATAGAGGTGAAAGTACTTCCGTAGCGGTGCGGAAATTCGCGCCGCCTGTGTGTGTCGATGGTCAAAAATGATTACGCAAAAGGCGAAATATGCGCTGCGGGCGCTCACGGTCTTGGCTGATGCCGATGCCGACGAACCGGTGATGATTTCCGATATCGCGGCGCAGCAAAAGATCCCGAAAAAGTTCCTCGAACAGATCCTGCTCGACCTGAAACATCACGGCGTCGTCGCCAGCCGCCGCGGCAAGCAGGGTGGGTATCTCCTGCTGAAGCCCGCCCATACGATCACCTTCGGCGAGATCCTGCGCATCATCGACGGCCCGCTCGCTCCACTTCCGTGTCTGTCGATCACCGCCTATAGAAGGTGCGACGATTGCGATGGCGAACAGAACTGCCAGATCCGCCACGTCTTCGCCAAAGTGGCGGACGCCACCCGCAAGGTGCTGTTCTCCACCACCATCGCCGATGCCATCGCCCCAAAGCACAGCGCCGAAGTCACCCGGCTGCTCGCCTGAGCATCAGGGTGAAAACTGACGCCCGCATCTTTCTTCAAGATTTGGTGAAATCCCTTTTCCTCCGGCTCCGATGCTCCACCTGCCTGTCCATACGGGTAGGGAGGATATCATGTCTATAATTTCAGCACGGCGAGTAGTGGCTGCGGCCATGCTTTCGATGGCTTTCGCCACCGGCGCAATTGCTCATCACGGCTGGTCCTGGGCCGAGGCGGATCAGATCGAACTGCGCGGCACCATCGAGAAGATCTCCATGGGCGGACCGCATCCAACGCTCGATATCGCCACCGCCGATGACGGCGTCTGGCTCGTCGAACTCGGCAATCCGCGCCAGACGGAACGCTCCGGTTTCGTCGAAGGTGTGGCCAAGCCCGGCGACCAGGTGGTGGCCCTTGGAAACCGTTCGCAGGATCCAAAAGAAAAGCGGCTGAAGGCCGTGCGCCTCACCATCGGCGAGAAGCGCTACGATATCTATCCCGACCGCATCAAGACGAACTGACCTCTGGGCGAACTGAGCTGTGATCGACATTCTCGAATGGCTGTCGGCAACGACACCTGCGGTCGCGCTCCGGCGCTCCGGAACACTCTACATGTTCGTCAACGCAGCCCATATCCTGGCGATCGGCCTCTTGCTCGGCGCCATCCTGCCGCTCGATCTGAGGCTCGCCGGCTTCTTCCGCAAGGTGCCGGTTGAGATCGTCGCGCCGTTTCTGTCACGCGCCGCCGGCGTCGGCCTTGCCGCGGCTATTGTCACCGGCTTCTGCCTCTTCAGCGTCCGGGCGGTCGAATATGCCGGCAATTCCGCCTTCCTTGCCAAGCTCGGGCTGATCGCCCTCGGCATTCTCAACCTGTCGATTGTGCATCTCGGGCGAGGGTGGAAAATGGTGCTTTCCCTAGGCATCGTCCGGCCTGGCCTGCGCTTCTCCGCCGCCCTGTCTGCCGCCATCTGGATTGCCGCCGTGATCGCCGGACGATGGATCGGGTTTCTTTAGGGAATTAGCGAGCTGTCGGCGCGCGCCCGTCCGAGGCACTGCGGGTTCAACATGCTTGTTCGAATTCATCGCCCGAATCCTCTGCCGCGCCCATCCCACGGTCAGCCTCGCAGCATGCGACGAGCTTCATAAGCTTCCAGGAATTCCGGAGAGGCGACGTCATCGGCCAGCGCGCGAAGCGCAGAAGCGGAAGGACCCAGCACCACCTCGACGCGCTGATTGGCATCAGCCCACAGGGCCAATGCCTCGTGCAGACGGTGCTCACCATGCGTCGTCAGCGTCGCATGCTTCGTGCGGCCATCGTGTTCGTCCGGCATGAGCCCGACCAGTCCGTCCCGGACCAGCGGGCGAAGTGCGTGGGTCAAAGCAGAGATGCTGACGGCAAGGCGCTCGGCCAGGGATTGCAGGGTGGGCCATTGATGGCCGCCTTCGCGCAACGCAGCTATCTGGGTCAGAAGCCCGACCTGGGTAGCCTTCAGGCCGGTTGGCGCTACCGCATCGTCATAGAGTTGGCCTAGTCGCCGTGACGCGCGTCGAAGAGCGGTGTTTGTGCACACAAGTTCGGACAGGAGTTCGGGCGAACTCAGCCTGCCCCCACGCAGTTCCTCTCCGAGATTGCCAATCGAAAGTTTCTTACCCATCTCACTAAAATAGTTGAGGGCTCATCCATTGACAAGAGGACATCGCGACCATACGTAAACTTGAGTACTCAACCAAATAGGATTTTGACATGTCTACATCATCGCTCAAGCCCGTCGCCCTCGTCACCGGCGCCTCCGCTGGCATCGGCGCCATCTACGCCGCGCGTCTCGCCGAAAAGGGGTATGACCTCATCCTCGTCGCCCGGCGGGCCGATCGTCTGAAGGCGCTCTCGGACAAGCTCGGCGCTGCCCACGGCACGAAAGTCGAGGTCGTGGAAGCCGACCTGACGAAAGACGCCGACGTCAACCGCGTCGAAAAGGTGCTGAAGGAAAATTCAGCGATCACGCTCCTCGTCAACAACGCCGGCAACTCGACCTTAGCTCCGGTCGCCAAGACCACTGAGGAAGACGCGGCCGCGATGATCGCGCTCAACGTCACTGCGCTCACGCGGCTGACACACGCCGTTCTGCCTGCATTCCTCAGCCGCAACCACGGCGCGATCATCAACGTCGCTTCGGTCTTGTCCTTTCATGCCCTGCCGATCAGCGCGATCTACAGCGGCACCAAGGGCTATGTGATGAACTTCAGCCGGGGTCTGCAGCAGGAGCTGGCTGAGACCAATGTCCGCCTGCAGCTCGTGATGCCGGCGGCCACGGCGACGGAACTCTGGGATTTGTCGGGCGTGCCGCTGGCGTCGCTCAACCAGGCGACCGTCATGACGTCCGAAAACCTGGTCGACGCCGCCCTGGCCGGTTTCGACAAGGGCGAAGATATCACGCTGCCATCCGTTGCCGACGCCAGTCTCTGGGACAAGTTCGACCAGGCCCGATCCACACTGTTCGCCGCGACGCAGACCGGTGAACCTGCGCCCCGTTACCGCGCCGTCTAGACACCCCGAAGGATCGAGCGCGCGGATTAACCCCTACGCCAGCGGCGTCGGCAGATCCGTGCGGTTGATTGATATTCATTTCAAGGAGATTCCATTGCCCAGCCTGTTCGACCAATTCACGCTGAAAGGCGTCATCCTCCGAAACCGCATCGCGGTATCCCCCATGTGTCAATACTCCGCGACTGATGGCGTTCCGAACGACTGGCACGCCGCCCATCTCACAAGCTTGGCGCGCGGTGGCGCTGGCCTTGTCAATGTCGAAGCCACGGCTGTCTCTCCGGAGGGGCGTATCACGCCGGGCTGCACCGGTCTTTGGAATGATGTCCAGGCCGAGGCCTTTGGGCCGATTGTCGCCGGCATCGAAAAGGCGGGCGCGGTCGCAGGGATCCAGATCGGTCACGCCGGCCGCAAGGCCAGTGCAAACCGCCCTTGGGAAGGCGACGATCATATCGCCGATAGCGATCCGCGCGGCTGGGAAACCATCGCACCGTCCGCCATCGCGTTCGGCGGCGGCTTGGCCAAGGTACCGCGCGCCATGACGAAGGCCGACATAGATCGCGTTCGTGGCGATTTTGTCGCTGCAGCGATCCGCGCGCGCGACATCGGATTCCGCTGGCTCGTGTTGCATTTTGCTCACGGCTATCTCGGCCAGAGCTTCTTCTCGCCGCATTCTAACCAGCGAGACGACGAATATGGCGGCAGCGCCGATAACCGTGGACGCTTCCTCCTCGAGACGCTGGCGGCCGTTCGTGAGGTCTGGCCCGAGGATCGTCCGCTGACGGCTCGCTTCGGCGTCATCGAGTTTGACGGTCGCGACCAGGAAACCCTGCAGGACGCGATCGATCTCGTCGGAAAATTCAAGAAGGCCGGCCTCGACTTCATCGACGTCAGCCTCGGCTTCTCAACCCCAGCCGCCAATATTCCCTGGGGCCCGGGGTTCATCGCGCCTTACGCCGATCAGGTCCGCAAGGCCACTGGCCTCCCCGGTGCCGCAAGTTGGAACATCACTCAGCCGGAGCAAGCGGACGAACTCATCCGAAGCGGGCAGCTTGACCTGGTTATGATCGGCAAAGCGATGCTCGCCAATCCGCATTGGCCCTACCAAGCCGCGCGCAAGCTCGGTGTCGAGCGTCCGTCCTGGACATTGCCTGCCCCCTACGCACATTGGCTCGCATCCTACCGCGCTGCCTGAGCGATCGGGGCTCTCGAACATCGTTGAGGGCCCTTGTCTCTTCGCTTTAAAAAACGAACCAAGGCCCGCTGATTCATGGGCGCGATATCGCGATATCGCGCCTCACGTCAGACGGTTGGGCCGTGACGGGCGTTTGTGAAGGCTTTCGGTACCTGCATAGACGGACAAAGTAACGTCGGACGGCTCGCTTCTTATCGATCGCTGACGGCCGCGCGCGGGTTGACCCAGGGTTCCTGGTTCGAACGCGCCAGCGGCTGTTTGCCGAGGATATGGTCGGCGGCCTTCTCTCCCGTCATGATCGAGGGGCCGTTCAAATTGCCATAAGTGACGTGCGGGAAGATCGAGCTGTCGGCGACGCGCAGGCCATCGATGCCGATCACCCGCGTTTGCGGATCGACCACCGCCATCGGATCGTCCTTGGCGCCCATCCGGCAGGTGCCGCAGGGGTGATAGGCGCTTTCCAGATGTTCGCGCAGGAAGGCGTCGATCTCTTCGTCGCTTTGCACGCTTTCGCCCGGCTGGATCTCCGGGCCGCGATAGTCGTTGAAGGCTCTCTGCCCGAAGATCTCGCGGGTGAGGCGCACGCAGTGGCGGAATTTCTCCCAATCCTCGGCATGGCTCATATAGTTGAAGCGCAACACCGGGTCGGCCTTGGGATCGGCGGAGCGCAAGCTCACGCTGCCGCGCGATTTCGACAGGTTGTAGCCGACATGAACCTGGAAGCCGTGGCTTTTCGCGGCCGCCTTGCCGTCATAGCTGATCGCCACCGGCAGGAAATGATACTGGATGTCGGGCTGCTTCAGCCCCGGCGCGGAGCGCAGGAAGGCGCAGGCCTCGAACTGGTTGGAGGCGCCGAGCCCGCCGCGAGAGAGCAGCCATTGGGCGCCGGCCACCCCCTGCCAGAACCACGGCAGCCAGGAATAGAGCGACACCGGCTTGGTGCTCACCTGCTGGAAGTAGAATTCCATATGGTCCTGCAGGTTGGCGCCAACGCCCGGCCGGTCGGCCTTCACCGTAATGCCCATATCTCGCAGGTGTTCTCCGGGACCGATGCCCGACAGCATCAAGAGCTTCGGCGAATTGAAAGAGGAGGCCGAGACGATCACCTCGCGGTTTGCCTTCACCACCTCGATCCTGCCGTTGCGTTCGATCTCGACACCGGTCGCCCGCCCGTCCTCGATCACGATCTTCTGCGCAAAGCCGTAGACGATCCTGACATTCTGCCGTTTCAGCGCCGGTCGCAGATAGGCATTGGCGGCAGACCAGCGGCGGCCGCCGAAGATGGTCTGCTCCATCAGACCGAAGCCTTCCTGCTTGCTGCCGTTGTAATCCTCCGTCGTCTCGAAGCCCGCCTGTTTGCCGGCCTCGACGAAGGCGCGGAAGAGCGGATTGGTGAAGCCGCCGCGCTGGACATGCAGCGGCCCATCGGTGCCGCGCCAGCCCTCTTCGCCGCCATGCGAATGTTCCATCCGCTTGAAATAGGGAAGTACATCGGCATAGGCCCAGCCGCTGGCGCCGAGCTCCTCCCAGCGGTTGAAGTCCTCGGCATGGCCGCGCACATAGACCATGCCGTTGATCGACGAGGAGCCGCCGATCACCTTGCCGCGCGGCGCGGTGATGCGCCGGTTGTTGAGGTTCGCCTCGGGCTCGGACAGATAACCCCAATTATATCTCTTCATGCTCATCGGCCAGGCAAGCGCTGCCGGCATCTGGATGAACGGCCCGAAATCGCTGCCACCCGCCTCGATGACGATGACACTGTTCTTGCCGTCTTCCGACAAGCGGTAGGCGAGGGCGGAGCCGGCGGAGCCCGAGCCGATGATGACGAAATCTGCTTGCATAGTCTTGTTCCCTCGAGCTGCCATCATCCGGCTGCTTCTTGTTTTCCCAGAGCCTGCCCCTCATCCGCCTGCCGGCACCTTCTCCCCGCTCGCGGGGAGAAGGAGATATGCCGCACCGCGTTCCTTAACCTCGACGCTGCTTTGGGGCACGTCCCCTCTCCCCGCGAGCGGGGGTCCGGAGGACGGGTCGAGACGAGTGGCTCGACCCCGTTAGGGTGAGGGGCAAAAGCAAGGGCAGATGTTTTTCAATTCAATAAGGCGCCGCCACCGGCCCCATGCCCACATAAACCGTCTTCAGTTCGGAATAATGCTCCAACGCCGCAAGCGAATTCTCGCGGCCGAAGCCGGATTGTTTCGAGCCGCCGAAGGGGATTTCCACCGGGCAGAGATTATAGGTGTTGATCCACAGCGTGCCCGCTTCCAGCCGGTCGACGACGCGGTGGGCGCGGGTGAGGTCGGCGGTGAAGACGCCGCCGGAAAGGCCGAATTCGCTGGCATTGGCGCGGGCGATCACCTCGTCCTCGGCGTCGAAATCGAGTACGCACATGACAGGGCCAAAGATCTCCTCGCGGGCAATGGTCATGTCGTCAGTGACATCGGCAAACACCGTCGGCTGCACATAATAGCCTTCGCCGGAGACGTTGTTCGGAATGCCGCCGCCGGCAATGAGTGTTGCGCCCTCGGCCTTGCCCTTCTCGATATAGGAGATCACCTTCTCGCGCTGCACCCAGGAGACCATCGGCCCGACCTGCGTCGCCTCGTCCATCGGATCGCCGATCAGCATCGCTTCGGTGCGGATCTTCAGCCGCTTCAGGAATTCGGCCTTAACAGTCTTCTGCACGAAGACGCGCGTGCCGTTCGAGCAGACCTGGCCGGTCGAATAGAAATTGCCGAGCATCGCGCCCCCGACCGCCGAATCGAGATCGGCATCGTCGAAGACGATGAGCGGCGACTTGCCGCCGAGTTCCATCGTCACGTGCTTGAGGTTGCCGGCGGCAGCCGCCGCGACCCTGCGCCCCGTCGGCACCGAGCCGGTCAGCGACACCTTGGCGACATCGGGATGGTTGACGAGCAGCGGCCCGGTGTCGCGGTCGCCCTGGATCACGTTGAAGAGCCCCTTCGGCAGTCCGGCCTCAAGCAGGATCTCGGCGATCTTCAGCGCGCCGAGCGGCGTGTTTTCGGACGGTTTGAACACCATGGCATTGCCGCAGACAAGCGCCGGCGCAGCTTTCCAGCAGGCGATCTGCTGCGGATAGTTCCAGGCGCCGATGCCGACGCAGACGCCAAGCGCCACGCGCTTGGTATAGGCAAAGTCCTGGCCGAGCGGGATCTGCGAGCCGTTGAGACCGGCCGGCGCGATGCCGCCGAAGAATTCGAAGGCATCGGCGCCCGAGGTCGGGTCGGCGACAACAGTCTCCTGGATCGGCTTGCCGGTATCGAGCGTCTCGAGTTCGGAGAGCGCCCGGTTTCTCTCGCGCATGATGTCGGCTGCCCGCTTCAGGATGCGCCCGCGCGCCATCGGGCTCATCGCCGCCCATTCCGGCTGGGCGCGCTTGGCGGCGGCGATCGCCCGTTCGACAATCGCAGGCGTTGCGGCATGCAGCCGGGCGATCACCTCGCCGGTGGCGGGATAGAGGCTCTCGATGACGGTGCCGTCGGTATCCTCGACATATTCGCCATCGATGAAGTGCGAGGCTTTCGGCTGGGCTTTCATGTCATTTGTCCTTGGGTGGTTCGATGTGGTCGTCCCTTCTCGCTCCGGGGAGAGGGGGAGGCGGTGGCCAAAAGCGCATTCAGATAATCCTCGGTCAGCGCAATCGAGGCTTCAATGCCGATCGGCGCGGATTTCAGACTTTGCCTGATATAGAGCCCGTCGATCATCGCCGCAGCGCCTTCGGCGATGCGTTCTGCGGCGTCAGCTGGCAACAGCACTTTCAGATCGGCCAGCAGATTGGAGCGCAGCCGCCGCGCATAGATCACCAGGAAGCGCCGCGTCTCTTCCGAGCGCTGCGCTTCGGCGTAAAAGGCAAGCCAGGCGGCAATCGTCTCCGGCGCGAACTGATCGGCGTGGAAGCTGACACGGATGACGGCCGAAAGCCGGGCGCGCGGCGTCCTGGCGGCCCTGAGTGCCGCCACCGTATCGTTGCGCAACTGTCGGAGAAGCGAGCGGATCGTTTCGATCAGCAATTGCTCCTTGCTGCCGAAATAATGATGCGCCAGGGCAGGCGACACGCCGGCCTGCCGGGCGATGTCGGACATGGTGACGGCAAGCGAGCCGTGATCGCCGATCACCCGCAGCGCCGCATCGACAAGCGCCTTGCGGCGCACCGGCTCCATTCCGACCTTTGGCAACAGACCACTCCTTGAAATCAGCGACAGGTTATTTTTGATTGACTGATCAATCAATAAAAATCTTTAGCGATTTGCTCAGACGCAGATCTTTCCCTGCCGAATTGCTGCAGCATATTCGAATCTGTCAGGAGGTGAGTCATGGCCGATGTCTTCGAGGGAGCGCCGACATCTTCGCTGCAGTCGAAATGGATCTGGTTTGCCGGTCTCGGCGTGCTGCTGCTCGTCTGCGGTCTGATCGCGCTCGGCAATCTGATGCTCGCCACCGTCGTCTCGGTCTATTATGTCGGCATGCTGATGCTGTTCGGCGGCGTTATCTATCTCGTCCATGCCTTCCAGGTGCGCGGCTGGGATCACGTGCTGTTCTGGATACTGAGCGGCCTGCTCTATGTGCTTGCCGGCATCTGCGCCTTCATCAATCCGATCCTGACCTCGGCGGCGCTGACGCTGTTTCTCTCGCTCTCGCTCGTCGTCGCCGGCGTCTTCCGTACCTGGGTCGGCATGCGCATGAAGCCGGTCAAGGGCTGGCGCTGGATCGTCGCAAGCGGCGTCATCACCGCCCTTGCGGGTTTCGTCATCGCGCTCGGCTGGCCGGTGAACAGCCTGTGGATCCTCGGCCTGTTCCTGGCCGCCGATCTCATCGTTCAGGGCTCGACCATGATCGCCTTCGGCCTCGGCATCCGCAGTTGAGATTGTGGAGAGCGGCCGTTCTTTTTTGACAAGACCCGTTCTTTTTTGACAAGACTAGGACAGGGGATTAGACTGAAGGGGTTACGGGCCGCTCCCAGCACGCGGACGGTCCTATGTGCGAATGCACCAAGGCACCGGCGAGATCGCCGAGAATGCTGAAAATGGTCATGCGTCCCCCAGAGGCAGGGTTCTGCCTGATCAGAAAAGGGAGGAAGTTCATGCCGATGGTCACCGTTTCCATCTCTCCGCAACAGGCAGCGGGCATCCGCGCCGCCGTTGACAATGGCGGTTATGCCTCGAGCAGCGAGGTCGTCCGCGAGGCGCTGCGTCTCTGGGATACCGCCCGCAAGCTCAACGAGTTCCGGGACGATATTCTTGACGACGACGCTCCATCCGGCGGCAGATGCGTCGCCGACATGTTCGCCGATCACGAGGCGGAGCGCCGTCGCTCCGCCTGAGCAAGCGTTTGATTTTATTGGGTAAATCTAATAAGCGCTGAACGCGTCTCGATGGGCCGCGCGTTTCATAAAACTTTCGTTTACTTGATCCTGCCACGGCATGTTCCGAACGAGGACCACGCCGCCGGCTGCATTCTCGGCTACGACCGCGCGGCACGGAAGCCCTGTTCCCGCTGATGCGCTTTCGATCGGGTCATCGAACTGCCGGAAGGCCTCATCTTCCATCGGTTGGGCGAGGCGAATTGACGCCCTTGCCACTTCCAGTCTTCCCAAGCCTCCGGGGCTGATTTACTTCCTTTGTCCAGCGAATAGAGCAATTCCCAGGAAAACTGCGAAGCGGTTTTTCGTCCGGGATTGCGTAAAACCTAAGGTTAGAGCGGTTCTGAACCGCTCTAGGAGGAGCCTGGTCATGCCATTGCCTCAGGAAATGCGTTTCGTCGATCTGCCGTCCTTTGGCGGGCCGGAGGCAATGACAATCGGCAGGCGCCCGCTGCCTGTGCCCGGCGACGGAGAGGTCCTGGTGCGCGCCGAGGCGATCGGCGTCAACCGCCCCGATATTGCCCAGCGCCAGGGCAGCTATCCCCCGCCGAAGGGTGCGAGCCCGATCCTCGGCCTGGAGCTTGCAGGCGAAATTGTCGCCGTCGGCCCCGGCGTCCGCGGCCATGCCGTCGGCGACAAGGTCTGCGGGCTCGCCAATGGCGGCGCCTATGCCGAATATTGCCTGCTGCCGGCAGGCCAGATTCTGCCCTTTCCCAAAGGTTATGACGCGGTGAAGGCGGCGGCTTTGCCTGAGACCTTCTTCACCGTCTGGGCCAATCTCTTCCAGATGGCCGGGCTGACGGAAGGCGAGACGGTGCTGATCCATGGCGGTTCCAGCGGCATCGGCACGGCGGCGATCCAGCTCGCCCGCGCCTTCGGCGCTGAGGTCTACGCGACGGCGGGCTCGAAGGAGAAATGCGAGGCTTGCGAAAATCTTGGCGCCAAACGCGCGATCAACTACCGGACCGAGGATTTCGCCGAGGTGATCAAGGCCGAGACTGACCACGGCGTCGATATCATCCTCGACATGATCGGCGCCGCCTATTTCGAGCGCAACATCGCCTCGCTGGCGAGGGATGGCTGCCTGTCGATCATCGCCTTCCTCGGCGGCGCGCTCGCCGAAAAGGTCAATCTCTCGCCGATCATGGTCAAGCGCCTGACGGTCACCGGCTCCACCATGCGCCCGCGCACGGCGGAAGAAAAACGCGCCATCCGCGATGATCTTCTCTCCGAGGTCTGGCCGCTGCTTGCCGCTGGCACCGTCGCGCCCGTCATCCACAAGGTCTTTGCCTTCGACGAGGTCGTCGAAGCCCACCGGCTGCTGGAAGACGGCAGCCATGTCGGCAAGGTCATGCTGCGCGTTGGCTAGAGCAATTCCAGCAAAAGTGTGCAGCGGTTTTGCGTCCGGAATTGCGCCAGACCAAAGAGCAATTCCAGCAAAAGTGTGCAGCGGTTTTGCGTCCGGAATTGCGCCAGACCAAAGAGCAATTCCAGCAAAAGTGTGCAGCGGTTTTGCCAGGCAAAGTGCGAAGCGCTTTTGCCGGGAATTGCGCCAAAACAAAGAGATAGGGCGCTCTTAGTGCGTCCTATCGGACGCGCGGCGCGGTAATGTCAGCGACAGCGCGACGGCGAGAACACCTGGCACCGCCATCAGCAGATAGAGCCAGTGCGCTGCCGAAAGCGCGCCTGATATGCCGCCGGGATGAACGAGGCCGGCGCCATTGGCGATGAGGCCGGCAAAGGCGGCGCCGAACGCCCCACCGAGCGAACTCATTGTCGGGATCGCGGCAGAAGCCTTGTCTTTCTCGTTGTCGGCGACGAGTTTCAGCACCATGGCGACGAGATGCGCCCAGCCGAGCCCGATGCCGAAGCCCATCATGAACATGCCGATCGCCGCCGGCACGATAAGGAGCATATGCCCCTCGGGATTGTCCTTGGCGAGGAAGACGGCGAGGCAAGCGGTCGCCGCCGCCTCGATGAGGGCGCCAATGACGATTGCCGCGTACGCCCGCCTGCCGGTCAGCGAGCCGCTGAGGAAGGCCGCAAACGTCCATCCGAGGGCAACCAGCGCCACCAGATAACCCGATGCGAGTGGAGCCACCCCATGCAGGGTCTGCAGGAAATAGGGAATGAACACGTCGCTGACGAGGACGACGGTCATGGCGAGCATCGCCAGGTAGACCCGGGAAATCGGCTGGGAAAGGCTGACGGCGCCAGAGGGCAGCAAGCGGTTCGGGCTTCTGCCCTCGATGAAGATCATGCCGGCGACCGCGACGACCGAAGCGGCGATCAGCGCGACCTTCGTGGCTGTCGCCTCGATCGCGCCGGCCGTGCTGACCATCAGGACGGCGGCAAGCAGCAGCCCGATCTGGGCAATCGGCGTCTTTACCTGCTCGCGGTCGTCCTCGACCTCTGGCAACAGCCGCGGCGCCAGGAAGGCCATCAGCAGGCCGAGCGGCACGAGCACGATGAATGCGTAGCGCCAGGCGTGGCCGGATGAAAAGAAGCCGCCGAACGTCGGCCCGATGACGGTCGAGACCCCCCAGATCGCCGCATAGAGCGTCGAGGCTTTTGGCCATAGCGGCTCGGGATAAACGAAGCGGATGAAGGCATAGCCGAGCGCGGCAAGTGCGCCTGTTCCGAGACCCTGCACCGCACGTCCGATCAGCACCACTGGCATCGACGGTGCGGCCGCGGCAATCAGGCTGCCGACGCCGAAGACCAGCGCCGCGATCACATAGACGGATCGAAGCCCGGTGCCGCGCGGCCGCATGGCGACAAAGATCGAGCCGAGTACGGCCGCGGCGACGAACAAGCTGGTGACCCAGGAAAACAGCGCGAGGCCGCCGATATCCCGCACGATCGATGGCGCGATCGTCGCCATGATGTAAGTCTCCACCGCATAAAGCGTCACGCCGCCTGCCAGCATCAGCGTTGCCGGCAGATGCTCGGGCGCAAAGAGGCGGAAGAGGGAGCTAGCGTTGGGAATAGTTGCAGTCTGGTCGATATTCGACATGGGATGATCCCGAGATTTTTGCTGGCGGAGGATTATTTTCCAAGTTATAAATTGGAAAATTACACGCCGCCTCAAATTAAACAAGACTTGACTTGGAAAATATGCGCCAGTCCCCAGCCAACCGGATCCTGATCCTGATAAAGACCGACGGCCCGCAGCTCGCCGCCGCGATCGGCGATGCGCTCGGCATATCAGGCGAAGCCGCCCGCCAGCAACTGTCGAAGATGGCGGAGGAGGGGCTGGTGGAACCGGTCACCGTTGCCGCCGCGGGCCGGGGCCGGCCGCGTCAGCTCTGGCACCTCACAGCCAGCGGCAACCGCCAGTTCCCGGATGGCCATGCCGAACTGACGGCAAACCTCCTTGGCACGCTCGTCGAACAGCTCGGCCCCGCAGCCCTCGATACGGTCATTGCCGCCCGCGAGGCCGAGACGCTGCAGCGTTATCGGCAGGAACTCAGCCAGGCGCATGACCTTGCCGCCCGCGTCGAGGCCCTTGCCGGCATCCGCACCCGCGAGGGCTATATGGCCGATTGTTGGAGACAAGCGGACGGCTCCTTCATGCTGGTCGAAAACCACTGCCCGATCTGTGCGGCCGCCACCGCCTGCGCCGGCTTCTGCCGCTCCGAACTCGAAACCTTCCGCGCCGTCCTCAGCGCCGAGGTCGAACGCAGCGAACACATCCTCGCCGGCGCCCGCCGCTGCGCCTATCGCATCACGCCGCATTGACGCCTGTCGATCGGAGCGCCGCATGTCACGCCGGTTGCCGCGCCTGCCGCCTGCTGCTTTCGAGATAGAGCAGCACTCCGATCGATGCGAGACCCGCGGCCGCGCCGACGAAGGCGGTGCCGGAATAATCGGTGATCGCGGTGCCGAAGGCGAAGAGACCGGCGCTGATGCCAACCCCAATGAACGTGTTCAGCGAGATCAGTGAGGTTCCAAGCCCCGGCCGGTCCGCGATCAGGTCCTGCAGATAGGTGATCGGCACGCTGAGGATCGCTGCCGCCCCACAGGCATTGAAGAGGAGGAGTGCGTAGACGTGCCAGGGTGCGGAAGCAAAGCCGAGCAGCAGCAGATAGACGCAATAGATCAGCGCGCCGAAGGCAAGCACATGCGCGCTTCGGAAGCGGCGCTGCGCAAAGCCCCACATCATCATGAACGGCATCTCGAGCAACGCCGTCAAGCCTGCAATGAAGCCGACATCGACCACGGTGCCGCCGGCCGCACGGGTGATGATCAGCGGCAGGAGCATGGCGTTCAGCCGCTGCAGCCCGAACAGCATCGCCATGACGATGACGCGCGACAGCACATGCGGCACGAAAATCCGTTTCAGCGAAGCTAAGAAGCCGACTGGATCGGGGGCAGGGCCGCCTGAGCCATTTCCGGGTGCGAAGAAAAAATACAGGCAGAAGCAGGTGCAGCTTGCCAGTGCCGCGATCCCATAGGCCGGCGTCATCGACGGCGAACTGACGAGATAGAGGCCGATCAACCCCGGCGCCAGCGCCCATGAGCCGGAAAAGAGCGCCCGCACCGTTGCGGTGATCGCCGCCCCCTGGCCACGGTCCATCTGGTTGGTCCTGGCGCGCAGGCTGGCAAACAGCAGCGAATAGGTGGAATTGCTCATCGGCACCAGCAACAGCGTAGAGAAGATGAAGACCGCGGGGCTATGAATGAGCGCGATCGACCCGAAGCCGAGCATGCCGGCGACGCAAAGCCCCAGCACCAGCGGCCGGCGCTCCTTCAGCCTGTCCGACCAGATGCCGAGCGTCAGGCTCGTCGTGACGTTGACGATCGAAGACAAGAACACCAGTGCCGAATAGGCGCCGTTGCTCATGCCGAGTTCGTTGATCCCGATGATCGACTGATAGGGCGCGGTCGACGCATAGGTGAAGGCGAGCGCGACGAGGGTCACGGTTGGGATGCGGATCCTGTTGTCGCGAAGGATCAAGGAAAAGGTGGATGACATGGGAACGGTTCCTGATGCACCACTCTTAGTCGCATCGGACCCATCAGAGAAACGATAGTTTTCGATCGCCTCGGTCAATTTATGTGATGAATATTTGGACGATGTGATCGCGCTCCGAGCCCGCAACGAGGCCGAGCGCCTAGCTCAGAATTTCGCGACCAAACTTGAGAGCCAGAAGTCGATTTGCCCGAAGGGAAGCACCTTTCCCAAAAATCCGACCAGAGCTGAGGTGCTGACGATCAGCGCCAGCCCCACAAGTGTTCCGAGGATTATTCCAACGCTCGCCTTTGCCGGCCGGCGTGCCGGCCAAGACGCCAGACCCAGGGAGACAATGGTGAAAAATGCCAACAATATGGACTCGGTGATAGACATGCCCGCTTGCAAAACAATTCCTTGGAATGTGAACCGGGCTGCACGATAGCGTCCCGATGCGTCCAAACTCAAGGCCTGGGATGGCGGCCAATTGACTCTATCAATCTTCTGCCCTTAGTGCTCGCCGGGGTTGATCAATTGGGTGGGGACAATGAAATTTCGCTTTATTGGCGCTGTTGCGCTTTCTTTCGCTGTTGCAGGTTGCACGCTCCTTGATCCGCCGACGCCGTTTGAGCGCACCTTTCGTCAAGGTACGAAAACTTGCGATTTTCCCATTACCTGGAAATCGGCGAGACAAGTCATGACAACTCTTGAGATAGATTCGCCTGTCGGCGCACAGTTTTGGGATGCCATCAACGAAATATGTAACGTCGTGAATGCTGGAAATAAGAGCAAAACCATCGAAATCCGGGCTCGTGACAGACACGGTGTTCTGCGGAACATCGTTGTCGAAAGAGATTAGGAAAAGCGCGGAAGCTCACCCCCTCTCCGTCTTCCTCGGGCTTGACCCGAGGACCCACGCTGACCTCCACCAGCAGCGGGCATGGATCCTCGGCTCAAGGCCGAGGAGGACGGAATGTGCGGTGACGTCTCCGCCAAACTCACCGCAGGCGCGCCAGTTGCTCCATCAGGCAGGCCCTCGCGCAGCCGCCTAACCCTTGCAAAGCGTCAACCCCGTTGGCTTTCCCCGCGTGACGCGTTATGGACTGCGCTATCCCGCCAGCATCCGGATGAGAGCTCATGACCAATCCCGTCACCGTCGAAGTCACCCGCGGTCTGCTCGTCGAAAGTCGCCATCGCGGCTCGGTGGCTGTGGTCGATGGCGATGGCAAGCTTGTCTTCTCGCTGGGCGACATCGAGGTCGCGGTCTTTCCGCGCTCGTCCTGCAAGGCGATGCAGGCGCTGCCGCTGGTCGAGAGCGGTGCTGCCGATGCCTATGGCTTCGGTGACAAGGAATTGGCGCTGGCCTGCGCCTCGCACAATGGCGAGGACGAGCACGTGGCGCTCGCCTCCTCCATGCTGTTGCGTGCCGGTCGCGATGCGCAAGCGCTGGAATGCGGCGCCCACTGGTCCATGAGCCAGAAGACCCTGATCCATCAGGCCCGCACGCTCGAGGCACCGACCGCGCTGCACAACAATTGCTCGGGAAAACATGCCGGTTTCATCTGCGCCTGCTGCCATCAGGACCTCGATCCGAAGGGTTATGTCGGCACCCAGCACCCGCTGCAGATCGAGATCCGCGCGGTGATGGAAAGCCTGACCGGCGCCGTGATTGGCGCCGATAGCTGCGGCACCGACGGCTGCTCGATCCCGACCTATGCCGTGCCGCTACGCAGCCTGGCCCATGGTTTTGCCAAAATGGCGACCGGCACCGGCCTGGAACCCTTGCGCGCCAAGGCATCCCGCCGGCTGATCGAGGCCTGCATGGCCGAGCCCTTCTATGTCGCCGGCTCCGGGCGCGCCTGCACGGCGCTGATGCAGATCGCCCCCGGCCGCATCTTCTGCAAGACAGGTGCCGAAGGCGTCTTCTGCGCGGCGATCCCGGAAAAGGGCATCGCCATCGCGCTCAAATGCGAGGATGGCATGACCCGCGCTGCCGAAGCCATGGTGGCGGCGACCCTCGCCCGCTTCTTCGAGGCGGAGAGCGAGGTGCATGCGGCATTGATGGCTCATGCCGCAACGCCGATGCTCAATTGGAACGGCATCCATGTCGGCGATATCAGGGTCACCTCCGCCTTGGCCGGATGACTACGAGCCTACATATATAAGTTATTAGAAAAATAAGAATTGACTAATATAAAGAGGGATACGTCCTGCGATCGTGGATGCACCCTTTCGCGGCGACGTGAGCACAGTCCTGGAAGCCGTGAGGGCAGGGCATGTTTGCAGGCCGCTATCTCTGGTGGATGCTGATGGGGATCGGCATCTTCATGTTCGCCGCGCTGAGCCTCGATTATATCACCTGGCTCACGATCCAGCTGTCCGGCTGCGGCGATATGGCCGGCGCCTGCGAGCCGGTCCTCCGGCTGATATCGGGCATGCTCAAACCCGCCTGTATCTGGGCTGCAATCGGCGTGCTCTTCATGGCAACGCTGCTGCGTCTTCACACGCTCTCGCTCATCTGGTTCTGGGGACCGGTCGTCGCTGTCTGGTTCGTCGCCTCCACGCCGATCCTCCTCTTCGTTGCAGCGGATGCGGCGGCTCTGACGCAACCCACCACCCTGGCGGTGCTGCCGGTCGCCTTCCTGTTTCTGGCGGCCTTTGTCATCTATCTCATGTTTGCGCTCGAGGATGGCGACATGCTGCCTCTTGCAGCCTCGGTGCCCTTGCGCCTCACACTCCGCCTGACGGCGGTCTACGGCGCGCTTGCCGGCGTAGCCTTCATGCCGGAACTGTCGCGGATCGCCGGGACACTGCTCGACATGCCGGCACTTTCCGTCGTCATCGCGCTGGCGCAGCCATATCTGCAGATGGTGCTGACCTTTGGAACCGGCAGCATCGCGCCGGCCTATGCCGTGTTGGCGGCCTTCATCGCGGCCCTTGCCGCAAGCCTCTTGCCGCATGCTGCAGCACCGCAGCCCTCCCGCAGCACCATCATGCTGCGGCGATTGCGCCGTTGAGATCGCGATAGGGTTTCAGCTGTTCAGCCGTCATCTCCGCCGGCACGATCAGCCCCGCCACCTCGGAAATGCCAAGCACGGGGCAGGGCGAGACGAGGTCGAACTTCTCCTCGGTCAGCAGCACATGCGTTTCAGCCGCGCAGCGGGCGATGTGCCGCTTGATCGCCGCTTCCTCGAAATCGCCGGTGGAAAGCCCGTGCACCGGATGGGCGGCCGTCACCCCGAGGAAGAAGAGGTCGGGGCGAAGCTGCGAGATCGCCGCCATCGCCGCTGCCCCCGTCGCCACCATCGAATGTTTGTAGAGCCGTCCGCCGGCGAGGATCACCTCGGCTGTCGGGTGGTGTTCGAGTTCGGCGGCAATCGTCGGGCTGTGGGTCGCAACCGTCAGCGGCATGTCGCGCGGCAAGTGCCTGGCGATCTCCGCCGTCGTCGTGCCGCCGTCGAGGAAGATCATCTGACCGGGCTTCACCATCGCCGCCGCCGCCGCCCCCAGCCGTGCCTTGATCTGCGACGACACGCTGCGCCGGGCGGTAAAATCCGGCAGATCAGGCGCCAGCGGCATCGCCCCGCCATGCACTCGTTTCAACAGCCCCTCCGCCGCCATTTCCCGGAGGTCACGCCGGATAGTGTCCTCCGAAAGCGCGAAATCCTCGGCGACGCGTTTGGCGATCACCTGGCCGTCACGGCGCAGGATGTCGAGAATGAGGGCCTTGCGTTGGGTTGTCAGCATCGTCTCTCTGCACGAAATTAAACATAATAGCCCGATATTGCACGAAGTGACTCGACATTCAAGAAATATCGTGCATTTTCACGAAATCCCGTGCATGAGGCCGGGAAAATGCTCACGCATAAAGCGGAGCGAAGGAGTGGATCATGTTGATTTTGATTGCCGGGCCCTATCGGTCCGGAACCGGCGACGACCCGGAAAAGATGGCCGCCAACCTGAAGCGGCTGGAAGCGCCCTCGCACGCGCTGTTTCAGGCCGGCCATGTGCCGATGATCGGCGAATGGGTAGCCCTGCCGATCTGGCATGCCGCCGGCGGCCGGTCGGTCGGCGACGCGCTCTACGAAGAGATCTTCCACCCGGTCGCCGGCCGGCTGCTGCAGCTCTGCGAAGGCGTGCTGCGCCTGCCGGGCGATTCCAAAGGGGCGGACAACGACGTCCGCATCGCCCGGGAACGCGGCATCCCGGTCTGGCACCGCCTGGAAGACGTGCCGGGCTGCGGCTGAATGTGCGTGTTTTCTCTCCGGAGGGAGAAGGGGCATCTATCGTATCCGGCTGCGTTGGCTGACAAGGCGAGTTGAAGTGCAAGATCTGCCCCTCACCCTAACCCTCTCCCCGTAAAAACGGGGCGAGGGGACGTGGCAAACGCAGCGTCGAGGTCGGGGAAAGCCGGTGCGGCATGTCCCTTCTCCCCGTAAGCGGGGAGAAGGTGGCGGCAGCCGGATGAGGGGCGCGGCGCGGCACACCGATCATGCTCTCACACTCGCACGCACCCACCCTTGTCCCGATGGAGAAGCAAAACCCAATCCCACCAGTTCCAGCCCGCCCACCCCTGCGCTATAACCCTTGCCGAAAGGGAGTCGAGAACCATGCTGACATTGTACTACGCGCCCGGAACCTGCGCGCTCGCAAGCCTTATTGCCCTGGAAGAATCCGGCCTGGCCTTCGAGGTCAAGAAGATCAGCCTCCGCGATGGCGAACAGCGTTCGCCGGACTATTTGAAGATCAACCCGAAGGGCCGGGTGCCGGCACTGGTCACCGATTACGGCGTGCTGACGGAAACGCCGGCGATCTTGGCCTATATCGCCCAGAGCGCGCCGGCCGCCAAGCTGGCGCCGCTTGACGATCCTTTCGAATTTGCCAGGCTCCAGTCCTTCAACAGCTATATCTGCTCGACCGTGCATGTGAACCATGCCCATCGCCCGCGCGGCTCCCGCTGGGCCGACGAGCCGGCGGCAATCGAGGCGATGAAGGCCAAGGTGCCTGAGAATATGGCCGATTGTTTCACGCTGATCGAGCAGACGATGTTCGAAGGCCCATGGGTGATGGGTGAGACCTATTCGCTCGCCGATCCCTATCTCTTCGTCATGACCGACTGGCTGCCGTCGGACGGCGTCGATCCCGCCCGCTTCGAAAGGGCGAGCGATCACCACGCCCGCATGCTGCAGCGCCCCGCCGTCCAGCGGGCGCTGGCCTACGACCGGGCCTGATCCTTAAATCCGGCGGCAAGCTTCTTCGGCGCCCGGAACAGCCAGGCGCCGATCAGCCGCAACCGCAATTCCTCGTCGCCGATCACGGCGGCGCGCACCGGCAGATGCGGCCAGCCGACATAATGATCGGTTTGAAAATAGACGTCGGGCGCCATCTCCAGTAGGTGATCCTTGTCGTCGAGCGAAATCGAGATCACGATCGTCTCGGCATTCTTCACCGCAACGAAACTCTTGCCGCCGACCTTCAGCGCCGGATTGCCGTAGGAGGTGCTCTCCTCGACATCAGGCAGCCCGGCTTCCGCCGCCAGCCGCTTCAGGCGTTCGAAGATTGCATCGACATTGCCGGCCATGGTTCCGCCCTTTCTGCCAGGGCGAACCTACCATATCTTCAGGCGCATTTCGCCAGCGGCGGCTTGGCCTCTTTGGGAAAGCCGGCCGGCATCCCGAGCGGCAGATCGGCGATTTCGCGCATCGACATGCGCTCGACCTCGGGATGCCGCAACGGATCGTCCTTCCAGGCAGGAGAATCTGCAATTTCCGCACTGCCCAGATGAAGGACGGGCCTCAAGAAAAACTTCAGCAACGACATGGCATGCCTCGCTTTCTTCCGTGGCGTGGATGTGATCACCCCAGCGGCTCACGCCTCCGAGTAATCCTAACTGGCCGACGCTCTGCGTTGGAATGGATTGCCTATGCTTGCAATGTCGGCCTCAACAACCGGATTTTCAATTGAGAATAACGCTGAGGCGGTATAGAAAAACTATATGAAGAACCTGAATATGGTCCATCTCAACGGCCTGCGGGCGCTGGAAGCCGTCGGCCGTCTCGGCTCGCTGCAGGCCGCCGCCGACGAACTCGGCGTCTCGGTCGGCGCCGTTAGCCAGCAGGTCATCAAGGCCGAAGCCCAGCTCGGTCAGGTGATCTTCGAACGCACAGCCAGGGGAATGATCGCCACCGAAGCCGGCCGGCCGGTGCTGCTCGCGCTCGACGAGGGTTTTGCCCGTCTTTCGGCGGCGGTGTCGATCGCCAGCCGCAAGGACGATTCGATCCTGACGATCTCGGTGGCGCCGGTTTTCGCCGCCCGCTGGCTCGTCCATCGGCTCGATCGCTTCGCCGAGCGTCACCCCGACATCAAGCTGCGGCTGGATGCGACCACCAATCTCGTCAATCCGGCGCTTTGCGATGTCGATATCGGCATCCGCGTCGGCAACGGCAAGTGGCCTGACGTGAAGGCCGAACTGTTGTTGGCACAGGAGGTCTTTCCGGTCTGTTCTCCGGAGATGGCGTCGAATTTGAAGGAACCCGCCGATATCCTCGCACTGCCCGCCATCGTCGATGGCCACGCCATGTTCACCTGGGAAGTCTGGATGCGCGAGGTCGGACTATCAGGTGCTACGCTTTCGACCCGTCACGTCTTCAACGACGCCTCGCTCTGCCTCGACGCGGCGATCGCCGGCCAGGGCGTCATGCTGGCCTGGCAGACCCTTGCCGCCTTTGCGCTTGCCGAAGGCCGGCTGGCCGCCCCTTTCGGCATTCGTGCGCAGACCGGATTCGGCCATTACTTCGTCACCGCCGAAGGCACGCGCGAGCCGAAGAAGGTGAAGGATTTCAAGGCCTGGATCCGCGAGGAAATGGCCGGCACGCTCAGGCTGTTCCAGTAATTTTCAAACCTCGATCGGCTCTTTACCGCGCGTTGCCTGCATCGCCCTATAGGCCGGGCGGGACTGGCAGCGTTCGATCCAGGCCTTCACGTTGGGATGCGCTTCGAAAAGCGTCTCTTCGCTTTGGGCGTAACGCAGCACCTCGGCGAGATTGAGATCGGCGACGGTGAAGCGGTCGCCGACGATCCATGGCCGGCCGGCGAGGTGGTTTTCGAGAACCGCCAGCGGCCTGCGCAGCGACCGGCAGGAGACGGCGATCGCCTGCTTGCCCTCGTCGCTATTTTCGAGCCCGTTATCATAGGTGAGCACGATCTTCACCGTAAGCGGCTCGACCTGCGAAGCCGCCCAGACCGTCCACATCGTCAGCAATCCGTCTTCTTCGACGGTTTGTGCGGAAAGCGGCCCGCCGTGTCTACGCGCGAGATAGAGGTTGATCGCCAGCGACTCGTGCATGACGAGGTCGCCATCCCGAATGCTGGGGATCTGCGCCATCGGGTTGACGGCAACAAATTCAGGCGAATGCGTATTGAGTGGCGCATCCGGAGAGAGCGGATCTGCCAGCCGCCTTGCCTGCAGCACCGGCACCGACTGGAATTCGAGCCCGAGCTCCTCCGCCATCCAGTAAACGCGGGAGGCGCGCGATCGATAAACCCCGTAGATTGTCAGCATGAACGTATCCCCCTCGATATGTGCAAAGACCGTAAATGCCGGATCAGGCTGCGAGAAGTCCCTGGCGCTGATGGGATGATGAAAGCTTTTGATACGCCAAGCAATTCCAGAAAGTGCAAGCGGTTTGCGTCGGCAATTGCGCAAGCAAAGTCAGGAGACGCGGTTTCTCTCGACGGTCAGCTGTGCATAGGGCGAGCCGCCGCCCGCCATCTCGCCGGAGACTTTCTTCTCCCATTGGAAGCCGAGCACCGCCCCTTCGGCGGTCTCCTGGAAGATGTTGTCGGTGATGACGGCGGTCCCGGCGCCGTCGGCGACCGAGACGGCGCATCCCACAGGCGCCTTGCGCACCACATTGCCTGTCACGACGACGTTGCGCAGATACGGACCCCAGCCGATCTGCAGGCCCCAGCGCGGCGCGCCCTCGATCACATTGCCTGAAATCAGCGTGTCGGCCTCGGCCGCAATGCCGATGCCGAAGCCGACCTCGTGCTGGTATGGGCCGCGCAGCGTCAGGTTGCGCACCACATTGCCGGTGACGCTCGCCAGCCGGCCGCCCTCGTCGAAATTGGCGATCGAGATGCCGTTTGCCGCCCCGTCGATCATGTTGGCGGAGACGACAGCGCCCTCGAAAGCGAATTCGACATAGATCGCCGTCTCGCCGGACCGCCGGCACTGGTTGCTGCTGATCTGGATGTCCGAGGCCGAATTGGCGCGGACCGCCGTAAAGGCGCAGTCGGAGATATGGTTATTCACCACCAACACGCCGTCGGCGCGGAAGATGTTGATGCCGTTGCCGTTTTGCCCGGTGCCGCCGTCATTGGCGCGGATGTTGAAGATGCGGTTGCCGGAGACGATAGTGCCGTCCTCCGCCTTTTTCCAGCGATGCACCAGGATGCCGCCATTGCCGCAATCCGAGACCGTGTTGCCGGTGACCGACAGGGCGCTGGAATCCACTGCGTAAAGCCCGGATTGGGCAGCCCCCGAGATCCGGCTGCGCTCGATCCGCCCGCCGCAGCGCTCCAGTTGCAGCCCGTGTTTGCGGCTGCCGCCGATCTCGCAATTGTCGATCAGCACCTCGTCGACGCCGGTGAATTGCAAAAGCCCGCCGGCATAGTCGCCAAGCCAGCGGTTGCCGCCGTCGATGACGAGATTGGAAAGCTCGATGCGCCGCACGTTCTCGGCCGAAAAGAGATGGCCTTCGCCGGTATAGACGATCCGCGAGGCGCCGGGCACGCCAGTGATACGCGTATTGTCCGGCAAAGTGAGGTTGGAGACCCGGTAGGTGCCGGGCGGCAGGAACACCGGCACGTTCTCACGCGCTGCCTGTTCGATCATCTGCTGCAGGTTGCCGGTCGTGCGGTCGCCGCTTTCGGGAATGGCGCGATATTCCACTGCGTCGATCGCCCCGCGCAGATCGGGCTGAGTGGCTGCCGTCAGCGGCGAGGCAAGCGCGCGCGATGCCCCTCCCGCCACGGCTGACGCAGCGAGGAATAAAAGCATGTCGCGGCGTGAAGGCATCCGGGGATCACTCGTCATAGCGTGCCCGTAGCAGGAAATGTGCCAACCCCGCATGTATTCTTTTGGCACAGGCTTGGCAAAGGCGGGCGAAATTGCCGTTGTGGCGAGCCCGGCGGCAGGATATCGCCGCTAATATTGTCGTCTTGTTCACCCTTTCATTTAAGCAAGGCGAAGGAAATGAGGACTACTTTTAAGGGAATTTCTATTATGGCGGGTGTGGAATACGGCCTTCGGCCGCAGGGGGAATGGCGTCATGCGCGAATTGGGTGCCAGGCGATGGGAATCAACCGATGCCCAGACGGCCGAAACGCGACGCATCATCGCCGCGACGGAGGCAATGATGGCATCGACCGCCCACCACTTCTCCGAAGGTATCGAGAACCTGCGCCTCAAGGAAATCGTCCACGAACTTCCCGACTTTCTCTATGTCAAGGATCGTGACAGCCGCTTCGTCTTCGCCAATACAGTCACCGCCAGCAGCCTTGGCCTGGAGAGTGCTGCGCTGATGACCGGCAAGCGCGACTTCGACCTGTTCGATTTCGAGACGGCGCGCCACCATTTCGATATCGAGCAGCAGATCATGGCGACGGGCGAAGCGCGCATCGACATGGAGGAATCCTACGTTCTTCCCGGCAGCAGAAGACCGATATGCCGGCTGACCTCGAAGATACCGCTGCGCAATGATCGTGGCGAAATCGTCGGTCTGATCGGTGTTTCCCGTGATATCACCGAACGCAAGCGCCAGGAGGATCTGCATCGCGGCCAGGCGAGCCTGCTCGAAATGATCGCCCGCAACGAGCCGTTGCCGATGATCCTCGAGGCGCTCGTGCTGATGATCGAGGCGCAGCTCGATGGGATTGACGGATCGGTGCTGCTGCTCGACAGCGAGGGCACCAGGCTCTATCACGGCGCGTCTCCCAATCTGCCCGGCGGCTACAGCCGGCTCATCGACGGCGTTACGATCGGTCCCAAGGTCGGCTCCTGCGGCACCGCCGCCTGGCGCGGTCAGACCGTGATCGTCGACGACGTGATGAGTGATCCGCTCTGGGAGGATTTTCGCGCCCTGATCGCCCCGTTCGGCTTCCGCTCCTGCTGGTCGACGCCGATCGCCACATCACAGAACAATGTGCTCGGCACCTTCGCGCTCTATTCCAGGGAAGTCCGCCGTCCCACCGACCACGAGATGACGCTGGTGGCGCTCGCCACCCATATCGCCGGCATCGCCATCGAGCGCAAGCGTGTCGACGACCGCATTCATTTCATGGCCCATCATGACGATCTGACGGGCCTGCCGAACCGCGCCTTCCTCAAGGAACGGCTGGCGAGCATCCTCGACCAGGCCCGGCGCAACAACCGCAAGGTGACCGTCGCCTATATCGATCTCGACAATTTCAAGGACATCAATGACGGCCGCGGCCACGCTGCCGGCGACGAGGTGCTGAAGGAGATCGCCACCCGCATGGCCAATAGCGTCAGGGCGTCTGATATGGTGGTGCGTCTCGGCGGCGACGAATTCCTCGTGGTGCTCGTCCACCAGTCGAGCCATGATGCCGGCATCACGCGCCGCCTTCGCGAGCTGCAGAAGGCAATCAACCGGCCGATCCGCGGCGCGGACGGCGAAATCACCGTCACCTCGAGCATCGGCGTTGCCGCCTTCCCCTTCGATGGTGCAACCTCGGAAGAGCTCCTCGCCAATGCCGACCGCGCCATGTACCGCGCCAAGGAACTCGGCCGCAACACATTGCAACATCACGAAGGCGGCAGCACGCCGGTCGGAATGCCGCTCGGCGAGCACGAAGAATTGCATCAGGCGATCACCGGCGACCAGCTGTTCCTCCAATACCAGCCGCAGGTTGATGTCGCCACCGGCCGCATCACCGGCCTCGAGGCGCTGGTGCGCTGGAACCATCCGGCAAAGGGCAGGGTGCCGCCGGTCAATTTCATTCCGCTCGCCGAAGAGACCGGCCTGATCGTTCCCCTCGGTCTCTGGGTACTGAACGAGGCCTGCCGCCAGGCGCGTCTTTGGCAAGACATGGGCCTGGCGCCGCTGACGATTGCCGTCAATGTCTCGGCCAAGCAGTTCGCCGATCCTGACTTCGCAACCCACGTCGCCGAGGCGCTCGAGCGCCACCGCCTGCAGTCCCGCTGGCTGGAGCTGGAAGTCACCGAAAGCGTGGTGATGCAAAATGCCGAACGCGCGCTTGCCATGATGGAAACGCTGCGGGGGCTGGGCGTCCGCCTGTCGATCGACGATTTCGGCTCCGGCTATTCCAGCCTGGCGGCGCTGAAGACCTTCCCCTTCGACCGCCTGAAGATGGACCGTTCGCTGGTCGAGGCCCTGCCGGGCGACAAAACCGCCGTCGCCATCGCCTCGGCCGTCATTTCGCTGGCGCAGACGCTGAAGCTCTCGGTACTCGCCGAAGGCGTCGAAACCGACGCCCAGATGGATTTCCTGCGCCAGGCCCACTGCGAGGAGGCGCAAGGCTTCCGCTTCTCCAAGCCGGTCTCCCCGGAGGAGATCCCGGCATTGCTGCGGGCGCGCAGTCTCTGACACTTATTTCATAAGCTTGCCGATCGCCTCGATCTCGTTCGTCCATATGCCCGCCGCATAGTTCGGCGGCAGCCGCGCCAGTTGCGCGGGGTCGTCGATGCCGGTGGAAAAATCATTGCCGCGATAGGGGCCGAGCGCGAAAACCTCGGTCCCGGCATCCTGCATTCGGTTGAGAAAACGATCCGGCCAGCCCCAGAGCCACGGCGCGATATTGATCGGCACCAGCATCATCGCATGTCTGCATTCGTCCGGCAGCAGGCCGGTCCAGCCGTAGCTGATATAGCCGAACAGGCAGCTCTTCAGGCGCTTGCGCGAGGCAGTCTTGATATCAGGTGCCAGCCTGCGCAGCACGTCGATCGGCTCGTCGCCGCCATAGACGATGATCTCGGCCCGTCGCTCAGTGGAAAGCCCGTTGAGCACGGCGGCGAGCTTTTCGCCCTCGGAAGGATCGCGGCTCTTGACGTTGATGAGGAAGCGCCGATCCGGAAAGGTCGACAGCACCTCGGCAAGCGTCGGCATCATCCCGATGCCCCGGCCGCGAAAGGGAAAGGTCTTGCCGCCATCGGCGGTATAGCCATAGCCGATGTCGAGCCTCTTCATGTCAGCCATCGAATGCTCGCGGGTGACGCCATGCCCGTCGGTGCGGCAGTCGAGCGTCCAGTCGTGAAAAACCGCAAACTGCCCGTCCGTCGTCGGATGTATGTCGATCTCGACGATATCGGCGCCCGCCGCAAAGCCTGCCTGCATCGACGGAATGGTGTTTTCCAGATAATCGTGATTCGGCGGCAGCATGCGGCTCGCCGTACAGGTGTCGTTCTTGAGATCGGTTTCGTCGAACCGTTGGGCGATGCCGCGATGGGCGAGCAGCACCGGCTTTCCCGGCCGATGTTCGGCGAGCAGGCTGGTATTGTTGAGGTAGACGCCCGCCGCGGCGACGGCGATTGCCGCCGCACAATAGAAAAACTTCCTGCCCAATGCCGATCCCCCTGGTTGCATCGCAAGGGCTAGAAAACGATTCTGGTTGTTCTTGGGCTGTTTTCCGGCTTTTCTATGCTGCGGCAACAATGAGTCTGATCACTATGGAAGTTGACGACGACGAACTCATCCATTTCGAAGCGCATGGCGCCGCGCCGTTGCCGCCGGCGGCAGTCGACGGTCATGTCGCGCATGACGGCGCCCGTATCTGGTATGCGAGCTATGGCGCCGGCCCGCCCGTCATTCTGCTGCATGGCGGCCTCGGCCACAGCGGCAACTGGGGCTATCAGGTCCCGGCACTGTTACGCCGTGGCCGCCGCGTCGTGCTTGTCGACAGCCGCGGCCATGGAAGAAGCACCCGAGATTCCCGTCCCTATAGCTATGAGTTGATGGCTGCCGATGTGCTTGCCGTCATGGACGAACTGCATCTCGACAAGGCGGCCATTATCGGCTGGAGCGACGGCGCCTGCATCGCTTTGATCCTCGCCATGACGGCGCCGTCGCGGGTCGAGGGCGTCTTCTTCTTCGCCTGCAACATGGATCCGAGCGGCACGCGGGAATTCGTCCCGACCCCGGTCATCGACCGATGCTTCGGCCGGCACGCCAAGGACTATGGCGCATTGTCCACCACGCCGGATGATTTCAACCCATTCGTCGAGGCGGTCAGCCAGATGATGCGAACGGAGCCGAATTATCAGGCTTCCGACTTGGGCCTGATCCGCGTGCCTGTCGCAATCGTGCTTGGCGAGCACGACGAATTCATCAAGCCCGACCATGCCGAATATCTTGCCCGCAGCATTCCGAACGCTGAGATGATCTATCTGACAGGCGTCAGCCATTTCGCGCCGCTGCAGCGACCGGGTGAGTTTAATGTCGCTGTAGTCAACTTCCTGGATGACATCGGCACACGAAAAAATGAAGACTTGCGGCGTTGAGCCGCGGCAGGGCAATTTCCTAAGAATTCGGTAACTTTTTCGGAACGGCAAACGTAGGGTCCTGTGGGAAGGATTCGTTTTGTCGTTCGCTCACGGAAACCTTCGAGCCGCCGCCCGCTCATGTGATTTCCTATGCATGGGTAGGTTGCGCGGCCGATGGCGTGTGCTCGATCCGCGGCTCCCCCGCATGTCTTGAGAAGGCCCAGGGAGCAGGAATGATCAGTATCGATATTGAAGAGCGAGTTTCGATCGCGCAAAAATCGCTGAGCGACGCTATGAGTTTTCAGGCCTCGGGCGATTTCGAAAGCGCCGAGAAAGCCTATGTCCGAGTCCTCCACAAGGACTATCGCACGATAGATATCCTACCGCTGCTGGCGAGTGTCGTCGCAAAGAGAGGTGATGCAGAAACCGCTCTCTACTACTGGAACAAGCTGCTCGGTCTCAATCCCGGCCATCTCGTCGCCCTGATGGAAAAAGGTGCGCTGCTGCGTCAGCTCGGCCGGTCGGCGGAAGCGGTCGGCTGCTATGAGATGGCACGTGGCCTGTCACCCGAAAATCCTCTCGTGCGGAACAACCTCGCTGTCGCATTGGCCGATTCCGGCCGGCAGCCGGAGGCGCTGGCCGAATTCCGTCATGTTCTGCGGTTGCAGCCGGACAATATCAATGCCTGGCATCAGATAAGACGGATCTCCTCGTTGATCGTGCCCTTCTGGCACATCGCCATGATGAACGACACTCGACGCAACGATGCTTTTGAAGCGGCAATCCGCCTTGCCATAGAGCTGCGCGGAGCGGATGCGCAGATCCTCGATATCGGCGCGGGCAGCGGTCTGCTGTCGATGATGGCGGCGCGCGCTGGCGCCACCAATATCGCGACCTGTGAGAGTGTGCCGGCCATAGCGCAGACGGCGGAGAGGATCATCGCCGCCAATGGTTATCGCGAACAGATCGACATCTTCGAAAAGTCCTCGACCGAACTTTCTGTCGGCAGAGAGATGAAAGCCCGCGCGGACATCCTGATTTCCGAGATTCTTTCGAGCGATCTCCTTGCCGAAGGCGTGCTGAAAACCTTCGAGGACGCCCACGCCCGCCTGGTCCGCGAGGACGCGATCGTCATTCCACGCGCCGCCTCCGCCATCGGCTGCCTGGTTGCCAGCGAAACGCTCTCCAACTATGCCCATGTCGGCGAGGTCTCCGGCTTCGACATGTCGCAGTTCAATGCGCTCGCCCCTTTGCGCCTACCCGTTCACGGCACGATGACCGAGTGGACCAGGCTTTCGGACGATTTCGAGATCGCTGCCGTGGATCTCACCGCCCGCAAACATTCTGCAGCGCTGCGTAAGATATCGGTGCCGGTGCAGGCAAACGGCTCCGCCGTCGGGGTCGTCCAGTGGATGAAGGTCGATCTGATCGAGGGTGTGGTTTTCGATAACCACCCCGACGGCTATCATGATGGAGGTTGGCTCCAGGTTCTTCACACTTTCCCACAGCCGGTCGACGTCCATGCAGGTACCTCACTGGACATGCTGGTTGGCCACGACGGAACGAGCCTGCTGATGACGCCTATCGCCTGAGCAACGGCCTTCTGTCGCAGACACGGAAGGTCAGCATGGCCGTCTTGAGGAAAGGCGGCCATGCTCGTTACTGTCCGAGTGTTTTCGACCAACGTCACGACGAAGACGAGCTTGCGCAGTGGTCGATTCCAGTGCATTCGCCAGTCCCTTCTTCCCGCCCTCTGGCCTCGCGCCCATTTCCCGCTATCTCTCGTTTCATGAGACCTGATGCGCTGCTTTATCCCGCCCCGGAGGGGCTCTATTGCCCGGAAGGCGGCTTTTATGTCGATCCGGTGCGGCCCGTCGAGCAGGCGCTCGTCACTCATGGCCATTCGGATCATGCCCGCCCGGGCCATGTGAACGTGCTTGCCACCCGCCAGACGCTCGACATCATGCGCTTGCGTTACGGCGACGGTTACTGCGCCAGCGAACAGGCTGCCGCCTTCGGCGAGGAGCTGCTGGTCAACGGCGTCAAGGTGAGCTTTCATCCGGCCGGCCATGTGCTCGGCTCCGCCCAGATCTCCATCGAGAAGAACGGCACCCGGATCGTCGTTTCCGGCGACTACAAGCGCCGCCCCGACCCGACCTGCGCCGCCTATGTGCCGGTTCCCTGCGATGTCTTCATCACCGAGGCGACCTTCGGCCTGCCGGTCTTCCATCATCCCGATCCGATGGAGGAGATCGGCAAGCTCTTGGCATCGCTGCGGCAATTTCCCGAGCGCACCCATCTGGTCGGCGCCTATGCGCTCGGCAAGGCTCAGCGCGTCATCCGGCTGCTGCGCGATGCCGGCTATGCCGAACCGATCTATATCCATGGCGCCATGGAAAAACTCTGCGACTATTACATCGAGCAGGGCATCGATCTCGGCGAGCTGCTGCCGGCGACGATCGAAAGCCGCGACAAGTCCGCCTTCAAGGGGGCGGTCGTCATCGGCCCGTCATCGGCCTTCGCCGACCGCTGGGCCCGGCGCTTCAACGAGCCGCTGCCGGCCTTCGCCTCCGGCTGGATGATGGTGCGCCAGCGCGCCAAACAGCACGGCGTCGAACTGCCGCTCGTCATCTCCGATCATTGCGACTGGCCGGAACTGACCGAAACGATCCGGGAACTGCACCCGGCCGAGGTCTGGGTGACGCATGGCCGCGAGGAAGCCCTGGTGCGCTGGTGCCAATTGCAGGGCATCAAGGCGAAGCCGCTGCATCTGGTCGGTTATGAGGATGAGGGGGATTGAGCGTGGAGCTTGTCGCTGAAAACCCCGCCCCAACCCCTCCCCACAAGGGGGAGGGGCTTTCGTGCCGCGCCCGCCGCATTTCTCACACCCTCATTCCTGTGCTTGTCACAGGAATCCAGCCACCGCGAGTAGGCGCGGTGAAAGACTCATGCGACGTAAAAGGATCTCCCGCGTCCAAGGACTTGGACGCGCTGGATTCCTGTGACAAGCACGGGAATGAGGGAGTACCCGTTGGGCCTCTTCACGCCAGTGGGAGGCGCCCATGAAAGCCTTCGCCGACCTCCTCGACCGCCTGGTGCTGACCCCCAGCCGCAACGGCAAGCTGAAGCTGCTGACCGACTATTTCCGCGACACGCCGGATCCGGACCGCGGCTACGGCCTTGCCGCCATCGCCGGCACGCTGGAGGTGCGCAACGTCAAGCCCGCCATGCTGCGCGAGCTGGTGCTGGAGCGCATGGACGAGGTGCTGTTTCGCTATTCCTACGACTATGTCGGCGATCTTGCCGAAACCATCTCGCTCGTCTGGGACAATGAGAGGGATATCGACCGCTCGGCCCTTGCTCAGCCGCGTCTCGGCGAGGTCGTCACCGGCATGAATGCGCTCGGCCGCACTGAAGTGCGCAGCTACGTTCGCGATCTTCTCGACCGGCTGGATTCGTCCGGCCGTTTCGCTTTCATCAAGCTTGCCACCGGCGCCATGCGCATCGGCGTTTCCGCCCGCCTTGCCAAGCAGGCGCTGGCCGATCTCGGCGATAAGGACGTCACCGAGATCGAAACCCTCTGGCATGGCCTGCAGCCGCCCTATGAGACGCTGTTCGAATGGCTGGCGGATGGCGGCGAAAAACCGGTGCTGGCCACACCGGCGATCTTTCACTCCGTCATGCTCGCCAATGCGGTGGAGGAGGGGGATCTGACCAGTCTCGATCCGGTGAACTACGCCGCCGAATGGAAGTGGGACGGTATCCGCGTC
This sequence comes from Rhizobium sp. CRRU65, assembly GCF_048551595.1. NCBI lineage: Bacteria > Pseudomonadati > Pseudomonadota > Alphaproteobacteria > Hyphomicrobiales > Rhizobiaceae > Rhizobium > Rhizobium sp. CRRU65. Next base: position 47,620 of record NZ_JBLYZH010000016.1, on the reverse strand, counting down.
CAGCTCTCCCGCTCCGGCGACAGGCGCAAGATCTATTCCCGCTCCGGCGACGACATATCAGGCGCCTTTCCCGATATTCTCGACGCGATCAATTTTTCCGGCGTCGTCGACGGCGAGCTGCTGGTCGGCGGCACCGCGCGCTCCAACAGCCCGACCCGCACCTTCTCCGACCTGCAGCAGCGCCTGAACCGCAAGACGGTGACGGCAAAGATGCTTGGCGATTACCCCGCTTTCATCCGCACCTATGACCTGCTCTTCGATGGCGACGACGATGTCCGCGGCCGCACCTATGTCGATCGCCGCGATCGGCTGACCGAGATCATCGACCGCGCCCCTCATGACCGTTTCGATCTCTCGCCGCTCGTGCCGTTCTCGTCGTGGGAAGAGCTCGATACTCTGCGCGCCGCGCCGCCCGATCCGGTCATCGAAGGCGTGATGATCAAGCGCCGCGACAGTATCTACCAGGCCGGCCGCATGAAGGGCCCCTGGTTCAAGTGGAAGCGCAACCCCTACAACGTCGATGCGGTGCTGATGTATGCCCAGCGCGGCCACGGCAAGCGCTCCAGCTACTATTCCGATTTCACCTTCGGCGTCTGGGCCGATGACGAGGACGGCGAACAGCTGGTGCCCGTCGGCAAGGCCTATTTCGGCTTCACCGATGCCGAGCTCGAGGTGCTCGACAAATTCGTGCGCAACAATACCACCGAGCGTTTCGGCCCGGTGCGCGCCGTGCGCGCCGACAAGGATTTCGGCTTCGTCGTCGAAGTGGCCTTCGAAGGCATCAACCGCTCGACCCGGCACAAATCGGGGGTCGCCATGCGCTTCCCCCGCATCGCCCGCCTTCGCCCCGACAAGCCCTCCTACGAGGCCGACCGGCTGCGCACGCTGATCGCCATGATCGAGGCCAAGCCGGCATGAAGTTGCAAGCCCTGCGCAAAATGACGCAGGGCAATATTTTCAACAGCATGTGTATTGGCGGCAACGATCTTCCGGTGCAGATTCTGCATGCCGGGAAAATGATGGGTGCGTTATGAGCTCGCTTGAACAAAATTCTTTTTTCCATCAACGCCGTGCCGTACTGGCGGGTCTTGCCGGTGCACTTGTCCTGCCGCGCATGGCGGCAGCTTTCGATGTCCCGGACGAGCCGCGCCTTGCCAAGCACGACTACGCCAAGGTCCGCCACCATTTCCGCACCAAGCTGCTGCAGAAGGGCCCGGCGCCCGACAAATACGAACTGCTGAATGCGCCTGCCGATGCCGACAAGATCTTCTACCGCTCCGGTTACGGCGAACTGGAACTGGCGGCCTGGGTCTCGAAATACAAGCGCGAGCGCGCTGCCAAGCCTGCCGTGCTCTTCCTGCACGGCGGCAATGCCATGGGCATCGGCCACTGGCAGCTGATGAAACCCTATATGGATGCCGGTTATGTCGTGATGATGCCGTCGTTGCGCGGCGAAAACGGCCAGATGGGCAATTTCTCCGGTTTTTACGACGAGGTCGACGACGTGCTCGCCGCCACCGAGCGCCTGGCGCATCTGCCAGGTGTCGATCCCGAGCGCCTCTTCATCGCCGGCCACAGCATCGGCGGCACGCTGACCATGCTGACGGCGATGACCACTCACAAATTCCGCGCCGCCGCACCGATTTCAGGCAACCCCGATGCCTTCCGCTTCTTCAACCGCTATCCGCAGGATATTCGCTTCGACGACAGCAATAAGCATGAATTCGAGGTACGTTCGGCCCTGTGTTACGCTCATAGCTTCAAATGTCCGATCCGCGTCGTCCACGGCACGGAGGAGCCGCATTTCAACGACCGCGCCGATCTGCTGGCCCGCCGCGCCCGCGCCGCCGGCGTCCATATCGAGACCGAAACCATCGCCGGCAATCACACCTCGGCGCTGCCGGCCGAGATCGAACAGAGCATCCGCTTCTTCCACGGGGTGGCGGCCTGAATTCCAGCCGCTTCAAATTGAGGGCTATTGGCCCTATATTGTGGGAATGACGACGAACGCAGAGAGCATGCCAGAAAGCATGATTGTGCCGAACGACTTCCCCGAGCTGAAATCGCTCGCCTGGAATCGCGATCCCGCGCGCGCCATGCCTGCCAACGAGGCCTTCGCGCTTTATGAACGCAACTGGCGTTTCGTCGATACCGGCAGGCTGACCGAGCGGGAGGCGCAACTGATCCGCGAGCTGGCCGCCACCCATGGCAACGGCGTCCTGCTCGTTTCCTGATTTTCCGTTTCTTTATCCTTCGCGTTTAGGCTTGGGCGGAAATCGGGTGGCCACCATGGAATTCAGACGTCCGGAACATCGCACCATCGCCGCGGCTCTTCAGTTGATGGAGGCTGATTTTCTTCTGGCCAACAAGTGTTGGTTTGCCGGCGGAACCGCCATAGTCATGCATCTCGATGAATACCGACTGTCGCTCGATGTCGATTTTCTCTGTGCGGATGGCGAGGGATATCGCGTCTTGCGCATGGCGGCGGTCGAAAGCGGAGTAGGGGCGTTTTTCGCAAAGCCGGTAGCCGCGCTCCGGGATATCAGGACAGATCAGTATGGAATACGCACGGCTCTTACCCTTGAAGGGCAGCCGATTCGCTTTGAAATCGTGCGTGAGGCCCGGATTGCTCTTGAAGGCACCCTCGATCCACAGCTGAACATTCCCATGCTGTCGCTGCCGGATATGTTCGCTGAAAAACTGCTCGCCAATGCTGACCGCTGCCAGGACAGGGCCGTCGCCTACCGTGATGCTATCGATCTCGGCATGCTTCTCACCCGCTACGTGGAGATTCCCGCTGTCGCTGTTCTCAAGGCGACGGAAGCTTATGGGCAAGACATTGAGCGCAAGATCGGCTGGGTCCTCGCCAGACTTGAGGACGAGACTGAATTGAGACATGCCGCAAGCGTTCTGCAGATGGACGGTGACGTTGCCGCACAGGCGATCGCTGCGCTTCGCGGCGAAGCCCGGCGGCTCTGGTCGTCTTAGCCCGCAGCTTTCCCACCCCAACGCCAGCCTCGCGCCAGCCGCAGATGCCATCGTCCCGGCAGATATCGCTGTCTTGCCGATCGTTGATAAGGGTGGTTCCATGAATTTTCTGCGCCGGGTCTTCCCACTTGCCGGGCTCGTGATTGCAGTTGCGTCGCTGAGCGGCTGCAACATCCTCATTCCCGATGTCGCCGCCGATTCGCCCGCCCGCTTCGTCCAGGAAACCTCGCCAGTCTTCTATCAGCCGCCCGGCGTCGATCCGCGCCGGGTGCGGCCGATCCCCGATCAGCCGGTGCCGCAGACGCGCGAACTCTACAAGACCCAGTTCCACCAGACCTATGGCCTGCCGGTTACCAATCCCGTGCACATGGCAATGTACGGTCAGCAGCGTGACGAGGATTTCACCCTGCCGGCGATCCCGGTCAGCCGCGTGCAGCCGCAGTTCTTGCGCCAGGAGGTCGATTATCAGACGGCTGAGCGTCCAGGCACCGTGGTCATCGATACCAAGGCGCATTTCCTTTATTTCGTCGAGGGCAACGGCAAGGCGATGCGCTACGGCGTCGGCCTCGGTCGCGACGGTTACGCCTGGTCGGGGCGCGGCGTCATCCAGTGGAAGCAGAAGTGGCCGCGCTGGACGCCGTCGGTCGAAATGGTCTCGCGCCAGCCTGAAGTTCGCCCGTTCGGGGCGGAGAATGGCGGCATGAATCCGGGGCTGATGAACCCGCTCGGCGCCCGCGCCATGTATATCTTCAAGGACGGGCAGGATACACTCTATCGCATCCACGGCACACCTGACTGGCAGTCGGTCGGCAAGGCCACCTCGTCGGGCTGTGTGCGCATGCTGAACCAGGACGTTATCGATCTTTACGACCGCGTTTCGGCCAAGGCCCAGATCGTTGTGATGTAGCGCTGCAACAGCGCTACCCATATCGTCCGCTCCGGGCTGGACACGTCTGCGTGAAGCTATGGTTTATTTGGCGCAAGCCGATAGATCTTTTGATGTTGTTATCGGCATTGGACGAATCACCGGTTTATCCGGACGTCTCGTCCGGCTTCCCGCATCAGAGGAAATCAGTCCCGCGTCATGAGCTTCGATAGACATCTTTCCCGCCGCAGCTTTCTTTCCTTTTCGGCGTTGACCGCAGCCTCCGCGCTCGCCGGCTGCGCCTCCTCAGCCAACACCGTGACATCAGGCGATACGACGATCACCTACCGTTCGCCCATGCGCCTGTTCCAGTCCCCGGGTGCGTCGAGCGTGCCGAGTGGGGCTGAGCTTGCCGTCATGTATGGTCCCATCGAAGACGGCGGCTTTCTCATTCCAGCCGTTCCCTACGAACAGATCGATCCGCGCTATTATCGCCAGCGCGTCGTCGATCCCACCGGTCAGCCTCCCGGCACCATCGTCGTCGATACGCCGTCGCGCTTCCTCTATCTCGTCCAGGGTGACGGCATGGCGATGCGCTACGGCGTCGGCATCGGCCGCGAGGGTTTCGCCTGGCAGGGTTCGGGCGTCATCCAGTGGCGTCAGAGATGGCCGCGCTGGAAGCCGCCGAACGAGATGGTTGCCCGCCAGCCCGAACTCGTCAAATACTCGATCGAGAACGGCGGCATGGAGCCGGGTCTGAAGAATCCGCTCGGCGCCCGCGCGCTTTATATCTTCTCGAATGGAGAGGACACGCTCTACCGCCTGCACGGCAATCCCGACTGGCGCTCGATCGGCAAGGCCGTCTCGTCGGGCTGCGTGCGGCTGATGAACCAGGATATCATCGATCTCTACGACCGCGTGCCGACAAAGGCGCCCATCGTCGTCTGGCAGTAATCGTCACCGAGGCGGCCGCAATCCGGCCGCCTCGGCTTGATCCTTTTCCCGGGCAAGCAGATGCTTTGCCCCAGGCAAGCGAGTGCTTTGCCCCGGGGAAAAAGGGTGCTTTCCGCGGGGGCAAGAGCTTCATTTTGCGCCCGCGAGAGAATTATTTTCCGAAATAGCATTGCTTAATTCGGTAAATATCCTACATGGTGCGTATCGAATTGCTTGCGACCTTTGTCCACGCGCTTGAGCGCTCCGTCAGATATCCTCTCAACATCGATACGGCTTGTCGGGGATTATTCCGCAGGCGAACACAAACGGTTGAAAAGGAGATCGTTATGAATTCAGGCGTCGTCAAGTGGTTCAATGGCACCAAGGGTTTTGGCTTCATTCAGCCCGATGATGGTTCTACGGACGTTTTTGTCCATATCTCAGCGGTTGAACGCGCCGGAATGCGCGAACTCGTTGAAGGTCAGAAGATCCGCTACGATCTCGTCCGCGACAAGAAGTCCGGCAAGAATTCGGCTGACAACCTTCAGGCCGCATGATTTGTCATTCGCCTCTGCTGGCCATGAATATGGCAGCAGGCTGGCCATGTGCTGGCAGCAAGCTGACCACGGATGTACTGGCAGCGAGCTACCGATACCGGCGGCGGGCTGAGTGACTGGAAGAGGTCGGGTACCAGCCCGGCCTTTTTGCTTTGATCGCAGGCTTTTCCGGAATGCCCGGTCGTTCCTGAATGACCCCCGGTCGTTCTGATTGACCGAGTGAGCAGCCGAAGAGTCGAAGGGACGCTGAAATGGGCAGACCAAACTATAAAGTCGGCGACATGATCGTGCTGAAATCGGGCCTCACCCGCACGGCGAAAGCCGATAAGCGGTGCCGGATCTCCAGCATCCTGCCCAACGACCATGGGCATGTGCAATATCGCGTCCAGTTCGACGCAGAGAATTTCGAGCGCCGCATCACTGAGGCGGACATCGATACCGGTGAATCTCCGTCGAGGGCTTCCCCCGAGGCGGCAGCCAAGTCCGACGGCGCCGAGCCCTGGCTGAAGTTTTCGAGCATCAAAATCGGGAAATAGTCCCGCGTTTTTAATTTGGACAGTGCGGCGGCCGCCGCGACAGGAAGGATATCGTTTTGCAGGTACTCGTCAGAGATAACAATGTCGATCAGGCGCTCCGCGTGCTCAAGAAGAAGATGCAGCGGGAAGGCCTGTTCCGGGAAATGAAGGCGCGCAGCGCCTTTGAGAAGCCGTCCGAGAAGCGCGCCCGCGAAAAGGCCGAGGCCATTCGCCGCCAGCGCAAGCTCGCCCGCAAGAAGTTGCAGCGCGAAGGTCTGCTGCCGGCGCCGAAGAAGGTTCTCCGCCCCACCCGCTAATCCCGGCTGTGGCATCACGGCCAACAGTGGCATCACGGGCTCACCGCGGAATCACGGCCAACCGTGAATCATGGTTTCTGCCGTGGAGCCATGGCTTACAGCGCCGCGCGTCTTTTCCAGACGCGCAAAGGAGGCTGTGACACTTGAATTTCAGTATAATTCCTTGAACCGATTTCGATTTGAGGAACTATGCAGCAACGCCGCCATCACCTGGGAAAGGGGCACATGACCGCCACCAAGGGAGAATTCTTCAATCCCGCCAAGCTTTCGTCTCGCGACAAGGCCGAAGCGACCGACCACACGGCGCGCGCGATTATCGCCGCCGAGGCATCGGCCCGTGACAAGAAGACGGAGAAGCTGAAGGCGCTGCGTTTGCAGCAGGAGGCCGAGGCCGAACCTAAGGCGGCGCCTGCCAAGAAGCGCCGGTCGCCGGCTAAGCCGCGGCCCTGATCTCTCGGCGCGCCCCCGCCCGCTCTACCGGGTGTGCCGGCTCTATCGGATGAATGCGTTCAGCCGCCCGTGCCGGCCCGCCCGAGATTGCCCCGCAGCCGATGCAGCATGTCGCGCATCTCGGCCATTTCCTCAAGCGTGCAGCCTGCGGCTTGCCCGATCGCCGTCATGATCGTATCGATCTCCCCCTTCATTGCCTGACCTTGCGGGGTCAGCGACACGATCACCTGCCGTTCGTCGCGCAGGTCGCGGATGCGCTTGAGCAGCCCGCTCTGTTCCAGCCGTTTCAACAGCGGCGATAGCGTGCCGGAATCGAGATCCAGTTGCTCGCCGATCGTCTTCACCGGCAATTCGCCGCGTTCCCACAGCACCAGCATCACCAGATATTGCGGATAGGTCAGGCCGACCTTGTCGAGGATCGGCTTGTAGGCGCGGGTGAAAGCATGCGCTGTCGCGTAGACCGCGAAGCACAACTGCTTTTCCAGCCGCTTCTCCTCTTGCGGTATCTCCATCGTCTTCGTCGTTTGCGCTTTCATATCCATCATCCCTGAGGCGCTGATTGTCCTCTTTTCGAATCCGAAATGCAATTTGCAAAATTCACTTGCGTGCAATTTAATTGTGCGATAATAAAAATCCAACCCGATCGAAGGGCCAATCAAAGGAGATCGTCATGCCTATTCTCTATACGACCAAAGCCTCTGCCACCGGCGGCCGCGCAGGCCGCGCCGTTTCCGAAAACGGCGTTCTGGACGTGACGCTGACAGTTCCCAAGGAACTCGGTGGTGACGGCGCGACCGGCACCAATCCCGAACAGCTTTTCGCTGCCGGCTACTCCGCCTGCTTCCTCGGTGCATTGAAATTTGTCGCGGGCCAGCAGAAGGTCAAGATTCCCGAGGACACGACGGTCTCCGCCAAGGTCGGCATCGGCCCGCGTGAAGATGGCGGCGGCTTCGGCATCGAAGTGGCGCTGACGGTCAACATTCCGGGTCTCGACCGCGAAACCGCTGAAAAGCTCGCAGCCGCAGCCCACATCGTCTGCCCCTACAGCCACGCCATGCGCACCTCGACCGAGGTCCCGGTCACCGTCGCCTGATCGGAGCAATTCCCAGCAAAAGTGTGGGAGCAGCTTCCATCTTCGGCCGGACGCCGTCGCGCTTCAACTCCTGAGACGAACGCAGTAGAGCCCGGCCCAGGAGATCGGTGAGGCCAGCCCCTCATCCGGCTGCCGCCACCTTCTCCCCGTAAACGGGGCGAAGGGGATATGCCGCGACCTCTCCGTTCCTCGCCAACCTCTCGCGGGGCACGTCCCCTCTCCCCGTTTTTACGGGGAGAGGGCTAGGGTGAGGGGCAGCCATCGGCTTGCTCTATTCGGCCGCTAGCCGTCCGCTGTGACGAGGTCGGCGTTCAGCCCGGCGGCCCGGGCGTTTCTGCCATCATTCATGACAGCGCCTGCAGGTCCTGCCGAAGCCTTGCGGCGCCGCCATCCGGCAGCTTTCCGTCGATCATCGCATGCGTGCTTTCCCAGATCGGCAGCGCTCTCGCCAACACCGCCTTGCCTTCGACGGTGAGGCTCAGCAGCCGGCCGCGCCTGTCCCTCGGGTTCTCCATCACCTTCACCCAGCCCTTGCGCTGCAGCGGCTTCAGCGCCGCCGTCAGCGTCGTCTGGTCCATGGCGAGCAGGGCGGCGACCGGCCCCATTGGCGGTGGTTCCGGCCGGTTCAGCGACATCATCAGCGAAAACTGCCCATTGGTCAGCCCGGCCGGCCTCAGCGCATCGTCGAACAGCCGGGCAAGCGCGCGTGCCGCCCGCTGCACATGCAGGCAGAGGCAGGTGTCGCGCACCAATAGCGTCGTGGAAAAGGGAATCTCGATCGAATTTGACATGCCCCATTTCTATTGATATCAATGTATTTAGTCAAGGAGAAGGAGATGAGCCGGCTTCACCGGCAAGCGCCGGAGGAGGGCGCATTTCATGCAGAATGAAGTTGTGTCCCGCGAAGAGTGGCTCGAAGCCCGCCGTGCCCTGCTGGCCAAGGAGAAGGAGGCGACGCGGCTACGCGACAGCGTCAACGCCGCCCGTCTGGCGCTGCCCTGGGTGAAGGTCGACAAGGATTATGTCTTCGAAACGCCGGAGGGCAGGAGGTCGCTCGCCGATCTCTTCGACGGCCGCAGCCAGTTGCTGATCTACCATTTCATGCTCGGCCCGGATTGGGACGCCGGCTGCACCGGCTGCTCCTTCCTGTCCGATCATGTCGATGGCGCCCTGCCGCATCTGAACCATCACGACGTCACCTGGGTCGCCGTTTCACGCGCGCCGCTCGACAAGATCGCCGCCTATAAACAGCGCATGGGCTGGCAATTTCCCTGGGTCTCTTCCTTCGGCAGCGACTTCAATTTCGATTATCACGTATCTTTTAGCCCGGAGGATCTTGCCAAGGACGAGGTCTTTTACAATTTCACGCCTATGCAGCCGGCTGACGCCAATGACGAACTGCCGGGCCTCAGCGCTTTCTACCAAAACGACAGGGGCGAGATCTTCCATACCTATTCGAGTTATGCCCGCGGGCCGGAAGAACTGATCGGCACCCTGATGATCCTCGATCGCGCGCCGAAAGGCCGCAACGAGGACAGCACGATGAATTTCGTGCGCCGCCACGACGAATATGATGAGGCCCCGAAGGCGCCATCCTGCTGTCACTGAAATAGGCCACCATCACTCAAGGGAGAAGAGGACGATGAAGACCGCTGAAGTGCTGAAGGAACATTCCTTCCTGGAAAGACTGATCGGCGACTGGACCGTCACCGCACCCGACATGACGGGAAGCGAGCCCTGGACGGAAACCGTCCGCTCACTGCACGGCATCTGGTTCGTCGCCGAAGGGACCGGCCGCATGCCTGATGGCAAAGAGGCCACCAGCATCCTGACGCTCGGCTACAACGCCGCAAAAGGCAAATACGTCGGCAGCTGGATCGGCAGCATGATGGATTATATGTGGGTCTATGAGGGCGAGCTCGACGCGTCAGGCAATGTGCTGGACCTCTATACCACAGGTCCCGACTTCAACAGCGAGGGGCTTGCCGATTACCGCGAGCAGATCATCTTCACCGACGCCGATCACCGCACCTTCATCTCCAGCGCCAAGCAGCCTGACGGTTCCTGGAAGCAGTTCATGGAAGCACATTACGCCCGCAAGATCTGACAATCACGGCGCTCAACCTTGAAAAAGGGGTTTCGAAAAAGAGGCCTCGGGAAAGGGGCGTCGAACAAGGGAGAGTATGATGTCCGAGACGCATGGAAAGTTCATCTGGTGCGAGTTGATGACCCCCGACACATCGGCTGCCGCGAAATTCTATAGCTCGGTCGTCGGCTGGACCACCTCCGAAATGAAAATGGAGGGCATGCCCACCTATACGATCTTCGAGGCGAACGGCATCGGCGTCGCCGGCCTGATGGAATTTCCGGCCGAACTCGAGGGTAAGGGCATTCCACCGAACTGGACGGGTTATGTCGATGTCGACGACGTCGACCAGTCGGCCAAGGATTTCGCCGCCAATGGTGGTTCGGTCCGCCGTCCGCCGGAAGACATCCCGACCATCGGCCGCTTCGCCGTTGTCGCCGATCCGCATGGCGCGGTGCTCTGCATCATGACGCCGGCGCCGATGGAGAAGCCCATGCCGGAACTGGCCTTCGACGCACCCGGCAATATCGGCTGGCACGAACTCTACGCAGGTAATGGCGAACAGGCGCTGGCCTTCTATTCCAAGCTGTTCGGCTGGACGAAGCACAGCGATTTCGACATGGGCCCGATGGGCGTCTACTATCTCTTCGCCCACAATGGCAGGCAGATCGGCGGCATGATGACCAAGCCGGAAAACATGCCGATGCCCTTCTGGTGCTACTATTTCATCGTGCCGACCCTCGACGCCGCGATCGAACGCGTCACCTCAGGCGGCGGCAAGGTGGTCAACGGCCCGATGGAAGTCCCCGGCGGCAGCTGGATCATCCAGGCCACCGACCCGCAAGGCGCCTTCTTCTGTCTGGTCGCACCGAGGCGGTAGGTTTTTAGGGGTGGCATCGTGCGGCAGGACCCTCATACGGCTGCCGCCGCTGCCTTCCGTCAGAACTTGTAGCTGGTCCCGAACAGGACCTTGTCCTGCGTGGCGCCGACATCGCCGATGGTCGAGCCGAAGTCCTTGTTGCCGAAATCGGAATGGCGATATTCGCCGCGCACCAGGATATTGTCTGTGACCGCGTGTTCGATGCCACCGCCGGCCGTCCAGCCGATCAGGATGCCGTCCTTCTTTCCGGCAGCGGAAATGTCGACCTTGCCGCCGCCGGCCGCCACGCCTGCCGTTGCAAAGAACAGGGTGCGATCCCAAGCGTAACCTACCCGAGCTCGGCCCGAGGCATCCCATTCGAGGTTCGCATTGTCATTTTTCTCGAAGTTGTAGTTAAAGTCGTTCTCGATGCCGTAGACGATATTTCCGGATTGGAAATTATAGCCGGCATGCAGGCCTGACGTGCCGCTGTCGATATCCTGATCCGAGCCGAGGATCTTTGCCTGGCTCCAGGAATATCCGCCTTGGGCGCCGAGATAGAAGCCCGACCAGTCATAGGCTGAAGATACCTCTCCGGCGGACGGCGCCGGCGGCGTTTCATAGGTGAGATCGGCGGCAACGGCCGGAACGGCAACCGAAAGCGCCAGGACGGCGCAGGCGACTAATCTGATATGCATGGAGATGCCTCGTGTTCATGGGAAGAAAAGCCGAGAGGGCGATTGCGACACCGCCCGGCTCTCAAGAAACCATGCCCCGCGCCGACGTTGCGGAGTGTCTTTTAACATTGAGATTTGTTGCGAACCCTCGCGAAGGATGGGGCGGCGCGGCACGCCGCGCCACCCATCACACGCCTGATCCCAACGAAGCAAAGAACCCCTCCGGGCTCTCGACTTCCACCAGCCGCTTCTTCTCGATCAGCCAGAACCGGTTTCCCACCGCCCGCACGAAACTGCGGTCATGCGAGACCAGCAGGCAGCTCGCCTCGTGCGCCATCAACTCGCCCTCCAGCGTCTCCTGTCCCTCGATGTCGAGATGGTTGGTCGGCTCGTCGAGCAGGTAGAAATTCGGTTCCGCAAGCCGCAGCACCAGCATGCCGAGCCGTGCCTTCTGGCCGCCGGACAACTGGCCGATCGGTTTTGCCTGCATGTCGATCGTCATGCCGGCGCCAGCCAGCAAGCCCCGCGCCCGCTGGTCGCCGACATCGAAGCGGCGGATGATTGTGCCGATCGGCGTATCGGTGTCGGCAAGATCGGCAAGCGCCTGGTCGCCATAGCCGAGCACGAGCGAAGGCGTCGCCTTGACGCCGTCCCGCGCCGTATCCGGTCTTTCGATCGCCTGCTTCAGCATCGACACCAGCCGCGACTTGCCGGCGCCGTTGAGGCCGAGCAGCACGATGCGGTCACCCTGGCAGATGAATTGTCGGCCGGTTTTGAACAGCAGCGTTCCATCCGGCGTCGTCACCGCCGCATCCTCCAGCGTCACCAGCACCTTGGCATGCGTGCCGCGATTGGCAAGCCGGATGGCGCCGGCCGAGCGCTCCAGATGCGCCGGTTTTGCCGTATCCTCCAGCTTCTCCGCCCGCTGCTTGAGCTGTTTCGTCTTGACGACGAGCAGATCGCTGCCGGAGTTGATGCCGATATTGTTGAGCTTGGCCGCCTGCTTGCGCAGTTGCTCCGCCACTTTCATGTCGCGCTCGTAGCGCCGGGCTTCGGAAGCGTCGGCCTCGTCGAGGGCGGCGCGCGCCCTTGTATAGGGCAGGGCGAAGACCGGCGATTGCTCCGGCCGCAGGAACAGCGTCCGGTTGGTCGTCGCATCGAGGAAGGCGCGATCGTGGCTGGACAGGACAACCGGCACGTCGCGCGGCAGCGCATTCAGCCAGCTCTCCAGCTGCGCGATCTTTTCGAGGTCGAGATGGTTGGTCGGCTCGTCGAGCAGAAGCACGTCGGGTTCGCTCACCCAGGTGCGGGCAAGCATGGCAAGCCGCTGCCAGCCGCCGCTCAACTGCTTCAGCGGCCGGCCGCGCATGACCTCCGGCACATCTAGCGATTCCAGCACCACGTCGACCCGCCAGCTTTCGCTTTCGGCCTGATCGGCCGGCAGCGCCTGCAGCACCGTATCGTAGAACGGCGTGTCGAAAAGGGCAGGCGGCACATTCTGCGCGACATGGCCGACGGTCAGCCCGCGCGCTTTGGTGATCTCGCCCTCGCTTGGCTCCAGCGCGCCGGTGATGCAGGCAAGCAGCGTCGATTTCCCCCGCCCGTTGGCGGCGACGAGACCAATGCGGTCGCCGCCATTGACGACGAGATTGAGCTTGGAAAACAACGGACTGCCCAGCGTCACGCCGAGATTGCGGATATTGATGAGTGTCATGATCGTTCTCTGGTCTTGACCGGGTATCAAGCGCGCTCCGGGGCGTTCAGCCATCACGGGATTGCGCGGTTCGAGCCCGGGAAATGAGAGGAATGCGCGCTGTCATCTACGGCGTCGCATTGGCCACGAAGGGCAGACCAGGAAGAGATGTCGAGAAACGGTCTCTGGTCAGCCCTGCAAACGCATTTGCAGGGCGTTGACGGGACCACGCTGGCGATTAAACCGAAAATAATACTGCATTGCGTGATCCTCCTTTCTCAAAAGCTTGAGCGATCCAAATAACATTGCCCGCAAGAAGAGGCAAGGGAGCCGGACGTGCGCCGATTTCCAGCCACAAACCGTGCATAGAGGATTCCTCGGGGCCGACCGGGAGAACAAGACGCATGCTCATTGCCCATTTGCCGGCAGGCTACATTCTGGCGAGCGCCGCGCGGCAGCGATCCGCTGCGCCCGGCATCATGACCGCGGCATTGGTCGGTAGCGTGCTTCCGGATTTCGACATGGTCTATTTCTTTCTGACCGGCGGCAAGGTCCATCATCACGACTATGTCTCGCACTGGCCGCTGTTCTGGCTTGCTCTCGCCGTCGTGGCTCTGCCGGTGATCGGACGGCTGGCGTCGCGCTGGTTTCCCGCGGCCGCCGTCTTTTTCGCAGCCGTCATGCTCCACATGATCATGGATACCGTCGCCGCGCCGATCCTCTGGCTAGCGCCATTCGATTGGTCGAAATTCGAGCTGACGACGGTGCCGGCGACCTACAGCAATTGGGTCGTGAGTTTCATGTTGCATTGGACCTTCGCTCTTGAATTCCTGATCTGCGTAACCGCGTTGATCGTCGCCGTCTGCCGGAGCCGTCGCGTCGGAGGCCGGCAGCAGGCATGAGCCGGAATTATCCCGGGTCGGCGGGCGACAGTTCCAACCGCCGCGTGATCCCAATGCTCTGAAGGAACGTTTCGTCGTGGCTGACGACGAGCAGCGCGCCGTCATAGGCGCGCAGTCCGGCCTCGACCGCGGCGATCGAGTCGATGTCGAGATGGTTGGTCGGCTCATCGAGGATCAACAGCGGCGGCGGTGCCGAGCCGAGCACGCAGGCAAGGCCCGCCCGCAGCAATTGCCCGCCGCTGAGCGTCGATACGGTCTGCAGCGCCGCATCCGCCCGGAACATGAAGCGGGCAAGCGCAGCCCGGCAGGTATTTTCATCGGAAAGCGGATTGATCCGGCGGAAATTGTCGCGGATCGAGATCGACGGATCGAGCAGGCTGACCTTCTGATCAAGCATCGAGAGGTCGGTCATGACGTTGACCGTGCCGGCCCAGGGTTTCAACTCGCCGGTAATAAGCGCCAGCAACGTCGTCTTGCCCGAGCCATTGCGGCCGGTGACGGCGATACGCTCCGGTCCCGTCACATCGAAGGAAAGATTGCGGATGACGGGATCGCCTGGCAGATAGCCCGATGTCACGCCATCCATTTTCAGGACGGTCTTGCTGGTCGGCAGCCCGGTTGGCGGCAGGGTGACCGACAAGGGCTGCAGGATCTCGATCTTCTCGCGCGCCGCCCTTGCCTCGTCCAGTGCCTGGGCGCGCCGACGGTCGGCGAGGCGGGCATTGTTGCCACCCGTCGTTTCGCTCCGCTCCTTCATACCGCCGAGCACGATGCGCGGAATGCCGCCCTTGGCGGCCGTTTTCCGCCCGGTGCTGTCCCTCTGCGCCTGACGCTCCACCGTCGCCTGCGCCTTCCTGGCAACCTCGGCGATGCGTTTTTCGGCGTCAGTGAGATCATGCCGTGCCGCCGCGAGCTCGAGCGCCTTGCGTTCGCGATAATGGCTCCAGTTTCCGCCGTAGCGCGTGGCAGAGAGCGACGTCAGTTCCACGATCGCATCGACACTTTCGAGCAGTTCGCGGTCATGGCTGACGATGACGGCGCCGGCCCGCCAGCCTGACATCAGCGCGATCACCGCCTCGCGGCCCTCGCGATCGAGATTGTTGGTCGGTTCGTCGAGCAGCAGAAAGTCCGGTTCGGTGAAAACAAGCGCCGCAAGCCCGGCACGGGTGCGCTGCCCGCCTGAGAGCACAGCAAGCGGCGTCTCCGGCAGTGCGTCGAGCCCCGTCCGATTGAGCGCTGCGGCAATGCGCGCCTCTAGCCTCCAGTCCGCGGATGCCAGCTCGTCGGCCGTTGCCTCGCCGGCTTCCGCATGGCGAAGAATAGCGAGGGCGTCGGTCACGCCGAAGAGATCGGCAACCGTTTCGTCAGACGTCACCTGAACGCTCTGCCGTAGCACGCCGAGACTGCCGCTGACGGATACCGTCCCGGAATGCGGCTGGAGTTCACCGGAGACGAGCTTGAGCAGCGTCGTCTTGCCGACGCCATTGCGCCCGACCAGACCGGTACGCTCAGCCCCGAAACTCAGGTCGAGATTGGAAAAAAGCGGCCGCCCGTCAGGCGCGGACCACGAAATTTGGGAGAGGGTGATGGATGCAGGCATGGATATGGTTTTCCCCGTTGGCAAGGCGAACTGGCGTTGCGATCGGGTTGAAATCCATTGCGGCACACATCCTGTTGAAATGGTCGATGGCAGGTAATTTAGGGAATAAATGCTGCGGGTTCAAGAAGGGGAACGATCAGAGAAGGCGTGGGAAGTTGCCCCTCACCCTAACCCTCTCCCCGTAAACGGGGCGAGGGGACGTGCCCTACGAGAGGGGAGGAACGGAGAGGTTGCGGCTATTCCGCTTTGCCCCGCGAGCGGGGGTCCGAAGGACGGGGCGAGACCTGTGGCTCGACCCCGGTCGATGCCGGCAGGCGGATGAGGGGCTTTTATAGCTCGCCGCAACCCTACCGCTTCAAGCTTCCCAAGATCCCGCGCACCAGCGCCCGGCCGACTTGTGTTGCCACCGTGCGGGCCACGCTCTTCATTGCCGCTTCCACCACCGTTTCGCGCTGATAGCTGGACGTCCGGCCGCGCGATTGGCCGCGGCCCTGGTTGTCGTCGTCATTGCCGCCGCCGAAGCCCGGCAGGTTCCAGCCGGAGGTTGTGCCGCCCTGTTGCTGAGGCGCTTCTTCCTGCGCCCGTTTGGCGGCTTCGGCATCGGCTGCCTTCTTCGCCCGTGCGGCCAGCAGTTCGAAGGCGGATTCGCGGTCGATATCCTCGTCATAGACGCCGAGAACCGGGCTCCTGTCCATGATCTGACGGCGCTCGTCATCGGTCACCGGGCCGACGCGGCCGGAGGGTGGGCGGATCAGCGTGCGCTCGACGATCGAAGGCGCGCCCTTGGCCTCCAGCGTCGAGACCAGCGCCTCGCCGGTGCCGAGATTGGTGATGACGGTGGCGCAATCGAAGGCCGGATTGGCACGGAATGTATCGGCCGCCGTCCGCACCGCCTTCTGCTCGCGCGGCGAATAGGCGCGAAGCGCGTGCTGCGCCCGGTTGCCGAGCTGGGCGAGCACCGTTTCCGGCACGTCGAGCGGGTTCTGCGTCACGAAATAGACGCCGACGCCCTTGGAACGGATCAGCCGCACCACCTGCTCGACACGTTCGGTCAGCACCTTCGGCGCATCGTTGAAGAGCAGGTGCGCCTCGTCGAAGAAGAAGACGAGCTTCGGCTTGTCGGGGTCGCCCACCTCGGGCAATTCCTCGAAGAGCTCGGAGAGCAGCCAGAGCAGGAAGGTGGCGTAAAGCCGCGGGTTCATCATCAGCTTGTCGGCCGCCAGCACCGAGATCTGGCCGTAGCCGTTGTTGCTGGTGCGCATGATGTCGGAAATCTTCAGCGCCGGTTCGCCGAAGAAATTCTCGGCGCCCTGCTGTTCGAGAACGAGCAGCGCCCGCTGGATCGAGCCGACCGAGGCCTTGGAGATCAGGCCGTACTGGTTGGAAAGTTGGCTGGCGTTCTCGCCCATATAGTTGAGCAGCGAGCTGAAATCCTTGAGGTCGAGCAACGGCAGCCCGCCCTGGTCGGCGATCTTGAAGGCGATGTTGATGACGCCTTCCTGCGGTTCGGAGGCATCCATCAGGCGGGCGAGCAGCAGCGGCCCCATCTCGGCGATGGTGGTGCGCACCCGGTGGCCCTTCTCGCCGAACAGATCCCAGAAGATCACCGGAAACTGGTCGAATTCATAGTCGGTGAAGCCGATCTGCTCGGCGCGCTTCGTCAGGAAATCCTTGGGCTCGCCCTTGGCGGCGATGCCGGACAGATCGCCCTTGATATCGGCCGCAAATACCGGAACGCCGGCTCGGGAGAAACCTTCGGCGAGTACCTGCAGCGTCACCGTCTTGCCGGTGCCGGTAGCGCCGGTGACGAGGCCGTGACGGTTGCCGAATTTCAGGTCGAGATATTCCGGCTTGTTGATGCTGTCATCGGGGTTGCGGCTCGCGCCGATGAAAATCTTGCCATCCTCGATCATTCGGAATGCTCCCTTGGGGCTCTGCCGCCATTTGTATGAGAAGGCGTGCTTCTGCCACCTTCATCGAACCATCGTTTCCTTGTTATAAGCAGGCAGGTGCATGCCGACAACTGTTTGCATTGAAAGCAAAACCGGACAAAGTGCGGCCCGGGGAGGGGCCGGCTTGAGTTGCCGTCGAATCTCGATTAACGTTGACGTTAACGTCAAAAAACAGGAGGCTGACATGAATGAAATTGTAACCCAGATCGCCGATCGCGTGGGTATTGCGCCGGACCTCGCCGAAAAAGCGCTCGGCATGATGCTCGGCTTCCTGCAACGCGAGGCCGCCGATGGCCCGGTTGCCAAGATGATCGAAGCGATCCCCGGCGGCGCCGATCTCGTTGCCCAGTTCAACGGCGCAGGCGCCGGCGGCGGCGGCCTGCTCGGCGGGCTGATGAGCTCGCTCGGCGGTGGCGGCATCATGGGGCTCGGCCAGCAGCTGATGGGTGAGGGCCTCGGTATGGGCGAGATCACTTCGCTTGCCAAGGAAACCATCGCGATCGCCAAGCAATATGCCGGCGAAGAGGTCGTCGATGAGGTCGTCGCTTCCGTTCCGGGCCTCAGCCAGTTCGTCTGAGACGAGGGATCGGCAGGAGCCTCGCTTTGTTGCGGGGCTCACTGTTCTCGCTATACCGGGGTGAAAAGCAAGCCCTGTCCCTATGAAAGGAGAGTTCGTGACCGTCTGGCGCCCATCGCAGCAGATCAGGGTGAAGGTGATCGGCCTCGCCTGGCGGAAAGACCAGCTGCTTGCCGCCGAAGTGGAGGATGACAGCGGCCGCATCAAGGGCGTTCGCCCGCTTGGCGGCGCGATTGAATTCGGCGAGAGCCGCGAAGAAGCCCTGCACCGCGAATTCCAGGAGGAACTCGAGACCGATATCCGCATCGTCGGCCCCTGGCATCTGCTTGAAAACATCTACGAGCATCACGGCGCGACCGGTCACGAATACATCTTTGCCGCCGATATCGAACTGGCCGATGCATCGCTCTATGAGCGCGACGAAATCCACTATTCCGAGCTCGACGAGA
This sequence comes from Rhizobium sp. CRRU65, assembly GCF_048551595.1. NCBI lineage: Bacteria > Pseudomonadati > Pseudomonadota > Alphaproteobacteria > Hyphomicrobiales > Rhizobiaceae > Rhizobium > Rhizobium sp. CRRU65. The sequence goes on along the minus strand of NZ_JBLYZH010000016.1, from coordinate 29,107 downwards.
CGGCGGCGACCGCGCGCTGGTTCTGTCGCGACAGCCTGCGGGACGCCGGCATCGATCTCTATCCGACAGGTCTCGACAGGCTGCTGTCGCGCTGGCGCGATTGAGCCGGAGATCGCCCGCTCTGAGGTGCCATATTCCGATCGCCAAACTTTGATCGTCCGCCTCCGCTTCCGGGGGAACAATGAGGTCGTTCTGCTGTTTCTGTCGCATCGCTGAAACCATAGGGAATAGCATCATGCGTATGTTTCTTGCAGCAGCCTCGATCATTCTCCTCGGCTTCGTCGCTCCGGCCTTCTCCCAGGCGCTTGCTGATATGGACTCTAGCGGCCGCTTCGGCGGCATGCCACCCGGCACTGTGCCGGGAGCGGAATCCAATGGCGGACTCATGATTCCGCTCGATCCAGTCGAAACCGGTGATATCACCGTCGTCATTCCGTCCGATCGGACCATCTGCCCGCGGCCCGGAACGCGTCAGTACCGCGCGGCAGAGCGCGACGGTACGCTAAGCGACGCCTGCCGCTGACAGGATAGGCCCCAGATCAGAAAGCAGGACCGGCTATTTGTCGTTTTTGTGCAGCACGACGCCGAGTTCATGCCACTGCCGCCTGTCGCGCTGCATCAGTTCGTCGGCTGAGGCGGGTCCCATGCTGCCCGGCGCGTAGGCGTCAGGCACACTCTGGTCGTTCGCCCAGATATCGAGGAAGGGCTGCACCACCGCCCATCCGGCTTCGATGCCGTCGGCGCGCTGGAACAGCGTCTGATCGCCGATGAAGAGATCGTAGAGCAGTGATTCATAGCCGGTGGTCTTGGCAATATCGAATTTGTCGGCATAGCGGAAATCGAGCGAGACCGGCACGGTATCGACCGAAAGCCCCGGCGATTTGATCGAGATTTCCATGCTCATGCCCTCATCCGGCTGCACCTGGATCACCAGCCGGTTCGGCGGCAGGCGGCGCTTGACGTCGGTCTCGCGAAACTGCGCGAAGGGCACCGGCTGGAAGGTGATGACGATCTCGGTGTCGCGCGCCGTCAGCGCCTTGCCGGTCCTGAGATAGAAGGGCACGCCGGCCCAGCGCCAGGTATCGGCATAGAGCTTCAGCGCCACGAAGGTCTCGGTCCTGCTGTCGGGCGAGACGTCCTTGGTGTCGCGATAGGCGGGAAGCTGAGCCCCATTGAGCGGGCCTGCAGCATAGGCGCCGCGCACGCCATGCGTCTTGGCCTCCTCAGGCGTATAGACGCGCAGCGCCTTCAGCACCTTGCTCTTTTCATTGCGGATCGCTTCGGCATCGAAGCTGTTCGGCGGCTCCATGGCGATCATCGCCAGCAGTTGGAAGAGATGGTTCGGCACCATGTCGCGCAGCGCGCCGGTCGCATCGTAGAATTTGCCGCGGCTGCCGACATCGACGATCTCGGCGGCGGTGATCTGCACGTGGTCGATGTAGCGGCTGTTCCACAAGGACTCGATCATCATGTTGGCGAAACGCGCCGTCATCAGGTTCTGCACCGTTTCCTTGCCGAGGAAATGGTCGAGCCGGTAGACTTGGCTCTCCCCGACCTGCGCGAGGATCTGTGCATTGAGCGCCTGCGCCGAGGCGAGATCGGTGCCGAACGGCTTCTCGATCGCGACGCGGCGGAAGACGCCGTCGCTTTCATCGGTCAGCCCATGCGCGGCGAGTTTCTCGACGATCGTGCCGAAGAAGGAGGGTGGCACCGCGAGATAGAAGGCGGCATTGGCATGCGGCCCCAGCCGCTTGCCGATCTCGACGAAAATATCGTCCTTGGTGAAATCCCCGGACGTATAGGAAATGCGCCGGCGCAGGCTTTCCCAGGCCTCGTCCTTCACCATCGGCGCTTCGCCGCTCAGATGGCTGAGGAATTGGTCGAGCCGCCCGCGCAGGAACTCGTCGTCACCCGGCTCGATGCCGATGCCGAGAATGTGGAGATCCTCGCCGACCAGGCGGCTGCGCGTCAGATTGATGATCGCCGGCACCAGCAGGCGGCGCGTCAGGTCTCCCGTGGCGCCGAAGATGACGAGGGTGACCGGCGGGGTAGGGGCAGCGTCCATGATGTCATCTCCTTGGATCTTCCGGCCGACTATACTGCGTGCCGGTCTCGCCGCAACATATGCAGGCGAGGGATAACAGGCATTTGACATCCTCTGGCGCTCGCGGCCGCCCCTCATCCGCCTGCCGGCACCTTCTCCCCGCAGGCGGGGCGAAGGGGATATGCCGCGACCTCTCCGTTCCCCGCCAGCCTCTCGCATGGCACGTCCCCTCGCCCCGTTTACGGGGGTCCGCAGGACGGGTCGAGACGAGTGGCTCGACCCCGGCAAGGTTAGGGTGAGGGGCAAGCCACACGGTAGGTTTAGGGTGAGGGCTACCATCGGCGCGAACCGGACATGCCGGCAGCGGCCGCCTTTACCCCTTCACCGCCACCATGAAGATCCTCGGAAACCTGAGCAGCACCCGTCCATCCGACATCTTGGGATAGGCCTTTTCCAACCGCTCCAGGTAATCCGCCAGGAACGCCTCACGATGCTCTTCGCCGGCATGGGCAAGATAGGGCATCAGCCCGGTTCCCTTCACCCATTCGACGATCGCCGCCGCATCCGCCATCGGGTGATTGTAGACGGTGTGCCAGATATCGACATGCGCGGCTTTGGCGATCAGCCGGCTGTAATAGGTGGATGGCGGCGGCAGCGACCTGCGGCGCACGCTCTTCGCCTCGAAGGCGGATTTCCACGGTCCGGCATGCGCCGTCTCCTCCATCGCCAGATGTGAGGGTTCGCCGAGATTATCGGGCATCTGCACGGCCAGGACGCCGCCTTCGGAAAGCCCGTCCATCAGCCGGTCGAAGATATCGAGATGATCGGGCAGCCATTGGAAGACGGCGTTGGCAAACAAGAGGTCGGCGGGTTCGTCCGGCTGCCAGCGGGCGAGATCGGCCTCGACGAAGGCAGTGCCCGGAAGCCGCTTGCGCGCCGCCTCCAGCATGTTCATGTCGCTGTCGACGCCCGAGACGCCCTGCGCCCCGTAGCGCTCGATGATCAGCTCGGTCGAATTGCCCGGGCCACAGCCGAGATCGATGGCATGACGAAGGTTTTGCAGCGGCACCTGTGCCAACAGGTCACGCGCCGGTCGCGTGCGCTCATCCTCGAATTTCACATATTGGTTGGCGGACCATGCCATGGCGTTCACTCCTGCTGTCAGGCCACATCGTCCATGTGGTGGATGCGGATCTTGTCGATGTTGCGGCCGTCGAGATTGACGACCTCATCGGCGAAGTCGCCAGCGACGAGGGCACCCGCCGATCTTCACTCAGCCGAGACAAGTATTTTGTCCACGCGCCTCCCGTCGAGATCGACGACTTCGAAGCGCCATCCATCTCTCGTGAAGCTCTCGCCCAATTCCGGCAGATGTTTCAACTCTTCCAACACCAGGCCGGCGACCGTCTGATATTCCAAGTCGCCATCGAGCTTGAGGTTTAAGAATTCAGCGAACTCGTCAATTGGCGTCCAGCCCGACACGAGATAAGAGCCGTCGTCTCGCCGAGCGATGGCCTGTTCATCGACAGGCCCCTCCTGCAGAGCCCCCATGATTGCTTCCAAAATGTCACCTGACGAGACAACCCCCTCGAAGTGGCCGTATTCGTCGAAAACCAGCACCATGTGAACGGGCGATTTCCTGATTGCCTCAATCACATTGATGGCAGTTGAAAGGTCTGAAACCACCGGGACGTCTTGCGTCAGAGACTTGATGTCGGCACTGCCGTGTTCGGACATCGCGTCGTAGAAGTCCTTGACCGGAAGGATGCCGATCACCTCGTCCGAACTGCCTTTTCGAACGGGCAACCGCGACCGCTTCGTCCTGTGCAACTGGGTCCGAATTTCATCAAGGCTGTCGTCGATATCAATAATTTCGACGTCCCGCCGGGGCGTCATAAGCGCTCGGGCAGTGCGATCCGCCAGCCGCATGACACCTGATATCATCGCGGACTCTTCGCTTTCGATCACTCCAGCCGACTGCGCCTCGGCCAGAACAGTTTTGATTTCTGCGTCTGAGACATTTTCGCCAGCTTTTCCTGTTTGGCCCAAGAGTTTGAGCACAAGGTTTCCGGAGGCGTTTAGAAGCCACACGAGTGGCAGCGCAATTTTTGAAAGGACCGCCATAGCGGGTGCGACCCTGGCCGCAACCGCTTCGGGTTCCCGCAATGCGATCTGCTTTGGAACAAGTTCGCCGACGATCAACGAAAGATATGTGATTGCCACGACGACTGAACCTACGCCAATGGCATCAGCGGCCGTCGATGACATTCCCTGGGCTTCTAGCCATCCGCTCAGGCGGCCGCCGAGCGTGGCCCCCGAGAAAGCGCCGGATAGAACGCCGACCAGCGTGATGCCGATCTGCACCGTTGAGAGAAAACGACCAGGGTTTTCAGCAAGTTTGATCGCTTGAGCTGCACCCTTGCTTCCATTGTCGGAGAGGACCTTTAGGCGAGCTGTTCGAGAATACACGACGGCCAGCTCCGACATGGCGAGCACACCATTCAGGATGGTGAGAAACGCCACAATTCCAATTTCCAGAAACACAGGGACCCTATTCGTTTAGGTTGTAGCCGCATTCATCAGGCGAAGCGGCGAGGCATTCGAAGGGACGCTCTTATACGCATATACGCATCGCCTGTCGTCTCTCCATCATAGTGTTGACATCAGTGCAGGTTCCATCAGACCGCTCCTCTGAAGTGAGCCGCGGCCGCCCGTCAGCGGCAATGGTCTGGGAAGCGGCCCTCTCTGCGGGAGCATTGATATGCTTGACGCGAGGCGGAGGTCATCGCACCGTCTACAATGGTCGCCTGCTTCCTCGGCCGGGAGATCCCGGTTGGAAGGGGCGGAGCTTGTACTGGATGGGTCGCTGTCAGGCATGTCGCAATTTTGACGGTGAAACAGTGCCGACGCAAGAGGCGCCGGGCGAAAATCCTTATAGCGTCTTGATGTGACAGTTTCGCCAACGGCAGCACCATCGCGTTTGCGCGTCTTAAAAGAGGCGCGGCGATCAGCCAGTCATAAGGAAAGCTGCCGCAATACACCGTAAATTAACAGCCTGTCCGTATTTTCTCCAAATTGCGAACGATTTCCGTGACGTGCAGCCACGTCCTGAAATCAGTTCTCGGTCTGGGGAAGCCGGGACGGAATAGATCGGTGCGCGATCGACGACCTGCCCGCTTGAGGAGGTTAAGCGCATGCAGTTCAAATCGGCGACCGGACGCAACATTTTTTCCGTGGCGGCCTGCGGTGTCATCGCCACGATCGCGGCATCGGGCGTTCTTTTCTACATCGCCTACAACGATATGCGCAAATCGAGCCTCGACGAGATGCTGCAGATCGCTGCTGCCAATGCGCTCAACGTCGAGAAATCCATGAGCGTGGCGCTCGGTATCGTCAATGCGTTGGAAACGTCGCTGTCGACGATGAAGGAGGGCGGAAACGCCAATCGTGCGGCCGCCGACGACCTGCTGAAGAACATGCTGCAGGATAATGCGATGGCGCTCGGTGTTTGGACCGGCTGGGAACCGAATGCCTTCGACGGCAAGGACAAGGATTTTGTCGGCAAGGAAGGCCACGACACGACGGGCCGCTACGTGCCTTACTGGGTCCGCAGTGGCGACAAGATCCAGCACACGCCGCTGGTCGATTATGGCGTGTCGGGCGCCGGCGATTACTACCAGCTGCCCTTTACCCAGAAAAAGACTGTCGTCATCGAACCTTATGTCTATGCGGTCGACGGCAAGGACGTGCTGATGACCTCGGTCGCCAAGCCGATCATGGTCGATGGCAAGGCGCTCGGCGTCGCCGGCATGGACATTTCGCTCGACGACGCCAACAAGGCGATCTCGGCAGTCCACCCGATGGAGACTGGCTATCTCAGCCTCGTGACGGGCACCGGCAGCATCATCAGCCATCCTTCCGCAGAACTCGCAGGCAAGAATATCAAGGACGGCGGCGATCTGACTGCCGGCTGGGATCAGTTGATCGCCAAGCCCGGCCTCGCGCAGGAGATCGCAGGCCCGGACGGCCAGACCTATTTCTCGGTCGCCTATCCGGTAAAGCTGACGAATGACCTGAACTGGTACGCCGTCGTCTCGGTGCCCAAATCCACCGTCTTTGCCCAGCTCAACAACATGGCCTGGAGCGCCGTTGCGATCACCGCCGTCGCTGCTCTTCTGCTCGGTTTTTCAGGCTGGCTCATCGCCCGCAAATTCATCCGCCGCATAGAGGGCGTGATCGCCGAGACCGATCGCATCGCCCATGGCCAGCTCGACGTGCAATTAAGCGACAAGAATGCCAAGGACGAAATCGGCGACCTCTCGCGTTCTCTCGCCATCCTGCTGGAAAGCAATCGCCAGAAGATCAAGCTGGAAGCCGATGCGGAAACCTCCCGGTCCCGCGAAGAGATCGAACGGCAGGAACGTTCCGTCCTCCATGCCGCCCGCGAGGATTCGATCAAGTTCGCGGTCAGCGAACTCGGCAACGGACTGGCCAGCCTTTCCAATGGAGACATGACCATCCGGCTGGAAAAGCCGTTTGCCGACTCACTTGACGAAATCCGCGTCGATTTCAATGCGTCTGTCGAAAAGCTCCAGGCAGCCCTGATTTCCTTCTCCGAAAACGCTGCCGTCATCCAGGCCGGTTCGGAAGAAATCCGCTCCGGCGCCGACGATCTCGCCCGCCGCACCGAACAGCAGGCCGCTTCCGTCGAGGAGACCGCCGCCGCGCTCGAGCAGATCACCACCTCGGTCAAGGACTCCACCCTTCGCGCCGAAGAAGCGGGAACGCTCGTCAGCCGCACCAAGGATGGTGCAGAAAAGTCCGGAGAGATCGTGCGCAATGCCGTCGACGCCATGACCGGCATCGAGCAATCCTCGCAGTCGATCTCCAACATCATCGGCGTGATCGACGATATCGCCTTCCAGACCAACCTGCTGGCCCTCAATGCAGGCGTTGAGGCAGCACGTGCAGGGGAGGCCGGCAAGGGCTTCGCCGTGGTCGCGCAGGAAGTGCGTGAACTGGCGCAGCGCTCGGCGACGGCCGCCAAGGAGATCAAGGCGCTGATCACCTCGTCCGGCGCCCAGGTCAAGCGTGGCGTCGATCTCGTCGGTCAGACCGGCAAGGCGCTGCAGGCAATCGTTTCCGAAGTCCAGCAGATCAACAGCAATGTCCAGGCGGTCGTCCAGGCCGCCCGCGAACAGTCGACGGGTCTCCTGGAGATCAATACGGCAGTCAACCAGATGGACCAGTCGACCCAGAAGAACGCCGCAATGGTCGAGGAATCGAATGCCGCCTCGCACACGCTGGTGACCGAGGTGTCCGCTCTCTCGGAGCGCCTGGCACAGTTCAATCTCGGCCAGATGGCAAAGGCGGCCCCCGTCGCCCGGACGGCTGCCAAGCCGTTGGCACGCCCGGTCGCGGCGACGCTTGCGGCGCGTAGACAGGTTCCCGCCTCGGCCACCGACCATGCCAGGCCCGCTCCCTCGCCGGCCCGCGCACTCGGCGGCAAGCTCGCAGCCGCCTTCGGCACCTCAGCCGCACCGGCTTCGACCGAGGGCAACTGGGAAGAGTTCTAGACATTTGGCGCGCGACGCTGCTAAGCGCCGCGCCACACGCGCCCTCGAGGGCGGCACATTGTTTTTCCACACAGCTGCAAGGATGGCGCGCGCTCAATTTTGATTTGAAAGCATTCAATATCTCGCGCTAAGGTCACACAAAACCAGCATCAGCGCAAAGTCCTCGGAGTTGCCGATGACGTTTCCCAATCCCTCAGCCGCCTTTGACCGCATGCTCATCATGGGCAATGGCGGCGCGGGTAAAACATGGCTTGCCCGTCGTATCGGCGAGCAGCTTCACCATCCGGTTGTCCACCTTGATGACATGCATTGGGAGCCGGGGGGCTACGGCATCGCTCGCGACAGGGCGTTGCGGGATGAGATGGTCATGGCAGCGGCCGAGCGCGATGTCTGGGTTATGGAGGGAGTTTACGGGCAACTGGCGAACATGGTCCTCAGCCGCACGACGATCCTGGTCTGGATTGATCTGTCGGAGGAGGAATGCATCGCCAACATCAAGGAGCGAGGCATCCAGGGCGGCGAGTCCCAAACCCAATTCGATGGCCTTTTGAAGTGGGTGGCCGAATACCGGAGTAGAACGAACAACTGGAATTCCTTCGAGACGCACACCCGATTGTTCTCGGTCTTTTCCCGTCCGAAATTCCTGCTATCGAGCCGTGAGGCCGTCACCGATTTTGCCTGCCGGTTGTCCAACAGCATCGACGAGGCCATCGATGAACGAGCCTAGATTTCCGAATGACGAGGGCGAAGACGCCTGGATGGTCGTCCAAGTGTCTGCGGATGAACACTGGAACGCCTACCACGACATCCGCCGCGCTGTCCTTTTCGAGGCCCGCGGGTTGATTGGCTATGATGCGAACCATCCCGATGATCGAAGGGATGGGCATTTCCCTTTGCTGCTTTTGCTCGAAAATACTCCGGTGGGTGCGGCTCGCCTCGATCTGATGGACGATGCGGCGGCGTGGGTGCGAACCGTCGCGATCAGGGCGGAATGCCAGGGAAAAGGGTACGGGCGGTTGCTCATGGCCGGCCTCGAAAAATTCGCATCACGGCACGGGGTCAAGAGATTGGTTGTGAATGCGGCGCGAGACGCCGTCGGATTCTACGAGGCGCTCGAATGGACCGTCGTTGAGGCCGGTGGTGAAAACCCCGTGCTGACAAAGGAATTGCGAACCAGGCCTCAATGGTGAAGTATTGCGTTGACCGTGAGCTGCTCTGACGTTCTCGTGGAGCCTCTCCAAAAACGACGAGGTGACGATGCTCATTATCTTCGGTGGTCTGCCTGGCAGTGGAAAGACGACGATCGCCCGCGCTTTGGCTGAGCGGTTGAATGCGGTCCATGTGCGCGTCGATACCATCGAGCAGGCAATCCGTGCCTCCGGAATTGCCGATGATGCCGGGCCTGCAGGCTATATCGTGGCTTACGGTATTGCCGGAGACAATCTGACCCTTGGCAGGACCGTTATCGCCGACTCCGTCAACCCGCTTCGGATAACCCGGGCAGCATGGCGTTCAGTCGCGCAAGCGGCCGGGGTGACAGCGGCGGAGGTCGAGGTCATTTGCTCGGATAAAGCCGAGCACCGCAAGCGTGCTGAAACGCGCCTCACCGACGTCGAAGGTCTGGTGAAGCCGACATGGCAAGAGACTTCCGAAAGAGCCTATGACGAATGGCCCGATGCAATCGTCATCGATACGGCTTCGAAAACGGTCGAAGCCGCTTTGGAGGAACTGGTGAGCCGATTGAAATCGCTCCCGCCAAAAGCCTAGCAGAACCGACGAAGAAACGCATGATGTCGTCCGAAAAGCGACACCACGCGCTACCACGCACGCGCGCCGTCACGCCGCGAGGATGGTGATCCCATAGGCATTGGCAGCCGCCGTCATGCGGGCGATGGTTTCAGCCGAAGGGCTGGCCTTCGGTGGCTCGGTCGCGCCTTCCGCTTCGATGAACTCGGCCATGTCCCGATCGACGATCGCAGAAAAGACCACGGGGACGGTTCCGCGGTTGGAATAGCCGTGCACCATGAAGGGAGGGATGGTGACGATGTCGCCGGCGCTGGCCTCGATCTCTTCGGGGCCGCTGTCGCTCAGGCGCCAGATCGTCAGGCGTCCCTCGAGGATGCGGAACACTTCGGGGCTCGCATGCGCATGTTTCGGCGTCCGGCTGCCTGATGGCACGGTGACGTCGAAGATATTGAGCCAGGCTCCGCTGATCCGGAGCCGCCGCTCGACCCGGTCACCGAGGACGAAAAACCGCTTTGCCTCGTCGCTCGCAGGCATTTTCACAAATGAGTTGGACATCATGTCTCTTTCTTTTTCTTACAGGGCTTCTTCTTATGGGCTTTTTCTTGCGGGCGCAGCCGTTAGACCTTTGCGCCGTCTTTGACAACCCGCCCTGTTGTTGGGGGTGCCATCGCCGAACGCTTTCAAAGAAGCCCGCGACATCGGCCGAAGCGATGAACAAGCGGCTCCGTTGCCAAGAGTTCAGCGCGGCTCGCGCGCCACTACGTCACGAGACTGTCGGGGCCGATATCGGTACTTCGGGGCGTTTCCGCAAGGTCCGGCAATGCCGCATCAGCTATGCGGAAATGACTGAGGCCGGAAGGGTTCAAAAGGCTCGGCGCCTGTAATACCGCCGACACAGAAGGAGCGCATAGAACGCGGCGGCTGTTCCTGGCCTTCCCTGGGGCTGTCCTTCCGCGCCGTCCCGGCATTCACATGATCATTCACATTGATGGAGCGCATTCATGTCCTCTCTTCCCGTCGTCGGCGCCGCCATGACGCTCGATGAAGTCGAACTTCACCGTGACTGGCTGTTCGAAAAGTCCCGCGATCTCGAATTGCAGAGCTTCGTCGATGCCGAGGTTCTGAACGGCGACTGGGCGCCGCTCGCCGCCCGCGCCAGAAGGCTTCTCGACGGTCATGGCGGCCGCCTCGGCATTCACGGCCCGTTCTGGGGCTTCACCATCGCCTCGGAAGATCCCGATATCCGCGCCATCGTCACCCGGCGCCTGCTGCAGGGCCTCGATGTCTGCGCCGCCATCGGCGCGACCCATATGGTCATCCACAGCCCTTATACGTCCTGGTCCTACAACAATCTCGACGACAATGCCGGCGCCCGCGAAGCCCTGGCCGAGCGCACGCACATGACCCTGCGCGACGCCATCAGGCGCGCCGAGGATATCGGCTGCACCATGGTGATCGAGAACATCGAGGACAAGGATCCGCATATTCGCGTGGCGCTTGCCGAAAGCTTCAACTCGCCCGCCGTCGCCGTCTCGATCGACACCGGCCACGCCCATTATGCCCACGGCTATACCGGTGCTCCGCCGGTCGATTATTACGTCAAGGCCGCCGGCAATGGCCTCCAGCATGTCCATCTGCAGGATGCCGACGGATATGCCGACCGCCACTGGAGCCTCGGCGAAGGCTCGATCCACTGGCATGCCGTTTTCGCGGCCCTTGCCAAACTCGAAAGCAATCCGCGCCTCATCATCGAGATCAAGGACAAGTCGAAGATCCCGGCTTCTGCGGCCTATCTCGCCTCCATTGGGGTGGCTGAATAAGGTCTGTTGTTTGTTCTCTGGGCATTTGGGCTGGCGCCCTCTTCTCCCCAGCGGGGAGAAGGTGGCCCGAAGGGTCGGATGAGGGGGCCACACGGCACAACCTTCACTATTCCTTGCCCTTCGCTTGCGCTCCGTGCATTCGCGGCTTCGCCACTCACCCCCTCAACCGCCTGCCGGCACCTTCTCCCCGCTGGGGAGAAGAGATTCGTGGCAGCGCCTTGGTTCCCTTCTTCTCAGTAGGAGCAAGACATATCAGACGAAACCCGCTTGCTCGCTCACCTTTGCTCGTCACAGGAGGGCAGGGCGGAGCTCCCTCATGAAAACCGGGTAATCACGCTGATCCCCGTGGCCTCAGCCTTGTCGAGCGCCATCAGCGCCGGCACGGCCTCCTCGAGGCTGACGCGGCGTCCGATCAGCTTCTGCGGCGCGATCTTGCCGGCCGAAAGCATCGACAACATGGCGTCGTAGCGCCAGGCCTGCATGCCGTGGCTGCCGTAGATTTCCAGCTCGTGGCCGATCACCTGTGCCATCGGGATTTGCGGCGTCGCATGCTCGCCGAGCATCAACCCCACCTGAACATGCCGCCCGCGCCGGCGCAGGTTCTTGATCGAGTTGAAGCAGGTGACGGGATGGCCGAGCGCGTCGATCGAGACATGCGCGCCGCCCTTGGTGATTTCGCGCACCGCTTCTGCCACGTCGGCAACGCCTGACGCATTGACCGTCGCCACTGCCCCGCAATCCCGCGCGAAGGCGAGCTTCTCCTCGGATATATCGATGCCGATCGCATTCGCTCCGAGCGCCGTGGCGATCATGATCGCCGACAGACCGACGCCGCCGCAGCCATGCACGGCGATCCATTCGCCAGGCCCGGTGCGGGCCTGGTCGGCGACGGCGCGAAACGAGGTGGCGAAGCGGCAGCCGAGGCTTGCCGCCGTCGCATCGTCGATCGTATCGGGCAGGTGCACCAGATTGGTGTCGGCATAATCGATCGCCACATATTCAGCGAACGACCCCCAATGGGTGAAGCCCGGCTGGAACTGGTTCGGGCAGACCTGCTGGTTGCCGGAATGGCATTCGCTGCAATGGCCACAGCCGGAAACGAAGGGCACGGTCACCCGGTCGCCCACCTTGAAGCGCATCACGCCGCGGCCGGTGGCGACGATCCGCCCGGCAAGCTCGTGTCCCGGCACATGCGGCAGGCGAATATCGGGATCGTGCCCCATCCAGCCATGCCAGTCGCTGCGGCAGAGCCCGCTGGCCCCGACGGATATGACTACACCGTCCTCGGCCGGCGTCGGATCGGCAACGGTGCGGATTTCGGGCGCCTGTTCAAAGGCTTCGTAGAACATGGCTTTCATCGGCGTCTTTCCTTGCTGCTTATCCGCTGTTGCGCCCATCATCGCATGCGGCAGCCAGCCATTCCAACATTCCATTCCATCATTTTTGCTGATGCACCCATCGATGAAGCTGCCGTTGCTGCGCACGAATATTGCGGCCTGGCGGCATTCCCCGGCATTTTCTTGCTTCCGTGTTTCCGCTCGGGATTTGTCCTTGACCCGGCTTACGGCGGCGGTTTTTCCTTCTCCGGCTTCAGGAGGAAACCATCATGGCAGTCGATACAACACCCCGTTCAACCACCTGGACTCATGTCGATGGAGAGTGGCTCCCCGGCAATCCGCCGCTGATCGGGCCGACCTCCCATGCCATGTGGCTCGGCTCCACGGTCTTCGACGGTGCCCGCTGGTTCGACGGCATCGCGCCGGATCTCGACCTGCATTGCCAGCGCATCAATCGCTCGGCACTTGCCATGGGCCTGAAGCCGGTGAAATCGGCCGAGGAGATCGTAGCGCTCGCCTGGGAAGGCGTTGCGAAATTCGATGGCGCCACGGCGATTTATATCAAGCCGATGTACTGGGGCGAACACGGTTCGCCCGGCAGCGTCGTCGCCGTCGACGGGGAATCGACCCGCTTCGCGCTCTGCCTGTTCGAGGCGCCGATGGGCGGTCATGGCGGCACCAGCCTCACTGTCTCGCCCTATCGGCGCCCGTCGCCGGAAACGGCGATGACCGAGGCAAAGACCGGCTCGCTCTATCCAAACAGCGGCCGCATGATCGCCGAAGCCCGCAGCCGCGGTTTCGACAATGCGCTGGTGCGCGACCTCAACGGCAACGTCGTCGAAACCGCTTCTTCCAATGTCTTCATGGTCAAGGACGGCATAGTGATGACGCCGGCCGCCAACCGCACCTTCCTCGCCGGCATCACCCGCGCCCGCGTCATCGGCCTGCTTCGCAAGGCCGGTTTCGACGTGCATGAAGCAACGCTCTCGGTCGAGGATTTCCTCGCAGCCGACGAAATCTTCACCACCGGCAACTACTCCAAAGTCGTCGGCGTCACCCGCCTCGACGGCCGCGACCTGCAGGAAGGCCCGGTCACCCGCAAGGCGCTGGAACTCTACATGGACTGGGCCTTCGGAAGGAGCGAGAGCGAGGAGTGAGGAGAGGTCCCGCGAAGCGGGAGCAATCGATCCAGTGAATCGATTGCAACGACGAACGCCCGAAGCGCAAGCGCAGGGCTGCAGCGGTTCGGCGGATCAGAGCCCAGCCCGCCTCTCATCCGCCTGCCGGCACCTTCTCCCCGCTTGCGGGGCGAAGGGGGATAGCCGCAGCCTCTCAGTTCACGCAAGGGTCGTCAAAAGTACTCATCTCGCCTGTAGAAATTGCCGTAGAGGTGCGTCAGCACCGAATTGGCTGCCAATTTTTCTTCCTCGCTGTCGCCATAAACCAGTTTGGGCGGATCGCTTTCGCTAAAGATGAGAGCGACAAAATGATTGTAACCCGCGCCGGCGATCCCTGTCGAAACGTCGCGCCCCTCAATGATCGTACCGTTCTGTGCAGAGCCACTCGCGGCTGCCGACGCTTCGAAACGCGATTTATTGAAAATGACGTACCATAGCCAAGGATCGAACAAAGGCACGGTGATCATCGTCCCAAAACAAACCGGAACAATGATGATAGCAATAAGACGACTCGCCATTCCACGGATACGACGACGAAATAACGCGACTAATGCGCCGATAAACCAAACGAACAGTATGCCCGCGACCGAGAGAACGAGCAGCGGCCCTCCCAATAGATCCAAGAGTCCTCGTAGCCCATTGGCCGAATCAAGCGGCCAAAAATCCAAGGCGCGATGGTAAGCTGCACACGCGATGCCAAGAAAAGCGGCGATGACCATTCGCCGAACATTCCAAATATCTATGGGCACAGCCGACACACCATCCTGTTGTTTTTCATAGTCGAATGGTGTCCAGCGAAGTCGAGGCATTTTTGGGGCCGAACGGCATTGCTGCCGAATTCCGCTGTGTTGCAGTGAAGGGTGACCTCCAATGTAAAATTGCCCCTCACGTCATCCACTTCCGATGTTCCGCAAATCTCTCCGCCAAGAGGTCGATGAACAGCCGCACCTTGGTCGGGAGATGGCTGCGGTTGGGATAGACCGCGTTGATGTTGAATTCGATCGGCCGGTAGTCCGGCATGATCTTCACCAGCCGCCCTTCGGCGATGTCGTCGAACACCACGAAACTCGGCGCCAGGAAGATGCCCCGTCCGGTCAGCGTCAGGAAACGCAGCATCTCGGCACTGTTTGAGACGACATTGCCGCTGATCTTGACGCTCTCCTTTTTGCCTTCGCCATCCTCGAAGCGCCATTCGTCGCCATAGGGGTAGTAAGCATATTGCAGGCAATTGTGATCGGCGACCTCGGCCGGCGTCTTCGGCATCGGATGGCTCTCGAAGTAGGCCGGCGAGCAGACGAGCATATGGCGCCAGGGCGTCAGCTTGCGCGCGACGAGCGAAGAATCCGGCGGTGGTACGGTGCGCATCACCAGGTCGTAGCCATCCTCGATCATGTCGACCATCCGCTCGCCGACGCTGAAATCGAGTGAGATCGACGGATAGAGCTCCATAAATTCGCTGACGACGGGCAGCAGGAAACGCACGATGGCGCTGCTGGTATAGACCTTCAGCGTGCCGCGCGGCGTCGTACTGAGCGCGCCGGCCGTCCGGTCCGCCTCATCTAGCTCGGCCAGGATCTGCAAAGAGCGCTCATAGTAATATTTGCCGGTTTCCGTCAGGCTGACCTTGCGTGTCGTGCGGTTGAGCAGTCGCACGCCGAGCCGGTCCTCCAGCGACTGCACGTGATTGCCAACCATGGTGACGGACATGTTGAGCCGGCGCGCGGCGGCGGAAAAACCACCGCATTCCACCACCCGGCCAAAGACTGTGAGGCTTGTCAGCCGATCCATATTGCCCTCGGATTATCCGCTGAGAGTTGATGATCCTTCCCGATATAAGCAGATTATCAAAATAAATGTCAGGGTGCATTTTCCCTCTCGTCAAACACGGCCTCTCACAGAGCAGGCCAGGACGAAGGAGAATTACGATGGTCGAGTTACCCCGCAAGGACATTTTCGAAGGTGCGAGGAAGGCCGAGCAGATTCTGGCCGAGGAAGCCGCCAAGGCGCCCGTCGCCGAGGCGCCTGCCATGCCTGTCGCCGAAGCGCCGATTGCGGACGCACCGGTCGCGGGTGCTCCCAAAAAGACCGGCCGTCGCATCGTCAAGCGCGCCGTCATCGCCGCCCTACTGCTTGCCGGCGTCGCTTTCGCCGGCGATTTCGGCTACCGCTATTGGACGGTCGGCCGCTTCATCGAATCCACCGACGACGCCTATGTGAAGGCCGATTACACCACTGTCGCCCCGAAGGTCGCCGGCTATATCAGCCAGGTGCTGGTCAACGACAATGACGCGGTCAAGGCCGGCCAGGTTCTCGCCCGCATCGACGACCGCGACTTCCAGGCGGCGCTGTCGCAGGCCACGGCCGATGTGAAGGCAGCGGAAGCCGCCATCACCAATATCGATGCCCAGATCGCCCTGCAGCAGTCCGTCATCGAGCAGGCGAGGGCGACGGTCGATGCCTCGCAGGCATCGCTGGATTTCGCAGTATCCGATGCCGCCCGCTCGGCCCGCCTGATCACCAACGGCGCCGGCACCCAGTCTCGCGCCGAACAGACCCAGTCGGCCCGCGACCAGGCCGCTGCCGCCGTCGAGCGCGATCGGGCAGCCCTCGTCACGGCTCAGAATAAGGTGCCGGTGCTGCAGACTGAGCGTGAACAGACGGTTGCCCAGCGTGACCGTGCGGCCGCCGCCGCCCAGCAGGCAGAGCTCAACCTCTCCTATACGGATATCGTCGCCGCCGTTGACGGCACGGTCGGCGCCCGGTCTATCCGGGTCGGCCAGTATGTCACCTCGGGCACGCAGCTGATGGCGGTCGTTCCGCTGCATGCGGTCTATGTCGTCGCCAATTTCAAGGAAACGCAGTTGACCTATATCAGCCCCGGCCAGTCGGTCGAGATCAAGGTCGACAGCTTTCCCGATATCTCGATCAAGGGTCATGTCGACAGCGTTTCGCCGGCAAGCGGGTTGGAATTCTCGCTGCTGCCACCGGACAATGCCACCGGCAATTTCACCAAGATTGTCCAGCGCATCCCGGTCAAGATCGTCATCGACGACGAGGCGCTGAGCGGCCTGTTGCGCTCGGGCATGTCGGTCGAGCCGGAAATCGATACCAAGGCTGCCCAGACCCAAGCTGCCGAGACCAAGCCTGCCCAAGCCCCTGGAACAGCCGGGGAGGGATAATCCAGCCACGCTGGATGATCCTTCGCTAGTTTGCCGAATGATACCGATCATTCCTGGATGATCCCGATCATTCCCTGAATGATCACCCGAACCCCGTCATGAGAAAGTTTCCCGCGAGAGCTGGAAGGAGATAAGCCATGGCCACTCTTCAGATCGCAGCCAACAGCAATGCGCTGGCGCCCCCCGCCGTTGCAGCGCCCGCGACACCTGCGGCGATGAGCCCACTTCGCATGTGGGCAGCCGTTGTCGGCTCGACGCTCGGTGCCTTCATGGCCGTCCTCAACATCCAGATCGTCAATGCCTCGCTTGCCGATATCCAGGGCGCGATCGGCGCCGGCACCGATGACGGCGGCTGGATTTCGACCTCCTATCTGATCGCCGAGATCGTCGTCATTCCGCTCAGCGCCTGGCTGGCGCGGGTCTTCTCGCTCCGCAATTACCTGCTCACCAACGCCATCCTCTTCCTCATCTTCTCCGTTGCCTGCGCCTTCGCGGCCAATCTGCAGCAGATGATCATCCTGCGCGCCATTCAGGGCTTTTCCGGCGGCGTGCTGATCCCGATGGCCTTCACCATCATCATCACCCTGCTGCCCAAGGCCAAGCAGCCGATCGGCCTCGCGCTCTTTGCCCTGTCTGCCACCTTCGCGCCGGCGATCGGCCCGACGATCGGCGGTTATCTCACCGAGAACTGGGGCTGGGAACATATCTTCTATGTCAACCTGGTACCCGGCGCGCTGATGGTCGGCCTGCTTTGGGTCTCGCTCGACCGCGCGCCGATGAACCTGGAGCTGCTCGCCAAGGGTGACTGGCCGGGCATCATCACCATGGCAATCGGCCTCGCCGCCCTGCAGACCGTGCTGGAAGAGGGCAACAAGGAAGATTGGTTCGGCTCCGATTTCATCCTCCGCCTGTCCGTTATCGCCGCCGTCTCGCTGACGCTGTTCCTGATCATCGAGCTGAAGACCGCCAATCCGCTGCTGAACCTGCGCCTGCTGGTGCGCCGCAACTTCGGCTTCGGCATCGTCGCCAATTTCCTGCTCGGTATTGCGCTTTACGGCTCGGTCTTCGTGCTGCCGATCTATCTGACCCGCATTCAGGGCTATAATTCCGAGCAGATCGGCATGGTTCTCGCCTGGACCGGCATCCCGCAGTTGCTGCTGATCCCGCTGGTGCCGCAGCTCATGAAGCGTTTCGATGTCCGCCTGCTGATCGTCGTCGGCTTTGCCCTCTTTGCCGCCTCGAACTTCATGAACGTCCACATGACCGGCGATTATGCCAGCGACCAGCTGTTCTGGCCGAACATCGTCCGTGCCATCGGCCAGGCGCTCGTCTTCACGCCGCTTTCGGCAATCGCCACCGCCGGCATCGAGCAAGAAAATGCCGGCTCGGCGTCCGCGCTCTTCAACATGATGCGCAATCTCGGCGGTGCCGTCGGCATCGCTTCGCTGCAAACCTTCCTGTCGAAACGCGAGCAGTTCCACTCTAATATCCTGACCCACTCGGTCTCGATCTTCGAGGAAGCCACCCGCGATCGCATCGCCAGGCTCACCGGCTATTTCATGAGCCACGGTGTCAGCGATCAGGCGCTCGCCGGCCATAAGGCCGTCGTCGCCATCGCGCTCAAAATACGCAAACAGGCCAATATCATGGCCTTCAGCGACACCTTCTTCCTGCTCGGCGTCGCCCTCGTCGTCGCCCTGCTTGCAAGCCTGCTTCTGAGAAAACCCGGTCAACTCTCCGGCGGCGGCGCCCACTAGCGCCCTGCCTCCCTCAAGGAGGAGAAAGCCATGACAACTGCGATCTATGCTCCCGATACCGACAGGCTCCCAACGAAGACCGCCGGCCATGCCGTCAGCATCGGCGCACTGCTCTCGATCATCGAGTGGCTCTCCGGCGATGAATGCCACGCGCTCGACGAAGCGGGGCTGGTCTCCGGCCTCGGCCGGCGGCTTCAGGCGCTCGGCGTGCCAGTCGACCGGCTGACCCTGCATCTGATGACGCTGCATCCCGAGTTCATCGGCCGCACCATCGCTTGGGCGCCGGGCGAGCCGGTCGAGATCCATGATCGGGAACACGGCGCGCGCGTCGCCATATCAAATACGCCGCTGCGCAAGGTCATGGAAACCCGCGAGCCGCTGGTCGTCGATACCAGAGAAAGCGTGCATGGCCGCTGGCAGCATATCGATGTCTTCGCCGATCGCGGCCTGATGCAGCTCGTCATTGCGCCGCTCTGCAATGTCGACGGCCCGGTCAGCGCTGCCGTCTTCGGTACGAAGCGGCCGGGTGGCTTCACCGCCTCCGAGCGCGAGGTGATCGAGCGCATCCTGCCGGCGCTGCGCAACACCAGCGAACTGCGCATCCTTCGCCAGGTCGAGCTCAGCCTGCTCGATACCTATATCGGCCCGCTGACGGCAAGCCGCATCCTGGCCGGCCGCATCCGCCGCGACGAGATCGAATCGATGGAGGCAGCCCTGCTGCTTTGCGATCTGCGCGGCTTTACCGAGCTGTCGAACCGGCTGCCCGGCAGCACCGTGCTCGGCCTGCTCAATGCCTATTTCGACCGGATCGTGCCGGCCATCACCCGCGAGGGCGGCGAAGTGCTGAAATTCATGGGCGACGCCGTCCTCGCCTTCTTCCCGGGTTATGATGCCGCCCATTCCTGCGGCGCGGCCCTGGCATCGGCCCGCGCCATCCTCGAGGAGATCGACCATTTCCAGTACGAGGGCATCGGAGTCAAAGCCGGCATCGCCCTGCATTATGGCGAGGTCAGCTACGGCAATGTCGGCTCCGGCCGCCGCCTCGACTTCACCCTGATCGGCGGCGACGTCAATCTGGTCAGCCGTATCCAGACCGCCTGCAGCGAACTGGGAGAGGCACTGCTGATGTCGGCGCCGTTTCGCGACGAAGCGGGGGCAGGGGATGTGGTGTCGGTCGGGGCGCACGGGCTGAAGGGGTTTGCCGATCCGGTGGAGCTGTTTACGATTGTGCGGTAGGCGGGAGTCCACCCCCCTCTGCCCTGCCGGGCATCTCCCCCACAAGGAGGGAGATTGGATGGGCGCGATGGCTTTGCCAAACAACTGCCGCCACATGAATCGCGAATTCAGGGCGAGGCATGGCTTCCTGCCGATCTCCCGACCTGTGGGGGGTCCGAAGGACGGTTCGAGACCCGTGGCTCGACCCCGGGGCCCCGCAGGGCAGAGGGGGGGTGCTGCAGCCACCGAGATACCAAACCGCCCACTTGCATAAAATGCATGGCAGGTTTGCCCGAAACGGTTTCGTCTTCCCCCATCTTTTCGCCATAGTGGCGCCGAAATTCCGTAAGCGGGGAGGAAGAGGCTTATGACTGTGCTGTTCGACGAACAAGGCGAGATCATCCGCGAACTGGGTGTCGCCGCCGATATCGACCCTGAGCGCGAGATCGAACGGCGAACCGCTTTTCTCAAGGATTATCTCGTCGCCTCGGGCATGCGCGGCTACGTCCTCGGGATCAGCGGCGGCGTCGATTCGCTGACGGCGGCGCTGCTGGCTCAAAAGGCGGTGCGCGAGCTGCGTGACAGCGGCCATGCGGCCGAATTCATTGCCGTGCGCCTTCCCTACGGTGTCCAGGCGGATGAGGCGGATGCGGGAAGGGCGCTGGAAACGATCGGCGCCGACCGCTCGATGGTGGTCAATATCAAGGCGCCGGCGGATGCGATGCTTGCCGCCGCGCAGGACGGCGGCCTCGCCTTTGCCGATGCCGGCCGGCAGGATTTCATCCTCGGCAATATCAAGGCGCGCCAGCGGATGATCGCCCAATTCGCCCTTGCCGGGGCGCTTGGCAGCCTCGTCATCGGCACCGATCATGCGGCCGAGGCGGTCATGGGTTTCTTCACCAAGTTCGGCGATGGCGCCGCCGATATCCTGCCGCTCGCCGGCCTCAACAAGCGCCGCGTCCGCCTGCTGGCAAAGCGGCTCGGCGCCCCGGACGAGCTGGTCTTCAAGGTGCCCACAGCCGATCTCGAGGACCAGCGGCCGCTGCGCCCCGATGAGGAGGCCTATGGCGTCAGCTATGACGAGATCGACGATTTCCTCGAAGGCAAGCCGGTCGGCGAGATCGCCCGCCGCCGCATCCTTGCCGCCTATCGGGCGACCGGCCACAAGCGTGCCCTGCCGGTCGCCGTCAACGCCCTCTGATGCCCATCCGTGTCGCGGTGTGGCCGACCTCGCGTTTACGGCCTGACCGGCGAGCCGGTCCGTCCTGATGAGGCGAGATAGGCGTGTGGCGCAAAATAGACGCCGTCGGCATCGAAGGCCTCGAGGTTTTCGGCCTGCAGCGCCTCGCGCACCTTCGGTCGTGCCGCCACCCGGGCCATGAAGCCGTGCAGCGCCGGCCATTGCTTGAGATCGATGTCGGTCCAGGGCGACCAGTTCAGGCAGACGAAGAGATAGGCATCCGCCACCGTGAAGGCATCGCCGGTGAGATAGGGTCCGGCAAGGCGACCGTTCAGCCAGGTGAGCCGCTTCGATATCAGCGCGCGGACTTCCCCATGAACGCTGGAATAAGTCGGATTGAAGAGCAGCACCATCGGCTTGTGCAGCTCGGCGGTGATGAAGTTGAGATAGGATTGCACCTCGTTGCGGCGGATGTTGCCGACCTCAGGCAACAAGGCTGCCCCTTCGGACACGCTGTCGGCGAGGAACTGCACGATCGCCGGCCCCTCGGTCAGCACCTTGCCATCGTCGAGCACCAGCGCCGGCACATAGCCGTTGCCGTTGATCGCGAGGTAATCCTCGCCGGTGCTCGTCCTGTAGGTCTGACGATCGACCTGGACGAGCTCGATATCGAGCCCGAGCTCGCGGCAGATGATGTGCGGCGAAAGCGAACAGGCGGCTGCGTGCATGTAAAGTTTCATTCCGGTTTCCTCTCCTTGCGGAGGCGGTCGATGCCGCCGGCCGACAGTGTTGAATATCTGTACTGTTTCGCATAAAATGACTCTCGTCAAGAATTTAATGCGAAACGGTACAAATATGAAAGACGAGAAGAAGCGGGGCCGCCCGAGGGCTTTTGACACCAAGGCGGCGCTCGGCAAGGCACGGGATGTCTTCTGGGACAGGGGGTTTGCCGCCGCCTCGCTCGACAATCTGAGTGCTGCGACCAACCTCAACCGCCCGAGCCTCTACGGCGCCTTCGGCGACAAGGAGGATCTTTATCTCGATACGCTGGAGGGCTATCGGCAGGACGGCATGAATACGCTCGCCGAGGCGCTCGACCCCTCACTGCCGCTTCGCGACAATATCGCCCGCGTCTATGCCGGCGCGCTGGCGATCTATCTGCATGGTGAAACCGCGGCCCGCGGCTGTCTGTTGATCGGCACGGCATCGGTCGAGGCGGTCCAGCATGAGCGGGTCCGCGAGGTGCTCGGCCGCAGCCTCAACGATTTCGACGACGAGATCGAAAAGCGCATGCGGCTTGGCGTGGAAAGAAGCGAGCTTCCGGAAAGCGCCGATCCGCAGATGCTTGCAAGGCTCGCCTCCGCCGTCATGCATTCGCTCGCCGTCCGCGCCCGCGCCGGCGACAGCCGCGAGACGCTGGAAGCGATCGCCCGGTCAGGCGTCGAGCTGATCTGCGGAAGCGCCAATAATCCTTAGGTCGACTCCCGAGTCTCCGCATCTCTCGGCCGTACCATCCAGGCATAGGCCGCACCTGCGACAAGCAGCACGGAGGTGCCGAGGAAGACTGCCCGCATGCCGATATGCCCGCCGACGAAACCGCCAAGGATGGGGCCAGCCACCTGGCCGACATATTGCGAGGAAATCGAAAGCCCGAGAATGCTGCCGGCCGCACTGTCAGGTACGCTGTGGCGGATGACCGCGGCGATGCAGGGCAGCAGCCCGCCGAGCGCCACACCCATCAGGAAACGCAGGATGATCAGCTGCCAGGCGCTGGTGACGAAGGCCTGCGGGATCAGCAGCAGCCCGGCGACGGCGAGCGCGCCTGCAATCACCGGCCAATGGCCGATCCTGTCGGCAAGCTTGCCGAGCCATGAGGCCGAGAGAATGCTGCCGAGGGCGGCCGCCGACATGACGACGCCCGATACCATCGTCACCTGGGATTCGACGGGCACCAGCTGCGCGACATAGACGGTGATGATCGGCTCGATCGACATATTGGCAAACATCAAGAGCATGCCGGTTGCCAGCATGGCGATGACCGGCCGCTTGTCGGCAATGGATTTCCAGCCGCCGCTGGCCTTGGCCGCCTGCTTGCGGGCCGGCGATTTCTCTTCCTTGATCAGCAAGGCCGTGGCGAGAAAGGCGAGGAAGATCATGCCGCCGGCGGCGAGGAACGTGCCGCGGATGCCGATGATCGGCGGCAGCGCGCCGCCGATCAGCGGCCCGACGAGATTGCCGGCCATGATGCCGGAGGAGAGCACGCCGAGCGCCCAGGCCGAACGGTCCTTCGGCGTCTGCGTCGCCACCAGCACCATCGAGCCGGAGGCATAACCGCCGGCAAGCCCGACGAAGAGGCGCAGCGCCACCAGCTGCCAGACATTGCCGGCCATGCCCATCAGCGAGATCGCCAGCGTCATGCCGAAGCTGGCGCGCACCAGCATCAGCTTGCGGCCGTAGATATCGCCGAGCCGACCCCAGAGTGGCGCGACGAGAGCCGCGGCAAAGAAGGTGGCGCCATAGGCGATGCCCGACCATTGCACGATGTCAGCATGGTCGCTGACGCCGAGCTCCTCGACATAGAGCGGCAGGAAGGGAAGCAGCAGCGTCATCGCCACGATCGTGGTGAAGGAACCGATCAGCGAGATGGTGAGATTGCGCTTCCAGTAGATCGAGCCCGGCCTGGCGCTGGCGGCGTCCAATTGCGTATCGGTCATTCTCTCTGCCCCGGCATTGATCGCGCGGGCGAAGTTCCGCACGCCTGATGAAACGATGTGCCCTTTGCCGCGGCGAGGAGATCGGCGCGGGTGAAACTGTCCTGAAGATCGAGCTTTTCGAGGTCGAGCGCATAGGCCGTAGCGGTGCATGCGCTCGCCGTTCCAGGGCGGGCACGCACTGATATAACCGCGCTATGGCCCATCCTTCAAGACAGCGCTTTCGCATCGGTGACCTGTCTATCGAAATGAGAGCCGCAATCTGGACCCTCTCGGGCAAAAGTGCTAGAACAGGACCGATTGCATGATGCAATCGGTTAATCCAAGGACATTGCCATGAGCGACATGTGCACATCCCGAGAGCAGACCGTCCGTCAGCTCTACGCCGCCTATCTCGACGATCGCAAGGATATTGTCGGCGCCATGTTGACGGAGGATTTCACCTTCTCCAGTCCGCGCGACGACCACATCGACCGGGCGACCTATTTCGAGCGTTGCTGGCCGAAGGAGCCGGTCTTCCGCGGCTTTGACATCGAATTCCTGGCGATCGACGGCGACGAGGCGGTCGTCCGCTACCGTGCGGAAAAACGCGACGGTGGCAGCTTCCGCAACATCGAGAGCCTTCGCTTCCGCGGCGACAAGATCGCCTCCGTGGATGTCTATTTCGGCCGGAATCTCTGATCCCCCGGCCGGGATGGCGATAGCTCTTTACAGGATCCGTATCGCCGACGTGCCGATGATGATCATCGACACCGCCACCATCAGCGGCCGCACCGGCAGCCGTTTGACGAGGATCGCGCCGAAGGGGGCGGCGATGACGCCGCCGATGATCAGGCCGATCGCCGAATTGAGCTCCGACCAGCCGAGCGTCAGCATGAAGGTCAGGGAAATCGTCAGCGTCACCGCGAATTCGGTGAAATTGGTCGAGCCGATCACCCGTTTCAGGTCATGGCCGCGGCTAACGAGCGAACTGGTGACGATCGGACCCCATCCACCGCCGCCGATCGCATCGAGCACGCCGCCGCAAAATCCGACGGGCGGCACCATCCAATCGCGAACATCCCGCTTCGGCGGTGGCCGAAAGGCCTTGTAGAGGATCACCAGCCCGATCGCGATCAGATAGGCCGACACGAAGGGCGCGATCGCCTTGCCGTCGATATTGGCCAGCAGATAGGCGCCGATCGCGCCGCCGATCATGCCGGCCGGTGCAAGCCGCGCCACCAGGCGCCAGTCGACGTTGCGATGATAGGCATGCGAGATGCCCGAGGCGGCGGTGGTGAACATTTCCGCCACATGCGTCATGGCGCTGGCATTGGCCGCCGGCACCCCGAAGGCGAGAAGGCTCGTCGTCGACAGTACGCCGAAGGCCATGCCAAGCGCGCCGTCGACGATCTGCGCGCAGAAACCCACGACGATGAAAAAGAAGATATCCGATGTCATGCAGTCCCCTCAGGCGAACGGTAGCATCAGAATAAGCGACGCGGGGAAAAAAGTTCCGGTCTCAGCCGGCAAGTCCGCGCTGCTTCAGCCGGATGATCTTGAAGAAGCCGTTCGGAAAGACCGGCAGGATATCGGCAGCGGCAAAGTCGCCGCGGCGCTCGGCCCAGGCGACGATGCGGTGAATGCGGAAGGCGGAGGACCAGCCGATGTGACGCACCAGCGGCGCCAGCGCCGTCTCGATCGCGCCCTGCAGACCGGCGCCGTCGCCAAGCTTGCTGGCGAGGATGATCTCGCCGCCCGGCCTGAGCACCCTGGCGCATTCGTCCAGTGCCCGTTCGGGTTCGGGGATGAGCGTGATGACGAAGGGCAGGCAGACCCCATCGAAAGACCGGTCGGCAAAGGTGAGCGCATGCGCATCCATCACCTCCAGCGCCTGCACGTGCTCAAGATTTTCGCGTTTCGCCTTTTCACACGCCCGCGCGATCATGTGTTCGGAAATGTCGATGCCGGTCACCCGGCAGTGGCGCGGGTAATGCCCGAGCGTCAGGCCGGTGCCGACGCCGATCTCCAGGATGTCGGTGCCGGCCGCAGCGGCGAGGGCTGCAAGCTTGCGGTGGCCATCGCGCAGGATGCCGCGATAGACCCGGTCATAGACCGGTGCCCAGCGCTGATAGATTTTTTGCTGATCGTCCGCCCTGCTGCGAAGCTCTGACATGCCGCACCTCCCTAAAAGCCCAGGTTTTCAACTCTTGAGGGAGGCTTCGGTTCCCCAGAAATGTGACCCAAGGCACAAACCAGCTTGGTGAGCAGCCTCATAGCGGCCTATTTTGCGGGCATGAGACCGAGCGTCTTGGCGTCCAGCTCGCTGCCGATCTCGACGGTTTTCTTTTGCTTGTCGTAGACGCAGATCTGGGCGATCAACCCCTTGGCGCCCTTCGGCTTGCCTATCACAAGGGCAAGCCCGTAATGCGAACTACCGAAGGGATCGACGGTGGCGCTGGGCTTTTCGATCGTGACCGCTGCCTTCTTGCATTTAGCCTCGACGTCAACGGCGAGCTGCTTCCAGGCGTCATCGGAGGAGGCATGCGCCGCACCTGCCAGGCAAAGCAGTACGGCGGCAGTGAGAGGCTGGATTATTTTCCTGTTCATATCGGGTCTCCGTTGATCTCCATAATGGGCAAAGTGGTTTTCGGGGCGGGTATTCCCATTGATTTGCCCAGGCGATTTCTACGCACGACTCCAACCCTGCAACTGAGGCAAATTTTCCTCCGGCCGGTCGTTTTTTGATAATTCGCCGGTTGCCTCTCCCCCTTTCCCCTCCTATGTTCCGCCTCACCTGCCGAGACGCAATCTATTGCCAAGAGGAGATCTGACATGGCTTTCGAATTGCCTGAACTTCCCTATGACTACGAAGCGCTTGCTCCCTTCATGTCGAAGGAAACGCTGGAGTTCCACCACGACAAGCACCACAAGGCCTATGTCGACAACGGCAACAAGCTCGCCGCCGAAGCCGGTCTTTCGGACCTCTCGCTCGAAGACGTCGTCAAGAAGTCCTTCGGCACCAATGCCGGCCTCTTCAACAACGCGGCCCAGCATTACAACCACATCCATTTCTGGAAGTGGATGAAGAAGGGCGGCGGCGGCAACAAGCTGCCGGGCAAGCTCGAAGCGGCCTTTACCTCCGATCTCGGCGGCTATGACAAGTTCAAGGCCGATTTCGCCAATGCCGGCGCCACCCAGTTCGGCTCCGGCTGGGCCTGGGTTTCCGTCAAGAACGGCAAGCTCGAAATCTCCAAGACCCCGAACGGCGAAAACCCGCTCGTTCACGGCGCCACCCCGATCCTCGGCGTCGACGTCTGGGAACACTCTTATTACATCGACTATCGCAACGCCCGCCCCAAATATCTCGAGGCCTTCGTCGATAGCCTGATCAACTGGGACTACGTCCTGGAACGCTACGAAGCAGCCACGAAGTAAGCGGTACCAGACTCGCCGCCATGGCGGCGATGTCGTCCGAATCTTCGAACTCAGCACCCGGCGCCTCAAACGCCGGGTGTTTCGTTTTACGATCAGTCGCGAGATCTTTGTGAGATCCTCAACAGATGAAGCATCTTCAATATAAGCCCGAAGCTGTACTGTTCGACATGGATGGCTTGATTTTTGATACCGAGGCTTTGTATCGGGACGCAATTATCAAGGCCGCTGAAGAAAACGGGTTTAAAATCCCGGTGTCCGCCTATCTGGAAACGATTGGACTACCGAGCGCGTCAGCCAAGGCGCTTCTGGGCATGCATCTTGGTGTAGAAATTGCCATTGAGGACTTGTGGAAACAGGCCTCGGATCAGTTTCAGACGATGGTCGCAACAGAGCTTCGCCTCAAGCCTGGGGTCATCGAAATGCTAGACTGGTTGGAAGAGATTCAACTTCCGTGGGCCATCGTTACCTCCTCAGACCATGACACAGTGCTCAGTCATCTGCTGGCGGTGAATCTGAGAGATCGCTTTAGATACATCATCGCCCGCGGAGACTATACGGCGGGAAAGCCTCATCCGGAGCCGTACTTGAAAGCTGCAAGCCGGTTAGGGGTAGACCCCAGCCGTTGTGTTGCACTTGAGGATTCCCGCAACGGCGTGCTTTCAGCATCTCGCGCCGGCCTGATGACCATAATGGTACCCGACCTCGTTCAGCCAGCGCAGGATACTCAAAGTCTATGTGCATATGTCGCACCAAATTTACACGACGTTCTTGCTGTCTTGATCGATACGCTCCAAGCGACATGAGTGCGTCGGAATGGGCGATCACACACTTTGGGGATCTCAGCAGTTGACGCATTTCGACCATGCTTTGGGACGCCGTCACATTCCTGTCATTGGCCGCTCCTAATCACGCCCCATGTCTTCTTCCGCTCCTTCCCTATTCCGTTTCGGCATCATCGCCGACCCGCAATATGCGGCGATCGCTCCGCATATTGCGATGGATCGCTATTATGCCAACAGCCTCGCCAAGGTCGCCGCGGCGATCGAGGTCTTCAACGGCGAGCAGCTCAGCTTCGTCATGACGCTCGGCGATGTCATCGACCGCAGATTTTCAAGCTTCGACGATATCCTGCCGGTCTATGAGACGCTCAGGCACGAAGCGCTCTTCCTGCTCGGCAACCACGATTTCTCGGTCTCTGCAGGACACTTGTCCGAAGTCGCCGCGCGTCTCGGCATGCCGTCGCCCTATTACAGTTTCGTGCGCCACGGCTGGCGCTTTGTCGTGCTCGACGGCAACGAGGTCAGCATCTTCGCGCCGCCCGAAGGCCATCCTCATCGCGCCCTTGCCGCTGAGATGCTGGCGGAGCTGCAGGCAAAAGGTGCGAGGAATGCCCATCGCTGGAATGCCGCGCTGAGCGACGAACAATTCGCCTGGCTCGGCGATGAAATCGCAAAAGCGGCTGCGGCCGGCGAGAAGGTGATCGTCATGAATCACTATCCGGTGCATCCGCCCAGTGAGCACGGCATGTGGGACAGCGAACGCATTGCCGCGCTGCTCGCCTCCAGCAGCAATGTCGTCGCCTATCTCAACGGCCACGACCACGTCGGCAACTACGGCATGGCCGGCGCCTGCCACTTCGTCAATTTCAAGGGCGTGGTTGACACCGAGATGGAAAACGCCTTTGCGATCGTCGAGGTCTATGCCTCCAGAATCGAAATCCGCGGCTTCGGACGCGAGGTGAGCCGCACGCTGGCTTTTAGGTTGCGATAGGCTGCTGCTATTGTTTGGTTTGCGCGAGTGGCTGCCCCTCACCCTAACCCTCATATGCGCTAGGTTTAGCCCTGGACATAAGGAATCTGGTTGTGATTCAAGCTTTGGATGAAGATTCGTCCTGAGGTTTTGGATCATTGGCCGGAAGTGCGCGAGCGGCTTCCGGCGGGTTTTGAC
>NZ_JBLYZH010000015.1:0-209199 GCF_048551595.1 Rhizobium sp. CRRU65 | reverse complement strand
ATGGTCTTGACCAGGCTGAAGATCGTCATCCTTGCTCCCAACGTTGGCTTTGACCAGTGCGTCGAGAGGCGAGACTGTCGCATCTCTAACTGGCCCAACTGTCGCATTACTAAATAGCCCTTACACATATATATCGCATAAGATAGATTATGGAACGTGCAGCCTAATGAAATAGCCTCTCAGACCGCTGAAGATGCGGCTATCGCCGATTGGCGTTACGATTTAGATATCAATGTGTTCGCTGGCGAAGTTACGATTTCGGTAGAGTATGAATTCGAGATTTCCCGATGTACAACTGTCGAGATGTCTTGCCTGAGGCTGCGCGTCCAATTCGGCATTACACACATCAGGTTTGATTGAGAACAGTCAGCATGCCTCCGAAATCGATCAAGGAACCCTTCTCTTGCAAGAGCACAATCCGGGACTCCACCAGTTCCTTTAACTGACTACTCGTTGACTTGAACCCAAGCCCGCGCGCGACCGCATTCACCGCCTGATCTACGGTGGCCCCGAGGCTCGTTCTGATGACTGTGATAAGCCCTTCGTCAATTTCCATCGGCGGCAGCATTTCGATCCGACGCAGGCTGAGAGACGTGACGCCGCTACGATCTCTGAGCGTGATGTCCTTGTCCGGCCAAAGCAGAAACCCTCCGTCGCGCACGATCTCCTGAGAATTCTGGGCGATCGTGATCGCCGCGCCGACATGGGCATCGATCCGGTTTCCCGCCCGCTGAAGACCCCAGGCCGACCTGATGCGGGTGACGACCTCGTCCTGATGCACTGGTCCTTCTGCTCCGACCGTTTGCTTTACCAGCGCGATCACCACGCCGATCGGCGCTTCGTGAAGTTCGCCTACGATATTCGGTCGCAGCACGGCCTCCTGATACAAGGTTGCGCTCGAAATTTCGTCGACGATAACCGGCTGCAGACCAATCTCTGTAACGTCCGCACGTTCGATAGTGACGACCTCGACCGGTACCGCTCGCCTCGACAGGTGTTCCTCTGTTCCCGACCTGACGTCGGCCTTGGCCCGCTCGATGGCGGCAACGAGGCGTTCAAGTTCCGCTTTGGGCCTTTGGAACCAGTCTGCACTCCAGATGCGATAGATATTCCAGCCATGATCCTCGAGGACCGCCTGTCGAAGCCGGTCTCGGTCACGAGCCGAACGCGAGTCATGGTATGCGGCGCCGTCGCATTCGATCCCCAGAATATATCTGCCCGGTATCTGCTCGTCGGCCACCGCCAGATCTATGAAGAACCCGGCGATTCCAACCTGCGGATGGACCTGATAGCCCCTCTCCTTAAGCGCAGCCATGACCTGTTCTTCAAAGACGCTGTCCATGCCACGGTCGGTGCGCTGGGTCATCGAAAGCCTGCCCGTCCGAGCGTAATGGAGAAACAGTTTGAATGCGAAGACGCCTTTGCCTTTTCCACGTTCGAGATCGATGTCCTCGTCGGTGATCGAAGCGTATACCTCGCAGCGCCGCTTCGCGCGGCTGATAAGAACATTGAGACGACGTTCGCCTCCCTCGGCTCCCAACGGCCCGAAGCGCATGCTCATTGGCGCGCCACTTGGCCCCTTGGCATAGGCGACGGAAATGAGGATGACGTCGCGCTCGTCGCCCTGAACGTTTTCAAGGTTCTTGATGAAGAAAGGCTCGCTCGGATGCGAGTGGAAGAACTCCTCGGTTTCTGGGTTGAGGCGTCGCAGCAGTTCCAACTGGTCCTGGATCTCTCGACGCTGCTTGATGGAGAATGCCGCGACGCCGAGCGACAGGCTCGGCGATTGAAGCGCATGCCGTATGATCGCTTCGGCGACGACCTTAGCCTCTACCTTGTTGACGCCATCCTCGAAGACGCCGCCAGGCACATGCTGAAAGCGGAGGCCCATGCCCGCCTCGGCCGTATAAGGACTCGGTACAATGAAAAGCTTGTTATCATAGAACTGGCTGTTTGAGACCGCGATCAGAGACTGATGGCGGCTTCGGTAGTGCCATCGGAGCATCTTTTCCGGAAGGCCTCGGGCGGAAAAGAGTCCCAGGATACTTTCAATATCTGACACCTGAGCGCCGTCCTGGGCGTCGTCGTCATCCGACGTGCTGGAGGTCATTTTCGAGAAGAAACGGGTCGGCGGCAACTGACGCTCGTCCCCAACCACGACCACCTGTTTAGCGCGGGCTACCGCTCCCAACGCGTCTACCGGCTGAATTTGACTGGCTTCGTCCATGACGAGGAGATCGAACTGCAGAAGACCGGGCGGCAGGAACTGTGCTATGGAAAGCGGGCTCATCATGAAGACTGGCTTAAGGGCCTGTATCGCTACGGACGCGCGCTGCATGAGCTGGCGGATCGGCATGTGACCGCGACGGCGCGCCATCTCTCCCCTAAGGACTCCGACAGGACCGATCCCACTGACGGCAGGAATTCGTTTGTGGTGAGCGCGGACGACCTCAAGACGGGATAGCGCCATTCTGCTCCGGTCCAATGTCGCGAATTCGTTCACGAGTCGCCCGTGCACCTCGCCGTCGAAACGAGATAATTCGGGGTCGGCGGAATGCTGATGTCTGAGGATCCCTTCGTAGATCGCCATCTCCACATATGGCACGACGTCATCCGGCTTCACCCGCCCATCTTCGAGGCGTTCAACAACAAGACCGACGCCGGCGTTCGCAGCGTCTTCCGCTCTTCCGCGATAGGCGGCCCATTTGGATAGGTGCTCCTCGGTCTCGACCCATTTCGCGAGCTTTTGCGCGACCGTCGCAAGCTCCGTCTGTCCGATTTCGTGCGCGCCGAACACAATCGACACATCCGCCTTCAGGAAGCCGAGCAAAGCTTGGAGATCGTGTTGAAGGATCGCTCCTCTCGCCAATGCATCGCGAGCTTTCACAGCCACCGCGGGGCGGTCGGATACGCGCGAGCTTAGCAGGCGGATGTCGGAGTTGTGTGAAATCCACTCAGTCGTGCGAGACAGCAGCGACCAGTCCGACTCCGTCCCCTTCCAAAGCGGACCGAAGGAAGCCCGGCCGAGGGAGTCCAGCCGCTCCAGCGTGGATTTCAGGCCGCGCGCCAATGCGAGCAGCTTCAATAGCGCAAGACGGTGTGCGTTGGTTTCCGGAACAGAGCGGACCAGCGTCAGGAAGACCTTGTGGGCATCGGCGATTTCGCGGGCGAATTGCGATGTCTGTGTAAGCGAGACGCCATCTGGGCCTGGAGCGTCCGAAAACAAAACTGACGCCTTCTCACCAAGATCCTTCCATAGACTGAGCAGAAGACGTCGCGACTCGTCCAGCAGCGCCCTCACCTGCTCACAACGGCCCGCTACCGACGTCCTGTCGGAGAGACGGCCGGCTATCAACCGTGCTTCGACACCGACACCGCGCAGGCTTCGCATCCAAAGTACGAGGTTTTCAAGCGGCTTCGGGTCCGACTTTTCTCCGCGCCAGTCCGCTCCGAAAGCAGATCTGCCGAGGCTGTCGCCGTCCTTGATCGCAGCGCGGGCGCTCTTGCCCTTCTGAAGAAGATCAAGGATTCGAACAGTTTCGTCGGGCGAAGTCTCGTTGGGCATCACGCTGCGCAGAAGCGCCTTTGCCTTGCGCCACTCACCGCTCATGAACCTGAAGAGACGCTTGCCATGGACGGCGACCGCTGCCCGCACCTGCATAAGGTCGATATCCCAGGCCTGCTCAGAGATCTTGCCTTCAAGCTCGGCACGAATACGCCGAAAGTCTCCCACGGCCTCAGCGAGATCGGAGGCCTGGTCAAGGCCTCGTTCCCAGATGGCGGCAACGAAGGCGTCGGGGCTCGCGTCCGGGGCTTCGGCTACGCGCTGTCCGATGACGATGAGCCGATCAATCGATGCCAAGGTCGGAGAAGCATTGACGCCGAGCAGGGTACGCAACGCGCCCGCGCCCGCCAGGAAGCGCGGCAGCACAGACGCAAGCTGTTCGATCGTGGCAAACCCGCTTTGTGAGAAGTCTGCAGAAAGACGGACGAATTGCGTGGCAATCGGCTCCGGATCAGATTCCCATGCGGACGGCGTCATGCGGGCCGCGACTTCGGCCGCGTATGTCGAGAATTCGGCGCCGCCAACGACAAGATCGCGTACCCGATCCAGTTCGGTCGCCCATGCGTCGTTTGCCAATGCCTCCGAAGATATCTCCGAAGGACACGAGGCGACCCTTTCCGCGGTCGACGCGATGTCCATAAAGTTTGCCAGCGAGTGAGGCGATGATAGTTCGAGCGTCTGCGATACGTCATCCATCTGGCTGCGCAATTCAGCCAGTTCCGTGGCCGCCGTTTTCAATCTCGTCGTCAGACGTTCAAGATCGAGCGGGGTAACTCCGGTAAGCCCGACGCCGTACCACGGATGGTGCTTTGGCAGGCCGATGTCCTTGATGCGTTCAGCAAGTTCCGTCAGCAGCGCCTTCGCCCGCTCGCGCACCTCTGGCGTCCAGTCCGCAGCAACCGGCAGCTCGATATCCGATGGAGCCATGCCCTCGCGACGCAGCCTTGCAAGGTGTCCCATGACTTGGAACGGGGAAAGCGAGTAGGGTTGATACACGCGGTGAATGCGTGCCGGATGGGCGTTAAGTAAATCGCGTGCGTCCGTGAGGCGCTGGTCGAGCGCACTGCCGGATTCCCCTTTGGGCGTGCCGAGCTCCCAAGTATGCTGCAGCTCTGCGAGGACGGCGCGCTTGTTCGCCTTGTTACTATGGAGTTCGAGGCAGGCTTCACCGACGCTCGCCTGGTCAAGGCGTCGTTTCACGACCTCGAGCGCCGCCATCTTTTCGGCTACGAACAGCACCGTCTTGCCGTCGGCGACCGCCGACGCGATAATGTTGGCGATTGTCTGGGATTTTCCCGTGCCCGGCGGGCCTTGAATGACGAGGTCCCTCCCTCGCCTGACTTCGTGGATCGCGGCCGTCTGCGAACTGTCGGCATCGACGATATGCGTCATCTCGGAAGGCGAAATGTGCTCGTCGATCTTGACGTCCTCGCCAAGCAGCTGTTCGCCGCCCTCGAAGCCATCGGAAACCAAACCGGTGATGAGTGGCAGCTCGGTGAACTTGGCATCCTTAGGCCAGAGCGTGGGATCAAGGTCTCTGTACATGAGGAATTTGGCGAAGCTGAAGAAACCGAGCACGATGTCGTCGGGTTGGACGGACCAGTTTGGCTTCATCGAGATGCACGCCGCCACCTTCGCGGCGTAGTCCTCGAATGTGAAGTCGTCGCTCGCCTCGAACGCCGGCATTGAGATCTGATGGACACGGTCGAGAAAGGCCTCGAGGGAGAGGTTTGAAGCGAGGTCCTCCTGGCGTGCTCGAAGCTTGAAGCGCTCGGCTGCGCTGCCACGCTCCAACGACACCGGCACGAGGATGAGCGGTGCGTAGCGGACGTTCTCCGCATTGTTGGGATCGATCCACTTCAGAGTGCCCAGCCCGAGGAACAGGATATTCACCCCCTGCTCTTCCTCTAATGTCCGGGCATCGAAGTAAAGGTCCAGCAGACGCTTCTGGAGAGCATTTGGCGTCATGCGGGTCTGGAGCTTGGTGTCGCCATGACGGACAAGCCGACCGTCGCCGTCGCGCTCATCATCGTCCGGGAGCGCGAGTTCGATCAGTTCGTCACCGTCGCCGTCATCCTTGGATTCCCGCCCCTTCGCCCCCGCCAGGAAAGTCATGGTCCTTCCATCGGTCACAAGGATCCGAAACACTTCGGACGACTTCTCGTCGACAACGTCGATGGTTTTCGCACTTTTCGAAAAGCGGGGAACGTTCAAAAGGCGGTTGCGCGCAGAAAGGTCAAGTAGTTCGGTTCTGGCCTTTTCGATCTTGGCTTCTACGGACAGATTACTTTGAAAGATAGACGTTTCATTTTGCTCAGATGCGCCGTCTGCCATGTCGATCATATTCTCGCTCCCTGCTAACCTTTAGATGCAGTAAATTGATCAATCAGTCTAGCAGGACGTGTAGTCATGTTAGGTCAGTTGGCTCTTCCCGGAGAGCGATTCGTGCGGCCGGTGCCGCCGGTTGGCAGCAATGTTCGGGCGGCGAACGACATTGGAATGGACTCCCGGACGCTCCCTGCTGGCGCTGGCGGCGCGCAGTATGGGCGGACCGCTGATGCGGCGAGCCGCCAGGAGGCCACTCTCGGAAGTTTGAGACCAGACCTATGTGTTGCTTTGACGGGATTTGATGGAAAGCAAGCACGTGGGGCTCGCCGCGGCTATTCCTCAAGTGTCGAGATGACTTTCGATGGTCTTTGCAGCTCCGAGGCGGCGGCGGTTGCCACTGCATCGGCGGGACCGCCGGAAACATGAACGGTCGGCGTTGCAAACTGGATGCCTTTTTCCGCGAATGTCTTCTTGAGCATGGCAAGGGCCTTTCGGCGAACGCCGAACTGTTCGCCGGGTTTCGTCATGAACTTCAGCCGTATCTGCACACCATAATCCGCCATCTGCTCGATCCCTTGCATTTTCAAGGGCTCGATGATGTTGGGCCCGAGCTCGGCATCCTCCAGAAGCTCAACGCCGATGCGCTTGATGGTCTTGCGCACCTCCTCGAGGTCGCTGTCATAGTTCAGGGTGAGCGTAATGATGTCGATGACCCAGTCGCGGCTCAGGTTTTGCACCGCGCCGAGTTCGCCGAAGGGAACGATGGTGACCGGGCCGCGGTGATGGCGCAAGCGGATCGATCGCAGCGAGAAACCTTCGACCGTCCCCTTATATTTCGCCGCCTGGATGTATTCGCCGATGCGAAAGGCATCGTCGAACAGATAGAAGACGCCGGAGATGATGTCCTTGACGAGTGTTTGGGCACCGAAGCCGACGGCTATGCCGACGACCCCGGCGCCCGCCAGCAGCGGTCCGATCTGAATGCCAACGGCATCCAGGATCATCAGGAAGCCGACAGCGCCGATCGCCAGGAACAGCACATTGCGAAGAATGGGAAGGAGGGTATTCAACCGCTGACGCCGACGCGCGTCGGGGCCATCCTGATGTCCCCCCTGCTCGCTTCGCGATGCCACCGCCATCTGGCTGTCGATCAACGTGCTTGCGAGCTTCCAGATTACGTCGGTCACCAGCAGCACGATAACGATGCGGATTCCTGCGCGGATCAAACGCGTGGTCACCGTTTCGGCTGCGGCGAGATCACTGAGATTGACATTCCACGCGCGGGCAATGAGCAGCGCGGCGACCACGATGAGGCCGTTCCGCAGCGTTTGCATGATGACAACAGACCATCCGACGATGGCCGGATCCTCGACCGCCTGCCCCTCCCCGGATTGAATAATGCGCCGAATGATATCACGAGCCACCGCAACGGTAAGAGGCAGAAGCGTAATGATGACCACCGTCCAGAATGCCCCGTGGAGCCCGGACACCCATAACAGCCACGATACTATGATGCTCACGCTGAAGCCGACACAGACCAGCCGGCTCACCGGCGGCCCGTCGGAACGAAAGTGCCGCAGCCAGATCATAACGATCAGAGCGATTGAAACGACACCGAGCCATGCTGCGGTAAAGAGGTCGACCAAGATGGGTGAAGCCCCGATCGTCCCGATCACTTCAATGGTGGCCCAGCCAGCCGCCAGCACAGCGACGATTCCGAGGAGCCAGTAGTACCAGAACCAGGCAAGTGAGGTGACCAACGTCAGAAGCCGCATATGCGGCAGACGGGCCCCTGGCGCGATGACAATACGGCCCACGAGCACGCCAAGGCGCACCATCAGCGCGGCTGATAGCAGGATGAGGGCGATATCGCGAAACACGGCAGGCCATGGAAAGAGCATAAACGCGCCGAGACTTCCGATCAGGTAACCGACCAATGCCAGAAGACCCATTGAAAGCCGGGCGGCGTGGAGCCTGATCCGCTGCCGGACTGTGTCGGCAGGCGCGTTCAGCACGAAATGGAGCAGCCCTCGCCCTGACCACCAGGCAAGGCGCTGCGCAACGAACCCGCCTGCGACGAAGAGTATGACCGCCAAGATCAGGCCGACCGGTTCGATACGATCATCCGTTTGGAAGACCCGGATCGCCGACTGGATCTGCCCGGGAAGGGTCGGAACGGCACCGACGAGTGTAAGCAACCTCTGGCGCAAATCCTGTAGTGACGTTGCAATCGACGTCGGTGCCGCCTCTTGCGAGACTGCAACCGGCTGCACCGGTTCCTGGTTGCTCGGAACGATCCGATTGACCAGCGCTCGTCCGGAATCATCATTCGGCAACTCGATAATAACCCGGATCGGCGCCGAGGAATTGGTCGGCTCAGCCGCCGATGCGGGGTTTGCACTCGCGAGCAGAAGCGTTGAAAATACCACCGTCAGGAATGCGCACACTCCTCGGCGGGGATGACGGTCGTCGTTGATGCGCATATAGCCGTGGTCCCCGCGACGGTGTCGTCGCTTTTGCTGGGTTGGTCGAAACTTCGGACTTTGTGAAGCGTTGCACGACCAACGTCAATCGACGAACCCGTCTGGCGGACGCAGACTGCGAACCAAGGGCCGGACGGCTTTAAGACCGCAAGCTTCTGAAGGCCTCCCTGATCTCCTGACTGAAGAGTTCTGGCTCCTCCCAGGCGGCAAAGTGACCACCCTTGGAAGCGCGATTGTAGTAGATGAGCGTCGGATAGGCTTTCGACAGCCAATGCCTTGGCGGCTTGTAGACCTCGCCGGGGAACACTGTGACGGCGACCGGGACTTTGACGGCCGTAAGCTTGGCGCCCGACATGACGTTTTCCCAATAGATCCGACCGCTGGAGGGGCCGGTATTCGTCAGCCAGTACAGCGTGATGTTGTCGAGGATCGCATCCTCGCCAAGAGCCTGTTCGGGATCGCCGCGTGTATACACCCAGTCGGCGATCTTGTCGTAAAGCCAGGCGGCGAGGCCGACTGGAGAATCCGAAATGCCGTAACCGATCGTCTCCGGCCGTGTGCTCATGATCGCTGCGTAGCCGAAGCCGTTGTTGAGGAAGTCCCGAGCCTCGTCGAAGACGACCTTCTCATCCTGAGACAAGCTATCGGGAGCTGGCCCTCCATTTTTGAGAGCCTGCGCTGCGTCCGCTGGAAACGTCGTGGCGCGTTCGACCCTGTTGACGTGGATTGCGAGCAGCCCATCCGGCGCCTGGCGACCCAAGGCGTCGCTGATGATCGCGCCCCAGTCGCCGCCTTGCGAGACATAGCGGTCATAGTTCAGTCGCTTCATCAGCACGTCCCAGGCAGCCGCTATCCGCTGGGGGTTCCAACCTGTTGCTGGTGGTTTGCCGGAGAAGCCGAATCCTGGAATCGAAGGGATCACCAGATGGAAGGCATCCTCAGCCGTGCCGCCATGCGCCGTCGGATCCGTGAGCGGCCCGATGACATTAAGCAGCTCGAAGACCGAACCTGGCCAACCGTGGGTCATGATCAGCGGCAGCGCGTTTTCATGACGGGAACGGACATGGATGAAATGGATGTCCAGTCCGTCGACAGTGGTGAGAAACTGCGGAAATGTGTTCAATCTGCTCTCCGCCTTCCGCCAGTCGTAGGACGACTGCCAGCAGCGCACCAGTTCCTTCAGCCTGTCGGGCTGCACCCCCTGCGAGCGATCCATGACGGTTTCGCCGTCGGGCCACCGGGTCGCGGCAAGACGCCGCCTGAGGTCTGTAAGCGCCGCCTCGGAGACATCAACCTTGAACGGTCGGATCTCCTCGGACGCGACAACGACATCAGCGGCGTCGGACGCGCGCGGAAGGAGAACAGCGGTTATGCCGGCCGCGGCAAAGCCTGACAGCAGCGAGCGGCGCGATACGTCGCGGTGTTTCAAAACGTTCAGCATTGCCATGATGCCGTGTCCT
The DNA here is from genome assembly GCF_048551595.1 of Rhizobium sp. CRRU65. Lineage (NCBI taxonomy): Bacteria > Pseudomonadati > Pseudomonadota > Alphaproteobacteria > Hyphomicrobiales > Rhizobiaceae > Rhizobium > Rhizobium sp. CRRU65. Next base: position 199,363 of record NZ_JBLYZH010000015.1, on the reverse strand, counting down.
TTCGTGATATCGAGGAGGGGAAAACGATGGCCCTGCCCCGCTTCAATGCCGAAAACGTCAGGCAGCGTCGGCGCCGGAACGAAAGATCAGAAACTTGTTGCCTTCCGGATCGCGAAAATATGCGCAGTAAGGACCCGCACCGTTCTCGCCACGCGGACCAGGAGCCCCTTCGTCCGAGCCGCCCCCTGCCAATGCCGTTGCATGGGCTTCGTCGACCTTTGAACGGGACGGAGCTTCGAAAGCAACCATTCCACCGTTGCCGACGGTGGCAGGGCGGCCATCGAACGGCTTGATGATGCCGAATTCGAGCGTGCGATGACCGTAGTAGATGGCTCGGTTAGGCTGGACGAGGACTCGTCCGATCCCGAACACGGCCAGAAGTCTGTCGTAGAATACCGACGCGGCATCCAGATCATTCGTGCCGACAGTGGCGTGGCCAGGGAGGCTGCGGACCTTGTCGGGGTCGGCTGCCAGCTGTCTGCTTTGGGTAATGTCGTTCATATCAGTTCTTCCTTATATTGTCGCGGCCGACGCTCTGCCTTCCGCACGCAAACGCCAACGAGCTGTCTCAAATCGGCGGCTGGTGAATATTTGGGCGGGTCGACGGCCGGCCGGCACCTCGGGAAAGTGAGAGGCACCCTCTCGTTCAGATGTCAGCCTTGGGCAGCGGGTTGCAGCGCTGCCGCCGTCGAGAGGGTTCCTCTCGCTTTCTCCGGCTACCGCGAGCTGACGCCGTGCCCAATTATTTGTGGAGACAGCCGGCTCTTTGGGCTTTGGCTGATCGTCGTTCAGAAAGGACATCCTATGTCTAGGGACAAAACCGTAAATGCTGCCTCAGTCGCGACAACTCCGTCTTCCCACACGCCTGAAGCCTTCGCTTTTACGCAAGCCGCGCGCGACGCCGTCGGCTTCATCGAGATCAATGAGATCCTGACGCTGAGGAGGATGGTTGTCCGCACCGCCTCTCCAAAAGGTACCGTGCTTTTCCTGCATGGATTTCCGGAAACACTGACGGTGTGGAAGGACATCGCGACAACGCTTGCTCTCGACTACGACGTCCATGCCTTCGATTGGCCGGGCTACGGGCAGTCGTCGCGCCCGGCTTCGGGACGGTTTTCCTATGCGCCGAGGGCGTACGCCCAGGTGTTGAAGGCCTATATCGAACGGGCAGGCATCGATCGGTCGAACCTCTTGATCTACGCGACTGACATCGGTGCCCTGCCCGTCCTGCTGCTTGCTCTCGACGAGCCGACGATCGCCAGGCAGATCATCGTCGGAGACTTCGCGCCGTTCGATCGGCCGCAATACATGTGGGAGAACCTGCAGAACCTCAAAGCCGAGCCGACCGCTTCGCCGACCCGTGCCTACATGAATAAGACCAGCGACGAGATCCTCGAGAACGTGCACAGGCGCGGCCTCTCACCCGCTGAACAATTCGATCTGCCGATCGACGTCCAGCAGGACATGACCCGTTCGTGGAGCCTTGACGGGATGACTTCAGCGGATGCCTTCGCTCATTACTACGCGAATTTCACCCGCGATCAGCACTATCTCGAGGCCAACCTCACCCGGCTGAAGACGCCCGTGAAGGTGATCTGGGGCGAGAAGGACATCTATATCAGCAGCGAGATGGGCATCGAGTTCGCTGGCAAAATCGGTGCACAACTCGACGTCCTGCCAGGCATCGGCCACTTTCCGCATCTTCAGGCTTCGAAACAAACGGTTGAAGAAATCCGTACATCATTCAGATAATGTTTGTTATTTTTGATGACGCGCGCAGCCGCGGCAATGCCCAGTCGACGAAAGCCCGTACCTTCAAGGCGAGAATCCCCTGGCGGGCGTAGACGATATGAATAGGCTGCGGCGCACCGTCGAAATCGCGGAGGATGGGAACAAGCGTGCCGGACGCCAGCTCGTCGGGAACCTGATAGTCGAATAGCCGCGCGATCCCCGCCCCGCCGATGGCCGCCGCAACACAGTTCGCCGCCGTATTCACCTCGAGCCGGTTGCGGGGCACCGCCTCAATCGGCGTGCCGTCGACGTCGAAGGTCCAGAAGAATGTCCGCTTGTTGAAGATGATCCCGTCGCGATCGATGAGATCGCCGGGACGCTCCGGCATGCCATGCCGCTCGAGATAGGCAGGGCTCGCGCAGGTCATCAGACGGAATTCCCCGACCTTGGCGGCATGGAGCGAGCTGTCGGCGAGGTTGCCGAGACGGATCGCGATATCCACCTGCTCGGCCACGAGATCGACCGTGCGGTCGAGCGACAGTAGGTTCAGCGATACCTCGGGATATTTGTCCATGAAGCTCAGAGCAACGGGCAGGACGTAGCGGCTCCCGTATTCGACCGGCATCGTGATCGTCAGCACGCCTCTGGGTGTCTGGTATTCCCCGGACGCCCTTCGCTCGGCCTCCTCCAGATCCGCCATGATCTTTCGGGCGGCGTCGACATAGTCGCGCCCCGCATCGGTAAGCTGAAGATTACGGCTGGTGCGAACGATGAGGTTCGCCCCAAGATGGCGTTCAAGTTCGGCCACCTTGCGACTGACGCTGGGTAAAGGCGCGTTGAGCTTCCTGCTGCCGGCCGAGATGCTTCCGGCGTCGACGACGGCCAGCAACATGCGCATCGCTTCGAGACGATCCATCGGACACCGCCAATACCGCTTATGTGCAACCCAGCCTAAGGCTAGGCTTTAGAACATGATGCCAAAAAGTGTGCGCGTTTTCGAACGGCATCATGCTCTAACTCTCAGATTTAGAACAGGATTCAAATTTTAGGTCGACCGGCCCAAAATCATCCTGTTCTAGTCAAGCAGCTTGCGTATGGCCATGATCCCCTTTGCGGCATCCGACCAGGATTGACGCCAGATCAAAATGCCGACGCTCAGGATGGTCGCAACAGCGAAGGGGATTGGCCCGAGAAACCAGAAGGCGGCTGCGAAGGTGAAGTAATAAGACCGGACGCCGACACTGAACGATCGAAGCGCCGGGTTCAAAACCAGGGTCAGGGCGTTCGTCCAGCCGGCGATGTCCCTCTCTTCATCGCGGGATGGGCTGGCCCCGATCGCCGCCAGGCAGTAGTTGATCTGCCGGACCGCCCAGATGAAATCGGATAAGCCCCGCAGCAGCGTCGCTATGATCAGGAGGACCTTGCATTGGAAAAACCACGCCGGGTCCTGGGCCGCAAACATCGCGATCAAGCCACCACCCGATCCGTAGTTCGGCTCCATGAATAGCGCGCCGCTGAGCCCGACGATGACGATGAGATTGGCGGAGCCGAAGAAGGACGCCGAATTGATCGTGTGCCCAAGGATCGCGGCATCACCGATGAAGTTGTTGTCGCGCGTCAGAACCTCCCGCATCCAGGCGGCGCGAATGCGCACCATGTCAACGGAAAGGCTGTCGTTCTTCCTCGGCCACCCCGCTGCCATCAAAGGCTCGACCGCCACCCAGACGAGAAGGAAGAAAACGATCGCCGCGATGTTCAGAAAATCCATGGTGCCCCCGAACCGAATGTGGATTTTTTCTGAACAGTACTTCGAGCTAACGGCAGCTCCAAGCGTCTATCGCCGCTTTACCCTTCAGATCGACACGTCTATGTTCGCGCGTCATGGTCCATCGCGGACTGCCGCGAGGTAACGGGACATCGTCGCAGCACGAAGCCGAATGTGCTCGATCGCCTGTTGCGGCGTCACGGCCAGGAAACCGACGTGGTCGCGTGGGCGCAGTTGGACGAAAGCGTCCAGATCCGAATCCACCACCGTGGCGATCTTGGGATAGCCTCCGGTCGTCTGGTGATCGGCCAGCAGAATGGTGGCGACGCCGTCTCCGGCCACCTGCACCGAACCCCGCACGATCGCTTCCGACGGCATGTCCAGCGCAGCACTTGGTGCAAGCGACGGACCTTGGAGGCGTACGCCCATGCGGTCATAGGCGTCGCTCAGGCGGAAAGGCGATGAAAGGAAATTCGACAAGGTTTCTTTCGAGAAGAACCGATCCTGTGGACCGACCACCACACGCAGCTCGGATCGCGGTCTTGCGATGACCGGACATGTGATCGGACCATTTCGATCATCCCGCACGTCCGGATCGGCGAGAGTGACCGTCTGACCGGCTGCAAGGCGCCCTCCGCCGAGGCCGGAAAGACTGTGAGTCGACATGCTGCCCAGCCAGGTCTTCGCCTCGATATGACCGGCGAAGGCCAGATACGTCCAGCTTCCCCAATGTCCCGGGCGGATTGCCAGCCGCTCCCCGGCCCTCAGCGTGGCGACCATCCATGCGCCGCGCTTGTCGCCGGCATGCTCTACGATGAAGCCTCCTCCGGCGACGGCAAACGTAACGTCTCCCGACAGGCAGTCGAGAACCAGGCCGCCCATGGAGACTTCGATTGCGGGCTGACCGGCAGGATTGCCGACGGCGACGTTAGCGGCGGCAAACGAGATCCTGTCCATCGGACCAGAGGGCGGAACGCCGTAACGCATCAATCCGTGGCGTCCTCCGTCCTGGACCGCGACGTGAGGACCCGCGAAGTTGATTGCAAGGACGGCTTGGCTCATGCAAGGCACCTCGCGTCGAATTCGGTCCTCGATATGCGGCGGAAACGCACCGTGTCGCCGACGTCGAAAAGGAACGGACGGTCGTTGGACGCGGCATCGAGGATCTTCGTCGGCGAGCGGCCGATGATCCACCAGCCGGCCGGCATGGTGAGCGTGCTGACCAGGCACTGCGGACCGGCGATTAGCACGCTTCCGGCGGCGATGCCGCGAATAGGCGCCGGCTTCCTCGGCTGCTGAATGGCTTTGGGCACGCCTGCAAGGTAAGCGTATCCCGGAGCGAAGCCGTACATGAAGACGCTGTAGTCGCCGGAGAGATGGGCGGATATAACGTCTTCCGGCGATAATCCGCTTGCCTCGGCGATGGAGGCAAGATCGGGCGCAAGATCAGGATCGTAGCAAACTTCGACTTCGCGCATCGCTCCAATCGTCTCTGGAACCTCGGCCCCCAGAAGCTCGGCAATGGCCACCTCCGTCGTCCGGTGATCGGCCATAAGCGGATCGAAGCATACGAGAATGCTGGCATAGGCCGGGACAGCTTCGACGAATCCTTCAAAGGGTGCCGCCTTCAAGGCGGCATCCAACTTGACGACCTGATCGTGGATCCGCTTATCGATGGTCGCGCCAAATTCGACGAGCAACGCGTGCCCGCCCACCGGGCGGTAGTTCGGAACGCTGCCGGACGATGCGGAGGGGTCCTGTGACACGTCAGTCGGCGCCTTCGATCAGAATGAAGTCCGCATCTGCGGCCGGCGCGCAGGTCCCATAGGCGTCCGGATCGGTAACGGTAACCTGGGCGACGAGGTTGCCTTTGGCCATCACCTGTTTTCCTGTGTCGGTTGGAGGAATGGTGCCACCTCGATGCCTGCCTTCTGCAATTCCCGGCGTACGTGGACAGCCATGGCAAGTGCTCCTGGGCTGTCCCCATGAACGCAAATCGAGTGCGCATTAAGAGGGATCGGAACGCCGTCGACCGTCGGCATGAGGCCGCTGGACAGGTATCCGATCAATCTCGCTGCCGCCTTTGCGGGATCATCGATCATCGCTCCCGGCAAGTTGCGCGGAACGAGCCGACCCGTGGATAGGTAGCCGCGGTCGGCAAAAATCTCGCTAAAGACGGTCATCCCGGCATCGCGGGCCGCATGCTGCAGCTCTGTCCCGGAGATCGCCAGTATGGCAAGTTCCGGCGAGACCGCTCGGGTTGCGCGGATGATGGCGTCGGCGACCGGCCGTTCGTCGGCCGCCCAATTGGCGAGTGCGCCGTGCGGTTTGATGTAACGGACGCGGGCGCCCGCCAGGGCTGCAGCTCCCATCAGCGCCCCTGTCTGCGTTGCGACAAGCTGCTCCACTTCCCGGATGCTCAAGGGGATCAGCCGTCGTCCGAAACCCTCGCGATCTGCAAAGCCCGGATGGGCTCCGGCGACGACACCCCGCTCGCTTGCGAGGGCAAGCGTCTCCACCATGGTCGCTGGATCCCCGGCATGCCCGCCACATGCGATGTTCGCACTGGTGACGACTTCAAGGATCGCCTTGTCATCGCCCATGCGCCAAGGTCCAAACGCCTCCCCCAGATCAGAATTGAGATCGATTTTCGTCATGATTTCCGTCAACCCTTCGCGCTGGTCTTGTCAGCTTCGTCGCATGCTGGAACGTCGAAGCCGAGGTGGAGCACACCTTCGCCGTGCGCGTCAAGAAAACGACGCTGCTGGCCGCGCGCCACGAGCATGTTTGGCGGTCTGGGCTCCAAATGTCCTTGCAGTTGCGTCCGATGGAAACGCGGCTAAGATCGGGAATGAATGGTCGACCGCCCTGTCATTGATCGAGCGCGTCGGTTTCTCTCAAGAACCGGGGGACCTAGCCACCCGGCGGCATTGGCGTGCAGACCGGGGATACGAAATGAGTCTTGTCAACAGAGCTTTGGGAACGTCCGAATTTTCCTTTACCGACGAGCCGGGCATTTTCACCTGGGAGCTGGCGACCGACAAGGTTTATGCGGATTCGGCGCTGGCAAACCTCTTTGGGCTTGATCCCGAAGAGACTCTCACGGGGCTGCCGGTCATAAGATACCTCGACCGGATTCATCCGGACGACAAGCCATCTGTCGCCAAGGCGATTTCAGAATCGGTGATCACCGGAAATCCGTATCGCTGTGATTATCGGGTATTTGATCGAAGCGGGCAAATAGTCGCCGTGGCGGCCTTGGGCCGCTGCTTCAGGGATGAAGCCGGAAACCCGTCGCAATATGCGGGCATCGTATTTCCGACGAATGATCACGGGGAGAAAGACGAATTGTCCGCTCACTGCAATGCGGCACTGAAAATTGCGCGGTCATCCGGTCTGCAGACGACGGCCGATGCGCTTGAAGCGATTCTCAAAGAGCTTGCCAAGCCGATGCCTTCAGACGTCGCGCAGGTTCATTGATTCCTTCCAAAGCGTTGATTGTGGCATCAGACTTTCGATGATGGCGATATTGCTACTATCGGCAACGCGCCGCGCGCACCGCAGTTAGTGGCAAAGGACAGTGGGCATTTCGAGGCGTGTCAACAGCGATCGTGTGATCCCTCCCAAGATGAATTCGCGCAGCCTCGAATGGCCGTATGCGCCGGCGACCAGCAAATCTGCCTTGCGTTCCAGGGCTGCGCCTTGAATGACGCTGGCCGGTGAGTCTCCCTTCGCTTGCACTGCTGCGATTTCGACAGCAAGACCAGCCTTCCGAAGCGCAGCCGCAAGGTGATCTCGACTGCGCTCGTCAATCTGCTTGTCATCGGTGACGGAAATCAGGACGACACGCGAAACCCGTTCAAGCAAGAACCTGGCACCCGCCAGTGCCCGCGCGACAGTGGCTCCTCCATCCCAGGCGACGGCGACAGCATCGATCCGGTTGCAGAAATTGTCTGCGGGAAAAAGCAGGAGGGGTCGTCCGCTTTCAAACAGTACGCTCTCGATCAGCGGTCTCATCAGTTCAGATGCTTCCAAAATGGAAAGATCGTATGCGCGCGACAGCACGGCAAGAGTTTGTGCGACAAACGGCTGCCTGACATCGAATGGCTGGATCTCGACCTCGACCTCGGCTTTTTTCGCATAATCACGGAGCGTCTGCCCGAGAACGGTTCCATTGTCTTTACTCAAGCGCTCCGCCTCCGCACGCATTTTGTCGACGTCAAGGAGTGATGGAAATCGCGGCTGAACGGGTTCGATCCTGATCTGCGGTATACTTGCCGTTAAACCGGCCTTTTGGTGAAGGGAAACATCGACAGCATTCTGAAGGAGCGAGAAGGAGCTTGCGTCTGGATAGGTGGCCAGCGGTAAATGGAATTGCGCTTTCATGGCTGAAGTCCTCCCAATGGTTGGAGGTATCATAGCGTAAAGGTGTCTCCCGCGCCTTGATGAAGATCAAGGTCGTTCCACCGCGAAAGCGCGAGCGTGATATTGAACGTCCTCATGAGGAAGGAAGCGGAATTCATAGGGCGAAGCGGCAAAGATCTATGCTAAGCGATGAAGTGCGATCAGCGATTGAATATCAGCACTTCGCGGAGCAGACCCGTCCGGACGCCGCCGGGCAGCAGCTTGCGGATGAACAGCAATGGCATATACGGCGCAGCTGCCTTCGATGAAACGGCCGGCGCGCCTGGACCCATCGGATGATGACATCATTGGTGACGACAGAAGCATTCCAGCGCCTCAGTCTGGCGCTTGCAATCGGCATTCTTGTCGGTATTGAGCGCGGCTGGCAGGATCGTGAGGCTGCTCCGGGCAAAAGAGTAGCCGGTATCCGCACCTATGGCCTGTCAAGTTTCCTCGGCGGCTTCTGCGGTTTTCTGCAGCCTCTGACAGGGCCGATTCTGCCGACAGCCATCTTTATATTCTTTTGCATCACCGTTCTCCTCTTCAGCCTCATGCAGGCGGCACAAGAAGAGGATTACAGCGCCACCGGCACCATTGCGGCCCTGGCGGTTTTTGCGTTGGGCTTTGGCGCGGTCGTGGCGGATATGACGGTAACGGCCGCAAGCGCTGTGGCCATAACGGCCCTTCTTGCAGCGCGGGAGCCGTTGCATGGATTTCTTCGCCGTTTGACCTGGCTTGAACTCAGGGCCGCTCTGATCCTTTTGACGATGACCATCGTCATCCTCCCTATCCTTCCCAATAGGCCGATTGATCCTTGGCAGATAATCAATCCTTTCGAGCTTTGGATGATGACAATCCTGGTGGGAGCCGTTTCCTTTGCCGGTTATATCCTCATCAGGCTGAGCGGCGCCCGCGCCGGAATACTGCTGACGGGGGCCAGCGGCGGCATCGTTTCCTCGACGGCCTTGACGCTTTCCTTCGCCCGTCAGTCGAAGCAGATGCCTGGCCTCTCGCCACTCCTCTCAGCGGGAGCAATGCTGGCGGGAGCCGTTTCTCTCGCCCGCGTGCTTTTGATTTGCGGCGTCATAGCACCGGCAGTTTTCAGGGAGCTTGCTCCATCACTCGCTCCGGCTGCTGCCACCCTCGCCATAGCAGGCGGCTTTGCCGCATTGCTGCAACGCCCGGATGACAGCACCGATTTTTCACCCCGAAACCCGCTCGAGGTGATGGTCGTGCTGCGCTTCGCACTCGTTCTCGCCGTCGTGACAGTCCTGACGCGAATGACCTTGATCGGCTTTGGAACTCAGTCGCTGATCGCCCTTGCATTTATCACAGGACTGGGCGATCTCGATGCGATAACGCTTGCTGTTGCGAAACTGTCATCCGTCCAGCTGCCTGCAGACGAGGCCGCTCGAGCCATAGCGGTCGCCGCTTTCGCCAATCTTCTCGCGAAAACCGTTCTTGCAGCGAGTATGGGGAGCATCGCTTATGCGGTTCGTTTTGCGATCGCAGGTAGTGTCGCGACCTTGGCCGGAGTTGCCGGCTTGGTTTTGGCATGAGCGCATCGGTGTCTGGAACGATATTCGTCCGCATCAGGCAGTCACCATCAACGATCGTCACCGCGGTCTCGCCTCGGAGAAATGACCGGCAAATCCCGCAAGCATGGCCCCGAGCGGAAGACGCCGAACCAGCCTGGCTGCAATGAAGGTTGCGCCGATCGCCGCGGTAAGTTTCAGCCAAGGATATTCGCCGAGCTGGACATGGGCACTTGCATCGACCGATGTGGCTTTGGCTTTGAGCGCCGCTTCGGCATCCTCGCGCAGCGCGCCGATGCGGGCATTCAGCAGCCTGACCTCATGTTGCAGGGCGTTCAGGCTCTCGTCGGCCTTTTCACGCGCAGTTTGCTCAGCGGCGTCGGCGAAGGGTGGATCGCCTTCCGCGATCAGTTCGTCGGGGTCAGGCGCAAGGCCGTGGCGGTTGATGGATGATTGCATCGACGTATCCTCGAATAGGTGAGCGAGAGATGAGGCCCGGCGTTGCGGCCGGGCCTCATGATTTCAATGGTCGCGCCGGAAACCCTGGCTCTGGTGAGATCCACCTTGCGATTGGGTTTGGGACTGGTCTTGACATTGGCGATTGGTTTCGTCCGATGACGTGGTGCCAGGCTCGGGGAAGGTATAGGCACGCACCTTGGCGCTTCCATGCGCGGTGTCCCGCATTGCCACCGGGCGCGCATCGTCAAATGCGCTCTCGGACACGGCGAGGTTTTCCGAGGCTTTGCCGCCCTGCGCCGATCCGACAAACCCGGTATTGGATGCTCCTTGCTGTCTGCCCTCCAACGACCAGAGATCAGCGCGTTCATCCATGTCGATGCTCCCCTCGTCGTCCAGAATATCGTGGACGGTCTCGTAGAGCGCGTCATCAATATCATTGACCTGGACGAGGAAGCCGCCTCGTCGCAGGCCTTCTGCAAAGACCGCGCGATCCTCGTCGGGGAAGAAGAAGTCCGCCAGCGCGTCGAAGAAGCCGCTGCGGTCTTCGCTCGTTGCGCCGGCATTTTTTCCATCCGCCTCATATCCGGGCATCAGCCTTATTCTCGCAACCGGCACGCCTGCGTCCTCGAGACGGGAGACGGCGGATTCGGCCTCCGATCGGTTATCGAAAAATGCGGCAAGGCTGCTGCCGCCTGTCGGGCCTGAAAAGGCCGGGTTGGTATCGTTGTAAATGGTGCCCATGGGACTCTCCTCTCGATGTGCAGATCCAGCCGCCAATACGAAATTCGGCCGGGCGTCTGGCTTCCTGACTTGAAGAACCGGTGGCTGAGTTGAATGTTCCAAGGGAATGGCGATGCTCCGCCGTATCGCCCGCTGTTTCATTGCCGCCTGCCATTTCGGCGCGCAGAGTCGCAAATTGCGCCGCTCGCGAAATCCCTCAGCGGTTGACGGAAAACCTTCGAGACGCTAGCACGGCTTTGATGCATTGGGGATAATTCACATGGACATCTTTACCGCGGCCGGTCTGACGGCTTTGCTGCAGGTCATCGCTATCGACCTCGTTCTCGCCGGCGACAATGCCGTGGTTATCGGTCTTGCCGCTGCCGGCCTCGAGGCCACGCAACGCCGCAAGGCGATCATCGTCGGCATTGTGGCCGCGACCGTTCTGCGTATTCTCTTTGCCAGCGTCGCGGTCTATCTGCTGGCGATCGTCGGCCTGCTGCTGGCAGGCGGCCTGCTGCTGCTCTGGGTCTGCTGGAAGATGTGGCGCGAGCTTCGCGCCGGCCATGGCGAGAACCACGAGGCGGCAGGTGCCGAAGGCGCGCCGAAAAAGACCTTCTTTCAGGCGGCGACCCAGATCGTCATCGCCGACGTCTCGATGTCGCTCGACAACGTGCTCGCCGTTGCCGGTGCAGCGCGCGAACACCCGAGCGTACTGGTCATCGGTCTTGCCCTGTCGATCGCGCTGATGGGTATCGCCGCAAACCTGATCGCCCGCCTGCTCACCAACCATCGTTGGATCGCCTATGTCGGTCTGCTGATCATCCTCTATGTCTCGCTCGACATGATCCACCGCGGCAGCGTCGAAGTGCTGCCTTACGTGCAAGCGAGCGGGTTCAAGCTTTAAACCTGACCTCGGTCTCGAAGCTCATCTGGTCATACGCCGGCACCACATGGTCCGGCGTCTCGGCCATCACTACGTCGTAGTCGAGCGGCGTGTGCATATGGGTGAGGATCGCCTGTTTCGGCTTCAGCCGGCCGATCCAGTCGAGCGACTGTTCCAGCGACAGATGGCTCGGATGGTAGGTATATTGCAGCGCGTCGATGATCAGCACGTCGAGGTTCTGAAGCTTCTCGACGGTCTGCGGCGGGAAATCGCTGATATCGCTGCAATAAGCCACATCGCCGATCCGGAAGCCGAGCGAGTGGATGTCGCCATGCTGCTGGATATGGGGATGGAAAGCGATCGTGCCTCCGGGACCGTGAATTTCCAAGGGCGCGTCGAGGTTTTCGATGACGATCGGCAGCACGATCGGCGGGTAATTGCTGCCCGGCGGCGTTGCCAGGCAGTAGCCGAAGGCTTCCCGCAGCCTGTCCATGGTAAATTGGTCGGCAAAGATCGGCACCCGGCGGCGGGTATTGTGAAAATAGCCGCGCAGATCGTCGATGCCATGAATATGATCGGCATGCGGATGGCTGTAGAGCACGGCATCGACATGGTCGGCCCCTGACCTGATCATCTGCTCGCGAAAATCCGGCCCGGTGTCGATGACGACGGTGGTGACACCGCCATCGGGTGCGAATTGCTGCACCATGAAGGCTGCGCGCGTGCGCCGGTTCTTCGGATTGTCGGGATTGCAGGCGCCCCAGTCGCCGGTGATGCGGGGCACGCCCGGTGACGACGAACAGCCGAGAATGGTGAAACGCCGCCGGTAGAGCACGCCGCTAGATCCTCGGCATCTTCGAGAACAGGCGGAAAGCGTTCTCCGTCGTGATCCGCGCGACCTCTTCGGTGGAAAGGCCGATCGTATCGGCGAGCACCTCGGCCGTGTTGACGACATAGGACGGCTCGTTGCGCTTGCCGCGCCAGCGCTTCGGCGCCAGATAGGGCGCGTCCGTTTCCACAAGCAGCCGCTCATGCGGGATCGTCCTGGCGATCTCGCGCAGCTCTTCCGACTTCGGGAAGGTCAGGATGCCCGAGAAGGAGATATAGCCGCCGAGCGCGACGCCGGTCTTGGCCAGCTCCGGTCCTGCGGAAAAGCAGTGGAGAATGAAGGGGAAGGCCCCCTTCCCGCTTTCCTCGGTCAATATGGCAGCCATGTCCTCGTCGGCGCTGCGGCTGTGGATGACGAGCGGCAGCTGGGTCTCGCGCGCCGCCGCAATATGCCGGCGAAAGCCGGTCTGCTGATCCTCGGGCTTCTGCGTGTCGTAGAAATAGTCGAGGCCGGCCTCGCCGATCGCCACCACCTTCTTATGGGCATTGGCGAGACGCACCAGGTCTTCCGTCTCAATATCCAGCTCTTCGTCGGCATTGTTCGGATGCGTGCCGACCGAGCAGAACACCGAAGGATATTTCTCTGTGATGGCAAGCAGCGTCTCGAGCTTACGCACCCGCGTCGAGATCGTCACCATCTGCGCAACACCGGCCTGATGGGCGCGCGCGACAATCTCGTCCCGCTCCGCCTCGAAGTCGGCGAAATCAAGATGGCAGTGCGTGTCGATTAGCACGGCCTCAAGCCTCCGGAGCCACGTAGCGCGGGAAGACCGGCGTCGGCGCTTCGAGGGTCGTTCCGGCAGTGAGACGGCCGGCTTCGCCGAGGGCAGCAAAATCGCGCTTGTCTGCAGGTGCCGCGACCAGATCGAGCAGCTTGCCTGATGAATCCGGCATGAAGGGTTGCAGCAGGATGGCAATCTGGCGCACGACTTCGGCGGTCACATAGAGCACCGTGCCCATACGCTCCGGATCGGTCTTCTTCAGCGCCCACGGCGCCTGGCCGGCGAAATAACGGTCGGTCTCGGAGACGACCGAAATGATCGAGGCGAGAGCCCGGTGGATCTGCTGCTTACCCATTTCCTCGCGGGTCGATGCATGCAGCGCGTCGACCTCAGCCAGCATGGCCTTGTCCTCATCGCTGAGCGCCCCGCATTCAGGGATCTTGCCATCGCAGTTCTTGACGATCATCGACAGCGAGCGGCTGGCGAGATTGCCGATACCGTTGGCGAGATCGGAATTGATGCGCGTGCCGATCGCCTCTTCGCTGTAGCTGCCGTCCTGGCCGAAGGAGACTTCGCGCAGGAAGAAATAGCGCACCTGGTCGAGGCCGAAATGGTTCACCAGATTGACCGGATCGACGACGTTGCCGAGCGACTTCGACATCTTCTCGCCCTTGTTGAGCAGGAAGCCGTGGGCAAAGACCCGCTTCGGCAGCGGCAGCTTCGCCGACATCAGGAAGGCCGGCCAGTAGACGGCGTGGAAGCGGATGATGTCCTTGCCGATGATGTGCACATCGGCCGGCCAGTATTTCGCCCGCGGGCCGTTCTTGTCCTCGATATAGCCGGTCGCGGTGATGTAGTTGGTCAGTGCGTCGACCCAGACATACATCACGTGGGCGGGATCGTCCGGCACCTTGATGCCCCAGTCGAAGGTCGTGCGCGAGACCGAGAGGTCCTTGAGGCCCGACTTGACGAAGGAGATCACCTCGTTGCGACGCTCGGCCGGACCGATGAAATCAGGGTTTGCCTCGTAATGCGCAAGCAGCTTCTCCTGGTATTCGGAGAGCTTGAAGAAATAGCTTGCCTCTTCCACCCATTCGACGGGCGTGCCCTGCGGCCCGTAACGCACGCCGTCGGCGCGCAGCTCGGTCTCGTTTTCCTGGTAGTAGGCCTCGTCGCGCACCGAATACCAGCCGGCATAGCTGTCCTTGTAGATGTCGCCATTGTCGGCCATCAGCTTCCAGATGTTGCGCGACGTCTCGTGATGGCGCTCCTGCGTGGTGCGGATGAAATCATCGTTGGAAGCGTTGAGCAGCGTCGCCATCGCCTGGAATTCGCCGGAGTTGCGGTCGGCGAGCGCCTGCGCGGTGATGCCCTCGGCGCGCGCCGTCTGCTGCATCTTCTGGCCGTGTTCGTCGGTGCCCGTCAGGAAGAACACATCCTTGCCATCCAGGCGCTGGTAGCGCGCCATCGCATCGGTCGCGATCAGCTCATAGGCATGGCCGATATGCGGCTTGCCGTTAGGGTAGGAAATCGCGGTGGTGATGTAGAAGGGTGTCTTGTCTGTCATGGCGGCCAATGTCCGGCTAACTCTATAAAAATGGTCAGCCGCTCTTAGCGCATGTCACCGTCAAGCGAAACCTCAAGTTTCGCCGCCGCCAATGATTTCCGGACGATGGGGGCGTGAACTTGACTCAGCTTCTCGCCCAATCTACCCGTCTTGGGAAAGAGGGCGGGACAAGAACGAAGTGCCAGTTTTCATCTATCGGAATGGTCGTGCCCGCGCGCCGTCAGGTGCGCTTGCTTGACATTCGAGCCGCTCTATTCGCTTTCCGGCCTGTTCGTCGGCGCCCTCGTCGGTATTACCGGCGTTGGCGGCGGTTCGCTGATGACGCCCCTGCTGGTGCTGCTCTTCGGCGTCCATCCCGCCACCGCCGTCGGCACCGATCTTCTTTATGCGGCGATCACCAAGACAGCCGGTACCGCTGTTCACGGCATGCATGGGCGGGTAAACTGGAAGATCGTCGGCAGCCTCGCAGCCGGCAGCCTGCCGGCCGCCCTGCTGATGCTCTGGCTGCTAGCCGGCGTCGATCGCAAAAGCATCGGCGTGACCAATACGATCACCACGGCACTCGGCTGGCTTCTCGTCATGACCGCGATCATGCTGGTCTTCCGAGGCCGGATCCTTGAGCTGGCACGCCGCGCCATCGGCGATCGAACGCCGCCGAAGCCGACGACCATACTCGCCCTCACCGTCATTCTCGGATTCGTTCTCGGCATCCTCGTCACCTTGACCTCGGTCGGCGCCGGCGCGCTGGGGGTGACGATCCTGCTGGTCCTCTATCCCAGGCTCGATGTGCGCGAAATCGTCGGTTCCGATATCGTCCATGCGGTACCGCTGACCTTGATCGGCGGCACGGGCTATTGGCTGATAGGCGAGATCGACTGGCCGATGCTGCTTGCCCTGTTGATCGGCTCTATCCCCGGCATCATCATCGGAAGCCTTCTGGCGCCGAAACTGCACGAACGCACCATCCGCATCGTCCTTGCCGCCACGCTTGCTGTCGTCGCATTGAAGCTGCTGACCGGCTGATCAAAGCGCGATGCCGAAAAATGTCAGCGGTGACGCGCTTTAAAGGCCCGGCTGCTTGATATCGGCGAGAATGCTGATGATCGTCTGCTTGCGGTCGAGGTTGTAGCCATCGGAAATGGTCAGCCGCTCGGTGATCTCGGAATAGAGCCGCGCCAGCCGCTCCGCCGTCGCGATCCGTCCCTCGCCGGCCGCTACGCGCGCGCGGTTCATGATGTCGTCGCCGACATGGCTGACGAAGAAATCGAAGATCGTGTCGCTTTCCCGACCTGAAAGTGCATCGGCCAGCCGATGCATTGCCTTGCGGGCTGTCGGTCCCTCGGCGGCAAACATCTCGTCATAGGCAGCGATGATCTCGCCGCCGCCGTAGTTCAACAGTTTCAGCGCCTCGCCGACGCTGCCCTTGGCAGCCGAAAGCACCGCCTCGCCTTCGCCTGATATGCCGAGATGGGCAAGAGCCGCGACGAGCTCATCGTCGGCAAGCGGCGCCAGTTTCAGTGGCAGGCAGCGCGAGCGGATCGTCGGCAGCAGCCGTCCAGGCGCATGCGAGAGCACCAGGAACAGCGCCCGCTTCGGCGGTTCTTCCAGGATTTTTAGGATGGCGTTGGCCGCATTGCGGTTCATGTCGTCGGCCGGATCGATGATGACGATCCGCCAGTTGCCGGTGCCTGAGGTCTGCGAGAAGAACTTGCCGGCGCGGCGCACCTCGTCGACGGTGATCGCCGATTTCACCTTGCCGGTCTTTTCATCCACCGGCCGGGCAAGGTGCAGCAGATTATGCGAGGCGCCCGAGGCAATCTGCCGGCTGACCGGAGAGGCAGGATCGGGATCGCCGATCGTCTCCGGCGCTGTCTGGGGATCAGGATGCGAGAGCACGTGATTGGCAAAGCGGAAGGCGAGCGTCGCCTTGCCGATGCCCTCCGGCCCCTCGATCAGGATGGCGTGGTGGCCCTTGCCGGACCGGTAGGACTGCGCAAGGAAGGCTTCTGCCTCCGCATGGCCGAACATCCTGGTATTTTCTCCCGGCCAGATGGCGCCGTCGAGCAGTCCGGGCCTTTCCTCACTCATAATGGGCTTCACTCATGATGGGCGGCTTCCGGCATTCGCGCACGACCTGCGGGCGACAGCAGTTGTTGGACGATCGCCAGGATCTCGGCGGCGATCGCCTCCTCGCTCTGCATGGCGTTGACCACGTGGCAGCGCTCCGGTTCGCGGGCCGCGATATCGAGAAAGGCTTCGCGCCGTTTTTCGTGCGTTTCCAGCCGTTCCTTCTCGAAGCGATCGGGAGCATCGGCCGCGGCGCGCTTCTGCGCCCTCTCCAGCCCGACCTTGGCAGGGATGTCGAGGATCACGGTGCAATCCGGCATGACGCCGTTGATGGCGATGCGCTGCAGCGTCTCGATGAAATCAGGCTCGAGATTGCCGGTGATGCCCTGGTAGACGCGGGAGGAATCCATGAAGCGGTCGCAGAGCACGACCTTGCCCGATGCGAGGGCCGGCCGGATCACCTCTTCGACATGGTCGTTGCGCGCCGCGGCAAAGAGGATCGCCTCCATCCGCGTGCCGAAGGCTTCGGCAGCTCCCGACAGCAGCACATGGCGCACGGCTTCCGCGCCGGGCGATCCGCCTGGTTCGCGCGTCATCAGCACATCGTGACCTTCGCCCTTCAGCGCCTCGGCGAGGCGGCGGATCTGCGTGGATTTCCCCGCGCCTTCCCCGCCTTCAAACGTAACGAACAATCCCGTACCGGATGACAATGACAACTTCCCGCATTCCAGGCGCCGCAAGCGCCTCGTTCCTTCTATCTATCCGAAGATATCACGGAGGAAAACCTTTCGCCGCGGCGACATATTCACCTTTCCCGGCTAATTGCGTTGGAAACAGCTGCTCAGACGGGCGCGGGCTTGTCCCAGAGCCAGGAGAAGAACAGCGATTCGCCGAGTTCCAGCATGGCGTCGACCGCCCGGCTGCTGAGCGAGCCTTCGCCGACTGCCTGCACGGTATAAAGCGGTACTTCTCTGAGCAGCCGGCTGCCTGCAAAAATCCTCAGCGTCCCTGCCTGGGTATCCGGCTTGACCGGCGCCGTCAGCGGCCAGCGATAGATGATGCGCGCCGACAGCCGATCGGGATTACTGATCGGAATATAGACGCTGACCGGCGCCTTGGCGACGAGATCGACGGTGCGCGTCGTGCCGCCATAGACGCTGGCAGCACCAATCACTTCCTTGTCGGCGAAGATCTGCCGGTTCTCGAAGGCCGTCAGCCCCCATTCGAGTACGCGTTTCGCTTCCTCCGTCCGCTCCTTGTCGGAGGCGATGCCGGCAAGCGCCACAAACAGCCGCCGGCCGTCACGCTCAACCGAAGCGACGATCGAATAGCCCTCGCCCTCGGCAAAGCCTGTCGCCAGCCCATCGGCGCCGAGATCGAGCCCGAGCAGCGGATTGCGGTTGCGCTGGAAGATCTTGTTCCACTCGAAATCCGGCTGCGCGAAATAGGGATAGAGGTTCGGATAGGTCTGCTGGAGGGCGGCGGCGAGCGTCACCATCTCGCGTGCCGTCACCTTGCTCTTGCCGTCGGGAAGGCCGGTGGAATTGCCGAACTCGGCCCTCTCCATGCCGAGCTCGCGGGCGCGCCGCGTCATCGACGCGGCAAATTGCTGCTCGCTTCCGGCCATGCCTTCGGCGAGGATGATGCAGCTGTCGTTGGCGCCCTGGATGGCAACGCCCTTGATCAGGTCCTCGACTCGTACGTGTGATTTGAGGCTGGCAAACATTGTTGCCGTCCGCGACGGCGCGCCGCCGGTCCGCCAGGCATATTCGGAAACCGGATATTCGGTATCGAACGTGATCTGGCCCTTGGTCACTGCCTCGAAGACCAGATCCATTGTCATCAGCTTGGCGAGCGAAGCCGGCGAAAAGCCTTGGTCCTCGTTCTTGGCGAGAAGCACCGTGCCGGTGGCGGCCTCGATCATATAGGCCTGCGCCGCCTTGGTGGCGAAGCCGGCGGCACCGCCATCGGCTGCAAAGGCTCCGGTGGCGAACGGCATCAGGCATGCAAGCAGGCGAAGCGCGGGCTTCAGCATCGCAATTTCCATTTATGGAGCGGCGTATGTCGGGAGGTTAGAGCGAGGGGGAATCCGATGCAATGCCATGCTCAGCGCGCGGCGGACTTTGCGTGCTGGCGCTTGGCCGAGGCAAGGATGGACTCTTGCGTCAGCCCGTCATTGCGCACCATCACCGCGTCGAAGGCGAGATCGACGGTCACCGTCTTCACCTCTTCGTTCTGGTAGCCGAGGGCCAGCGAATTCTGGGGCCGCTCATAGGGCATCGGACCGATTTCCGGCAGCACGACCATCTGGTCCATGGCCTGCGCGCCATTGTTGAAGGACGGCGCTGATGGCGCCACCAGAACATGGGCAGCCGGTGCCAGAGCTGGTGCTGCTGCGGCTGCCGCATTGTTGCGGGCGCTCGGCGTCGAGCCGGCATAAGAAGTCGCCGACCTCGGCACCGGCACGTTGGCCGGCGTCTCGTAGTCTTCCGAACTCTGCAGCTGGTCGCGGGTGATCTTGCGGCTGTTGGAGGCGACCATGACGCCGGTTGCGATCTGGCCTTCCGGATTGACGCCGGGAAGGCGGCTGCCCTTCGGCGCGTAGGAGGCCATCAGATAGGGCATGTCGTGGCCGTCCATGCGGGCGCGGCCGACATATTGCACGCGCACTTTGCCGGTGCCGCTGTGCTGCAGATCCAGCATGTCGGCCGTCTTGTTCGAAAGGTCGATGATACGGCCTGCATGATAGGGGCCGCGATCGTTGACGCGCACGATGACGGAGGAGCCACTTTCGAGATTGGTGACGCGCGCATAGCTCGGCAGTGGGAAGGTCGGATGCGCAGCTGAAAGATGCATTTGGTCGTAGACTTCGCCGTTGGCCGTCAGGCGCCCATGAAAGGCCGAACCATACCAGGAGGCGACGCCGACCTTGTTATAGGCGAAATCTTCCTTCGGATAATACCACTTGCCCTTCACCTCGTAGGGGTTGCCGACGATGTAGCGGCCGCCGCCCTTCGGGATATTGTTGCCGGTAGCGACCCGCGGGCTCGCCTTCACGCCGTATTCGGATTCGGAGAAGTATTCTTTGCCGTGGGATTTTTTCTTCGGCACCGCCTGTGTCGTGCCGCACGCCGCAACCGTCGCACACATCGCCGAGATCGCCAGCCACCGTGCTGTCGTTGCGAAAGACGCCGCCCCGTAATCCAGTTTCATATGCCCCACGCCGCTCAAAGATCGTTATGGTTAAGGAACCTTGCCCCATCGTGGGCCAACAACGCCTTATTCCCACCCGCCTAACGAGGCTTTAATCTTGCTAACTTCGTGGCAAATTTACGAACGATTTCGCAGCGATAGCGACAATTCTAATGATTATGGTTTATAAATCACTAACAAAAGCCCCGCCGCCCTGCCCTTTCGCCGCCGCAATGAAGCCCGAAATCATCGTGCCGATGCGGAGCATATGGTGAACATCCGGGCGGTTCCGGACGGCCCAAATGCTCCATACTGAAACGCGCTCTGCGCGTATTTGATGCGCCGCAGCGGCGACGCTTCGTTCTGCATGGGAACGAATTGTCCGCCACGGGCTTTGAAGGTTTAGACCTTTGGAGGATCACCATGAACGATGAAACCCTGACGCAGCTCGACACGATCAGCCATCAGTTGCATGCCCGATCTCGCCAGCTTTCCCAGCCGGATAAAGATAACGACATCGCAATCCTGATGTCGGCCCTCGCCGTGACGATGGAGGCGGTTCGATCTCTCGGCGGGGATATGAACCAGCTCAACGGTCCAAAGGGCCTTGGATCTGACGGAAGCTAAGTCTGTTATGTCCGCAGCAAATCACACAAAGCCTGTGCCGGGAACGATACGCGCGACGCGCTCATCTTCGACGTGGATGGGAAGCCGTGGGCGCCGCCTATGCTGCCGGTGGGCGATAGCGAATCGACTTCGCCTTTTCCAAGGCTTCGATCGTATCCTCGACGCTGAGGAGGACAGTGGTCTCCATGGAACTGAGCGCGCCTCCTGCGCCGATCGCCAGCGCGACAGCCGCCATCGATACGTTATCAGGCGCCTCCCACAGATTCCAACCATCATGCTCGCCGAACGCGTACCAGAAGCCATGGAGCTTTCCGCCCACGGATTCAATGTAACTACGTGCCGCCTCTCGGCGATCCTCGGGGTTTTCGATCATCCGTGCCCAGGTCTCGGGCGTGTAGCTGAAGCGCGTGAGATACATGGCCATGGTTTGTTTCCTCCGCCAGAACAGCACAGTTAACGCTCAAGTCGGGGAGAACGCGAGTCATTTCCAATATATGGAACGGGCTCCCAACGGTCTCGGTCGGCAGTCTCCAGAAGAGCAGCGAGTTCCGCCGTCAGAAGGTCGCGCGGCGTTCATCGAAAAGTAGATTTTAGCAGTTATTCGGACCCCGCTTCTCATCTCACATCGGGTTCCGGCAATGGATCTTGCGACAGTCCTTCTTCTACACAAGTCTTCCTTCATCGTCGGAGCGATCTGCTTCTTCTATGTGAGATGGCGTTCCGGAGCGACGCCGGGGCTCGGCGTACTTGCCGTGGGTTTTACTTTGCTCGCGATCGCCTCAACGCTGGCAGGGTGGGACGAGAGCCTTCACATGTCCGATAATGCCAGGACGTTCTGGAGTTTTTCACTGGGCGCCAATGGTTACGGGCTGATGGCGGTTGGTCTTTTCGGCCTCAGCCGGCGTCAGAATTCTCTACGAGACTGGTGGCCGTTGCTCCTGCCCGTCGTCCTGATGCTGAGTGCGGCGATCACGCCATGGTATTTGAACAATGGATCGAGAGCATCCGTGTTCAATGGCAACGCCACCATCCTGCTTGCCTTGTCAGGTTTCGTGATCGCCCGCGACTTCTTCCACGAGCGTCTTACCGCGCGGCTCGGCCTCTCCGCTTCAATTTGGGTGGCGACGTCTCTCTCGGCTTTGGTCGTCGTTGGTTTCATCTTTCCAGACGATGCGCCTCTTCCCCCGCGCTACGCTTTCTTTCTGCTGATCATCTGTCATTTCGCAGTGGCTCTGTTCGTGCTCGTCCTCGTGCAGGAAAGAGCCGAAGAAAAGCTTATCAGGCTTGCAAATACCGATATGCTGACCGGCATTCCCAACCGGCAGCATTTCTTCAATTCCCTTCCGAAAAGCCTCGGCTCCGGAGACGCCTTCATCCTCATCGATATCGACTTTTTCAAACGTGTTAACGATATGTATGGACACGACAAAGGCGATGTCGTTCTCATAAATGTTGCTCGGACGATTGCTCTGAGTGTCCCCCCTTCCTGTGTGTTCGGCCGGCTGGGCGGCGAGGAGTTCAGCCTCTTTTTTCGCGGCCAAACGGCAGCCTCTGCTTTTGCGCTCGCTGAGCGGATACGCGAGGCTGTCAACGCCGTGAGCCTTGTCTTGGAGGGAAATCAGGTCACCCCTTCCGTCAGTGCAGGTGTGGCTCTTTGGGAAGCGGGCCTGACCGAACAAGACATTCAGAAGCGTGCAGATCAGGCGCTCTACATTGCCAAAAACAAGGGTCGCAACAGGGTTGAGTTGTTCAGCAGCGTCGGGTTGACCTCCAGCGTCCTTGCGCCCTACCCGCTACCGGCTCGCGCGGGCTGAAGAACAGCGGAAGCGCGGCTCTCTCGAGCTAGTTGCACGTCATGGCGAAGATGCTGGCAAATGCTGCAGAGCACGTTGACGCTGCTAACAAAGCTGCTAAAAAGCCAGCCATCGAGTGATTTGGTCGCAAATCGGTAGCAATGGCCGGTTCGTAGACATCGACAGCATGTTGATGTCTCAACCTTTTCAATCAGATGGAAGAGTGTCCGAGTGGTTTAAGGAACCGGTCTTGAAAACCGGCGTGCGGGAAACCGTACCGTGGGTTCGAATCCCACCTCTTCCGCCATATTGTATTGATTTTGTTGTATAATTTCTACTTTCCGCCTGAGAATTGCACGCTTGTCATAACCCCGCTTCTGGTATGAAAACCGCCGGCAGGTGAGGCCGGCGGCGCATTTGTTGAGCACCAAGGTTGGTTTCCGTGGCACTGCCGGCTAAAAATCGAAATACACGGTCACACCTGACCGACGACGATCGGGGTAACGGTCGCGATAGCCGTAATAGTCGCGACTGCCGTAATACCGCGGACGATAGCACGAGCCGTAATACCGACAGTCGCGGTAAGCGTACCGGTGTTTCTTCCGGTGGCCATACGCATGTCCATTACCGTGGCTCCGGTGTTTGACCTGCTCGACGTCGGGGGTATGCATATGTACTGCGTTCGGCACAACGATCGGCGCGGCGTTCAGCGGCAGGGCGAAAGATGCAGACAAGATCATGGCTGCAAGTGAGGAAAAAAGCATCTTCATCGGCGCATCCTTTCAGGCTGCGATTCTGGGTTAATAAGCATTAACCTCCGATGAACAGCTGCGAGCATCCCAGAAAACACCGGCCGGCGCGCCGCTGGTGTGGTCGCGGGTGGTGATCGCGCCGGCTTATGGTGTTGGTCCCGCCGCCGATGCGGCTCGGCAGCGCCGCGCTCTTCGTTGCTATGCTTGCACGCCAAAGCGATGTTGTCTCGATTGTTGCGGCCGCCATTAGAGCGGCGCCGCAGGTGCTCAAGGGTTTCGGCATTCCGCGGCTGTTTATGAGGCGGTTTGTCACTCAAAACCATAGGCCGGAGGCACTAGCCGCAGCGGCCGCCCTGTTTCTCGCGTATCTTGATGCGGTTCTGAATGTGGCGGGTCATGATCAGCCGGTGATAGGTTCGATGGCCGGGCCAACGACTGTTCGCCGCTGCCTGCGTGAGCTGAGCTAAGAATTTTGATGTCGTAGAGTTCGCGACCCTTCCGCCATCCGTCGTTTTCCTAAAATTGCGGTTTTGTACCTCAGGAAGGTTGGCCTTCCCTGAGGGCAACAGATGAGTTTCAGCCTCCTCCTTTGCGTTGACGATAAGATGATATACAGGCAGCAACAGGACGCGACCGCCATTAACTTAAGAATGGGGTCGGGCGGCAGATTGACGTCACGTCGCTGCCACGAGATCACGTGGCCGTCCTCTGGTCGGCATGCGCGCAGCTTGACGCTGCACGAGCGCAGCAGTCGCCCATCTCGACTGATTTGATATTATTGGGCCGCAACGGCAAGGGAAGTGACTTTGTCAGCAGCGCCCCCAGGTCATCAGGTTTCCAATTTGGTATGCCCGGTGTCTTAAGCGGCCCAACAAGCGCGAGGCTCCTTTTATGATCGTCCAAGCTTGCATCAACGGCGCGCGGCCGAGCGATTTCCATCCCCTCCTTCCGCTGACGATCGATGCCATGGTGCGTGATGCCACGGCTTCGGTCGCAGCCGGCGCTGCGGAGCTTCACGTCCATCCGCGCGGAGCCGATGGCAAGGAGAGCCTTGCCGCCGTCGACGAGACGGTTGGTGCAATCCGCTGGGCCTGCCCGGGAACGCTGATCGGTGTGTCCACCGGCGCCTGGATCGAAGGCGACCGTGAGAAAACGCGGGAAGCCATCCGCCGCTGGGATGTCGTGCCGGATTATGCCTCGGTGAACCTCTCTGAAGACGATGCGCCCGGAGTCATGCAGCTGCTGCGGCAGAAGGGTGTCGGCATTGAAGTCGGACTGGCATCGGTCGCCGATGCGGAGCGCTACATCGGCCTCGATGATCAAGAGCAGGTCTTTCGCGTGCTCATCGAGCTCGATGACGAACAGAATTTGCAGCGCGCATGCCATATTGCGAACGGCATTATCAAGGTGCTCGGGGATAGCCGGGTCAATCGGCCCATTCTTCTGCACGGTTTCGACGATACCGTCTGGCCCTTCGTCAGGTTGGCGCGCGAGCTGCGCTACTCCACCCGTATCGGTCTGGAAGATGGCAAGCACCTCCCGGATGGGACGACTGCCAACGACAATGCCACGCTGGTCACTGCGGCCGTTGCAATCTTCCGTGGCCAATCAAACTGATCCGATGTGTCGGCGGTCAGGCGGCAATTCGGTATCTATTCCACGCCATCGGCCGGTATCTTCAAGGCGCAGAATGCTTCGAAATACGGGCTCGACGATGTCGATGTCTCGCCGGACAGCTCTCACGAGAAGTACGAGTATATCAGGACGCCGATAGAACCCCAGAAGATAAGCGGCGTCAGTATCATCCCCGCAACGAACATTTTAGTCACAGCCAAACTCCGAAACCTCCACGCATGCCGCAAGGACCTATCGCGTTGACCGAAAGTTGCTATGGGCACGAAGTCCGGGATGGATCGGACCTTGGTCCGGGTTTCGCTCGCGCGGCCTGCCGCGCTCAACTCTCCCCGAGCGCTCGGCGGCGGTAAGTCCCGACCGCAATGGCGAGCGCGACGATAATCAGTGCTGCCGCAACGGCGAAGGTGACCCGCATACCTGAGGCGACGGCCTCGGGATGCGCCGCTGTGATATCGGGTGCTCCCGAAGAGAGCGCGAAGACGGCGCCCATCACGGATGCGCCGGTAATCAGCCCGAGATTGCGCGACAGGTTGAGCATGCCGGAGATGACGCCTCGCTGGTCGGGACGGACATCCGCCATGACGGCAGTGTTGTTGGCCGCCTGGAACAGCTGATAACCGGGTGTCAGCATGGCGATGGCGGCGATGTAGCCTGATATCCCGGGCAGCACGGCCATGGCGACGGAGGCTGCCGCCATGGCAACGAGCCCTGCGACAACCACGAAGGACGTGTCCAGACGGTCGACCAGGCGGCCAGCCGGGACCCCGCTCAAGATGGAGATGACGGGCCCGATCGACATGACGATGCCAACGAGAGCTTGATTGAGCCCGAGCGCATGGGAAAGGTAGAATGGCGCCACCACCAGCGTCGCCATCATCACAGTCGAAACCAGCGCGTTCATCGCCAGGCTGGCGCTGAGGACGCGATTGCGAAATTCCGTCAACTGGATCAGCGGCGATGCCGCTCTCGCCTCGGCTAAGACGAACAAACCGGTGCCGAAGACGGCGGCCGAGAGCAGAGCGACGTTCAGCGGCCCAAAGCGGCCGTGCCCGATCGTCATCGCCAGCGCATAGGCCGAAAGCGTCAGCGCAAGCAGCAGTGTGCCCGCCAAGTCGAAGCCCTTCCGATCCGTCTTCCCCTTGCTGATATCGGCGGGCAAATGGCGATAGGCGAGAACGAAGGTCAGAACGCCGAGCGGCACGTTGACGAGAAAGATTGCCGGCCAGCCGAGCCCGGCGATCAGCAGGCCGCCGAGCGAAGGCCCAAGAGCGGTGCCGATCGCCGACATCGTTCCGAGCAGCCCCATGACGCTCCCGGTTTTTTCCTTCGGCACCGTTTCGCCGACAAAGGCCATGGTGAGCGCCATCATGATGGCCGCACCCAGCCCCTGCACGGCGCGCGCGGCAATCATCAGCCATAAAGTCGGCGCGACGCCGCAGAGGATCGAGGCCAGCGTGAAGAGCAGGATGCCGATGAGCAGCAGCCGGCGTCGGCCGGTGATGTCGCCGAGCCGTCCGACGCTGACGACCAGGGTGGTGATGGCAAGGAGATAGGCGAGAACGATCCACTGCACATCCTGGAAGGACGCATTGAACGCTTGCGCCAAGCTCGGCAGGCCGACATTGGCGATGCTGGTGCCGAGTGACGGCAACAACATCGAGAGGGAAAGACTGGCAAGCGCCCATCGTACGGAGGGTGACTGTTCGGCGATGGCCTCGCTTCGCTCTGCAATGATCGATTTCACCACGTGAACTCCGTTTTCTCTTAGTTCCCCAAATGGAACTGGTGAAAACCTAGTCCTATGTTTGATATGGCGGAAGGCGCATGATTTTCACTTCATTCATGCGTTTGGCGCCACATCACGATGAAAGCGTGTTATAGCTGATGCATGTCGACACCCGATCTCAACTCGCTGGTCACTCTCGATGTGCTGCTTGCCGAGGGCAGCGTTGCGCGTGCGGCACAAAGGCTGCGGCTCAGCCCGTCGGCGATGAGCCGGGCCTTAGCGCGATTGCGCGAAACGACGGGCGATCCGCTGCTGGTGCGCGCCGGCCGCGGCCTCGTCCCCACGCCGCGCGCGCTCGAACTGCGCGAGCGGGTCGGCCGGATTGTCGAGGACGCGCAGGCGGTCCTGCGTCCTGCCGAGGCGCTTGATCTTCAACGCTTGGTCCGGACGTTCACCTTGCGCACCAGCGAAGGCTTTGCCGAGAGCTTCGGACCTGATCTTATCGCACGCCTCGGCCGGCAAGCGCCCGGCGTGCGGCTGCGCTTCGTGCAGAAGCCGGACAAGGACAGCGCCCCGCTTCGCGACGGGACCGTCGATCTGGAAACCGGCGTCGTCGGCGGGACGACCGGGCCGGAGGTGCGGGCGCAGGCCTTGTTCCGCGATCGTTTCATCGGCGTCGTGCGCTTGGGGCATCCGCTTTGCGAGCGCGAGTTGACGCCCTCCCTTTATGCCGCCGGCCAGCACATCTACGTCTCACGGCGCGGGCTCGACAAGGGACCGATCGATGAAGCCTTGACCGCGCTCGGGCTGGAGCGGCAGATCGCCACCATCGTCAGCGGCTTTTCCACGGCACTGGCGCTCGCCCGAACCTCCGATCTGATCGCCAGCGTGCCCGAACGGCACACCGGAGCCTTGCGCGCGGGAATGCATAGTTTCCCCCTCCCCGTCCCGACGCCCGAGATCACGGTGTCATTGCTCTGGCACCCCAGGATGGATGCCGATCCCGCGCATCGCTGGCTGCGCGGCTGCGTTCGGGACGCCTGCGCGCGCGCTGATTGAAGGAGTGCGTAGGATCTGAGGTCGGGCCGATTGATCCGTTCGTGTGGTTGACTATCCCGCGTCGCCATGATTTCCCGTCGGGATCACCAAACGGGGACGTTATGACCGACATCATTGTAAAAGACAGCAACGGAAGCCAGCTGCACGACGGCGATTCCGTGACGCTGATCAAGGACCTCAAGGTCAAGGGAACCTCGGAGACGTTGAAGCGTGGAACGCTGGTCAAGGGCATTCGCCTGACCGACAATCCGGGCGCGATCGAGTGCAGCACCAAGCAGGTCAAAGGCCTGGTGCTGAAAACCGAGTTTTTGAAGAAGGCATAGGATCTGCCTCGCCTGCGATGCTCGGTCGACGCTTCGTAAGTCCGACTCCGACGATCAATCGGCTTTCATCGCCTCCTGCGGCACTTCCTCGGTGATCACCTCGAAACGGGAGAGTGTAGCCGGGCCGAAGGCTGTCGACATCGCGACGTCGGTGGCGTCGCGGCCGGTCCCCATCAGGATCCGGCCGATGCGAGGCGTGTTGTGGCGGGCATCGACCGTATGCCAATGACCGCCGAGAAAGACCTCGAACCAGGCACTGAAATCCATCGGATTGGGATCGATCGGAACGCCGATATCGCCGAGATAGCCGGTGCAATATCGTGCGGGAATATTCATGCCTCGGCAAAGCGCGATGGCGAGATGGGCAAAGTCGCGGCAAACGCCCGCCTTGTCGGTGAAGCCGCCATGCGCGGTCCTGAGCACGTCGGCCTTCAGGTAATCGAAAGTGATGTGGTCATGGACGAAATCGCAGATCGCCTGGACACGCGCCCAGCCGAGCGGCGTCGACGAGAACCTTGCCCAGGCGAAATCCGCAAGCCTGTCGGTGTCGCAATAACGGCTGCCGAGCAGGAAGACCAGCACATCGTCCGGCAGATCATTGATCCCGTGCTGGACGGCATCGTCGGGAACGATGTCGGGTTGGCCGCTGTCATAGATCTCGAACTCCGTGGAGATCGTCGTCAGCCCGGGCGGAGCGACGATCCGGCTGCAGGCATTGCCGAACCCATCTGTATAGCCCCAGGCCTCGATCGGCCGGTCGAATGTCAGGATCTGATCGCTGAGAAGATCAGCGCGACGGGAGGGATGGATGTTGAGGACGAGCAGCATCGGCGTCGGCTGCGTGCATTCGTAGCCCAGATGAAACCCGGCGCGTATCTTCATTGTGGCTTCCTTCTCGCGTCTCCGCATCGGTGGAGGTGAGTAGGGAACGTTGATCGCGCGACCCGGTTCCCATGGCTGCGGGCGGCCAGGCCGGAGTAATCCAAGATTACCTCAGACGTAGTCGAGATCACCTCGTGGTGACGTTGACCTGCACCGTCATGCTGTCGAAATCCTTCCCGTCCCCATCATAGCTGCCGCTCAACGGGACGGCCTGGCGCGGATCTCGGGCAACCGCGACACGAATGAGATCGCGGTTGCCGACGATGCCGTTGGTCGGATCGAACTCCGTCCAGCCGGCGCCTGGAAGATAGACCTGGCACCAAGCATGCGTGGAACCGCCGCCGAGCACGGTGGAACCGTCCCGGTCGGGAACATAGACATAGCCCGTGACGAACCGCGCCGCGAGGCCAAGCACCCGTGCCGCCTCCATCATCAGAAGCGCAAAATCCCGGCAGGTGCCGGAGCGAAGCTGCAAGGTCTGCAACGGCGTCTGGGTTCCATGTTCCTGGCGCCGCGCGTAGACGAAGCTCTCGCGGATGGCGTAACAGAGCGTCATCAGCAGATGCCCGGTCTCCGTTGGACGCCCCTGGCGCACGAACTGGCGTGCCCAGCGCCCGACCTCGTCGTTCGGGTCGGGATAATGGCGCTGCATCGCCGGCGTCAGATCGGCAATTTCGTCCTTGTCGTAGGAGAATGGATAGGTCAGGGCCGCATCGTCGACCTTGAGATCCAGGGCGACCTGCGGCGTATGATCGAGCGTGATCCAGGTTTCGAAACGAAGTTCGGACGCCGGCCTCGAAAAATCGACGAGCGCCACGCAATTGCCGAAAACATCGTGGATCCAGCGCACATGGCTTTCCTCAGGATAGATCGTCAACGACGCTTCGATCAGCCGCTGGTCGAAACTGTCGCGCGGCCGGAACATCAAGCGATGCTCGCCGAAATCGACGTCCCTGACGTAACGATAGGACGTGATGTGGCGGACAGAGAAAATCGTCATAAGCCGCCGTCGAATCTGTTCACTTTGCTGCTCCAAGGCGGCAACGCCGCCTCTCCTCTGCGGAAGCGCCCTGCCGGCTTTCCCGCTCATCCCGATTTCTTGTCATATAAGCACGTTCGAAAGATTGCTATTGTATCTTCACCGATCGGCGGCGGGGCCGTCCAACCTAAGAGGATAACATGCATATCATCTGGGACGTTCTGACGCTTCTGCTGACAATCGGCTCCCTCTATGGCGGTCGCGAATACCGGATTATTCGCGCTCGTGCCCGCGCTCAGAACTGGGGCAACTTCTGATTCGATCCGGACATCTCTGATTCGATTCCGAATCCTGGCCGCATTGGTCGTTGCCGATCGCCATTACGTCGAATGACGTAAAGTCATGCGCTTAAGAAAATGCTTTATTAGTCGAGGCGGAAGCCTATCCGCCCATTCTCCCTGTTAATCCTAAGCCCGCCTCACCCCAGGCGGGCTTTTTTATTCCATCGCCTGCATCACTTCTTGGCGCCGGCCGAAAGCACCCGATGTGTTGCATTGTCCATTGCGTGGCTTGCTTCCTGTCCATCCTTCTTCAGCCCGTATGCGGTATTGCCGCAGCCGGAAAGTGTCAGCAAGCCGATGCAGGCGATGGCGATTGCAGCTTTTGGCATCAAGTGGTCCCCTTGGCTGAATGGCGATTCAGAGCATGATCGCGAAAAGTGTGAGCGGTTTTGACATCATGCTCTAACTCTTAATTTGCAACAGGATTCAGATTTTAGGTCGACTGGGCCTAAAATCATCCTGTTCTAGGGAAAATGATACACTCCTCGACAAAATCAATCGGCAGGCGATAAGCGCGAGTGGCGGTATGGAACTCCCTGACGCGGATCGGCGTTTAGGGGTGCCATCCAACCGGGTTAATGACATGGATTATGAGCTTGCCTTCGCCGCGACGGTCGCAACAGCGTCTTTCCTCGTCTTTATGCTGATCGTACACCGGACCTGATCGCCCGCGACGCGGATTGCCCGACGGCGCGCGACAGCGCCGGCCCGTTCTGCGGCCGCGTGTCTGAGAGCCAGAGAGACTGCATCTCCAGCTGCATCTAAAGCATCTCGCGCCAAAGGCGACGAGCCGGCAGAGTGTGGAAGGTCTGGAGCGAAAGTAGCATGATCCGCCAGCAGACACGGCAGGGCTGCAAAAATAAACGTTTTGACATCCGAAAGTATTACGACGTCAGCGGATGTATTAAATTTTAACTAATTGCCATGCTTAACTATCTGTTAACAATATTCTTGCGCTCCTTCCGCTTCCGCTTATGCTTTACGCAAACGGGAGAGGAAAGATGTTTAGCAAAAGCTTGATTATGCCTTTTGGCTTCGCATTGCTGGCCATTGCTGGCCTCCTGTTTCAGATCGTCGCATACGCGGTGCACTCCCCGGTCACCCTGCTGCAGCCGTGAGTCACATAAGTTGCTGAACCCGCAAAGCAATCTCAGTAACTAGGAGTGGAACTTCGTTTCGTTTCGTGCATTCTGTGACTCGTTTTGCCAGGAGGGAGATAACCATGGAAAGCGCAGGCGTGGGTTGGATTGCAGCCATCATTATCGGCGGTGTCGCCGGATGGCTGGCGGAAAAGGCAATGCGCAGCAGCATGAGCCTGCTCATGAACATATTGCTCGGCATCATCGGCGCTATTGTCGCCAACTGGATACTGGGTCTTTTGCACATCCAGCCGCTCGCCGGTTGGCTGGGTTATCTGATCACCGGTTTCGTCGGTGCCTGCATCTTGATCGCGATCGGGCGCGTCATCCGCCGCTGACTTGGTCGCGCCAACTGAGCCCGGTCGCGTCAGCCCGGCTACTTTTGGACGGATGCAAACACTAAAAGCCGGGCGTTCATGGCGCCCGGCTTTTCTTCACTCTGAATTGCCGTTCAGCGGCGGCTGAGCAGGCCGAACACGTAGGCAATGCCTGCCGTCACGGCGAGTGCCACGAGCGGTTCTTCGCGTACCTTGTCGCGCAGCCGTTCCGTCATCACCGAAGCCTCGTCGGTCACCGCCGACTTCGCCCCCTGCCCCAGCGCGACCACGCTTTCCGTTAGCCGGGAGAGATCGTTGCGAAGGGCTGCGACCTGCGCCGACAGATCGTCTGCTGCTATATCAGCCTTGACGCGCGCAGCGGTGGATTCGGCGGAAGCGGTTTTCAATTCTGCCATGGTCTGCTCCTGTTTCATGGGATGCCGCTTCAACGAAATGGCGGCCCGAAAGGTTCCGTCGCAACCGATCTTTTGTTCTCCGCAAAGCCGCCGCGGCGGAGCGGTCGACTTGTGCAGCTTTTCGCGTGACAAACCCTTCATTTCCTGTCGGGTTTGTTTTAAGGAACGTCGAATGTCCGCCCGCGCGCGGGTCAATGATACTGCGAGGTTTGCGTTTCTATGTTCCATATCCTGAGAAGAGCTGCTCAGACCTGGGTTGCCAAGCTGCTCCTGCTTCTGCTCGTCGTGTCTTTCGGCGCCTGGGGCGTGTCGCATCAGCTGCTGACAGGCGGTAACAGCACCACGGTCGTGACCGTTGGCGATCAGCATGTGGACGTCAACGAATTCCACCTCGCCTATCAGCGCCAGGTGGCAAACCTCAGCCAGCAGTTCGGCACGCGCCTCACCCCCGAGCAGGCCCGCGCCTTCGGCGTCGAGCAGCAGGTGCTCGCCGAGCTCGTCGCCGGCGCCTCGCTCGACCAGCTCGCCGAAGACATGAACCTCGGCCTTTCCGAAGATCGCCTCGCCCAGCTGATCGCTGACGATCCGGCTTTCAAGGCCGTCAACGGCCGGTTCGACCGCGAGCTCTTCATCTCGCGTCTGCGCAATGCCAACATCCGCCAGGACGATTACATCAAGGAGCGCAGCAAGGTCGCTGTCCGCAGCCAGGTGGTCGATGCCATCTCGAATGGTTTCACCGCACCGAAGACCCTGGTCGACGCCCTTAAGCTCTATGGTGATGAAAGCCGCAGCATCGATTACCTGCTGCTCACCAATGCCAATATCGAGCCGATCAAGGCACCTGCCGACGACGTGCTGGCAACCTGGTTCGAAGGTGTCAAGCAGCGCTACCGGGCGCCCGAATACCGTAAGGTCGCCTATCTCAAGCTGCAGCCTGCCGATATCGCCGATGCCGCGACCGTCACCGACGAGCAGATCCACGAAGCCTTCGACAAGAGCAAGGATACCTATCGCACGCCGGAAAGCCGCACCATCGAACAGCTGACCTTCGCCAGCAAGGATCTCGCCACCGCCGCCGAAACGGCGCTGAAGAGCGGCACCAGCTTCGACCAGCTGGTCTCCGACCAGGGCAAGACGGCAAGTGACGTGTTGCTCGGCGAATTCACCAAGGACAAGGTTCCCGACCGGGCGGTTGCCGATGCGGCCTTCGCAGTTTCGCGCGATGGCGGCACGACGCCTGTCGTCGATGGCTCCTTCGGCTCGGTCATCCTGCGCGTCACCAACATCAAGTCGGAAACGGCGAAGAATTTCGATGAGGTGAAGGAGGATATCCGCAAGCAGCTGTCGCTCTCCAACGCCTCCCAGGAAGTGATCAACGTTCATGACCGCATCGAGGACCTGCGCGCCGGCGGTTCGACGCTCGAGGATATCGCCGGCCAGCTGAAGCTCAAAGCCGTCACCGTCGATGCCGTCGATATGACCGGCGCCGACAAGGACGGCCAAGAGGTCAAGGATGTTCCCGTCAAGCAGCAGCTGCTCGGCGAAGCCTTCAAGACCGAGGTTGGCGTCGATGCGCCGCCGCTCCCGATCGGCAATGACGGCTATGTCTGGTTCAACGTCCGCGAAATCACGCCGGACCGCGACCGCCCGGTCGCCGAAGTGCGCGAAAAGGCCGTCGAGGACTGGACGGCGGAACAGCAGAAGGCCGAGCTCGCAAAGAAGGCCGATGCATTGAGGGCCGAGGCGAAAAAGGGCACTGCCCTTGCCGATATCGCAACGCCGCTCGGCATTGCCGTCGAAAGCAAGAGCGGCGTCACCCGTTCCACCGATGATGCGGTCCTCGGCCGGGCCGGCGTCACCGCCGCCTTCTCCGGCCCGCTCGACACGGTCGCGAGCGCTGTCGGCGCCGATCCCTCGACGCAGATCCTGCTGAAGGTCACCGAGGTCAACACCCAGCCGACCGGCGACGTGCTGAACAACCGCGATGCCCAGATCACCGCCATGGCTAATGCCGCCGGCGATGATATTCTCGATCAGATGGTCAACCTGCTGCAGACGCAGTACGGCGCCGAGATCAACCAGACGCTCGCTGAACAGGCGACGACCCGCTAGGAGGCTTTATGACCGATCTGAAGCCGTTCCTGGCCAAGGCCGCAAGCCGCGAGCCGCTGACGCGTGACGAGGCCCGCGCTGCCTTCGACATCCTGATGTCGGGCCAGGCGACACCCTCGCAGATCGGTGGCTTCCTGATGGCGCTGCGCGTGCGCGGCGAAACCGTCGACGAGATCGTCGGCGCCGTCACCGCAATGCGCTCGAAAATGCTGACCGTCGAGGCGCCGGCCGATGCGATCGACATTGTCGGCACCGGCGGCGATGCCAGCGGCACCTACAATATCTCGACGCTGGCGGCGCTAATCGTCGCCGGCGCTGGTGTTCCCGTCGCCAAACACGGCAATCGGGCGCTGAGTTCGAAATCGGGCGCGGCCGACAATCTGGCCGCACTCGGCGTCAAGCTCGACGTCGGCCCAGAGATCATCTCCCGCTGCATTGCCGAGGCCGGCGTCGGATTCATGTTCGCGCAGATGCATCATTCCGCCATGCGCCATGTCGGCCCCTCAAGGGTCGAGCTCGGCACGCGGACGATCTTCAACCTGCTCGGGCCGCTCTCCAATCCGGCCGGCGTTCGCCGCCAGTTGCTCGGCGTCTTCTCGCCGCAATGGCTGGTGCCGCTTGCCGAAGTCATGCGCGATCTCGGCTCCGAATGCGTCTGGGTGGTCCATGGCGACGGCCTCGACGAGATCACCACGACAGGCATTACACAAGTCGCGGCGCTCGAAGACGGCAAGATCCGCAACTTCGAGCTCTCGCCCGCCGATTTCGGCGTCAGCCCTTGCGTGCTCGCCGACATCAAGGGCGGTGATGGTGTTGCCAATGCCGCAGCGCTTCGCGAGGTGCTCGGCGGCGCCAAGAACGCCTATCGCGATGTCTCGCTCGCCAATGCCGCCGCCTCGCTTGTCATCGCGGGCAAGGTCGCAACCATCCGCGACGGCATGACGCTGGCCACACAGTCGCTGGATAGCGGCTCTACTGCGCTCGCCCTCGACAAACTCATCGCCGTTTCCAACGATATCGACTAGGATTGCCCGATGACCGATATCCTGAAGAAGATCGAACTCTACAAGCGCGAAGAGATCGCCGCTGCCAAGGCAGCAGCGTCGCTTGCCGATCTGAAGGCGATGCAGGCCGGCCAGTCCGCCCCGCGCGGCTTCCACAAGGCGCTCATTGCCAAGCGTGATGCCGGCCGCTTCGGCCTGATCGCCGAGATCAAGAAGGCGAGCCCCTCGAAGGGCCTCATTCGCCCGGATTTCGATCCGCCGTCGCTGGCGAGCGCCTATGAGGCCGGCGGTGCAGCCTGCCTTTCGGTGCTGACCGACAGGCCGAGCTTTCAGGGCGCGCCGGAATTTTTGACAGCCGCCCGCGCTGCCTGCACGCTGCCGGCGCTGCGCAAGGATTTCATGTTCGAGACCTACCAGGTGCACGAGGCCCGCGCCTGGGGCGCCGACTGCATCCTGCTGATCATGGCCTCGCTGTCCGACGACGAGGCCGAACGCCTGCAGGATGAGGCCTTCGCCCTCGGCATGGACGTGCTGGTCGAAGTCCACGACGCCGAAGAGATGGAGCGGGCGCTGAAGCTTTCTTCGCCGCTTATCGGCATCAACAACCGCAATCTGCGTACCTTCGAGGTCAGCCTGACCGTCAGCGAGACGCTGGGCCCCATGGTGCCTGATGACCGGCTCCTGGTCGGCGAAAGCGGCATCTTCACCCATGCGGATTGCCAGCGCCTGCAGGCCGTCGACATCAGTACCTTCCTTGTCGGCGAGAGCCTGATGCGCAAGGACGACGTGGCGGCCGCCACCCGCACGCTTCTCTTTGGCGAAGCCGCCATCGCGGCCGAATGATATGAGCGGCGCAGAGCCCGGTCTGACCCATATCGATGCCTCGGGCGAGGCGCATATGGTCGATGTCTCCGATAAGGCCGAGACGGTGCGCATCGCCACTGCCGAAGGCCATGTTAAGATGGCGGCGGAAACGCTTGCTCTCATCGTCCAAGGCAACGCCAAGAAGGGCGATGTGATCGGCACGGCGCGCCTTGCCGGCATCATGGCGGCAAAACGCACCGCCGATCTCATCCCGCTCTGCCATCCGCTGATGCTGACGAAGGTCACGGTCGAGATCGCGGAAGATGCCGCCCTGCCCGGCCTGCGCGTTACGGCGACCGCCAAGCTGAGCGGCAAGACCGGTGTGGAGATGGAGGCGTTGACCGCTGTCTCGGTCGCTTGTCTGACGATCTACGACATGGCCAAGGCGGCCGATAAGGCAATGGAGATCGGCGGCATCCGGCTTCTAGAAAAGTCCGGGGGCAAATCCGGCGATTTCCGTCATCCGGAGGCAAGATGAACCTTCTCCCGGTCGCCGACGCCCTGAGCCGCCTGCTCTCCCGCGCAAAGCCCATTGCTGCGTCCGAGACGCTGCCGCTTGCCGAAGCCGAGGGCCGCGTCCTGGCCGTCGATCTGACGGCCGGCCTGACCCAGCCGCCCTTCAATGCCTCCGCCATGGACGGCTATGCACTGCGCCGCGAAGACGCGCCGGAGCCGGGCGCCGTGCTGAAGGTCATCGGCACGTCTTCCGCCGGCCACGGCTTCGAGGGAAGCGTCAGCCAGGGTGAAGCCGTCCGCATCTTCACCGGTGCGCCAGTTCCGCGAGGCGCCGACAGCGTCCTGCTGCAGGAGGATGCTGAGAAGATCGAAGGCGGTATCCGAACCAATTTCCCTGTGCGGCAGGGCCAGCATGTGCGTCCCCGCGGTCAGGATTTCGCCGAAGGCGAAGCGGTGCTGTCGGCCGGCACCGTGCTCGATTTCTCGCGGCTGACGGTCGCTGCGGGCATGAACCGGCCCGATGTCGAAGTGCTGCGGCGCCCGCTGATCGCCATCCTCTCAACCGGCGACGAACTGCTGCCGCCCGGAAGCACGCCCGGCCCTTCGCAGATCATCGCATCCAATACGTTTGGTATTGCAGCCCTTGCCCGCAAAGCCGGCGCCGATGTGCTCGATCTCGGCATCGTGCCTGACGACAAGGCCAGGATCAGCGCGGCGATCGGCACGGCGCGGGACGCCAAGGTCGATGTGATCGTCACGCTCGGCGGCGCTTCGGTCGGCGACCATGATCTGGTGCAGGCCACGCTGATCGAAGCCGGCATGCAGCTCGATTTCTGGCGCATCGCCATGCGCCCCGGCAAACCGCTGATGGTCGGCAGCTTCGGCGAGACGCATGTGCTCGGCCTGCCCGGCAACCCGGTCTCTAGCCTCGTCTGCTCGCTGCTCTTCCTTGAGCCGCTGATCCGCAGGCTCGCCTCCCTGCCGCCGGTGCGGCGCGAGGCAACGGTGGAGGCGGCCGTCACACTGCGCGCCAACGACCACCGGCAGGACTATATCCGTGCGAAACTTTCGAAATCCGCCGCCGGCCACTGGCTCGCCGAACCTTTCGGCAAGCAGGATTCTTCGATGATGAAGGTCTTCGCCGCAGCCGACTGTCTCGTCATCCGCCCGCCGCATGCACCGGAGCTGCCGGCCGGAGCGCCCTGCCCGGTCATGCTGTTGCGGCCTGACCTCCTGGCATAATCTCGCCTTCAACTTTGCCGGAGAGCGCAAAGACACCCGCCTGCACGGCACCGCCGCCAGTGCCCCCGCCGAAATCCGCAACTGCATGGGTGGCGATTCGGTTGAGTTCTCCCTGCGGCAGGTAGGCCCGCTCGGGATCGCCGATCAGCACCTCGACGCCGCTCGCCTGGCAACGCCGCAGGAAGGCCATCACCCGCAAGGCAAGCGAGGGATCGTAGAACAGGTCGCCGACCACGAGAAGGTCAGTCGCTGGTGGCTGATCCTCGATAATATCGGCGGCCAAGGCCACGATGTTCACACCGTTGATCGCTGCGTTGAGCCCGATTGCGGCAATGGCATTGGCATCGATGTCGATAGCGGTCACCGTGGCTGCTCCGGCCTTCGCCGCGGCAATGGCCACGAGCCCGGAGCCAGCGCCGAGATCGAGCACCCGGCGGCCGGTCACCATTTCCGGTCGATCGAGCAGATGGCGGGCAAGCACTGCGCCGCCGGCCCAGGGATAGGCCCAGTAAGGCGGCGGATCGGCCTCTCCGCGGCCGGCAAGCCGCCAGAGCCCGCTCGCGGGCCCTGCCGTATGAATCCGGATCTCGGGGATGGATGGAACGGGTGATATAGGCAGGTTGGCACGGATGAAGACGGCCGGATCGGGTTGAGACATGCCCGGGCGTTTCATCGTCATCTGCTCCTGCCGGCGCTGTAACTGCCTATCGTTTTTAATAGCAAGAGCAGGCCGCCGTTGTAAAATTCCGCGCCATTTATGCACGCTATGATTTGGGTGGAATAATGAAGCCGAGCCAGGCTTTTCGCAAGGAACTGCACCGCTATTCGTGATGAGGTGTGCCGTATGCCATTTAAGAACGCAACACAGGCCGTTGAAGCGAGACCGTCTTGGGAGCCTCGGCGCGCGCGAGATCTGCGAGAAATTGTTCCATTAGCGGGGAATCACCAAACCGACGATAGTTGCGCTCTGTTTCAAGCGAGAAGTCGGGCTTTGCTTTGACCAAACTGGCCATGGTCGCCTTGGCCTTGTCCAGCTCTGAGCGACCAGCCTGCAACGCGGTTTGAATGAGCAGGCAATTCGAATCCTGCGGCGCGCGGATCAGGCACTCTTGGATAACGCTCGCAGCTTCATCGCTACGACCAGCCGCATAAAGCGCCTGACCATGCACATAAGCATAATATTCGGGAGCTATGGGATGAAGACGGCGGGCACGCTCAGCATTCCGTAATGCTCCATCGTAGTCACCAAAACGAACCTGGGCTTTTGCGAGCGCCATCATGCTGTCAGGATCATTCGGATTGAGTTCCACCGACCGGTGTCCCGCTTGTAAAGCACCAGCGTAATCGCCGCTTGCAGCCAAGCCGTAGCTCAATACCTGATATCCCATCGCCAGATTTGGATCGAGTCGGATGGATTGACGCGCCTCGCTCAAGCCAATCTCCAGGTCTCGGTCTGTGGCGTGGCCGCTGACGTTTTGCGTGACATCGAAGATATAGGTCATACCGAGATTGGCACGCGCCACGGCATAAGCCGGGTCTAATTCCAAAGCCCGCTGGAAAAGTCCTCGGGCGGAAAGAAGCCCCTCGGCATCTTTCGAATCGTGCGTGAAACGAGCGCGTGCCTGAAGAACGAGATCGTAGGCCTGCAAATCCTTGGTTGGGCGTTTCATCGCCTCTGCGGCTTCAGACTTGCGGACAAAGGAAACAAGGTGGGCAACGATCTCGGATGTCAACTCGCTTTCGACCGTGAATATATCATCGATATGGCGGTCATAGCTGCGCGACCAGAGGTGAGCTCCGCTATTCACGTCAATAAGTTGAGCGGCGACGCGGAGTTTATCACCCACCCGTCGAGCGCTACCTTCGATGACGTAGGCCACACCCAATTTCTCGCCGACCTTGCGGACATCGGCTTCCTGGCTTCGCATCGCATAAGCCGAGTTGCGGGCAATCACCTGAAGTTCCGAGTTTCGGGCAAGTTCAGTCGTGATGTCTTCCGTCAGCCCATCGGCAAAGTAGGCCTGTGTTGCCTCGCTGCTCATATTGTCGAAAGGCATAACAGCCACAGACGGCCGAGGGTCCGGCCGTTCACCGCTGGCAAGCACCGAAAGCTCAGCCGGTATCCGGCCGATCATTGCCGCGAGAGGAAGCGGCTGGATTGCGATTCCGATGAGCACGAGCGACGCAGCCCCAAGACAATAGCCAAGGCGAGCGCTCACGTGCGGGACAAGAGCCGCGTACCGGCTCCATTTGCTTCTCCGTCGTCCAGCGCGCGTGACCGCATAGACATCGAGTGGTTCAGGAAGGTTTTTGGCATTCCGACGTCCAATGCGGAAAAACTCGTCGCCTCGACCCCGGTCAGCACTCAAGACCACCGCACCACTAACAAAGATACTGCCAGGATCTGCCATTGCCTCAAGGCGCGATGCGACATTCACGCCATCGCCGTACATGTCACCATTGTCTTCGATGACGTCACCAAGATTGATGCCGATCCGAAATTCAAAGGGCCGCGTATCGAAGCCGTTCTGAATCTCCACCGCCGCATTCAACGCTTCGTTAACGCTCGGGAATGTAGCGAGGAAGCCATCGCCAGAGTTTTTGAATGTTCGGCCTCCATGGTGCTGGACCGCTGGATCGATCACGTCGTCAAACACGGAACGCAACTCCGCATACGTCGTCGCTTCGTTTTCCGCCATGAGCCGACTGTAGCCGACAATGTCCCCGGCGAGAATCGCTGCGAGCTTACGTTGCATCGCGGAACTTCCTGTTCGCATTTCTGTCACGTTCCACTGCCGATCGTTCTTCCGGGTGGAAGATCCACCATGGGCAGTGAAGAGCGATAGCAAAGAACGAACGGCTGGATTAGCCGTCGTTGCTCGCATGAAGTTATGAATGTGGTTTCTAAATAGGCGAACTTCCGCGCTGCAACCGATGTCTGCAGAACCTCTCCAAGGGAAGCTTAAGCTCAACTGATTGCATGCTGCGGCAGGCATCAAGAGGGTTGAGTCCTGCTGGTGCAAAAAAGGCAGACAACCTTCGTCGACGATCGTTGGCTGTCGGGCATTTATGAACCTCATTTCTAACATCATGCAGATAGTACCGCCTAATGCTCCATGCTGAGGCGAGGTAACGTCCCCAACCAACCGCCGTCTCCAGTGCGATGCCATGTCCGGAGAAGATGAGGCGCGTCTTGGGTCTAAGGTCTTTAGCGCGGCCTGCCAGCAACGGCGCTGGCGCGCGCAAATCCATCGTCCTTTCAGGGCTTCGAAAGCCTGTATTCGGGAAGAACACGCATGACAAAAATTTTTGCGTCCGTTGTGATCTCCACCTTGATCCTGGTGTCGGCGACGGCTCCTGCCGCAGCGGAGGGAGATGTCGCCTTGGGACAAAAAGCGTTTCAGCGCTGTTCCGCCTGTCATTCGACCACGGACCAGAAAAAGGCTGGACCGGGGCTCGGTGGCGTTGTCGGGCGCGCAGCCGGCTCTGTGGAGGGCGTCCGCTATTCGGCGGCTATGAAAGCGTCGGGATTAGTATGGGACGAGGCGACGTTGGACCGGTTTCTAGCAGCGCCCCGCGAAGTTGTACCGACAACCACAATGACCGTGAGCGTGTCCAAGCCTGAGGATCGGCTAAACATCATCGCTTACCTGAAGTCCCTGTCGGAGTAGCGGCGAACCTCGTGGCTCAGCAAGCCGGCGATCGATCGGCACCCGACCCGGCTGATCATCGCTGACCCCGTCTTGGGTTGACGTGTCAGCTCGTGCTTTTGCTTCGCATTCAGAAGCCGCCTTTCTAACGTCGTGCAGGTTTCGCCAACTAATTCGGCGGCGCCGGACAAGCTAACGTTATCCCGGAGAGCAGGCTCTTGGTCGACGGCGTCTCATCATCCCGGAGGTGCTGGCGGCACTCCCGTCGCCGTCGCTCTCCTTAGAGATCGACGGTCAACGAGCACATCCAGTATGAAACATCGGAGAACCGACCAGTCATGATCACACTGAATATCAACGGTAATCAGCACAAGGTCGATGCCGACCCAGAGACACCCATCCTTTGGGTCCTGCGCGACACGCTCGGTATGACCGGGACCAAGTTCGGCTGCGGCGCCGCGCTTTGCGGCGCGTGCACGATACATCTGGATGGTGAGGCCGTCCGTTCCTGCAGCACCCCTCTCTCCGCTGCCGAGGGCCTGACCATCACCACCATAGAAAAAGCGACCGACGGCAGCGACCGTGTCGGCGCAGCGGTGCACGCAGCTTGGGTCAAGCACGATGTAGCGCAGTGCGGTTATTGTCAGAGCGGTCAGATCATGAGCGCCACGGCGTTCCTCGCATCCCTGCCCTCCGGTTCGCAGCCGACTGCCTCGGAGATCGATTCGGCAATGGAAGGCAATATTTGTCGTTGCGGAACTTATGTCCGCATCCGCGCCGCCATAGCCGATGCTGCCAGCAATCTCGTCTGAAGGAGACGCCATATGTTGCCGAACATGGATTATAGCGAATTACCACGTGCGCTGCAGCACATGCTGGAACGGGGTCGTTCGACGGCGGTTCAGGCGTTGCCACGCCGCAGCTTTCTCAAGCTGACGGGGGCCCTCGGTCTGGCTGTCGGCATTTTCCCGCATCTGGCCGCGGCCCAGTCCACCGACGCGGATGAGGTGCCCACCGCTCTGAAGCCGACCGAGCGGCCTTCTGCATTTGTTCAAATTGCGCCAAATGGCGAAGTTATGGTCACAATCAACCGGCTCGAGTTCGGTCAAGGCGTCCAAACGGCATTGCCGATGATCCTGGCCGAAGAACTCGACGCGGACTGGAATTTAGTACGCAGCCAGCTCGGCACCAATGACATGGCCTATGTTGATCCGCTCTTCGGAATGCACCTTACCGGCGGTTCGAACACCATCAAGAACAGCTTTACGCAGTATCGCGAGTTGGGTGCCCGCGTCCGCGCCATGCTACTCGCAGCCGCGGCGGACCGCTGGAACGTGGATGTTTCGACGCTGCGAACCGAGGCCGGTGTGGTTCTGGCTTCTGATGGCCGCAAGCTCGGCTATGGAGAACTTTCCGAAGCGGCCATGGCCCTGCCCGTGCCTCAGAAAATAGCGTTGAAAGATCCGAAGGATTTCCGCATCATCGGCCAACCCACCCAGCGTCTGGACGCACAAGCCAAGAGCAGTGGCCAACAGAGTTTTGGCATCGACTTCAAGCTGCCGGGACAATTGACGGCCGTGGTGGCTCGCCCTCCGGTCTTCGGAGCCAAGATAGCCTCCCTGGACGACAGCGCAGCGCGTTCAGTAAAGGGCGTGAAAGCTGTTTTGCGGGTGCCGCTGGATCGCGGTGCAGAGGGCGTGGCCGTGGTGGCCGACGGATATTGGCAGGCATCTCAGGGCCGCAACGCCCTTAAGGTGGAGTGGGACACATCGGCTGTCGAAAAGGTCGATAGTGAAAAGCAACTTGCCCAGTTTCGCGAGATCGCCAATCGCCCCGGCCCGCGCCAGTTCGATGCCGACATGGCGCCATTGGAAACCGCCCCCTTGAGTCTGGAAGCCGAGTTCGTGTTTCCATATCTCGCCCACGCGGCGATGGAACCGCTGAACTGCACGGTTCGGCTTTCCAACGATCGTGCCGAGATCTGGATGGGAAGCCAAAGTGCGGGGCTCGATGCCGGCGTTGCCGCAAACGTGCTCGGCCTCAAGCCGGAACAGGTCGTGGTGAATGTGCAAACATCGGGTGGTGGCTTCGGCCGGCGCTTTTCCAGCAGCAGCGACACGGCAATGGAGGCCTGCCAGATAGCCAAAGCCGCCAGGGCGGCGGGGCTGAAGGCGCCAGTGCGCACGCTTTGGAGCCGCGAGGACGATATGAGGGGCGGCTACTACCGTCCAACGCATCTTCACCGCGCTCGCATTGGCTTCGACAAAGAGGGCAATGTACTGGCCTGGGACCACACCATCGTCGGCCAGTCCATACTGACGGGAACCGTGTTCGAGAAGTTCCAGGTGAAGGACGGCATCGATGCCGCCACGACAGAGGGGATGCGGAGCCCCTACCCGCTTCCCATGCGCCTGACAGTACATCATCCTGCTGCCAACGTGCCGGTTCTGTGGTGGCGCAGCGTTGGCTCCACCCATACGGCTTTCGTGATGGAGACCTTGCTCGACGATATAGCGAGAGCCACCGACCAGGATCCGGTCGCATATCGAATGAAGATGTTTGGCGATGAGCATCCTCGTCATCGCGATGCACTGCAACTCGCCGTAGACAAGAGCGGTTACGGCAGTAGGACATTGGCAGAAGGCCGGGCCTGGGGTGTGGCCGTGCACGAATCCTTTTCATCCGTGGTGGCCTACGTGGTGGAAGCCTCCGTCGTCGATGGGCAGCCGAAGCTGCATCGGGTCACGGCGGGGGTGCACTGCAATCTGGCCGTCAACCCTCGGACCGTGGAAGCGCAGGTCCAAGGCGCGGCGATCATGGGCTTGTCGACGTGCCTTACCGGCTCGGAAATCACGCTCAAGGACGGTGTTGTGGAGCAAAGCAACTTCAGCGAATTCACGGTGGCAAGGATCACGGATGTGCCGGAATTCGACGTCAACATCGTACCAAGCGCGGATGCACCGACGGGCATGGGCGAACCCGGCCTGCCACCTTTGGCGCCGGCATTTGCCAATGCCATCTCGCGTCTGACAGGCAAGCCAGTCCGGCAGATGCCTTTCAACCTCGCTTAGAACCTGGCTCGGACGAGAGCCTGCCCCGGTCCTGTGTGCCGCTGAATGCAGCGGGCCGCACAGGGCCGCGATGTTCCTGTCGCGTGACGTCTCGACAACCATAGCGCTAAGACTTCGCGGTCGGCGGTGACCGCGCGCTTCACCAGCAATCAGGACAGGCTGGACTTCACGTCTATCGGCAATCGCGCAACTGAGAAAAGTCCCCCAACGCATCGCGACCATCTGGCAGGAGCGTCAGCCTTTGAAACGAAGCGCCTCGACGAGGAGCGCAAACGCAGCCGTATGCTGACGTCGGCTTGGGTAATACAGGTGATAGCCAGGGAACGGCTGACACCAATCGTCGAGGACCCGGATCAGTCGCCCGTCTGCAATGTATTGTGAAACCTGACTTTCGAACGTATAGGCAAGACCAAGCCCATCCAAAGCAGCGGCTTCCAGCATCAAACTAT
Organism: Rhizobium sp. CRRU65; assembly: GCF_048551595.1. Taxonomy (NCBI): domain Bacteria; kingdom Pseudomonadati; phylum Pseudomonadota; class Alphaproteobacteria; order Hyphomicrobiales; family Rhizobiaceae; genus Rhizobium; species Rhizobium sp. CRRU65. Next base: position 154,590 of record NZ_JBLYZH010000015.1, on the reverse strand, counting down.
CATTGATGATGAGCGGCCCGTTCATTCTGACCACAAGCTCCTCGCCGTCGCGCTCGAACTCCCAGGCATACAATCCACCTCCTGTGGTCTGCCGGTAGCTAATACCCCGGTGGTCGCCGAGATCGCGGGGCGTCATCGGGATTGTGCGGTTCTGGAAGTAGGACCGCGATCCGACGACTGCCATGCGAAGGTCAGGGCCGATCCTGACGGCAACCATGTCTTTTTGAACCTGTTCTCCAATGCGAATACCGGCATCGAACCGGCCGGCCACGATATCCGTCAGGCCCTCGTCAAGAATGACCTCCATTTCAATATCCGGATATTCCGCCAAGAACGTTGTCATGACCGGCCAAAGCACGCTCATGGCGGCATATCGAAACGTCGTGATGCGGATAGTGCCGGCCGGCTTGTCACGAAGTGCGGTGACGGCTGCGATCTCGCTTTCGATGTGTTCAAAGGCAGGGCGGAGGCTTCGAAGCATACGCTCTCCGGCATCGGTCAGCGATAGGCTGCGTGTGGTGCGTGAGATCAGCCGCACCCCCAGCCTCTGCTCCAGCATTCTGACTGAGTAACTGACGGCAGACTGGGAAAGTCCAAGTTTGGCGGAGGCGCGCGTGAAACTTCCGGCCTCGGCGACGGCGATGAAGGCTGCAAGCTCGCTGAAATCACCGTGCCTCATTTATCTCTCTCATTTCTAACTTCATGCAGATTATACCAACTAATCAAAGTTTGTCCTCATTGCTACCTGTCATTTCACAAACCGCTTGAACGGCATGCAAGAGAGACAATTATGATGGAAGCCACCCCAGCACTATTTGAACCCTTCGTTTTCACCAATGGGATCACGCTTCGAAACAGGGTCGTCATGGCTCCGATGACGACGTGGTCAGCCAATGACGACGGAACAGTTTCGGATGAGGAAGTGTCGTACTATCGACGCAGGGTGAACGGCGTTGGCCTCGTTCTAACCGGCTGCACGCATGTCTCGCCCAACGGCATCGGGTTCACGGGCGAATTCGCTTCTTATGATGACAGCTTCACACCAAGCCTCCGGCGTCTGGCCGAGGCGGCCAAAAGCGGCGGTGCACCGGCGATTCTTCAAATTTTTCACGCCGGCAGCAAGGCCGTGCCGGCGCTTGTTCCGGATGGAGACGTTGTCAGCGCCAGTTCGCTGCAAGTCTCACCCGGTCCTTTCAATCCAGGCGGCGGCACGACGCGCGCGCTCAGCCACGACGAAATCCTTGATGTGATTTCTGCTTTCGGCGAAGCAACCCGCCGCGCTATCGAAGCCGGCTTCGATGGGGTCGAACTGCATGCGGCCCACGGCTTCCTGATCCAGAACTTTTACTCGCCGCTACACAATCATCGCGACGACGAATGGGGAGGCACGCCGGAAAACCGGATGCGGTTTCCGCTCGCCGTGGTCCGCAACATGAGGCAGGTGATAGGCACACACGCGACGCGTCCGTTTCTACTGGGATACCGGGTCTCGCCCGAAGAACCTGAAGAGGGCGGCCTCCGTATTGAAGACACCTACGAACTCATCGAGCATCTGATCGACGGCGGCGTGGACTACATCCATGCTTCGCTGACGAGCGTACTCGAAGCCCAACCACTCGAAGCCATCGCTGATCAGCCTATCGCTGAACTGATCGCTGCCAGGGTAGCGGGGCGCGTTCCGGTTATCGCCGCTGGCCAGATCAAGTCACCCCAACAGGCGGAAAGCGCCCTTCATCTGGGCCTTTCGCTTGTGGCTGTAGGCCAAGGGCTGGTGATAAACCCGGAGTGGGTCGAACTTTCACGGAGTGGCAAAGAGAAACTGATCGAGAACGAGATCAGGACCACGACAATCCCGGAAATTGCCCTTCCGGCCAAACTCTGGGGCGTCATCGAGGCGGCCACCGGCTGGTTCAACATCAACGATGATCACGAAGCGCAGCGGCAGAAGGCCACCGCATAGAGCATCGGCAGCATCGGCACACAATCTCGCATGAAGGAAAATTCGATGACTAAGGTTTGGTTGATCACAGGAGCCGGGCGCGGCATGGGCCTGGATTTCGCAAAGGCGGTTCTGGCTGCTGGCGACAAACTCGTTGCAACCGGCCGCAATCCGGAGCGCGTTGCCAAGGCGATCGGCCAGTCGGAAAATCTGCTTGTCGTCACGCTGGATGTAACCAAGCCGACCGACGCGGAATCTGCCGTCAAAGCCGCACTCGAACGCTTTGGTCGCATCGACATATTGGTCAACAATGCCGCAAACTTCTACTCAGGATATTTTGAGGAGCTGACGCCGGCTCAGGTCGATCTGCAACTGGCCAGTAGTCTCCTCGGGCCCATGAGCGTCACCCGCGCTGTCCTGCCGGTGATGCGCCGGCAGGGATCCGGCAAGATCATCTCGATCTCATCGACGGCCAGCCTGCTGGGCTTTGAGTTTTGCAGCGCTTACTCTGCCGCGAAGTTTGCCCTCGATGGCTGGATGGAATCGCTGCAGCCCGAAGTGGCGCCGTTTGGTATCGAAACGATGATCGTCAATCCGGGCTTCTTCCGCACGGAATTGCTGACTGACGAATCAACCCAATATGCTCGGTCATCTGTCAGCGACTACGACGAAAGACGCGCCCAACACCTGGCATTCTGGAAATCCGCCGACGGCCAGCAGAGCGGCGATCCCGCAAAACTCGCGCAAGCGCTGATCGCCCTGGTCAACCAACCGGAGCTACCCCGCCGGTTCATCGCCGGAGCTGATGCTGTTGGCATGGTGGAACAGAAAATCGCGCTGCTGCTGCAGCAGATCGACGCCTATCGGGACCTTTCAAGTTCGCTTGCCTTCGATGTGAAAACGCAAGCCTGAGGCTACGCTTTGCTGAAGCTCAGTAGTTCTTCATGGCAAGGTGCGGCATCCCGCCGTCAAGAAATTCCGCGCCATAGGCAACGAAGCCAAAACGCTCGTAGAGCGGCAACTTGTCCGCCTGCGCTGTCAGATAGAAGCGGTTGTCGCGGGCAGCGCGATGCAGGTCCATCGCTTGCCCGATCATTGCGGCTGCAACGCCTTGGCCGCGCCATTGGCTTGCAACCGCAACCCGCCCGATCTTCACATGTTCCTCGGCGTAGATGATCCGCAGCGTTCCGGACACTTCGCCCGCCGTGACGGCGACAAGATGATGGGCGTTGAGATCGTCGGCATCGAATTCCTCGGCTTCGGGAACCTTCTGCTCATGCACGAAGATAGCGCGCCGCAGCCGGAAGGCCTCATTGCAGAGCATACTGAAAACCGGGACGCTGAGGATCGCCGTTTCCATCACCATCCTTGCCTCCCTCAGGGATACGGCCCAAAGCCCTCTGCCGGACCAGCGTAGGGCTGCCGGCATAATCAGCCGGGCTTCTTCTTCGAGAACTTAGCTTTTGGTCCGGCGCCGCCCTTACCCTCATATCTTGGGGCGTCGGATCTTGGGCCTTCGTATTTCGGCTTGTCGGACTTCGGGCCATCGAAAGCGGGCTTGCCCGGCTTCTTGCTCCAGGGCTTGCTATCCCGTTTGTCCCCGCCGCTATTATCGGCCGCGGCATATCCGCCGCCCGGACCCTTGCCGAACTTGTTCTTCGGCCGCTCGCCGCGGAATGTGTCGTCCGGCCGCTCGTCGCGAGATGGCTTGCCGGCATAAGGTTTCGGCGCAGGCGCCCGGCTGAAATCCGGCGTACCGGAAAGCCTGGTCACGCGGATGCCGCGTTCGAGCGCCTTGTTCGGACCGATCGCCGCCAGGAAGCTTTCGGCACTCGCCGCGGCGATCTCCACAAAAGTTTCCTCGGGCTGCATCTTGATCGCGCCGATTTCGCGCTTCGTCACATTACCGTTGCGGCAGAGCATCGGGATCAGCCAGCGCGGCTCGGCATTCTGTTTGCGCCCGACCGAGACGGAAAACCAGACGCTGGCGCCGAAATCTTCGCGCGGTCCCTTTTGCGCCGGCTCGTAGGGCTCGGCATTGTCGCGGCGCTTGCGGTTGCGGTCGTCCTGCACGGTAACCTCGATGAGGTCCTCCGGCGCCGAATGATTGGTGCGGTAAAGACGCAGGAAGGCTGCGGCGAGCTTTTCGGCGCCGTGGCTGGCGAGAAGCTGTTGTACCAGCCCCTGCTCTTCCTCCTGCGGCGTTTCGTTGAAGATCGGATCGGCGAGCAGCCGCTCGTCGTCGCGCTCGCTCACTTCCTCGGCCGAAGGCGGTCGCGCCCAGGCAGCCGAAATACCGGCATTCTCGAGCAGGCGCTCTGCCTTGCGCCGTGCATTCAGCGGCACGATCATGGCGCTGATGCCCTTGCGCCCGGCCCGGCCGGTTCGGCCGCTGCGGTGCAGCAGCGTGTCCGGATTGGTCGGCAGGTCGGCATGGATGACGAGATCGAGCCCCGGCAGGTCGATGCCGCGGGCGGCAACGTCGGTCGCGATGCAGACACGGGCGCGCCCGTCGCGCATCGCCTGCAGCGCGTGAGTGCGCTCGTTCTGCGTCAACTCGCCGGACAGCGCCACGACGGCGAAATTGCGGTTGTTGAAGCGTGCGGTCAGATGGTTGACGGCGGCGCGCGTCGAGCAGAACACGATGGCATTGGTCGCCTCGTAATACCGCAGCACGTTGATGATCGCGTTCTCGCGGTCGCTCGGGGCAACCATCAGCGCGCGATATTCGATGTCGATATGCTGCTTTTCCTCGGCCGCGGTGCTGATGCGCACGGCATCGCGCTGGTAGCTCTTGGCAAGCTTGGCGATCGCCGCCGGCACCGTTGCCGAAAACATCAGCGTCCGGCGTTCGTCCGGCGCCGCATCGAGGATGAATTCAAGATCTTCGCGGAAGCCGAGATCGAGCATCTCGTCGGCCTCGTCGAGCACGGCGGCCTTCAGTTCCGACATGTCGAGCGCCCTGCGGCGGATATGGTCGCAAAGCCGGCCGGGCGTGCCGACGACGATATGGGCGCCGCGTTCGAGCGAGCGGCGCTCGCTACGGATGTCCATGCCGCCGACGCAGCTGACGATCACCGCGCCGGTCATCTCAAAGAGCCATTCGAGCTCGCGCTTCACCTGCAGGGCAAGCTCGCGCGTCGGGGCGATGACGAGGGCGAGCGGCGCGGCGGCATTGCCGAAGCGTTCCCTGCCTTCGAGCAGCGTCGGCGCCAGCGCCAGGCCGAAGGCGACGGTTTTGCCGGAGCCGGTCTGGGCCGAGACCAGCGCGTCGGAAGCGGCAAGCGCCGGATCGAGCATCGCCTTCTGCACCGGGGTGAGTTCGGCGTAACCACGCTTCTGCAACGCCTTGGCGATCGCCGGAACGACGCCGTTAAATTCTGTCATGAGTTCGATCTTTCGGAGCTGTCAGGCGCGTTGCTGCGCCATGGCCGGAGCCAGCCGGCTGGGTATTTGCGCCGTTCCTAGCCGCTCCCGCGGCGATTGTCAAAGCGTGCGGCTGCGCCACAGCCAGGCGTCGATGCGGCTTGCCCGGCCGCGCAGCGCTGTTTCCAACGGTCCCTCCATCCGGCCGGACTGCGTGAGCACGCTATTAGGGCCGGCGGCGCGGACGATTTCGGCGCTCAAGGCAAGTTCGACGCCATGGCGGGCGGCGACCTCCATCAGCCGGCTGCCTACATTGATGGTGTCGCCTGCCGCCGTGATCTGCTGCCGGTCGCCGGTACCGAGACGCGAGGCGACGATCGGGCCGCAATGGGCGCCGACCTTGAAGCCGATCTTCTTCGGGGCAAAGCCCGCATGCGCTTGAAGCCAGGCCCGTGTGCGCTCGCACAGGCTGACCGCGCAGGCAGCGGCGCGGGCGGCATCGTCATCGGCGGGCTCCGGCAGGCCGAACAGGATCATCGCCCCGTCGCCCATGAAGCTGGTGATGGCGCCGCCATGGGCGCGCGCCTCCTCGTCGACCAATTCGAAGAAGCCGCTCAGCATCTCGCTCACCGCCACCGGCCCGACATTTTCGCTGAGGCCGGTGAAGCCCGAGAGATCGATGAAGATGACGGCGGCGTTCTGGCGTACTGGCGCGGCGAGAAAATTCGGATCTCGCGCCAGCCACTCGCCAAGGCCAGGCGCCTCGATGCGCTGCAGGAGCGCGCTCTGCTCGGCGAAATGACGGGCGCGGCCACGGTCGAGCCAGAGTTCGGCCGCGCCATAAGCCAGCGCCGGCGGCAGTGCTGCGGCGATCGGCAGCGCCGCACTCAGCCAGTAGCCATGCGCGAAGGCCGACAAATTGAGCATCGCCCAGACGATCAGCGTCAGCACGATGATGATGTAGCCTGCCGCACTCCGGCGCCAGGCGACCAGCGACACGAGCACGATCGCCAGTCCGACGGCGGTGGCGGCATCGATCAGCCGCATCCGGTGGTCGCGCACCATGCCGTCGCCAGTGACGAGATGGGTGATCGCCGTCGACATTACCTCGACGCCCGGCATGACGGGATCGAACGGCGTCGGGAAGACGTCGCCGCCGCCAGTCACCGTCGAACCGATGACGACGATACGACCAGTGACCGCATCCGCCGAAAGCTTGCCATCAAGCGCATCGGCGGCGCTGAAGGTGGCGATGCTGCCATGCCCGCCATAAAAGGTCACCGGCAGGCGCTGGCCGACATCGGTGGGAATTCGCAGCTTTCCGAGCATGATGGCATCGGGTTCGATCGTGGGATCGACGCCGAGCGCCACCGACGCGACACGCAGCGGAAAAGCTGGATCCAGCCGGTCTGCGGCACGCGAGATCAGCGGAATGAAGCGCGGCGTGCCAGTCTGGTCGGTTGCGACATTGACGATGCCGACCGCGGCGGCCTCGGCAAAGCGCGGAAGCGGCAACAGCAGCTGGTTTGCCTCAGGGATGGCTGCAAGCGGATCGCCGGCCGTATCCGTGACCCGCTGGCGGCTTTGCGCGAAAGTGGCCGCAGCCGCAATCACGCTCGGCCCCTGGCGCAAGGCAGCAGTCAGCGCCGCATCACCCGCCTCCGGCCCCGGATCGACCAGCAGAATATCGATCGCCAGGGCCTTCGGCTTCAACGCGGTGATCGCGCCGGCGAGGCGCGCAAGTGTCGCCCGATCGAGCGGATAGCCGTGCGCCCTAGCGGTGCGGTCGTCGATCGCAACGATCGAGACGACGGGAGGCGGTGTTTTCGCCCCGACGATGGCGCTGCGGATATCGACAAGCGAGGCTTCCATCCGATCGAGAAGGCCGCTTTCGGCATTGAGATTGACATAGCCGAGCGCAGCTCCCCAAAGACCGGCGAGCAGCAGCGCGATCACTGTCAGCAAGCGATGGTTCATGGGACTTATTGGCCGAGGCGGGCAAGAAGGGCAGCGGCGCGCGGCGCCGGCCAGCGACGCACGACGAGGGGTTCCGTTCCGCCGGTAACGTCGACGCCCTCGCCCGGCGACAGCACCACCGCCTCGCCGGCCGGCCGGCGGACTGCGACGCTGCCTCTGACGACCAGCACCGAGGTCTTGCCGCCTGCGACATCGACAGCCCATTGGGTGCCGCGCACGGCAGCGATCGCCTGCGGCGTCACGACCTGGAAACCACCCGCGTGCTGACTGCTGTCGACATCGACGAGGATGGCCTTGCGCCGCAGCGACGCCGAATCAGGGCTGCCGTCGCGGTTGCGGTCGACGAGGCTGTAGGCGGCTCCGGCCTCTGCCGTCACCGTGACGCCGCCGGGACAACTGAGCACCTGGCGGGCGCCGGCATCACGCGATACGGTGCAGCCGGCAGACTGCGCAAAGGCCGCCGCATGCGGAATGAGGCCGATAGCGAGCGCGGCGGCAAGCAGGCTGCGAAGCGTCGTATTCATGGAAAGTCCCCTTGACCGTGCGGAACAGCTCTTTTGGAAAGCGCCCGCCAACCGTCTTCTTCCATATGAGGCATGATAGCCGAATTCAAATATTTCCCTAGGCAAAAAAAGCAAACCGGCGCAATCGCCGGCGGAATTCTTACGTTCTACTATCCGTTTCAAGCACCGGTCCGGCATAACGCGCCCGCGGCCTAATCAATTCGCCGCTGTCGATCTGCTCCATCGCATGTGCAAGCCAACCGGCGGAACGGGCAAGCGAGAAAATGATGATCGGCGCCTCCCTTGGGAGATCGAAGGCGGCGGCCATTGCGGCAAGCGCGAAATCGACGTTGACCTTCTCGCCGACCATCTCCTCGCCCACTTCCCGGACCTCGGCAAACTGCGGCGGCAGAGGGAAGTGCGACAGCAGCGCCAAGGCTCTGACATCGCCATCGGGATAGAGCGGATGGCCGAAGGCCGACAGGCGATTGCCCTGGGCAAGCGTACGGCGAATCGCCTGCTCCGCCCCGAGCGTGGAAGCGGTCTCGATCAAGGCGTCGACGCCTTGCCAGGCGCCGCCGTGCAGCGGCCCTGTCAACGTCGCCAGACCGGACAGCACGGCGGCTGAAAGGGCAGCACCTGCCGATGCCGTGACCCGCGCCGCAAAGGTCGAGGCGTTGAGTTCGTGATCGGCAAGCAGCACCAGCGCGCGACGCAGGCAATCGGCAGCATCCGGCCGCTGCCAGCTTGCCGCAAGCCGCAAATGCAGCGGCTGGTCGAAAGGTCCCGGCGCGAGCGCATCGGCGACGGTACGGAGAACGCCACTTGCTTCACGGCGAAGTGCTGCCTGCGAGCGACCGAGCGATGGCAGATCCGATGTCACCCGCCCTGCCAGCGCCAGGAACGCCGCCTGAAGCGACGGAGCGGCATGCCCGGTTCCGCTGCCGGAGGAGAGTATTTCCGCGCCGTTCCAGAGCAGCGCCGCCGTCTGCTCCAGCGTCGCGACTTCAGCGAAACCGGCCGCATCCTTTCCGCGATAGAAAAGCCGTCCGCCGATGATGGTGGAAATTGCCGACGACAAAACCGGATCGCCCCAGCGGATCGCCTCGGCGGCCACCGTTTCAGTCTTGCGGCGGCCGGCATGGCGTTCGGCAAGCCGCGTCACGTCGGAAGCCTGGTAGAGGCTGCGGCGCGGGTCGGCGGGATCGGGCTTGGCGCGGATGCGCCCACGGCTGACATTGGCATAGAGCGTCTGCGGCTTGGTCTTCAGCGCCTGCAGCGCCTCCTCGGCGGTCAGCCACGACATCGGAGCCTCACATTGATCAATTGCGTCAAGATTGACGTCAATGAAACTAGGTCGGATCATCCGGACCGTAAAGGAGAAACAACATGAAAAACGGCTTGGAAGATGTCATTGCTGCCGAAACGCAGCTTTCGGATGTCGATGGCGAAGCGGGACGACTGATCATCCGCGGTGTATCGCTGGATCACCTAGTTGCAGACGGCACCTATGAAGGCGTCGCCGCCCTGTTGCTCGATGGGCTGATGGAAAAAAGCTTCGACGAAGCGGAATTGCGCGACTGGTTGGCGCAGGCGCGAACGAGGATTTTCGGCCATATCAAGGCCGCCGATGCCGCCCTGCTCGCTTTGCCTCCTGTTGATGCGATGCGGGCGCTGATCGCCCGCCTGCCCGACGGCGAGGATTTCGATACTGCGCTCAGCCTTCTGGCTGCGCCCGCAGTTTTCCTGCCGGCGATCCTTCGCATGCAAAGCGGCAAAAGACCGATCGCGCCCGACGCCTCGTTGCCGCAGGCGGCCGATATCCTGCGTATGCTGACCGGAAAATTGCCGACCAGGGAGCAGACGGCGGCACTCGACACCTATCTCGTGACGATATCAGACCATGGCCTCAATGCCTCGACCTTCGCATCACGCGTCATTGCCTCGACGCAGGCCGGCCTCACTTCTTCCGTGCTCGCCGCACTGAGCGCGCTGAAAGGGCCGCTGCACGGCGGCGCGCCCGGTCCTGTGCTCGACATGCTGGATGCGATCGGAACGGCGGAGAATGCTTACTCGTGGCTCGGCGAAGCGCTCGACCGCGGCGAAAGGCTGATGGGCTTCGGCCACCGCATCTATCGCGTCCGCGATCCGCGCGCCGATGCACTGAAGGGAGCGCTGAAGCCGCTGATATCAACCGGACAGGTAAACAGCGCCCGCGGTACATTGGCCGAAGCCGTGGAGGCCTCTGCATTGGCCATCTTGAAGGCACGCAAACCGAACCGGCCGCTCGACGTCAATGTCGAGTTTTATACCGCGCTGCTGCTCGAAGCGCTCGGCTTTCCCCGCGAGGCCTTCACCGGCGTCTTCGCGATCGGCCGCACCGTCGGATGGCTGGCCCATGCCCGCGAACAGGCGCTCGACGGCCGGCTGATCCGGCCGCGCTCGGTCTATATCGGGCCGCTACCGGCGGCTGCCTGAAGATTGAATTCGGCGGCAGCATGTCCTGCCGCCGATCCCTAACCGCCGACGAAAGCGGCCAGATTGCCGAGCGTCGAGCGGCACCCTTCCTCATTGTCTTCGAGGCGGATCCCGGACGGAATATTGTCACAGAACATCGTCACATCGGTGCCTCCATCCGCAGGCGACAACATCGTGCTGACGGTCATCTCGCCGGAAAAGCCCTCGTCCTCGGAATCGAAGACCGTTGCCCAGACGATCCGTTCATCCGGCACGAGCTTGGCAAAGCGGCCTTCGAACCTGTCTGTCTTGTCGGAGGTCTTGCCCGGTTGCGATGTCTCGTCGTCGGGATAGACGAGCGACATGCAGAAGGCGCCGCCTTCCCTGCCCTCGAAGGCATGGACAATGCCCTTCATCGTATCGGGCGGAAGCCAGGTGGCGACCGCGTCTGCATCGAGGAAGGCGCGGTAGATGCGCTCGCGCGGCGCTGCGATGAAGCGTGAGACGGTCGTGCTGCGTGAAGGGGTCATGCCGGCAAGTTAGCGCAGGCACGGATGTTATCCAGATCGCGCCTGAAACAACGCGATCTGGTTTGCATGCATCAGACGAGGCGGCTCTGTTCCGTCGCCGCTTCTATGAAGCTGGCAAACAGCGGATGCGGGTCGAGCGGCCGGCTCTTCAGTTCCGGGTGGTACTGCACGCCGATGAACCAGGGATGATCCGGATATTCGATCGTCTCCGGCAGCACGCCGTCCGGCGACATGCCGGAGAAGACCAAGCCGCAGTTTTCGAGCCGATCCTTGTAATCGATATTGACCTCGTAGCGGTGGCGGTGACGCTCGGAAATATCGGTGGAACCGTAGATATCCGAGATCTTCGTGCCCTTCTTCAGCGCCGCCTTGTAGGCGCCGAGGCGCATCGTGCCGCCGAGATCCCCGGCTGCCGTGCGCTTCTGCAACTCGTTGCCCTTGACCCATTCGGTCATCAGGCCCACCACCGGCTCTTTCGTCGGGCCGAATTCGGTCGAGGAGGCACCGGAAACGTCGGCGAGATTGCGCGCCGCCTCGATGACCGCCATCTGCATGCCGAAGCAGATGCCGAAATACGGCACCTTGCGTTCGCGGGCAAAGCGGGCAGCATGGATCTTGCCCTCCGAACCGCGTTCACCGAAGCCGCCGGGCACCAGGATGCCGTGCACCTTTTCGAGATAGGGCGCCGGATCTTCCTTTTCGAAGACCTCGGACTCGATCCATTCAAGATTGACTTTGACGCGATTGGCGATGCCGCCGTGATGCAGCGCCTCGATCAGCGATTTATAGGCATCCTTGAGGCCGGTATATTTGCCGACGATCGCGATCGTCACCTCGCCCTCCGGCGTGCGGATACGATTGCAGACCTCTTCCCACGGGTCGAGCCGCGGCTTCGGCGCCGGCTCGATACCGAAGGCCGCGAGCACTTCGTCGTCGAGGCCTTCCTTGTGGTAGGCTATCGGTACATCGTAGATGTTGGCGACGTCGAGAGCCTGGATGACGGCAGACGGGCGAACGTTGCAGAACAACGAGAGCTTGCGGCGCTCGGCTTCCGGAATTTCGCGGTCGGCCCGCACCAGCAGGATATCGGGATGAATGCCGAGCGCCTGCAGTTCCTTCACCGAATGCTGCGTCGGCTTGGTCTTGAGCTCGCCGGCGGCCGGAATATAGGGCATCAGCGTCAGGTGAACGTAGACGGCGGTACCGCGCGGCAGGTCGTTGCCGAGCTGGCGGATCGCTTCCATGAACGGCATCGCTTCGATGTCGCCGACCGTGCCGCCGATCTCGCAGATGACGAAATCGTAGTCGTCATTGCCCTCGATGACGAAATCCTTGATCTCGTTGGTGACGTGGGGGATGACCTGCACGGTCGCACCGAGATAGTCGCCGCGCCGTTCCTTGTCGATGATGTTCTTGTAGATGCGGCCGGTGGTGATGTTGTCGGTCTTGGTCGCCGAACGCCCCGTAAAGCGTTCGTAGTGACCGAGATCGAGATCGGTTTCCGCGCCGTCGTCGGTGACGAAGACCTCGCCGTGCTGGGTCGGGCTCATCGTGCCCGGGTCCACGTTCAGATAGGGGTCGAGCTTGCGAAGCCGAACCCGATATCCACGGGCCTGCAGCAACGCTCCGAGAGCCGCGGCCGCAATTCCTTTTCCGAGAGAGGAAACCACGCCGCCAGTGATGAATACGTATCGCGCCATGGGATTCACCGGATACCTTTTCAAAAACGATTCCACCAGCCCAAAAATTCTTTTCCAGAACTTTCGATGCGTGGCGCAGGAATCTGAACAAAAGAAAACCGGCAGACCCGAGGGCCTGCCGGCGTTTATGTCGAAGACCGGCTTACTGTCCCGTCGGGACGCCGGAGGGCTGAGCCGGTGCCGGCGCGGCCGGAGCTGCGGGCGTTGCCGGAGCAGTCGTTGCCGGAGCAGTCGTTGAAGGTGCGGTGGCTGCCGGGGCCTGAGTTGCCGGAGCCCCAGTTGCCGGCGTCTGAGCGGCGGGAGCCTGCGGTGCGGGCGTCGCCGCCCCGCTGCTCGGAACGCCGTTGCCGGCCGGCTGGGTTGCTGGAGCCTGTGCGCCACCGCCGAGCGAATCGAGAATGCCGTTGCCCTGGCCGCCTGTAGCCGGAATGCGATCGAGAATGTCGCTCGGACGGCCCTCGTAACGCGTCAGGATGCCGAGGCCGAGCGAGGTCAGGAAAAACAGGGTCGCAAGGATCGCGGTGGTGCGCGTCAGCGCATTGGCCGTGCCGCGGGCCGACATGAAGCCGGAACCGCCGCCGATGCCGAGGCCGCCGCCTTCCGAGCGCTGAATGAGCACGACGCCGACAAGGGCGAGCACGATCATGAGATGGATGACAATCAATACGGTCTGCATGGGTCCAGTCCTGCCCGCCTGGAGACGGACATAAGTAAGAATTCTGGCGGCTCTTTACATGAGGCTTTCATCTATTCCAAGCCCTTCGGCCCGGAATAAAACTAGGAATAAGCAATGCCTCAGGCGAGCAGCGCCTCATAGGCCCGGTAGATGGCGAGGAAGTCGGCCGCTTTCAAGCTCGCTCCGCCGATCAGCGCGCCGTCGACATTGGCGATGCCCATCAGCTCATGGGCATTGGCCGGCTTGACCGATCCGCCATAGAGAAGACGCATCTTGCGGCCTTCGTCGCCGAAGCGGGCCGCGAGCTCTGCCCGCATGAAGGCATGCGCCTTCTCGACATCACCTGATGTCGGCGTCACACCGGTACCGATCGCCCAGATCGGCTCGTAGGCGATAACTGTGGTCTCGGCGGTGGCGCCGTCCGGAACGGAGGCGGAAAGCTGGCGCTTGATGACGTCGAGCGCCTGGCCTGTCCGGCGTTCATCCGCCGTCTCACCGATGCAGATGATCGCCGTCAGCCCTGCGGCAAAGGCGGCCTCCGCCTTGGCGCGGACCAGATGGTCGGTTTCGGCATGGTCGGTGCGCCGCTCGGAATGGCCGACGATGACATAGGTGCCGAAACAATCGGCAATCATCTCGGCCGAGATGTCGCCGGTATGCGCACCGGACGGGTTCTGATGGCAGTCCTGAGCGCCGATCGCCAGCGGGCTGTCGGTGCACAGTGCCGTCGCCACATAGAGCAGCGTCGCCGGCGGGCAGATCAGCGCTTCGACCTTGTCGGCCAGCGGCGGATGAACACCCTCGGCGATCGCCTTGATCTGATCCAGGGAGGCACGCATGCCATTCATTTTCCAGTTTCCCGCCACAAGCGGGCGCACGTCAGGGGTCATGCTGGCCTTCCACAATCTGCATATGCCTTGGGCAATATCAAAAGCTTGTGGCAAAGAAAAGCATCATGCCCCTGACGTAAGGGGAATCTCGTCGATCCCGCGCATATTTCTGCCGAAAACCGCCCTTTCGGCATTTTTACGCATGGCGTGATCGCAAAAACCGCCGCACATTTTTGCGCGACATGCTTTAGCCAGCCAGAATCCAGTTCAAAACCCGACGCCAGTCGATCATCCGGATCGGCGTCCCGTGATTGCCGGTCTGAAAAAGCGTGAAACGCGCCGGATATTTTGCCTTGTGCAGGCTTTCGAACAGCGCCTGCTGGTCTGTGGCTGCATAGACCGGATCGCGGCTGCCATGGGCGAACCAGAGCGGCAGCTTCGCCTTGTAGAAGGCGCTCCTGGTGAAATCGGGATCAGTGACCCCGCTCATGATCAGCATGCCCTTAAGCCGCTTGACGCTGTCACCATCGCGCGCAATGCCCCAGCAGACCTGGCTGCCCATCGAGGCGCAGGAAAGGATGATGGGCCGGCCGGGCGATTGCGCGCCGGCATGGCGGATGAGGCCGGCAATCGCCGCAACGCCGCTGCTGTCGAAGCTTTTGACCGTCGGCGAATAATAAACGCCGCCATTGCCGGCGACGAGGTTCTTCAGCCGGTTGAAATTGCCGCCGAAGCTATAGTCGTTGGCGCCGAGCCGGCGGTCGCCGTCGCGCCCATGGATGAAAATCACCGTGAAAGCGGCACTCTGAGCAGGTCCCACCCTGGTGACATCAAGCTTGATGCCGTCGAGGGACAGCGTCTCGTCCGCTTGCGCCTTGCGGATGCCGAGCGCCACATATTTCTGCTGCACACGCTTTTGCGGGATCTGGTCGCGGCCGTTGATATCGCGCATCTCGTCATAGTCAATGAGCTCGAAGGCGCCGTTATCGCCGGTCTGCAACACGGTCTGCTTCGAAAACAGATCGTCCTTGAACGGCGTCAGCACATCGGCTGCCTGCGCTGGTCCACTGGCGGACAGCACGGCTGCGGATAGGAAAAACGCCGCAATTGCGGTGATGATCGTGCAATGACTTGTGGACATTCGCATTCGGATGGTTCCTGAAGCCGGCCGCCGCTTGCCATTCTGCGCCCGGCAACGCAAATCATTGAGGAAAAGGCCGCCAAGTCCGGCGGTGTCGCGTATAGGTGTGCTTTCTGGCAAAATCTGCCTGATTCGCAAACGTGGCATGAAATGCGGTGATTTTGGGTCGGCGGCGGATGCCCGCCCAAGCCAGACCTAAGACAGGATGAAGATCTGAACGGCTCCATGGACGATAGCAACGACCTTTTTTCCGGAATGCCCCTCTCTGAAAAACGCGAGGAGGCGCAGAAGCCCGCCGCTCCGGTCGAACGGCCGCCGGCTCCGGCTGCGCCGGTCGCCGCAGCGCCCCCTGCTGCCGGAGCCTCAGCGCGCCCGGCACCCGCCGCCTCGAACTCGGATGATTACGGCGCCTCGTCGATCCGCGTCCTCGAAGGCCTCGAACCGGTGCGCATGCGCCCGGGTATGTATATCGGCGGTACCGATGAAAAGGCGCTGCACCACCTCTTTGCCGAAGTCATCGACAATGCGATGGACGAGGCGGTCGCCGGTCACGCCAATTTCATCGAAGTCTATCTCGACCTAGAGGGTTATCTGACGGTCTCCGACAACGGCCGCGGCATCCCGGTCGAGAACCATCCGCAGGTGCCGGGCAAGTCGACGCTCGAAGTCATCATGACCAAGCTGCATGCCGGAGGTAAATTCGACGGCAAGGCCTATGAGACCTCGGGCGGCCTTCATGGCGTCGGCGTTTCGGTCGTCAACGCGCTTTCCGACGACCTCGAAGTCGAGGTGGCGCGAAACCGCAAGCTCTACCGCCAGCGCTTCTCCCGCGGACTGCCGCAGGGCGGTCTCGAAGAGCTGGGTGACGTCCACAATCGCCGCGGCACCCGCGTGCGCTTCCATCCCGACCCCCAGATCTTTGGGGATCACATGAAGTTCGATGCCGCCCGCGTCTTCCGCATGGCGCGCTCGAAAGCCTATCTGTTTGGCGGCGTCGAAATCCGCTGGAGCTGTGAGTCGGGCGTGCTGCCCGAAGGCTCCGAGGTCCCTGACAAGGCCGTCTTCCACTTTCCTGGCGGCCTGAAGGACTATCTCCAGGCGACGATGGGCAAGGAGTTCACCGTCACCCGCGAGATTTTCGCTGGCAAGACGGAGAAGGTAAGCGGCCACGGCTCGATGGAATGGGCGATCACCTGGTATGGCGGCGATCCGCAGGTGCATTCCTATTGCAACACCATCCCGACGACCGAAGGCGGCACACATGAAGCGGGGCTGCGCATTGCGCTGACCAAGGGCCTGAAGGCCTATGCCGAGCTGACGCAGAACAAGCGCGCCGCGCAGATCACCACCGACGACGTGATGATCTCGGCCGTCGGCATGCTGTCGGTCTTCATTCGCGAGCCGGAATTCGTCGGCCAGACCAAGGACAGGCTTGCGACCGTCGAGGCGCAGCGCATCGTCGAGAACGCGTTGCGCGATCCCTTCGACCATTACCTTGCCGACAATCCGAACGAGTCGGCCAAGCTGCTCGACTGGGTGATCGAGCGCGCCGAGGAGCGCCTGCGCCGCCGCAAGGAAAAGGAAGTCAACCGCAAGACGGCAGTGCGCAAGCTGCGCCTGCCGGGCAAGCTCGCCGACTGCTCGCAGAACACCGCCGCGGGTGCCGAACTCTTCATCGTCGAGGGCGATTCGGCAGGCGGTTCGGCCAAGCAGGCGCGCAACCGCGCCAACCAGGCAATTCTGCCGCTGCGCGGCAAGATCCTCAACGTTGCCAGCGCCGGCCGCGAAAAACTCGGCGCCAACCAGCAGCTCGCCGATCTCGTCCAGGCTCTCGGCTGCGGCACGCGTTCGAAATACCGCGACGAAGACCTGCGTTACGAGCGCATCATCGTCATGACCGATGCCGACGTCGACGGCGCCCATATCGCATCGCTGCTCATCACCTTCTTCTATCAGGAGATGCCGGAGCTGGTGCGCGGCGGCCATCTCTTCCTCGCCGTGCCGCCGCTCTACAAAATCACCCAAGGGGCGAAATCCGCCTATGCCCGCGACGACAATCATCGCGCCGAGCTGATGCAGACGGAGTTCAAGGGCAAGGCCAAGGTCGAGATCAGCCGCTTCAAAGGTCTCGGCGAAATGATGCCCGCCCAGCTCAAGGAAACCACCATGGATCCGTCCAAGCGCACCCTGCTCAAGGTGCTGATCGACGAGGTGGATTTCGAAGGCACCCGCGCCGCCGTAGACGATCTGATGGGCACCAAGCCGGAAGCCCGCTTCCGCTTCATCCAGGATCGCGCGGCTTTCGCTGAAAACCTCGATATTTAGGGCATGATGCTACCTAGTAGCACCTTCAGCTTGTTCCAAAAAATGGGCTCATCGCGCCGAGCCGTTTTGCGATAGATTTTCTACATTGTCCAAAACGCCGTGCCCGATTTGACTAGTCCAGGGAGAACTTGCGGCCCAGGTAAGCGCGAATTGGCGCATCGAAACAAATGGATAAAACATGTGCCACTCCAACAGCGGCCAAGACGGTGACGCTCACGGTGATTAACCGTGGAATGAAGCCATCGGCAAAGTGTTCGAATTGAGCACCAAGTTGAAAAACAGGCTGATGGACCATGTAGAGGGGATAAGACAACTTTCCGAGATATCCAGCGAATGGCCGCTCCTCACTCAGTGGGACTGCAGCCGCTAGCGCCACCACGATCGGAATCACGATAGCGATGCAGATGAAATCGTAGATCTCTCTCGGGACCGTCACCGGAAAGAACAGAACACCGATCAGGACGAAAAGTGGGATTTGAGGCGGTATCGCTCTGACGCGACGATGGATCTGCCAGCGAAAGATGAGAACGCCGGCAAGGAACGAAAACCCAACTCTGACAAATCCTTCAAAGAACGCCCGCCAGCTGCCAAATCCAACTGGCCCGATAGTACCCTCGATCGCGACAATCTGGAAAAGCGCCGCCGCCAATAATACGAGAACTGCTATCTCATGCCACAAATGAAATCTTCGGCGAGCGACGGATCCGTAAGTCACGCTGGCGGCCATTTCAAAACAGAGGGACCAGAGCGGATTGTTAATCGCGAACGCCTCTTGCCCCACCAGAAGCCCCAGGGGCAATAGGAGCATTGCACCAACCGCAAGAATTGAAACGTCGGCGAAAGAAAGACTTGCCGTGGAAGCAAATAGCGACGCGAGTACGCCCAAGGCGACGCCAGCCGCGATCATGGGATAAAGCCGTACCACGCGCTTCAGGAAGAATGTACTGCTCGGCAAAACACCGGACTTCAATTTTTGGTCGTACCCATTTGCGATAACGAAGCCGCTAAGGCAAAAGAAGAAATCCACGCCCAGGTAGGCGTAGGAAAGACCGAAGCCAAAAATCTGGCTGGCGTGTAAGAGAGCCACCGATAACGCAGCTATTCCCCGAAGCTCGTCCAGAAAGATAAAGTGGTTCTTTGCTTGAACCGCTCGGCTAGCAAGATGGGAATCATCGGCCGAACCAGGATCCACTGCCCTACGGAATGCTGAAGCGGTCAACTCGTCGGCCACAATTGGGAGCCCTTCTTACCCATGTCTTTGATCAGCCGGAACGCCACGCATCTTGAACTCACCTGATCCATGAATGGCTTCGTCAGATATGCGAGCGCTGTCCGCTCACCGGTCTGTATGAAGGCCTCCACCGGCATGCCCGGAACAGGCGCCGCCCGACCAAGCCTCTGCCACTCGCCATCGGAAACCTCAGCCCGGACGACACAGCAAATGAGACGCGAACGTTGGTCCGCGGCCACGCTTAGCCCTCGCTTTAGATCACAAGCGCCATCTTCCAAGTTGCAATTCAGCGCTGATGATCATCAAAAGATGATTATAAATTGAATTTATAAATGACAAGTGAAACTTACATTTTTACCCTCATCAGAAGAAATAATGTATTAAAAATGCACTCTAGGGTCGAAAGGCTGAATGCGCCTGTGGGGCGGATGGAAACAGTGTAGCGCGCCGCATTTTAGCATTCACGATTTCACGGAACTGATGAAGAACCGTAACAACTCCGTCAAACAACCGGCGCATGAAGCGGTCGGCGCGCCTTCCTCGGAGGGCATTTGCGCCGGTCGAACCGTTTTCAACCCTTGCCGGATATTTGTCATGACCAAGCGTTTTCTCGCGGCTGCCGCTCTCGCCCTTCTGTCAAGCACAGTCTCCGCCAGCGCCACAGATATCGGCGCCACCTTCGCGACCGCCTGCCCCTTCGGCGATTGCGCCGCTGGCATCTCGCTCTCCTATCTCGGTGAATTCGTCATCCCCACAGGCCATATCGAAAACGGCGTCGAATTCGGCGGCATTTCTGGCCTCGATTTCGATGTCGCCACCGGCCATTATATCGCCATCAGCGACGACCGCTCGGAAAGAGGCCCGGCCCGCTTCTATGAACTCAACGTCGATGTCGACGCGTCGGGCCTTAAGCGCGTTTCGGTCGTCAAGCAGGTGACGCTGAAAGACAAGAACGGCGAGCTCTTCGTTGCCCGGACCGTCGATCCAGAATCGATCCGCCTTGGCAAGGATGGCATCTATTGGGGCAGTGAGGGCGACGGCAAGGCGCTGCTGGCGCCCTTCATCCGCGTCGCATCGCCGGACGGTTCCTTCGTCCGCGAATTCAAGCTGCCGGAGGGCTTTGCACCGACCGCAGACAAGTCAACAGGCATCCGCGACAACCTCGCTTTCGAGGATCTCGCGGTCGCGCCCTCCGGCGATGTTTTCGTCGGTGTCGAAGCGGCCCTTTACCAGGACGGTCCGAACCCCTCGCTGACGTCGGGCAGCCTGTCGCGCATCGTCCGCTACGACGGCGCCACCGGCGCGCCGAAAGCCGAGTACGTCTATCCCGTCTCGCCGATCCCGCAGGCCGCCACCAAGGCCGACGGCGGTAATGACAACGGCATGTCTGAAATGCTTGCCCTCGACGATCACCGCCTGCTCGCCGTCGAGCGGAGTTATGCCCAGGGCTTCGGCAACAGCATCGAGATCATGATGATGGATCTGACTGATGCCACCGATGTATCCGCCATCGCGTCCCTCGCCAAAAACGACCAGCGCGTCGTCCCTGTCCGCAAGAGCCAGGTCCTCGATTTGAGGGCGATCGGCCTCGTTCCCGACAATATCGAGGCCATGTCGCTCGGCAAGGCCAAGGACGGCACCGATCTTCTCATTCTCGGCTCCGACAATAATTTTTCGACCAGCCAGAAGACGCAATTCTATGCCTTCAAGGTTCTCAACCGCCCGCAGCAGTAAGACGCTCGGGTCTGCGGGTCGAATAGCGACGCTTTGTATACGCTTTCATGGTGCGGACCTTGAAACCGCCGGGTTGATGGCCCA
Organism: Rhizobium sp. CRRU65; assembly: GCF_048551595.1. Taxonomy (NCBI): domain Bacteria; kingdom Pseudomonadati; phylum Pseudomonadota; class Alphaproteobacteria; order Hyphomicrobiales; family Rhizobiaceae; genus Rhizobium; species Rhizobium sp. CRRU65. Next base: position 134,097 of record NZ_JBLYZH010000015.1, on the reverse strand, counting down.
TAACCAGAGTACAAGAAAAAGAAGAGGCGCGCGTGGGTGTGTTCGACCGTCAGAAAAGCAATCATGAACCGCGATGGCTCGGATCGTCGGCGCAAACGCGCACGCCTCTGATTCCCTCCATTTCGGCGGCGCGCTGGTTGCTGGTCCTGGTCGTTGCTGCCGGCGTCTATTTCTTCTACGGCTTCCTCGTGCCGGTGCTCGCAGCCCTCGTCATCGGCTTTGCCAGCTGGCCGCTCTACCGCAAACTTCTTGCCCGCGTCGGCGGCAATACGACGATCGCCGCGACCATCGCGATCATCATGATCATCACCTTCCTGGTCATCCCGATCGGGCTTGCGGTCACCTATACGACGGGCGAAGTGCGCACCTGGGTCACCTGGGCGATCCATGCCAACCGCGTCGGCGCCCCGACGCCCGACTGGATCGTCGCACTGCCTTGGGCCGGTGCCTATCTCAATGAAGTCTGGACGAGATATATCGGCAGCCCCGGCGCCCTCGGCGAAGTCATCCAGGCGGTCAGCGGCGCCAATATCGGCAACATATACCGCGCCGTGCTCGCGGCCGGGGGCGGCGCCTTCCATCTGCTGCTGACCCTGCTCTTTATGCTGATCGCGCTGTTCTTCGTCTATCGCGACGGTTTTTCCTTTTCCAAGCAGATCGACATGCTGGGCGAGCGCATCCTGCCCAACCGCTGGGAGCGCATTTCCCGCGTCGTGCCGGCGACGATCAGCTCCACCGTCATGGGCATGACGCTGATCGCGATCGGAGAAGGCATCGTGCTCGGCCTTGCCTACTGGATTGCCGGCGTGCCCTCGCCGGTGACGCTCGGCGTTTTGACCGGTGTGATGGCGCTGATACCGGGCGGTGCGCCGCTCTCCTTCACGCTGGTCTCCATCTATCTGCTGGCGAGCGGCTCGCATGTCGCCGGCATCGGTCTCTTCGTCTGGGGGACGGTCGAGCTCTTCATCGTCGACAAGACCTTGCGGCCGAAACTCGTCGGCGGTCCGATCAAGCTGCCCTTCCTACCGACCTTCTTCGGCCTCGTCGGCGGCGTCAAGACGATGGGTTTCCTCGGCCTCTTCATCGGCCCGGTGCTGATGGCGCTGATCGTCGCCATCTGGCGCGAGTGGATCCACGAGGCCCGCAACGCCGATAAGAGCGAAACCGGGCCGCAGATCATCATCGACGAACAGGCCCCGCCGCCGGTCCCCGGTTCGCCGAAAACCATGCCGCGCGTCGCCGAAGGCTGAACATGGCTTCGCAGACCGGCTAACCCAGCCGCTTTTCCATGAACAGGCTGAGCGGATCCGGCAGATAGCTGCCGAAAGGCTCGATTTCCCGATATCCGTATTTGCGGTAGAGAGCGATCGCCTCGGGCTGGTAGATGCCGGTTTCGAGCCGGATCGCCGTCAGCTCCTTTTCTCCTGCGATTGCTTCGAGCGCATTCATCAGGCCGCTGGCGATCCTCAGCCCCCTCGCCTCGGGATCGACGAACATGCGCTTGATCTCAGCCGTGCCGTCACCGGCCTCGACCAGAGCGCAGCAGCCGACGATCGCATCGCCGTTGCGCGCGACGAGGAAGCTCAGCGAAGGCTTCTCCAGCACGGAGAGGTCGACCAGATGGTTGCTTTCCGCCGGATAGAGCGATTGCGCATAGGCATCGGAAAGATCGAGAAGGCGGATGACGCCCTCCTGGCGCGGCGGCTCATGGGCGATGGTGACGGACATGTTGGCTCCCTCTGCCGGCGCGTAACAAAATTTTCCCCGATATGACGGAGAGTTAATACCCTTGCCTTCATTCGGTTGGAATTGCGCCCTCTAAGACGATGAGGTGCTCAATAATTAAGGAAGCAAAATATGCAAGCGGTGCTGATCGCGATGACCATTCTCGGCTGCGACGATTCCATCAGCCAGTGCAATTATGTCGCGACGGTCGATAAACGCTGGGAAACTGTTTCCGCCTGTGATGCCGAAGCCGAACGACGGCTGAAGACCTATGTGAATGTCAACTATCCCTCGGTGATCGCGGTGTGCGAGGCGCCGAAAGCCATCGCCGCCGCCGAGCCGCCGAAACCAGCGCCCGCGCCTGCCGCCGCGCCCGAGGTCGCCGTCGCAGCGCCCCAACCAGCAGGAAGGATTGCCGGTTTTGCTGAAGGCATCGCCGGACAGGTCCGCGCCCACCTGCCCTCGGGCAGAAGCGTCAAGGACACACTCACCAAGCCGGTGCATTTTGTCTCCGCCAGTTATTCCTGGGTGGTGACGCGGCTAGCTGATTAGGCCGCCGCAAGCGCGGCATAGACGCGGGCCGATTGTCGCTTCTCGTTAACGTGCAGCTTTTCTACCATGTCGAGCAGTTCGCCGATCGCGCCATGCGCATCGTGATGGCGGAATCTTTCGAGAAGACGGCCGCAGACATTGCCGAGCACGCTGCCCGGCGCTTTTCTGGCGGCATCGCGCCACAGCATCGTCGCCTCGACGAAGATCACGCTGATATCCCTCGGCAGGCCGGCGGACTCGTAGAGCGCGCGCACGGCATGCATGCGCCCGGTGGCCAGGATCGAGCGCACGCGGCGCTCGCTGCACGCGGTCAGATCGACAATCGCGCCGGCGAAGAAATCCACCTTTCCGGCGCAGAGCGCATGCATCAGGAAGGACGGCGTCAGCCGGCCGTTGAGGCGCAGATGCGTCACGAGATCGGGTATTTCGTGCGGGGCGATGTCGCCGGCGATCGAAACGATGGCTGCCTCGGTCGCCTCGCGGCTGATGCGCTGAAGCCGCTGCAGGCCGATTGCCGCCTGCGCCAGCGGCAGCCCGATCAGCGCATTGCTGACATGCTGGGTGAGCAGCTGGCGGGCATCGGCGGGAAGATCGCTGCGATCGAGAAGCAGGTTGCGGACGTCGCAGCAGTCGCCGAGCCGTTCGGCGATGCGTTTCAACGACAGGCCGGAGATCACAGCGCCGTCATTCTCAAGCAGGCAGAGCAGTTCTTCCTCGTCGCCAACCTCCGCAAGCGCGGCGGAAACCGGACGCGTCACATGCGCCCTCGCCGCAATCAACATGCGGGTGGCGCCGTTGCCGCGCGCGGCAAGGTCGACGAGATCGGCATCGCTCAAAAGCGGCGAGCAGGTCACCGCGTGGCAGGCGACCTCGGGCTGGTCTTCGGCAAGCGAAAGAATCAGGTTGCGCGGCGCATCGGGCGACCAGGCGATCGCCTCGGCAAGTGCAAGCCGCACGCGCGGCGACGGATCGTCGAGAAGAAAGGTCATCGCCATTTCGGCCGCCGCCCGCTCGTCTGCGGACATTTCGGACTGCAGATAGGCACGCCCGAGGGCGTTTGCGGCCCGGGCCCGGTCACCGGTCTTGGCCGTTTCGATCCAACGAAGGAAAGCTTCTACGATCACGCGACGCCCCAGCACTTGAACGCGATTCCCTCGCGCTCCATTCAATGTTGCGACCGTAGCGGCAAAAGGTTTAAGATTGGTTCACCATGTTTCTTAAGCCTTTGGACGCCTGGCGGTTGGGCTCAGCCTTGCTGGGGCTTCGGCCGGATCATCTCGAAAACATCGCTGCCTTCGCTGTAATCCATGTAGCCCATCCGGGCCAAAGGTCGGGCGATTGACATGTCGAGGCGGCCGTCCCTGACGATCGCTTCGTCGATGCGGATGCCGACCACTTCGCCGAAGACCAGGACGTTTTCGGACGGTTCCCCCGACAGCGTCTTCGGCTCGATGATCTCGGTGACCTTGCATTCGAGCACCGCGAAAGCCTCGCCGACATAGGGCGCGTCGATCAGTTCGGCCTGCTTCGGCGTCAGGCCGGCAAAATCGAATTCGCTGTGGCCGTAGGGCAGCGCCGCCGAGGAGAGGTTCATCTTCTCGGCGAGATCGCGGCTGACGAAATTACAGGTGAAGACGCCGGTCTCGGCCGCATTGCGCTGGCTGTGTTTGCGTCCGGCGGAAGAAAACATCACCAGCTTCGGCCGGTCAGCAACGGCGTTGAAAAAGGAATAGGGCGCGAGATTGATCGATCCGTCCCTGCCCTTGCTGCCAATCCAGCCGATCGGACGCGGCGACACAATCGCTTTGAACGGATCATGCGCGAGCCCGTGCCGGTTGCTCTCGGTGGTGTAAAACATCAATCGTCTCCGCCGACCCAGGTCACCGTATCGGCAAGTTCCGGCCGCGGCCGCTCGATTGCCGGAAATGTGGTCGAGCCGATATGGATGAAGCCCGCCACCTTTTCATCCGAACCGACGCCGAGCAGCGGATAGGCGCGCTCGTCATAGGCGAACCACTCCGTCAGCCAGTTGGCGACATAACCACTGGCGTTGGCGGCGAGGATGACGTTGAAGCAAAGCGCGCCGGCCGACATCAACTGCTCCCATTCCGGGATCTTGATATGCGGTCCGGCTTTGCTCACGACGGCGACGACCACGGGCGCGCGGGTGAAACGGCTGCGCTCGACCTGGATCATCTCTTCGGAAAGGTCGGTCTTTGTCTGAAGTGCCAGCGTCAGAAGCTCCTCGCCGAGACGAACGCGCTGCTCTCCGCGATAGACGATGAAGCGCCAGGGGGCGATCTTGCCGTGATCGGGAACACGCGAGGCAAGCCGCAGGATCTCCTCGATCTCGGCCTTCTCGGGGCCTGGTTCGCACATCTGGAAAGCGGGGATGGAGCGGCGCACGGCGAGGTAGTCAATCAGCTTGATATCGGATTTCATGCGGGAGAGGCTCTCATTATTTATGCTGCGGCAAAGGGTGGGTCTTGAATTTGCCATCGCGTTGGTCTTGAAGTGGCCTTTGCGATTTCAGAAGTCAATCGGTTCACGAAACAGATGTTTGGCATTTTGCCTTTTGCACGCATCGGCCTTGCCATTGCCCTGATCATACTGACGCCCTTCGGCGCCAGCGCTCAGGATGCCTTCAAGGGATTCAAACAGCTTGAATCGACGCCGAAAATGCCGAAGCTCGATGCCTTCATCGCGCCCGGCGCGGCGCCCGAAGGGGTCAAGCTGCGCGACGTCCCGATGGAAGCGAAGCTGACGGCGGATGGCACGCCGGTCGAGGAAGGCCTCTCCTGGTACGTCTTCAGCCCGATCGCCGGATCCGACGGCAAGCTGCCGCTGATCGCCAGCGCCAAGGGCGGACCTGCCGCCTTCCAGCTCGCTCCGGGCGATTATTTCGTCAACGTCTCCTTCGGCCGCGCCGGCGTCACCAAGAAACTGACCGTGCCGGCTGAAGGCGAGGTCGACAAGCAGGTGATGGTGCTCGATGCCGGCGGCCTGCTGCTCAATGCCGTCTCCGGCACCGATGCCCGCATCCGCCCCGACCAGCTGAGCTTCTCGATCTATTCCTCGGAAGTGCGCGACGATGGCGAGCGCGGCCTCGTCATGGCCGATATCTCGCCGAATACCGTCGTCCGCCTCAATGCCGGCACCTATCACATCGTTTCCGAATATGGCAGCGTCAACGCCGTGATCCGCGCCGACATCCAGGTCGAGGCCGGCAAGCTAACCGAAGCGACGATCCAGCATCGCGCCGCGCAGATCACCTTCAAGCTGGTCTCCGACGCTGGCGGCGAAGCGATCGCCGATACGGCATGGTCGATCCTGACAGCGGCTGGCGACAGCGTCGGCGAAAGCGTCAGCGCCTTCCCCACCATGGTTCTCGCCGAAGGCGGATATTCCGCCGTCGCCCGCAACAAGGACAAGATCTACCAGCGCGATTTCACCGTCGTCGCCGGCAGGAACACCGATGTCGAGGTTCTGATGAAGGACCAGCAGCCGCAGCCTCCGGCGGATGCTGCCCGCACGGTTCAGCAAGTACCTGTGGGCACACCGACACCGCCGGGCGTCCAGCCGGCTCCGGTGGAGCCGCTGCCCTCTTACGAACAGCTCGTGCCGCAGCAGGGCGGTGACGACACCAGCCTCGATTGATTTTGCCGCGCGCGGTTTCGGCTCAGCCGAGACGTTTGGAGCGCGCGCTTCGGCGGCGCCACCGAGGAAACAGCCTCGTGATCGCGGTCCAAAAGCCCCGACTGTGCAGATCGGGAGCGTATCGGGCGCGTTCCGTCATTGGCATAGGGAAATTTTTTGAAGCGCGCTGCGGTCGGGTGATCCGTTCCCCGATCATGGTGGTCTAGTACAGATCTTGATCGGATTTCCGACAGCGCCGAATCCGGCGCTGTCCAATCCCGGCGATTTTCAGGCCGCCTTGGCTTTTTTTGCTTCGGCCTTGCGACGAATGTCGGGCGGTGTCGCTTCGAGGGCAAGGCTCTCGACGGCGGCGTCGAGCCCCATCGAAACCTGTTCCTGGCTGCCGAGGCGGCGGATATTGACCGTGCGCTCCTCGGCCTCCTTCCTGCCGCAGACGATGATGACAGGAACCTTGGTGACCGAATGTTCGCGGACCTTGTAGTTGATCTTCTCGTTGCGGAAGTCGGTTTCGACGTTGAGACCGGCCTCGCGCAACGCCTCGGCCACTTCAAGCCCGTAGGCGTCGGCTTCCGAGGTGATCGTTGCGACCACCACCTGAAGCGGCGATACCCAAAGCGGCATGTGGCCGGCAAAGTTCTCGATCAGGATGCCGAGGAAGCGCTCCATCGAGCCGCAGATGGCGCGGTGGATCATCACCGGCTGCGTCTTTTCGGAGTTGCTGTCGATATAGAAGGCGCCGAAGCGTTCCGGCAGGTTGAAGTCGACCTGCGTCGTGCCGCACTGCCATTCGCGACCGATCGCATCCTTCAGCGTATATTCGAACTTCGGCCCATAGAAGGCGCCCTCGCCCGGCAAGATGCCGGTCTTGATGTTGTTCGACTGCTGCTGGATCGTCTCCAGCACGCCCATCATCACGCTTTCGGCGCGGTCCCAGAGATCGTCCGAACCGACGCGCTTGTCCGGCCGGGTCGAGAGCTTGATGGTGACTTCATCGAAGCCGAAATCCTTGTAAACCGAAAGGATCAGGTCGTTGATTTTCAGGCATTCGGCGGCCATCTGCTCGTCGGTGCAGAAGATGTGCGCATCGTCCTGCGTGAAGCCGCGCACGCGCATCAGCCCGTGCAGCGCGCCCGACGGTTCGTAACGGTGGACATTGCCGAATTCGGCAAGCCGGATCGGCAGCTCGCGGTAGGATTTCAGCCCGTGCTTGAAGATCTGGATATGTCCGGGGCAGTTCATCGGCTTCAGCGCGAAGACGCGGTCGTCATCGGTGTCGTCGCCGGCAACCGTTACCTTGAACATGTTGTCGCGATACCAGCCCCAATGACCGGAGGTTTCCCACAGTGACTTGTCGAGCACCTGCGGCGCGTTGACTTCCTGATAGTCGCCGGCAAGCCGGCGGCGCATGTAGGCGACCAGCGTCTGGAATACGCGCCAGCCCTTGCCGTGCCAGAAGACGACGCCGGGACCCTCTTCCTGGAAATGGAAGAGATCCATCTCGCGGCCGAGCCGGCGATGATCGCGCTTTTCGGCTTCGGCAAGCATATGCAGATAGTTGTCGAGCTCCGACTGCTCGGCGAAGGCCGTACCGTAGATGCGGCTCAGCATCGGATTGTTGCTGTCGCCGCGCCAATAGGCGCCGGCCACCTTCAGCAGTTTGAAGGCGCTGCCGATCTGGCCGGTCGAGGCCATGTGCGGGCCGCGGCAGAGGTCGAACCAGTCGCCCTGATAGTAGATCTTGAGATCCTGCCCTTCCGGGATCGCGTCGACGAGTTCGACCTTGTACTGCTCGCCCTTGTCGGCGAAGACCTGTTTCGCCTTGTCGCGCGACCAGACCTGCTTGGTGAAGGCGGCGTTGCGGGCGATGATCTCCTTCATCTTCTTTTCGATTTTCGGCAGATCGTCGAGTGTGAAGGGCTCGTTCTTGGCGAAGTCGTAATAGAAGCCGTTTTCGATGACCGGGCCGATCGTCACCTGGGTACCGGGCCAGAGTTCCTGCACCGCTTCGGCCATGACATGCGCCGCGTCATGGCGGATGAGTTCGAGCGCGCGGTCGTCATTGCGGGTGATGATCTCGATCCTGCCGGTCGTCACGGGATCGGAAAGGTCGCGCACGGTGCCGTCGATCGCAACGGCGACCGCCTTCTTGGCCAGCGACTTGGAAATGGATTCAGCGACATCCCGGCCGGTTGCGCCGGCATCATAGCCGCGCACGGAACCATCGGGAAATGTCAGGGAAATAGCTTGGGACATCGAAATTCTCCTTGTCCAGTCCCGCCAACGAATGCGGGTGGTTGACTGAAACGCGCCTCCGCGGAGCTGAATGCGCAGCCGCCTGATAGCCAGATTTCCTGTCTGAGTAAAGATGAAGCGGGACAATCCGGCACCGAAGCGAGGTCGTGCGTCTATCCCCCATAGGTCATTGTGTAATTCTTGAGTGCCGACTTCAAGGGCTGGTCGATCTCATCGTCCAGCGGCCCATCGTAAAGGCCGCGTCGCAAGAGGCTTCTTTTCAGTGCCGTGCGGGTGAAAGGCGAAAACGCCTTCAGCTCATCGGCAATCTGCCGGTCTCCCTGCCGCATTGCCAGAAGGATGTTTTCGGCTGCATTATCCGAACTGAAGGTCGCATCATAGGCATAGGCCAGCCGATAGGCGGCTCTATTGTAGCCAGTGTCCATCGCCCGCAGATACCACTTGATGGCTTCTTGCCGGTTGACAGCAATTCCGAGGCCATCGTCGTAGAAACGCCCGAGCGCGAACATGCCGCCGGCCGAATTCAGCTCGGCGGATTTCTTATAATATTGGAATGCGATAGCCTGATCTTGATCTTTGCCGTTCTCGTAATACCACGCAAGATTAAGAGCGCCGGCCGCAGATCCCGCATCGGCCGCCTTCTGAAACCAGTTGCGGGCGATGGTCTGGTCCTCTTTGGTGCCGATGCCATTCTGGTAGTAGTAGCCGACGGCGTTCATCGCTTCAGGATATTGCTTGAGGGCCGCCATCATGAACCAGCTGAGCGCCTTGGAGCGATCAATGGGCACGCCCTGCCCGTATTCGTAGATATCGCCCAGGGCGTATTGCGCTTTCGCATTGCCATGGGCCCCGGCCTTCGTCAGCCATTCCAGAGCTTTGCCGAAATCTTTCTGGCTTCCATCCGCTCCTCGATAGAGCGTCCCGAGCCTGTACATCGCGTCAGCAGATTTCTTGTTCGCCGCCGCTTCGTACCACTCGATCGCTTTCGCATAGTCGCGGGCGACACCATCGCCATCTTCATATTTGATGCCGAGCAGCACCATCGCCGTGACGTTACCGGCGGCGGCGCCCTTTTCCAGATAGTCGATCGACTTGCCGTCGTCCCGCGGCAGATTGGCATCATTGGCGTACATTTGGCCAAGCTCGGCGAAGGCGTCGATGTATCCGTTCTCTGCGGCGGCCTTGAACCAGTGTACGGCTTCTCTCGAATCCTGAGTCGTACCCTCCCCTCTTTCATACAAAAGCCCAACACAATACTGGGCCTTGGCCGAACCATTTTCGGCGGCCTTGAGATACCAGACAAAGGATTTTTGGGCGTCGGCAGTCGTACCCGAACCGTCATAGGTGCGGTCCGCAACTTCGAGAAATGCGTCGGTATCTCCTGCCTCCGCCGCCTTCTGGAACCATTCGAAAGCTTTGACCACATCCTTGGGAAGGCCGCCGCCATTTTCATAACCATGGGCAAGCACCCGCATGGCGTCTGTATCGCCGGCGGCCGCAGATTTCTCCAGCCATTTCACGCCGTTTTCGACGTCGCGAGGACCACCCGTTCCCCTATAGAGCGATTGACCGAAACGTCGGGCGCCGCTGGAATCTCCGAGTTCGGCAGATTTTCCATACCAGATGCGGGCTTCGCTCTCGTCTACCGGCACACCTTTGCCTTGCTCATACATGGCGCCCACATCTGCCATGGCACGGGCATTCCCACGAGAGGCAGCTTCCTTCATCCAGTACATGGCCTGGTCATAGCGCGGATCGGGCATCTTCAATAAAAGCAAAGCCTTGCTACGATAGGCAGCGAGTATGTCTTGCGCAATTGCCTGATCCAGCAGGCTCTCGGCCTTTGCGAAGTCACGCTTCGTCTCCCTGCCCGCCACGTAGACGTCTGCCAGCGTCCTCATCGCATTGCCGTCGCCAAGTGCCACTGCTTTCTCAAGGAGATCGAGCGCCGTCTTTCTCTGCGTCTTGTCCCCATCTCTCAGATAGTATCGAGCAAGCGTCCTCATCCCATCGGCGGAACCTTTCCGCACCAGGTCGTCCAGCATGGCAACGGCGCGGCTGGCGTTCTTCTCCGTTCCAATGCCTTTCGTGTAAAGGAATGCGATGTCCGTTGTCGCTCTCTCATGGCCCTGTTCTGCTGCGGCTGAAAGCAGTGCAAAACCCCGCTCTGCGTTAACGGGAACACCAATCCCGTCCAGGTACATCCAAGCAAGTGATCTCTTGGCAGGAATATAGCCTAGCCGATCTGCAAGTTCGAAATAGGAGCGCGCCATGACAAAGTCCTGCGCAACGCCCCAGCCCAACATGTACATCTCTCCGAGATATTCGGCGGAGCGCGGATCGTTTGTTGCTCTTGCCTTTCTCAGCCAGGACAGCGCGGCATTGAGATCGCGCTCACGCCCGAGGCCGTAAGCAGCTGCCTCCGCCAGGTAATCCATGGAGGGTGCGTGTCCCTGGGCCGCCAACTCCTCGAATCCGGCAAGTGCCGGCTCGAATTGCTGAAGTTTGAATTTGCTGGCGAGCGAAAAATAGCGGGCGTCGATGGAGCCTGGTTCTGCCTGCAAATAGACTTCGCAAGCGGTAAGCGCATTCCGCCAATAAGCGAGATTGTCGATATCTAGGCCATCACGCGCCAGATGGCGGCACTTGGCTTCTGATGTGGGGTCATCTGCGCTTGCAGCAATTGCGGGAGAATTGGCAATGGAGATGACGAGAAAAAGTGAGGCGGTCGCGAGATAGAAGAGCTTCATTAGTGACGACATTTCGAAAACTAGGACTGGAAATACAGTGATATCCGCCACTTATTCAACTGCAAGTACATTTTTCCTTCGGTAAATGAAAACCTTTGAAGGCGTGTTCTCCTTGCATCTAGAATAGCATTTCAGTCAGGCCGCACACGGTGTTCCAGTTGCGCATCGTACCGACGCCGATCCGCTTCGTCGTCAGGGCCGAAAGCAGCTTGGATTGGCTCGGCTTGCCTCCGAAATCGATCCAGAGATCGCCGCCGACGACGGCGATGCGCTGCCCCTCCGTCATCAGCGGTTTCAGCGCCTCCACCTTCTTCGGGTCGACCGGCAGGCGCATCACCCGGACGATCACCTGGTCGCCCTTGCCGTCCTTGAAGGGATTGGTGCTGCAAAGCGCCATCCAAGTGCAGTCGCTGCGCACGATAATGTCGACATGTTTGCCGAATTTTTCTTCAAAGGCCTCTTCCAACGTGACCTCGAGTTCGTGCGGCCGCATTTCGTCGGCCTCGAAGACGAGATTGCCTGTGGAAACCAGCGTGCGCGGCTCGCGATAACCGAGCTCTTCGGCAAGGGCGCGCAAATCCTGCATGATGACGCGGCGGTCGGGCGTCAGGACAATGCTGTGCAGAAGGGCTATGAAGGTGCTCATGGCGGTCACCCTCTCTTGCGTCCGAGGGCGAGATAGCGCCAAGGGCTCCACCAGCGGAAGCTGTCGCCGAGCATCTCCGGCACCTGGTCGAGGCCGCTGGTGCCGCCGGGGCCGCAGCGGCCGACGCGAAACAGTGTCATCCAGCCGCCGGCCCAGAGGCCGTGGCGGGCGATCGACTCGTAGCCATATTCGGAGCAAGTCGGGATATGCCGGCAGGAATTGCCGATAAAGCCGGAAAGCGTCAGCTGGTAGAGGCGGATCAGCCCCATGCCGAGCAGGCGGTCGGGAGACTTGCGGAACGGGCCGGTATAATTGCGGGAAGTGAGTGCCGCCTTTTCACGCGGCTTTGCTGAACCGGCGGCACCGCCGTCGTCCTCATCGTCAGCCTGCCGAGCGCAGAACTCGCACATGTCAGTTACGCCTCGACAATTTCCGCCCGTTTTGCCTCGATCTGCCCGATCGCATCGACAACCGCATCGAAGGTCAGCATCGTCGAGGCATGGCGGGCCTTGTAGTCCCGCACCGGTAGCAGATAGCGCATGTCTTCGAATCGTCCATGGGGCCCCGCCCCGTCCGCCTTCAACATGGCGAGCATGTCCTGGCGGGCCTGGCGCAATTCGTCCGATGTGGCACCGACGACATGGCGGGCCATGATCGAAGACGAGGCCTGGCCGAGCGCGCAGGCCTTTACGTCATGGGCAAAGCCGGTCACGGTGTCGCCATCCATCTTCAGCCAGATCCGCACCTTTGAGCCGCAGAGCTTGGAATAGGCCTGGGCGCTTGCATCGGCATCATCAAGCGCGCCGGTCAATGGAATATTGCCGGCGAATTCGAGGATTTTGCTGTTGTAGATATCGTCCATGCTGGATTTCCGCTCCAAAATCACTGCGGATCGGCCTCTGTGGGGGCGTTATTGTCATCAAAACAAAAAACACACCGTGTCGTGTGAGGATACTTACATACGATGGCCGTCTTCCTATATGTATGTCGTTCGAAGGCCATTAAAATGCAATGGCCTCGTGTAAGTTTGATTGGGAAACCGTGCCGGACGGGCTGAACTGCCCTGAAAGCCCCGGAGCCTGCCAAAGGTGCATGAATTCCCGCATGGGATTGACCAGTGGCGATTCCGACAGATGGGTCCGCGGTGCGGACCAGGAGACCATTGTTCATGGACGCCATCGTAAAGAATTTTCCGCAGACGAACCGCGACTCGGATCGCCCCTCCCAGCAGGAGGCGGAGGAAGCCGTTCGCGTCCTGCTGCGCTGGGCCGGTGACAACCCGGCGCGTGAAGGTCTGCTCGAAACGCCGGCCCGCGTCGTCAAATCGTACCGCGAGCTTTTTTCCGGTTACGACATGGCGGCGGAAGACGTGCTCGGCCGCACCTTCGAGGAGGTTGCCGGTTACGACGACATGGTCCTCGTCAAGGACATTCCGTTTTACTCGCATTGCGAACACCACATGGTGCCGATCATCGGCAAGGCCCACGTTGCCTACATGCCTGATGGCCGTGTGCTCGGCCTGTCGAAGATTGCCCGTGTCGTCGAGATCTATGGCCGTCGCCTGCAGACGCAGGAAACGATGACCGCCCAGATCGCCCGGGCAATCGACGATACGCTGAATCCGCGCGGTGTCGCCGTGTTGATCGAGGCCGAACACATGTGCATGGCGATGCGCGGCGTTCAGAAGCAGGGCTCGACCACGTTGACGACCACCTTTACGGGAACGTTCAAGACCGAGCCGGCCGATCAGGCCCGTTTCATGACCATGGTGCGGAGCCGCTGATACCGGCTCCCTCAGGAGGGCCGCGATGAGTCAACTGATCTTCAATCAACCATCCGAGGACAAGTCGGCGTTGGAAGACGCCGGCGATTTCACGCCGCGTTTCGACGACCGCGGCCTGATCACCGCCATCGTGACCGACGCCGGCGACGGCGAGTTGCTGATGGTGGCGCACATGAATGCCCAAGCGCTGGCGCTGACCATCCAGACCGGCACGGCGCATTATTTCAGCCGTTCGCGCGGCAAGCTCTGGAAGAAGGGCGAGACCTCGGGCAATCTCCAGACGGTGAAGGAAATCCGCACCGATTGCGATCAGGACGCCATCTGGCTGAAGGTCGAGGTCGCCGGCCACGACGCCACCTGTCACACCGGCCGCCGCTCCTGCTTCTACCGGACGATCACGCTCCGAGATGGAAAGCCGATGCTCGATATCGTTGACGACGAGCGCCAATTCGATCCCGCGGACGTTTACGGAAAATAGGCTGTACCTCCCGGGCATTTGCCCCTTATTGCGCCAGAAACCGTCTCTATATACCATTTGGAAACTGATCGGGCAGACTATCGGAACCAAGTGTTGGGAGGGGAGAAGGCCATGCTGAGCTGGAGTTTGCATCGTCAAAGCTCTGAAGGCGAAGGTGCCGGTTCCGGCATGTCGACTACGCTCGAGACGATCCCGCCTCCCTCGCCCCTCAAGAAAATCAAGATCGCTCTGGCTCTCGGCGGCGGCGCTGCCCGCGGCTGGGCTCATATCGGCGTGCTGCGCGCCCTCGACGAGGCAAAGGTCGAGATCGGCATGATTGCCGGCACCTCGATCGGCGCTCTGGTCGGCGGCTGCTATCTCGCCGGCAAACTCGATGAACTCGAAAGTTTCGCGCGCTCGCTGACGATGCGCCGCATCGCAAGTCTGCTCGACCTGACGATCGGCGGCAGCGGCCTGTTCGGCGGCATGCGGCTGACCAAGCGCATGCAGGAACATCTCGAGGGCCTGAACGTCGAGGATCTCGACCGGCCGTTCGTGGCGGTCGCGGCCGAGGTCAATACCGGTCATGAAGTCTGGATTGCCAATGGTTCGCTGATTACGGCGCTGCGCGCCTCCTATGCCCTGCCCGGCATTTTCGAGCCGGTGCGCAGCAATCACCGCACGCTGGTCGACGGGGCGCTGGTCAATCCCGTCCCCGTCTCCGTCTGCCGCGCCTACGAGCAGCCGCTCGTCGTCGCCGTCAATCTCAATTACGATCTCTACGGCCGCTCGGCCGTCGTCCGGCACAATGCCAGCCTGTCGCCGCAGGAAGTGCAGAAGCAGGAAGAGGCGCCCTATGCGCGCCTCGGCATGACCGGCGTCATGGTGCAGGCCTTCAACATTATCCAGGACAGGATCGCCCGCGCCCGCCTTGCCGGCGACCCACCGGATATTTCGCTGCAGCCGCGGCTCAGCTATATCGGCCTTTCCGAATTCCACCGGGCTGGCGAGGCGATCGAACGCGGCTACGAGGAAGCCAGAGCCCGGCTCCCCGAGATCAAGCGCATGCAGGAAGTCTATGCAAGCAACCCCTGATGCACGTCGTCCAAAAGCCTGCAGCGCTTTTGCGGCAACGACATCGCTCAAGCACGGTCGGCGAAAACCTCAGCCGGCGATATAGGCCTTGATTTCCTCGGCCTCACGCTCGACTTCGGCGATACGCGATTTCACCACGTCGCCGATCGAGATGATGCCGGCAAGCTTGCCGTTGCTTTCCACCGGCACGTGACGGAAACGACGGCTGGTCATCAGCTCCATCAACTCGTTGACGGTCGTTTCCTCATGGCAGCGATAGACCTTCGCGGTCATGACCTGGGCCAGCGAGTGGTCGAGGCCTTCCTTACCGTGTTTGGCGATCGCATGCACGAGATCGCGCTCGGTGAACATCCCCGAAATTCGGTTCTCCATGCCGACGACGACGATGGCGCCGATCTTCTTCTTACTGAGGATGGCCGCCGCCTCGGCGACGGTGGTGTTCGGCCCGGCGGTGACGACGTCCCTGCCCTTCAGGTCGAGGATTGCTTTGACTGAACTGGTCATTCGAACCTCCTATGTCCGTGAAACACTTGTCACAGGCATCCGCGGCGGTTTCTCCCCCCGGCACGGATATAGGTCGATCGTGCACTGCTCGGCTCAGGATTGCAACATATCCTTCTCGGTTCCGTCAGGTTCCATCACCGGCGGGCGCGGCGCCCGGTCGAACAACGAAAACAGCAAGAAGCCGAAGACAAATCCGCCGATATGCGCATCCCAGGCAATCGCCTGGTCGCTGTCGCCGACGAGCGGGATGCCGACAGCGATCAGCGCGTTGCCGACCAGCCAGAGCAGCATGAAGATGATTACGGTGCGGCTCTTCAGCGCCTCGACGATGGAAAGCCGGGGATTGAGATGCGCAGGCGCCATCGGTCGCCGTTCGGCCGGAAAGGCGAATCGGCAGGCGGCGCCCATCAGCCCGGAGATCACGCCCGACGCGCCGATCAGCAATGACACGTCCCCCCAGTTCAGGACCGCGTGCAGGGCGGCGGACGCGACGGCGGAAAAAAGCCAGAAGAGCGCGAAACGCAGCGTCCCGATGCGGCGCACGACCGGCGCGCCGAAGGCCATCAGCCAGAAGGCGTTAAAGAGGATATGCTGGACGCTGCCGTGCAGCAGCGAATAGGTGACGGGTGTCCAGAACAGCTCCGGCCCCTGCTGCGACAGCGGAATCACATAGCGGGCGGGAACGAAGCCGAAGGTGAAGAACAGCCAGTTCAGCGCATCGTCGGAGAGCAGGAGTTCCTGCACTGCATAAATGACACCAAGCAGGCAAAGACTGAAGAACAGTGCCGGTGGGAGGTTGAAGACCGGTTCGCGCGGTGGCCGTGCCGGCGGCTGGACCTCGGGAGGTTCGGGCGCCTTGTGCGGCTCGGCCGTCTGCTCATTCATCTGTGTTTCGCCTCGTTGAGGCCACAGCCATACAGGAGCGATTGTCAAAAAAAAAGCCGTCCGAAGGGTCGGACGGCATACCGGGAGCTCCAGGAAAAGACCTCGGCCCGGGCAGGTTGTGCTGAACTTCGAAAGTCGAAGCGATGGCAGGACAGTCTCACGACGGGCATCGCATCTCAACCGAAACCATCTCTTAACCTTAACCGCCGTGATTTGGCATGAAATCCGCAAGGTAGAGCTTGTACGGGCAATGACTGCCCAAAAATGCTCCGGAATGGAACAGGTTGGTGTGAAATGCGGCTACAAACGACCGTCGAAATTTTTGACTACTGGAACCGTATCCGCGGCGCTGCCGATGCGCCGCTGAAATCACAGGTCGAACCCTCCGCCGTCCCCCATCTTCTCCAAAGTCTCTTTATTCTGGAGACGCGCAAGGGTGGAGATATCGGCTTTCGGCTCGCCGGCACCCGTATCTGTGATCTCTTCGGGCGTGACCTCCGCGGCGAACGTTTTTCGTCTCTCTGGGCAAATGGTCAGCTCGCGGACATCGAACGCACGGCGATGGGTGTCATGGACCATGCCATGCCGGCCCTGTTCAACGCCACCGGCTACAGCACTGTCGGTCATCAGGCCTCCTTCGAGATTATCATGATGCCGCTGCGTTCGCCGGACGGCGCCTGCGACCGGCTGCTCGGCGCGATCGCGCCGGCAGCGGCCGCGAGCTGGCTGGAGATCGTACCGCTCGAATTCCTGGCGCTCGACCGCAGCCGTCTGCTGCCCGGAAAATTCGACAAGGCAGCACCGGCCGAACTGCGGCGCCCCATCAACAGGATCGTCGCCGGCAAAAGCATCCATTTCGGGCAGGTCATGCGCCGCATGGTGTCGCAGCTGCTGAGCGTGGAGGCTCGTTGACGGTCCCGTTTCGGCACATCTTGCATACTCGTTTTCCGCTATGTCGGGGTGGGGCAGAACAACCTTCTGTTAATGGATTGTGGGTAAAGATCGGTCTCTGTGATTTTCATGAAGAAGCCCCTTGATGCACTCGTTCCAGCCAGCTCAGACGCAACGACCTGCGCCGCGCCCTGAACAGGGCGTATTCCAGCGCGTGCCCATCAATATGCAGGGCCGGCTGATGCTTGCGAACTACGAAGAATTCGAATGCATGGTGATCGACATGTCGCCTGGCGATATGTACGTCACCTGCCTCGGCCGGCCGCGCGCCAACGAACGCGTCGTCGCTTATATTGACCATCTCGGCCGCGTCGAAGGCTATGTCCAGACGATCGATGGCCGCGGCTTCACCATGTCGATCAATGCCACCGACCGGAAGCGCGAGAAACTCGCGGCCCAGCTCACCTGGCTTGCCAACAAACACGAACTCGGCCTGCCCGAGGATCGCCGCCACGACCGTCTGACGCCACGCGACACGAAGACCGATCTGACGCTGGAGGACGGCACGCTTTATTCCTGCCGCATCATGGACCTTTCGCTGTCGGGCGCCGCCGTCGACGTCGAAATGCGCCCTTCGATCGGAACGGCTGTGCGCCTCGGCAACATGCGTGGGCGCGTCGTGCGCCACTTCGTCGAAGGCGTGGCAATCGAATTCCTGTCGATCCAGTCCCGCGAGACGCTGCGCGAATTCCTTTAACAGCTGCTGAAAATGGCGTTGCCTGCCGGGGATTCCGTGGCGGGTGCAAATTCTCGACGGACTTCCATCGAACGCGATTGCCAAGTCCGGTGCGCACCCGGTCAGGTCGTGTTGACAAGCCGCACTTCAAGGCAAGAGCTTTGCAAGCGGCAACGAATCTGGCTTTGGAAAACAAGCGCGAAATCCTGTCGCAAGTCGGTCCACTCAGTCGGTAGATACTATTATGAGGGGAACAAGCTGCGACACCAATCGGCACCCAATCAGGTCGCCCAAAATTGAGCAGTGCTGTTGCGTCCCGGAGTGCCCCGCCCTCGCCGGTCTTCCCTTCGTCACGGATATAACGGATAAGGCCCCGCCTCAACTCGAGAGACGCGCCCATGTCAGCTCTTTATCCCGAAATCGAACCCTATGATCATGGCATGCTCGATACGGGCGACGGCACTGATCTATTGGGAGGCCTGCGGCAATCCGGCGGGCCGCCCGGCGCTGGTGCTTCATGGCGGCCCTGGTTCCGGCTGTACGACCGCGGACGCCTACCGAATCATTCTGTTCGATCAGCGCAATTGTGGCCGCAGCCTGCCGAGCGATCCCGAAACCGATCTCTCCCTCAACACCACCTGGCATCTCGTTGCCGATATCGAGCGGCTGAGGGGCCGTCCGGGCATCGATACCTGGCTCCTTTTCGGCAATTCCTGGGGTTCGACGCTGGCGCTGGCCTATGCTGAAACCCATCCGGAGTGTGTCGCCGCGATCGTCCTGTCAGGCGTGACCACCACCCGGCGCTCGGAAATCGACTGGCTCCATCGCGGCATGGCGCCGCTCTTTCCGGAAGAGTGGCATCGTTTCCGCCAGGCTGTTCCTCCTGGCAGCCAGGGACGGGACGAGGACATGGTCGCCGCCTATCATCGTCTCATTAACGATCCGGACCCGGAAACGCGCCTCAAGGCGGCGCGCGACTGGCATGATTGGGAGGCGGCCTCGATCCTGCTCGCCGATCCCCAAGGCCGGCCGCGCCGCTGGGCCGATCCGGCCTATTTGCTGACGCGCGCCCGCATCATCACCCACTACTGCAGCAATGGCGCATGGTTGGAGGACGGCCAGCTTGTGAAAAACGCCGCGCGGCTTACCGGCATTCCCGGTATTCTGCTGCAGGGAAGGTTCGACATCGAGGCGCCGCTCGTCACGGCTTGGGAACTCGCCCGCGCCTGGCCGCAAAGCGAGCTCAGCATCCTTCCGCATGCTGCCCATTCCATCGCAAATCCGGATATGAGCGCGGCGATTGTGACTGCCACCGATCGATTTCGCGATTTTCCTCAAAAATAATTTTCCCGCCTACATCGGCGATCTGAGCGATATTCTGCTTTCGAACCGGCCGAATCGGTCGTTTCCGGCGGCATCGTCGACCGGCGGCACGCCGCCGCAGATCGCTTATCGGCCGGCGGAATTTACCCGGCTCAACGAAAATCCTTAACATGAGGACGGCAACGCAACCTTTTCACGGGCGAAAGCCTTGTTGCCTGGATTACAATTTTAATCGAATTCGAGACAAATCCGCATCGAATTTTATGCGTATTCGAATCTGTTTTTAGCCAAGGTTTATCGGTATTTGAATCAACTAAGCATTTAATTCTATTGCGTAATTTTCCGTGAGATAAAAACGTCTGTGCCATTGTCACCTCAACTTACGGGGAGACGGCAATGACAACTGCGAATATCCTGAAAGGCGGCCTTCTGGCTGGTGCGATCATGATGGCAATGGCGGGTTCGGGACAGGCGATGCCCGCCAGCATGGCCCTGGCAGGCAATGCCAGCCCGCCGATCGGACACTACGAATTCTGCAAGGCGAATCCGACGGAATGTGTTGAAGTCGGCGGCGATGCCGGACCGGCCATCCTCACCGAGGATCGCTGGAAGGAAATTCTCAAGGTCAACTACACCGTCAATTCGACGATCCAGCCGATGACCGATGAGCAGATCTACGGTGTCGAGGAGCGCTGGGCCTATCCGCGCACCGTCGGCGACTGCGAGGATTACGCCCTGCTGAAGCGCAAGATGCTGATCGACGACGGTTTCTCGCCGTCCGACACGCTGATCACCGTCGTGCTGCAGCCGAATGGCGAAGGCCATGCCGTGCTGACTGTTCGTACCGATCACGGCGACTTCATTCTCGACAACATGCGCAACAAGGTGCTGCTGTGGTCGGATACCGAATACACCTATCTGAAGCGCCAGTCCGCCGACGATCCTGCCCGCTGGTCGAAGCTTCAGGACGGCCGCGCTGTCGCGGTCGGTAGCGTCAAGTAAGAACAGCCTGCCGGCCAATGCCGGCTGCAGCCTGCGGCCCGGTCAGTCCCCGCATCCCGTCCCCGACCGGTGCCCAAGAGCCGTTCCCGCTGTCCCGGGAACGGCTCGCCCCTTTCCGAGACTTCCCTTACGAAAGCGCTTCGCGATCTCAAGCTGCGCTCCTGCGCTTCAAGTCTTTGTTTTTACGCATGTCGTTATCGCAAACCGCTGCATAGTTTTGCGCGACGGGGTTTAGCACCTTAGTGAATTGTTAACCCTGCCGGTCCGATCATGGCGATGAGAATCATCATCGGACCGGCGGCTCATGTTCTTCCTGCGGCGGACCGAAACGCGAAGAACCGCCATGAGCCATGCCGCGCACAGCGCACCCGACGAGCAGCCGCTTCTTTCCATGGGGTTTCTCCTCCGCACGATGGCGGTGATCGCCGCCCTGGCGGTCCTGACTGTTGCTATCAGCATCGGCGGCCGTTGGTTCGGCCGGCATATCTCGCTTGCCGGAAATACCGACAGCACGGTTGAAATTCAGCTGGCCATCGGCCGCGACACCGTAAAATTCCCCGAGAACGCCATCCGCTTCCCAAGCCAAAGGCATGACGGCGCCGCCGAGCGCGTCGATCTCTACCTCGCCTGGCCGGAGATGCAGGGTTACGGCAAGGAAAATCACCTTCGATTCGACGATATCGCCCAATCCTCCGGGCTGATCTTCCTGCAGATCACCCAGAGCACCATGTCGCGCGACATGTCCGGGCGGCTGGAGCCGATCTATTCGCATCTGCTCGAAGGCCCGGCCGAGCCGTTTCGCGACGGGCTGACGCTGCATCGTCTTCGCGCCGATGCGGGTTACGGCGATGAGGTGCTGCTGACGGCGCCCGTCAAGGGCGGGCCGGATTACGTCGTGCGCTGCATATTGCCGTCAGCTCCGGATAAGGCGGCGGGCGGAGATTGTCAGCGCGATATCAAAGTCGGCAGGGATCTCAGTGTTCTCTATCGTTTTTCGAGCAGCCATCTCGACGACTGGGAACACATTGATGCCGCTATCCGCACCTTTGTAGACGCGCGTCTTGTGAACCGTTCTGCGACAGGTCTCTAAAATGCTCCACGGACAGCGAAATAAACGATTCATCATAAACGGATTGGTAACGCCCAACCGGTAGTTTTAGCAGACGAGCTGCGCGGCGGGAGGTGTGCGGTTCCTGCCAAATTCTGAAATGCCAAATATCTGAAATGCAAGCGAAGAGTGGAATAGTGTCAAGGTCAGTCTCCTCCGTATCATCGTCCCGATCCGGCAGCTTTTTCGCAAGGCTGCTGGCGATCCTTTCGGTGGCCGTCACGATCGTCCTGGTCGACTCGGTGAATGCCGACGCGGAAGCGGCAAATCCGAAATATGCGGGCATCGTCGTCGACGCCAAGACCGGCAACGTTCTCTACAGCGAGAATGCCGACCGGCTGCAATACCCCGCCTCCCTGACCAAGATGATGACCCTCTATATGACCTTCGAGGCATTGGAGCAGGGTCGCATCCGTCTCGATACGCCGGTCCCCTTCTCCGCCCATGCGGCAGCCCAGGCACCGACCAAACTCGGTGTGCGCGCCGGCGGCACGATTACCGTTGAGCAGGGCATTCTCGGTCTCGTCACCCTGTCGGCCAATGACGCGGCGACCGCGCTCGGCGAAATGCTGGGCGGCGGCAGCGAGGATCGCTTCGCCCAACTGATGACCGCCAAGGCGCATGCGCTCGGCATGACGCGCACCACCTATCGCAATGCCAACGGCCTGCCGAATACGGCGCAGATGACGACGGCGCGCGATCAGGCCCGCCTCGGCATCGCCCTTCGCCAGCATTTCCCGCAATATTACGGCTATTTCTCCACGCGCGCCTTCAAGTTCGGCAGCCGCACGATCCGCAGCCACAACCGCCTGGTCGGTTCGGTGCGCGGCGTCGACGGCATCAAGACCGGTTACACGCGGGCTGCCGGTTTCAATCTGGTGAGCTCGGTGCAGGTCGACGGCAAGTCGATCGTCGGTGTCGTGCTCGGCGGCGCCTCGACGCCTGCTCGCGATGCCCAGATGCGCAATCTGATCGCCAGTTACCTGCCGAAGGCATCGAGCCGCGGCGGATCGTCGGCGCTGATCGCCCAGGCAGCCCCTGCCCCGGCGATGATCGAGACACCCGCTCCGGTCCAGCCGAAGAAGGCCCAGCAGCAGGTCGCAAAGACGATCACCGCAGCGCAGCCGCCGGTTTCAGCCGCCGCTGCCGATCTCAGCCTGCCGCACAAGGGTCCACTGCCGGATGCGCGTTATCAGGTCGCCGAGACCGAGGTCGCCTATGCCGAGACTGCTGCGCCGAAATCCGACAATCCGCTGGTAGCCCAGCCGATGCCGGCGCCGACCAAAGTCAAGACGATGGCCTTCAAGCAGCAGGCATCGGTCGCCGTGCCGACGCCGGCACCCGCCTATATGCCGCCGGAACAGGGCGACACGTCGGTCGATAACGTCACCACCGCCTCGACCACTCCCTCCCCGACTCGTGCCGCTTCAACCAGCAACGGTCCGACCGGCTGGGTGGTGCAGGTCGGCGTCTCGCCGAACCGGCAGATGGCCATGGATCTTCTGGAAAGCGCCAAGAGCAAGGGCGGCAAGGCGCTGGCCTCGGCGAAGCCCTTCGCGGTTGCCTATGCCGCTGGTGGTGACCAGCTTTACCGCGCCCGCTTTGGCGGCTTCGACGATCAGCGCGATGCCGTCAACGCCTGCAAGGCCTTGAAGAAGGCCGGCATCAAGTGCTGGGCGGCTGCCCAATGAGCTATTCGATGCTGCCTGCAAGATGGTTGGCGGTATCGGTGACGGCCGGAATCGGTGTTTGCGTTTCCGGCTACCGTTCTTGAACTCGATCAGTATTGCGTACGGGGAAAACAATGGCGATCAATGAGAATGTTCCGGGAATGCCTTCAGACCGCCGCATGGCGGCCAAGGGGCGCTCATCTCTGCATCCGCTGCACGAGGCGGCTTTGCGCCTCGCCGAGATCGGCCTGCAACGGCCGAAGGCGAAGTCTCCGAAGACCCGCGATCTCATCAATCTGCTGCTGTGCCACGGTGCCCGCGCCTGGCGCTATTCCCAGCCCGAAGCCCGTATCCATCTGCATGTGACCTCGCCGGACGGCAGTGTGCCGGTGCAGTTGCGCCTGCGCTGAACTGCAGAGTACCGCGTGCCCGAAGGGGGCACGCTGTCACCTTCAATTCACGCATAAACCTTTCCGGAAATCGGCTCCGATTTTCGGGGATTAGAGCAGACCAAGGTCCGTAAGCTCGCGGCGAAGATCCGCCGGCATTTCAACAATGCCGGCACCAAGGCTTGTCAGGTCGCGCGGCACATCGTCCTCAGTGTAATAACGCCAGCCCTGGAAGGGACGCTTCGGCTGCACAGCCGTCTCGATAACCTCAGGGCCAAGCATCAGGCGGCAGCGCGAGATGCCCTCGCCGTCGGTGAAGGTCTCGATGTCGAGCAGCTTCTGCCTCGCCTGCACCTGCCCCTTGATCACCCAGTAGAGCGAACCGCCGTCAAGCAGCTCTGCCATACGTTTCGGCGCCATGCGCGTCGTGTGCACCGAATGCGGCTCAAGGCCAGCGGCGATGGCGCGCAGCGAGCGTTCCGCCACCCATTCGCGCAGATCGTCTATCGAGTCGGCGCCGACGCAGAGTTTGATGAGATGCAATGCCATGCTGCCGTTGAAATCCTTTTGGCAGCGAGCGTCAAGCACCAAGCTTCAAGCGTCCACAAACTCAGCATTCAACGACGTTGACCGCAAGACCTCCGGTCGAGGTCTCCTTGTATTTCTCGCTCATGTCGTGGCCGGTCTGGCGCATCGTCTCGATACAGGCGTCGAGCGGCACGAAATGCTGGCCGTCGCCCTTGATGGCGAGCGAAGCCGCAGTGACCGCCTTGACAGCGCCGAGCGCATTGCGCTCGATGCAGGGAACCTGCACCAATCCGGCGATCGGATCGCAGGTCATGCCGAGATGATGTTCGAGCGCGATTTCGGCGGCGTTCTCGATCTGCTCCGGCGTACCGCCCATGACGGCGGCAAGGCCCGCGGCCGCCATCGCCGCCGCCGAGCCAACCTCGCCCTGACAGCCGACCTCGGCGCCCGAGATCGAGGCATTATGCTTGATGATGCCACCGATGGCGGCGGCCGTCAGCAGATAGTCGCGGATGCCGTTCTGGTCCCAGTCCTCGTGGAAATGCTCGTAGTAGCGGATCGTCGCCGGGATGACACCGGCAGCACCATTGGTCGGTGCCGTGACGACGCGCCCACCGGCTGCATTCTCCTCGTTGACCGCCATCGCATAGACGCTCAGCCAGTCATTGGCGAGCAGCGGGTTGACGCGGTTGCTGCGCCACTCCTCCTCCAGCTTGTCGTGAATCCTGCGGGCGCGGCGCTTGACGTTGAGGCCGCCGGGCATGATGCCCTCGACCTTGAGACCACGCTCGATGCAGGAGCGCATTGCCTCCCAGATACGGTCGAGCCCCTGGTCGAGCTCCTCTTGGCTGCGCTGGCTCTCCTCGTTCGCCCGCTTCATCTGGGCGATCGACAGCCCGGAGCGCTCCGCCATCTCGAGCATCTGCTTGGCGGTGGAGAAGGGATAGGGCACGCGTGTGCCGCCGGGCGCGTTCTTCTTCGCCCGCATCTGCTCCAGCTCGGTGTCGGTGACGACGAAGCCGCCGCCGACCGAATAATAGATGCGCTTGACGAGCAGCCGGCCGTCTTTGTCATAAGCGGAAAAGACCATGCCGTTGGCATGGCCGGGCAGCGGCTGTTTCTTGTCGAAGATCAAGTCGGTTTTCGGCTGGAACTGATAGCCGGGATGGCCCTCCGGCGTGATGCGGCCCGTGCGCTCCACCGTGTCGACAATGCCGTCCATCTTGTCGGGATCGACGCTGTCGGGCGCTTCGCCCATCAGCCCGAGAATGACAGCCCTGCCCGTGCCGTGGCCGATACCGGTATGGGCGAGCGAGCCGTGCAGGCTGACCTTGATGGCTGTGACCTGCGCGCCCGATGACGGGCGCGGCCATTCGTTCGAGAGGATCAGCTCGAGAAACCGTTTGGCCGCCGACATCGGACCCATCGTGTGTGAGCTCGACGGCCCGACACCAATCTTGAAGACATCGAATACCGAGAGAAACATGGGTGCGCCTTCTGAAGATGAGGATGCAAGCTTAAGCGAGGCCGGTTTCGAATCCGTGCGGCGCACCGACATCGCATGGAGCCGGTGCGACATTCGCACTGCACGCTGGAGCGCCACCCGTCCAATAGGACGCTCCAGCACTTTGAGCTTGCGCATAATCCCGTCCGAAAATCGAATCCGATTTTCGGGATCATGCGCTAAACCAAACGGCCCGTCTTACCAATCATTGCTGCATTCAATGAAGGCTATGCGGAGGAAGAACTGGTTGCCTTATCTTGACAGTCTGCTCCGGCTCCCAATGTCCTGCTGACGTCGATGCTAGACGACACCTTGTAGATTGGGAGATTGGACACATGCCGCTCAAACGGATGGACAACGTAGGAATCGTCGTCGATGACCTCGACGAGACGATTGATTTCTTTCGCGAGCTCGGCCTCGAGCTCGAAGGGCGGGCTGCGATCGAAGGAGAATGGGCGGGGCGTGTCACTGGACTGGGCGATCAGCACGTCGAGATTGCCATGATGCGCACGCCTGATGGCCACAGCCGGCTCGAGCTCTCCCGCTTCCTCAGGCCGCCTGCCGTCGCAGATCACCGCAATGCCCCGGTGAACGCTCTAGGCTACCTCCGCGTCATGTTCACCCTTGATGACATCGATGAGACGCTTGAGAGGCTCCGCAAGCGCGGCGCGCAGCTCGTCGGCGAAGTCGTGGACTATCAAGACACCTATCGGCTCTGCTACATCCGCGGGCCTGGAGGGCTTCTCATCGGACTCGCCCAAGAACTTGGCTGAGCTATGCGCGAAGCTTCTCGTCGCGATCATCTTGAATGACCGTGCCGTCGGCTCCATCCCGGGGTTCGGGCGTCGTCGAGATTTGTCGTTGATCGGCGGTGGTTGACGTTGCGCCGCTCAGCAGGCGCTTTTCGATTTCTTGCAGGTCGAGGATCGCGCGGTCCATTTGGTCAGCCGGAGTTTCGCGCGAAACCAGACGCCAGCGATTATCCTGCCATATCAGGACCAGCAGCCGCCGGCCTGGAACCTCTATCGTCTCATGGATGAACCATGCCCCAACGACCGCAATGCAAAGCGTCACCACGATGAGCGCCGGTTCGGGCATCATGGCATCAAAAGTCAGACGCGCCAGGAACATGATGGGGACATGGAAAAGGTAAAGTGAAAAACTGATCTTTCCGAAAAACCGCATTGGTGCAGTTGCCAGGACACGGGCTGCGATGGGAGGCTGTCGAGCGACGAGCGCGACAATCACGGCTGCGGCCACCGCACTTTGCAGGCCCCAAAATTCAGGGGAAAAACCGGGCAAGATATGCCGGTAAACGAAAAACACCGCCAGGAGAAAAAGCGTTGAAATGCCTGTGAGGGCGGATGGAATCCAGCTGTTCCAGTGGGAATGCATCATTCCGGCCAGTGCGCCGAAAAGAAAGTAGGGGAGCTTCGAGACGAGCAGGATTCCCGGGCCTGGCAATTCAACCAGGCCATCCACGACGACGACCACGGTGAGGCCCACAATCATGCCGCTATAGCGGCGCGGCTGGGCCAAGCAAAGCCACAGGACGGGAAAGAGCAGATAGAACTGGATCTCGGGTGGTATCGACCAGAAAACACCACTCGAGCCGAGAAGGACGATATGACGGACAAAATCCGTGCCGCTAACGATCGGCTGAACAAAATCCAGATTTTGCATGATCGACAGCATCGCTACGAGAACGACAGCCGCTAGGTAAACCGGATAGATGCGGGCAAAGCGGCTGACAAGAAAATCCAGGACGTTGTCTCTCGTGACCGGCCGTGAGCCGTAGAGATGAGCCATCAGGAAGCCGCTGAGAGCAAAAAACAAACCGACGGCTTCGTCGCCCATCGTCACGAGATGCGGCGCTGTGATCGGAAAGATAAGGCCAATATGGGCTCCAACGACCAGAAGCGCAGCGACACCGCGCAGGCCATCAAGACTCGGGATGTAATCCGGCCGACTCATGGGTCACTTTTGAATTCGGAGTTGAGGTTCAGTCCTGAACAATTGGCCATCACGACTTTACAAGCGGTTAACGCGGCGCCCTGCTCGTGCGCCTCTAGACTGGTGTGGCGCTAGAGCGACGCATCGTGCTCTCCGAAAATCGATTCCGATTTTCGGGCCGATGCGCTAGCGTGCATCCTCAAGACGGCAAATTGCTTTGGAAAACGGGACCACTTCTCCATGACAGCTACCAACCGCATCGCCCTCTCCAGCGACCACGCCGCCATTCAGCTCCGACAGGCTATTGCCGGTCATATCGCGGCGCAGGGGTGGGTAGCGGTCGATATCGGACCGACGACGCCGGAGAGCACACACTATCCCAAGCACGGCGAAGCGGCGGCGCGTCTCGTCGCCTCCGGCGATTGCCGCTTTGGCATCATTTTATGCGGTACCGGCCAGGGCATCATGATGGCGGCGAACAAGGTAAAGGGCATCCGTTGCGGCGTCTGCGTCGACACATTCTCAGCCCGCATGATCCGCCAGCACAACGATGCCAACATGCTTTCGATTGGCGTGCGCGTGGTGGGCGAAGGGCTGGCACTCGATATCGTGGATGCGTTCCTGACCGCCCAGTTCGAGGGCGGCCGTCATGCGACGCGGGTGGGGATGATTGAGGCGCTGGAGGGCTAGCGCCGTCCTTTTCTTCTTCTTTGGGCGCCGTCCCGAACCCCCAAGCGACGAATGACCGCTGCAGTTAGCTCCAGAAGATGCGGTCGGCGATCCACCAAGCCTTGTCGTTTCCCGACGCCTCGATTATGCCGAACTGCCGCATGGCCAAAAAGCCTGCGCCGAGCCGCCGAACTCGGCCATGCGGCATAATCCGGGTTGCGGCACGATGGCCGCGTTCATGCGGAGACTGAACACTGATGACGACGGCGGACTATATCGCTCTGGCCTTCTTTGCCTGTGTCTGGGTGGGCTATTCCTGGCTGCTGCACGGCCGCACCTTCTTCGGACGCACCAGCCTGACTCACGCGATGACCGAACGGCGCCGGGAGTGGATCTACAATTCGCTGCGCCGCGACCTGAAGATGATCGACACACAGATCATGGCCGGCCTGCAGAACGGCACCGCCTTCTTCGCCTCGACTTCGATCTTCGCGCTCGGCAGTTGCTTCGCTTTGCTCGGCGCGACGGAAAAGGTCGACGCGGTCTTCGCCGATCTGCCCTTCGTCCTCCATGGCGGCCATGCCGTCTTCGAGATGAAAGTCGGCGGACTGGCAGTGCTTTTCGGCTACGCCTTCTTCAAATTCGGCTGGTCTTATCGGCTGTTCAACTACTGCACCATTCTCTTCGGCTCGATCCCGATGATGCGCGACAGCGAGCGCGACATCATCGCCGCCGAGCGGGCCGCCGAACGCGTCATCCGCATGAATGTCATTGCCGGCAGCAATTTCAACGAGGGCCTCAGAGCGATCTTCCTGTCGATCGGCTATCTCGGCTGGTTCATCAACCCTTATGTCTTCATGATGACGACGGCGATCGTCATCTTCGTGCTGACACGCCGGCAATTTTTCTCGCAAGCGCGACTGGCGATCATGGATACCGGCCCGCCATCAAATCTCCACCTTTCTGCTATTCGCCGCGATAGGCCGTCGAGCGACGGAAGTGATTTGCCGGAGGAACTTTGATGACATTGCCGGCAAGGGAAACCGATGCAGCGGCAAAACCGCCGCGCATCGGCCTATTGGATACGGCGCGCGGCGTCGCGTTGATCGCCATGGCGAGCTACCATTTCAGCTGGGACATGGAGTTCATGGGCTATCTCGCGCCGGGCACGGCCGAGACAGGCTGGCTGAAGATCTATGCCCGGGCGATCGCCACCACCTTTCTCTTCATCGTCGGCGTCAGCCTGGTGCTGTCGAGCAAGCCTGAGATTCGCTGGCCATCCTTCTGGAAGCGCTTCGGCATGATTGCCGCGGCAGCCG
The DNA here is from genome assembly GCF_048551595.1 of Rhizobium sp. CRRU65. Taxonomy (NCBI): domain Bacteria; kingdom Pseudomonadati; phylum Pseudomonadota; class Alphaproteobacteria; order Hyphomicrobiales; family Rhizobiaceae; genus Rhizobium; species Rhizobium sp. CRRU65. The sequence goes on along the minus strand of NZ_JBLYZH010000015.1, from coordinate 104,698 downwards.
CGGTGATCTCGATCGCCACGCGCATCGCCATGCCAAACGAGTGGATCTATTTCGGCATCCTGCACTGCATCGCGGTGCTCACGCTCATCGGCGTCGTTTTTTTGAGATTGCCGCTCGCCTTCACGCTCATCGCCACGCTCGCGCTCCTTGCCGCCTGGATAACCGATAATTTCGGACCACCCGGCCTGCTTCGCTCATCCTTCTTCGATCCCCGATATCTCGCCTGGATCGGCCTTGCGGTGACGCCGGAGCGCTCCAACGACTACGTGCCGCTGTTTCCTTGGGCAACGCCCTTCTTCGCTGGATTGAGTATCGCCTCGATCGCCATCAGAACCAGGCTGCTGCACCGGCTTGCCGCCGTCGGCACCGGCTCCTGGTGGCTGGCAAAGCTTGGCCGCCACAGCCTTGCTTTTTATCTCATCCACCAGCCGGTGTTGATCGCCATCGCCTACGGGATTTCCCTCGTCCTCCCGCCGCAGGCGCCTGATCCGGTCGCGACTTACCTAAGGCAATGCAACGCCTCTTGCGTCATGCAGCAAGGCGAAGCGCTCTGCCACAGCTTCTGCCAGTGCACGCTGGGGAAATTGCAGGCGCAAGCCCTGTTCACGCCGCTGCAGGAGGGCGCGATCGATATACAGAACGACGAGCGGGTCCAGACGATCGCTGCCGAATGCAGCGCCGAGGCTGAATGAGTTCGCCGACAATACGGCGCGTGATCAGGTGGTGACCCCGATTTCGGCGAGGCGGCCGAGGCAGGTCTCTTCGATAGCGTCGAGTTCCGCCAGCGTGTCGTCGATATCCTTGCGCTTCTGGCGCAGGTCGTCGCGCTTCTCGTCGACGCGCTTCATCAGGAGCTTCAGCTGGCCGAGTTCGCCCGGCGGCTCCTTGTAGACCTGGATGATCTCACGGATCTCTGCGATGGTGAAACCGATGCGCCGGCCGCGCAGGATTTCCCCGATGAGGCGACGGTCGGCTTGCCGGAACAGACGGGTACGCCCGCGCCGCTCCGGATGGATCAGTCCCTCGTCTTCGTAGAAGCGGAGCGTGCGCGTCGAGACCCCGAATTCGCGCGTCAGTTCCGTTATGCTATAATATTTGTTCACCGGCATGTGTTCCCCGTCGTCGGACAGACGATAATATTGACTTTTACGTAATAGTCAATTTTTGGGCGGTTCAGATGCCGAACCACCAAGTGGCGATACCAAGAAAGGCGAAGAAGCCGGTACAGTCCGTCACCGTCGTGACGAAGACCGACGAAGCGATCGCCGGGTCGGCGCCCATCTTGTCGAGCAACAGCGGCAGAAGGATGCCGGCAAGAGCGGCTGCCATCAGGTTGATGACCATCGCCGCCGCAATCACCCCGCCGAGCTGGTAGTCGTGGAACCAGGTCCCGGCGATCGCGCCCATGATCGTCGCGAAGACGATGCCGTTGAGGATGCCGACGCCCGCCTCCCTGCGGATGATGCGGCCGGCATTGTAGATGTCGAGATCGCGGGTGGCGAGCGCGCGCACCGTCACCGTCATCGTCTGCGTGCCGGCATTGCCGCCCATCGAGGCGACGATCGGCATCAGCACGGCGAGCGCGATCATCTTCTCGATCGAGCCGTCGAACAGCCCGATGACGCTTGCCGACAGCATCGCCGTGCCGAGATTGATCAAAAGCCACAGGAAGCGCGAACGCACCGTCGAAAGCACATTGTCCGACAGCTCTTCGTCGCCGACGCCGCCGAGGCGCTTGATGTCCTCGTCCGCCTCCTCATGGATGACGTCGACGACGTCGTCGATGGTCAGCACGCCGACCAGCCGGCCGTTCTCGTCGACGACGGCGGCCGAGAGAAGATCGTACTGCTCGAAGAGCTGGGCCGCCTCCTCCTGGTCCATCTCGGCCGGAACCGGATGGTTGGTCTCACGCATGATCTGCTCGATCTTCGTCTGCCGCTTGGTGCGCAGGATCTGGTCGAGATCGACGGCGCCGAGCAGCTTGAAGGTCGGATCGATGACGAAGATCTGCGAGAAGGAATAGGGCAGATCCTCTTCGTCGCGCATGTAGTCGATCGTCTGGCCGACCGTCCAGAACGGCGGCACGGCGACGAATTCCGTCTGCATGCGGCGCCCGGCCGAACTTTCGGGATAGTCCAGCGCCCGGCGCAGCCGCACCCGCTCGGTGAACGGCAGCTGGGCGAGGATCTCTTCCCGGTCCTCCTTGTCGAGGTCTTCGAGAATGTAGACGGCATCGTCCGAATCGAGCTCGCCGATCGCCGCGGCGATCTGCGCGTTCGGCATCTGGTCGACGATTTCGCGGCGGATCGCCTCGTCGACCTCGGTCAGCGCCGTCATGTCGAAATCGTCGCCGAGCAGGCGCACCAGCGCCAGGCGCTGATCCGGCTGGATCGATTCCAGCAGGTCGCCTATTTCGGATTCATGCAGGCGGGCAACGTTCTGGCGCAGGAACAGTGTGTCGCGGTCGGCGATCGCAGCACCCACGAGCGCCAGGAAATCGCCGCGGACATTGCCGTCCTCGTCGTAGATATCGGCTTCCTCGTCATCGGGACGCCTGCGAATGCGGTCTTCCCCATCGGTCGTCGTCATCTGCCGCCCTCGCATCTGGTTCGAATTTCAACGACTGCCGCGCCGCATTCGCAAATGTCGGCCGAAAACACATTATCAACAAGCGGATAAGCGAATCCGGCGCGAGGCTCCCGCAGCCGGAATTCTTGGCTCCTGCTAGCCCAAAGCATCCGTGTCGTAAAGCGGCAAACGTGCTTCGTGATGACAATGCCCGCGGCCGGCGATAGTTTCCTCCCCCGTCCAAGCAGAGGAAACCTTCCCCATGCCCATCCGTCCGATTCTGCGCTATCCGCATCCGGGCCTGAAGACTGTCTGCGCGCCGGTGACAGCCTTCGATTCCTCGCTTACAGCCCTTGCCGGCGACCTGCTGGCGACGATGCGCGCAGCCCCCGGCGTCGGCATCACCGCCGCCCATATCGGCGTCTTCAGCTGTGTCACGGTGTTGGAGCTCGACAAGGCCGACGGCGTGCGCCTCTACGTCAACCCTCATATCACCTGGTTTTCGCAGGAGACGATGAGCCATGTCGAAGGCAGCGTCTCGATGCCCGGCGCGACCGACGAGGTCACGCGCCCTCGGGCGATCCGCTTCCGCTATCAGGATGCCGAGGGCGCCGTGCACGAGGACGGTGCCGAAGATTTCCTCGCCATCTGCGTCCAGCACGAAGTCGACCAGCTCGACGGCATATTCTGGCTGCAGCGCCTCTCGCGGCTGAAGCGCGACCGTCTCGTGAAGAAATGGGAGAAGGCCCAAGGCTGACAATCAGGACTGACAATCACGGCTGACAAATCGCCGTCCACACCGAACCATTCGCCGCCGCCGGCGTTTCCAGCAGAGAAACAAGGAGCAAATGCAATGGCAAGGATCGGTGACAAAACCCAGTTTTCCCGGGAGAAGCCTGAGCTTTCCCGGGAAGAAGATTATCGCGATCTCGAAGAGCGCAATCTCGACGACGGCTGGCCCTATGCCGATGGCAGCGGCGCCGGCACCGGCGGCCCTGATAATCGCCCCTACGGCGAGACAGCGGCCAATTTCGACAGCGATCCCAACAAGGGCTTCCGGGTCGACGGCACGGATGAGGACGGCAATGAAAACCGCCTGAGAGATTCGCTGCGGGCCGATACGATCGACCGCGATGAAAGCGACGAACTCGAAGCGCGGGTAAACGACAATCTCGAAAACATTCCCGAGGTCGATATCGACAGTATCGAGGTTCATGCAGACGGTCACGTCGTCACGCTGGAAGGCTCGGTGGAGACGATCGGCATCGCCCGCAAGGTCGAACTCGGCGCGCTTTCGGTCGACGGCGTCCATCATGTCCGCAACAAACTGCAGCTGACAGGTGTCGATGCGCATATCCCGAACGAGGACTGAACTTCACGCCAAAGCGCGGATCATAACGGGTGGCGGGCTGCCGTCGCCTGTTGACGATCTTTATCAACATTACCAAAAGTTAACAATTTACGATTGTAGCAACAACTGTCTTATTTCTGAGACCAATCGCCGATTTTTGTTAGGCGACTTCTGTCACAAGAACGTTAGTTTCGTTGACAACACTGTGATTTCATTTGGACAAATGGTCGCGGCTGCGTCGCCATATTATCACAAAATTGCCTGAATTGGAGCGCGAACTCGTGTGTGCCGAGGGTTAGTTTACGTTTGTGGAATTCAACAGCAGATTGAGGAGATAGACCCATGCGCATCAAATTCGCCCTTGCCGCGTCCCTGTTCGCCGTCAGCCTTGCAGGCGCTGCCTTCGCCCAGCCGACCTATTCCGACGACTACAACAACGACAGCGACGGCTTCGCCCCAAGCCCCATGTCAAAGCCTGCTCCGGTCCACTACAGCAGTCGCAAGGCGCCGGCCTATTCCAGCGACTACACCAATGACAGCGACGGCTTCGCCCCGAGCGCCATGGCGTCTCCTGTCGTCGACAAGACCGCAACGGCCAGCATCAATTCCCTGCCTCCGTGCCATAGCATGATCGGCCCGAAGGGCTCCCATACCAAGGGTGCCGACAGCGGCGCCTCCCGCACCGAAGCATGCCGCGCGACGCATTGATCCGATAAAAGACCGGGATCCTATAAAGGACCGAGATCCGATAAAAGAAAGGGCCGGAAACGGCCCTTCTCTTTTTCAATCGACGTGCTTGTCGTCTCAGAACACGAACGGAACGAGCCGGTAACGGGTCGTGGTCATGAAGGCCTCGTAAGCAGGATCCTGCTTCAACAGGCGCTCCTCCGCCAACAGACGGAAACACTGTGCGGAAAGGGCCGTCGCATAGATGGCAAAATTCCAAAGGCTCGGATGGGTCAGGAAGAAGCCGATATGCGTCATTAGATAACCCGCATACATCGGATGGCGTATAAACTTGTAGGGTCCGCCGATCTTGACGCCGCGATTGGCCGGCACCAGGCCGAAGCTTCGCCGCAATGTCAGCTTTGCCGATATCTGCAGGACGAAACCAAGTGCCATCACCGTCCCGCAGAATGCCAGCGGCGCTAGCGGCTGTGTCGCGGAGGGCGCGGCGAGCAGCGGGAAGATCGTGCCGATGGCGGTGACCGTCCAGTCGAAGAGGCGTAAAGACGCGTTTTTCGTCGGCCGGCGCGTCAGGATGAGGAAGGCGGCGGCTCCCTCCGAAACGATCAGCAGGCAATCGATGATCGCCCGATTATCCTGCATCTGCGGCAGGACACGCATGACGATCCCGACGAAAAAATAGCCGATGAGGACTTTCTCGATAAGATCGAGAACGAAATACACATCGAGGAATGACCAGCTTGCCGCTGCATTTTTTTTCATTGTCCTCAGACTTCCATATTCACAGAGCTGTAGTGTCGTATATATTTTCCATTGCTAATTATAGGTTAAAATGTTGGCTCGCATCTGACAGTGAAGCGATTGCCGAGCCTGACTGCGGGATGCGCCAGGCAATGCAAATTGCCCCGGTCGCCGCCGTGATCAGTCAGATTTCGCCGGTCGTTTCGCCGAAAACCGCTTCGAAGGCGGTGCGCAGCCGGATATCGACATCAGCCATCATCACCGGCAAGCCAAGATCGACGAGGCTGGTCACGCCGTAGGCCGATATCCCGCAGGGCACGATGCCGCCGAAATGATCGAGATCGGGATCGACGTTGAGCGACAAACCGTGGAAGGTCACCCATTTCCGCAGCCTTATGCCGAGGGCGGCGATCTTGTCCTCGGCCATCGCCCCATCGGTCAGCAGTGGCTTTTCCGGCCGGCGCACCCACACGCCGACGCGATCTTCACGTCGCTCGCCGCGCACATTCATCATGTCGAGCGTGCGGATGACGACATCTTCAAGGGCAGCGACGAAGGCCCGCACGTCCTGCCGCCGCCTTTTCAGGTCGAGCATGACATAGGCGACGCGCTGGCCGGGTCCGTGATAGGTGTATTCACCGCCGCGCCCTGTCGCAAAGACCGGAAACCGGTTCGGCTGGACAAGGTCCCTCGCATTGGCGCTGGTGCCGGCAGTATAGAGCGGCGGATGTTCGACGAGCCAGACGAGCTCATCACCGCCATCAGCGATCACAGCCACCTCGCGCTCCATCGTTTCCACCGCCTCCTCATAGGGGACGAGGCCGTCGGCAATGCGCCAGCGGACCGGCCGGGTGCCGAGTTGGGGAAGCATGGAAAATTCGAGATCGGTGCGAAGCATAGCCATTCCTTGCCGCTCTCCCCGAAACGCCTGCGAAAAAGGGGCGGCAGGACAGCTATATGGACCCGTTTCGGGGCCAATTCAAATGCTGTGAGCGGTTTTCAAAAAAACTGTCATATCGCCCTTGTGCACCCCAGATGCTTTTGCTACATGCTGCCCCGCCGACGCAAATCGGCACCTACCACGATGCGGTCGTGGCGGAATTGGTAGACGCGCAGCGTTGAGGTCGCTGTGGGGCAACCCGTGGAAGTTCGAGTCTTCTCGACCGCACCATTCCCCTTCAGGGAAACGCTTTCTAAGCGACGATTTCGATTTCACCTCGAAGCTATTTGCGGTTGCTCGGCTTGATTGCCCAACCTTCTCATGGTTGATGGCATCATCCTCGCAAGAATCAGCAGCCATGTCAGAGCCCCATCAAAATTCCCTGCAGGGCATGGCCATCATGTCCGGCGCCATGCTCATCCTGCCGATCATGGATGCGATCGCCAAATACATGGCGACCTTCGAAGCGATGTCGCCGGGTCAGGTGACCTTCTACCGATTCTTTTTCCAGATCGTCTGCACCCTGCCGATTCTTTTCGCCCTTTTCGGCCTGAAGGCGCTTTCGGCGCAACGGCCGTGGATGAACCTGTTGCGCGGTGCGCTGCATGGTGGTGCGAGCCTGCTTTTCTTCGTCGCCGTCAAATACATGCCGCTTGCCGATGTCTTCGCCATCTATTTCGTCGAGCCCTTCATGCTGACCGCCCTGTCGGCGCTGTTTCTCGGAGAGAAGGTCGGCTGGCGGCGCTGGACGGCGATTGTCGTCGGTTTCGGCGGCGCGATGATCGTCATTCAGCCGAGCTACGAGATTTTCGGCTTGAAGGCGCTGCTGCCGGTCGCCTGCGCCTTTCTGTTCTCGCTCTATCTCTTCCTCAACCGCGCCATCGGCGAGGCCGATTCTCCGCTGACCATGCAGACGATGGCCGGCATCGGCGGAACGGTCTTCATGGCGGCCGCCCTTTTCCTCGGCAACAGTTCAGGCAATGCCGATTTTGCCGTCTCTTTACCCTCCTCCGGCCTCGGTCTTGTTCTGCTTCTCGCCCTCGGCTCGATCTCGGGATATGCGCATATGCTCATCGTCCGGGCTTTCCGGCTCGCGCCGCTGTCGCTGCTTGCGCCGTTCCAGTACTTCGAGATCATCTCGGCCACCGTTCTCGGCTATGCGCTGTTCAACGATTTCCCGAGCTTTTCCAAATGGATCGGCATCTTCATCATCGTTGCTTCGGGCCTCTTCATCATCTGGCGAGAGCGGCTGCAGGCGCGATCATTAAAATCTTCCTGACCCGGAGAATATCGGGTTAACTCCGCTTCTTGAGGGATCGTCAATTCGCAGACGGTAAAACTGTCTCCGGTTTCATGATGAAGCCTGGAGTTAAAACATGAGCGAATTTCGTCTCGCTTTTCCGGCCTGTGTCGTGGCCGGCAAGCATCGGCTGACGGCCGAAGATATAGTGCTGTTGCGCAAACATGCTTTCCCGGAGGGCATCCGGACATCCGACGATGTCGTGGCGATGTTGGCGCTCAATAATTCCTGCCCTGAAAAATGTGCCGCGTGGAACGCTTTCTTCGTCGAGCAACTCGCCGGCTTCATCGTCCATTACACCTATCCGCAAGGCTCGCTGGATGAAATCAACGTCGCCTGGATCATGCGCATGTTCACGACCGATGGTGTCGTCAACTCGGCGCTGGAGCTCGAGCTCATTCTCCACGTCATGGAGATTTCGGCCGATGTCCCAGTCGAGTTGAGAGCGCTCGCCCTCGATCAGCTTCGCCTGGCGATCACCGACAATATCGGTGGCTACAAGCTGTCGCGCGCCATCGATCGCCGGGGCATCACCCGCCAGGACATCGACTATGCGATGCGCATCTTCAGAAGCGTCGCCGAAGGCGGCGTCATCCCGGTCTCGTCGGTCGAATACGGCGTTCTCCAGCAGATCGAGCAGGCAACGCTGCGCGGCGCCAATCATCCGCACTGGGCGGGGATCATGGCTGCCGTCGAGCTGCGCGACTATGCCGAGCCGCGGCGCAGCCGCTGGCTGCGCATCGTCGACGAGGAACCCGTCTGCGAAGCTGCCGTCGCCTGAGCCTCGGCAAGCCTGATTGTGCGTTCCGGTGTTTTGTGCGTAAAACTCCGGGATGCATTTCTGGGTGGAGTCTCGATGTTCAAGAAAATCCTGATCGCGAATCGCGGCGAAATCGCCTGCCGCGTGATCAAGACTGCGCGCCGCATGGGTATTTTGACCGTCGCGGTCTATTCGGATGCGGATCGGGACGCGCTGCATGTCGAGATGGCCGACGAGGCCGTTCATATCGGCCCGGCCGCGGCGTCGGAGAGTTATCTGGTTGCGGAAAAGATCATTGCCGCCTGCAAGGCAATCGGCGCCGAGGCGGTGCATCCCGGCTATGGCTTCCTGTCCGAACGCGCCTCCTTCTGCGCTGAATTGGAAAAACAGGGCATCATCTTCATCGGCCCGAAGCCGAAAGCCATCATGGCGATGGGCGACAAGATCGAATCGAAGAAATTCGCCAATGCCGCCGGTGTATCCACCGTGCCCGGCCATCTCGGCATCATCGAGGATGGCGCCCATGCGGAAGTGATATCGGGCGGGATCGGTTATCCCGTCATGATCAAGGCATCGGCCGGCGGCGGCGGCAAAGGCATGCGCATTGCCTGGAACGAGGCGGAAGTGCGCGACGGCTTCGAGCGCGCCCGCTCGGAGGCGAAAAGCTCTTTCGGCGACGACCGCGTCTTCATCGAAAAGTTCGTCGTCGAGCCGCGACATATCGAGATCCAGGTCCTGGCCGATGCACATGGCAACGTCGTCTATCTCGGCGAGCGCGAATGCTCGATCCAGCGGCGGAACCAGAAGGTGGCGGAAGAGGCGCCCTCGCCCTTCCTCGATGAAGCGACCCGCAAGGCGATGGGCGAACAATCGGTGGCGCTGGCGAGAGCCGTCGATTACCAGAGCGCCGGCACCGTCGAATTCATCGTCGACCGGGACCGCAATTTCTATTTCCTCGAAATGAACACCCGCCTGCAGGTCGAGCATCCCGTGACCGAACTCATTACCGGCATCGACCTCGTCGAGCAGATGATCCGTGTCGCAGCAGGAGAGCCCCTTCCCTTTGCCCAGGAGGATATCAGGCTTGACGGCTGGGCGGTCGAGAGCCGGCTCTATGCCGAGGATCCCTATCGCAACTTCCTGCCCTCGATCGGCCGCCTGACGCGCTACCGGCCGCCGGCGGAAGGCAGGACCGGCAATGTCGTCGTCCGCAACGATACCGGCGTCTTCGAAGGCGCCGAGATCTCGATGTATTACGACCCGATGATCGCCAAGCTCTGCACCTGGGCGCCGACGCGGCTGGAAGCGATCGAGGCCATGGGTCAGGCGCTCGACGGTTTCGTCGTCGATGGCATCGAGCACAATGTTCCTTTCCTGTCGGCGCTGATGAAACATCCGCGCTGGCGCGAGGGCCGGCTTTCCACAGGCTTCATCGCCGAGGAATACCCCGATGGCTTTGCGCCGATGAAACCGGACCCGGCGCAAGAAGCCGTGCTTGCCGGCATCGCGCTCTCCGCCTGCCTGATCGAGACCAACCGCCGCGAACGTTTCGCCGATCGCCTGCGCGCCGCAGCGGGCGCGCTGCGCGAGGATTGGGTGGTCAAGATCGGCGACAACCACGTCGCGGCAAGATTGCTCGACGGCCTCGTCACCATCCCCTTCGATATGGATATCGCGATCGATGGGGCGATAGAGGGCGGGAGCCAGAATGTTGTCACCGATTGGAGACCGGGCGCCCCTGTCTGGAGGGGCAAGGTCGGCGGTCGCGACATCACCGCGCAGATCCGCCCCGTTCTGAACGGCTTGCGCATCGACTGGCAGGGACTTTCAGTGACGACCAAGGTCTTTTCGCCGCGTCATGCCGAGCTCGACAGGCTGATGCCGGTGAAGCTGCCGCCCGATACTTCCAAGCTCCTGCTCTGCCCGATGCCCGGCCTCGTCGTCGCCATCGCGGTGGCCGAGGGCCAGGAGGTCAAGGCCGGTGAGACGCTTGCGATCGTTGAAGCGATGAAGATGGAAAACGTGCTGCGCGCCGACCGCGATCTCGTCGTCTCGAAGATCAATGCCGCGGCCGGCGAAAGCCTGGCCGTCGATGCCGTCATCATGGAATTCGCCTGAGAGACAAGCCAGGCGGCCGGCTTCACATCGGCCCGGCTTGCCGACCATGCCAAGCTCAGCCCGACAAGCAGCTGGGTACCGACAAAATCAGCAGGGAGATATCAAGATGGACGTTCGCGCCGCCGTTGCCCTTCAGGCAGGAAAACCGCTGGAAGTGATGGCCGTGCAGCTGGAGGGGCCGCGGGCCGGCGAAGTGCCGGTGGAGGTCAAGGCGACGGGGGCTGCGGCCACCTATAGGGCAGACCTCAGGAGTCTTGATGAACTTACCACGCGGGAACTCTACGACCTCTTGAGAATGCGCGTCGATGTCTTCGTCGTCGAGCAGAACTGCCCCTACCCGGAACTTGACGGCAAGGATATCGATGCCTTGCATCTGCGGCTGCTGGAAGGTGCCGAACTCCTCGGCGCGGCGCGAATCCTGAAACCGTATGAGCCACAGGATCCGTCGAAGATCGGCCGCGTTGTCGTCTCGCCTGACCATCGCGGCAAGCGGCTGGGCGATGTACTGATGAGCGAGGCGATTGCCGCTTGCGAGCGGCTTTATCCGGAAAATCCTATTGCCTTGTCAGCACAGGCCCATTTGCGGCGGTTCTACGAATCTTTCGGTTTCATAGCGGTGTCACAGGAATATCTGGAAGACGGCATTCCCCACATCGATATGGTCCGCCAGCAGGCCACGCAACCGGCATGAGGATATTGCCATGATCTATGTCGACGCCGATGCCTGCCCGGTGAAGCCGGAAGTCCTGAAGGTCGCGGAACGTCACGGCCTCGAGGTCACCTTCGTTGCCAATTCCGGCCTGCGCCCCTCGCGCGATCCGATGATCCACAACGTCATCGTCTCCAACGCCTTCGACGCCGCCGACAACTGGATCGCCGAACGTGCCGGCACGGGCGATGTCGTCGTCACCGCCGATGTGCCGCTTGCCGTGCGCTGTGTCGCGACCGGCGCCTTCGTCAGCGGCCCCACAGGGCGCGTCTTCGACGAGACCAATATCGGCATGGCGAGCGCCATGCGCGATCTCGGCGCGCACTTGCGCGAAACCGGCGAGAGCAAGGGCTACAACGCCGCCTTCAGCCCGAAGGACCGCTCACGCTTCCTCGAAACCTTTGATCGCCTCTGCCGCCGCGCCAAGAGCCTTGCCTCGGAGGCTGGCGGGCAGCCGTGATGCAGCAACTAAAGCTGCTACAGCGTCCTATGCACGTCTGAAAGCCGCGCGGCGCTGTAGACCGCAAGAAACGGGTGGCATGGCAGCCATGCCGATTCCTATCTTGAAGTCGGCCGTTTCCTCACGCATATAAGCGCTATCGCAGACGACTGCGGCATCCTCTGGGATGCAACTGTCGCGGGGACGGCCTCGCTCTTGAACAAGGAGAGTCGCATGGCCTGGTTTCTGCTTTTTCTCGCCGGTCTTTTCGAATGTGGCTGGGCAATCGGCCTTAAATATACCGAGGGTTTCACACGGCCGCTGCCGACGGCGCTGACCGTCATATCCATGGTGGTGAGCATCGTGCTGCTCGGCCTGGCGGTGAAGCACCTGCCGATCGGCACCGCCTATGCGGTCTGGACCGGCATCGGCACGGTCGGTACCGTATTTCTCGGCATCTGGCTGCTTGGCGATGAGGCAAGTGTCTCCCGTCTTGCCTGCATCACGCTGATCGTCGCCGGCATCGCTGGTCTGAAGCTTACCGCCTGATGTGAAGGTTGAGGGGCGTCGCGACGCCCCTCAGTCTATCGTTCAGGCTGCTTTGCGGTTATCGACGGCAAAAGCGCCGGGACCGGAGAAGAACAGGTAGAGGAAGACGAAGCAGAACAGGATCGCGGCGTCGCCCTGGTTGACGGCCGGGAAGAAGCTGCTCGGGGCATGCGCCATGAAATAGGCGACCGCCATTTCGCCGGCCAGCAGGAAGGCGACAGGGCGCGTCAGCAGGCCGACGAGAATGAGGATACCGCCGATAAGCTCAAGAAGGGCGGCGAAAAGCATCAGCGGCGGCAACGGGCCAGCCATCTGCGCAGCCGGGAAAGCGAAAAGCTTCATCGTGCCGTGTTCGATGAACAGCAGCGCGGTGATAATTCTGAGAGCGGCCAGCCCATAGGGGCGATAGGCAGAAAGACGCTCGAAAGATGACATTAAACCTCTCCTTTAAAATAATAAGAGCCGAGCGTTAGCCTGTCCCCCGTAAGGATAGAACACACGGATCGCTGACGGCCGTTCACTTTTTCGACAGTGGCTAAACACCCGACCGGACAGTTTTATTCGCCGGCAGCCGTCAAAGCGGGATGTTGTCGTGTTTCTTCCAGGGATTGGCGAGATCCTTGTTGCGCAACATCTTTAGACCGCGCGCAAGCCGCCTGCGGGTCGAGTGCGGCATGATCACCTCATCGACATAACCGCGCTCGGCGGCGACGAAGGGCGAGAGGAACCGGTCCTCGTACATTTTAGTGTGGGCGGCGATCTTTTCCGGATCGGCGATATCCTTGCGGAAGATGATCTCGACCGCGCCCTTGGCGCCCATCACGGCGATCTGAGCCGTCGGCCAGGCATAGTTGAGGTCGCCACGCAGATGCTTCGACGCCATCACGTCATAGGCGCCGCCGAAGGCCTTGCGGGTGATGACGGTGAGCTTCGGCACCGTCGCCTCGGCATAGGCGAAGAGCAGCTTGGCGCCGTGTTTGATGAGGCCGCCATATTCCTGCGCCGTACCGGGCAGGAAGCCCGGCACGTCGACGAAGGTGACGATCGGAATGTTGAAGCAGTCGCAGAAGCGCACGAAGCGGGCCGCCTTGCGTGAGGCGTCGCTGTCGAGAACGCCGGCCAGCACCATCGGCTGGTTGGCGACAAAACCGACTGTGGAGCCTTCGACGCGGCCGAAGCCGCAGACGATGTTTTTGGCAAAACTCGTCTGGATCTCGAAGAAATCCCCCTCGTCGGCCACCTTCCGGATCAGTTCCTTGATGTCGTAAGGCTTGTTGGAGCTCGCCGGCACCAGCGTATCGAGCGACATGTCGACCTCTGTCACCGACTGGTAACATTCGATCTCCGGCAATGGCGCGGTGTTCGAAAGCGGAAGGAAATCGATCAGCCGTCGCACCTGCAGCAGCGTTTCGACATCATTGTCAAAGGCGCCGTCGGCAATCGACGAGCGCACCGTATGCACGATAGCGCCGCCGAGTTCTTCTGCCGTCACCGTCTCGTTGGTGACGGTTTTCACCACATCGGGACCGGTGACGAACATGTAGGAGGTATCACGCACCATGAAGATGAAATCGGTCATCGCAGGCGAATAAACGTCGCCGCCGGCGCAAGGACCCATGATCACCGAGATCTGCGGAATGACGCCGGAGGCGAGCACATTGCGCTGGAACACCTCCGCATAACCGCCGAGGGCCGCCACGCCCTCCTGGATGCGGGCGCCGCCCGCATCATAGATGCCGACGATCGGCGCGCGGTTCTTCAGCGCCATGTCCTGCACTTTCATGATCTTCTCGGCATGCGCCTCAGACAGCGAGCCGCCGAAGACGGTGAAGTCCTTGGCGAAGACGAACACCGTGCGGCCATTGACCGTGCCCCAGCCGGTGACGACGCCGTCGCCGGCGATGCGGCTCTTGTCCATGCCGAAATCGGTGGAGCGATGTTCGACGAACATGTCGAATTCCTCGAAGGAACCTTCGTCGAGGAAGAGGTCGATACGCTCGCGCGCCGTCAGCTTGCCACGCTTGTGCTGGGCGTCGATGCGCGCCTCGCCGCCGCCAAGGCGGGCAACGTCGCGGCGCCGTTCCAGTTCTTCGAGAATTTCCTTCATGCGATCTCCCTCGCCGCTGCGGGCGGCAATCCGGCGTTTAGAGCGTCACGCTAATGAGCGCGTCCGCTGAGTGAGAAAACCGAGCGTATCCTTGCAGCGGCGTCCTCAGCCAGGATCTCGTCGGCAAGCTTGGGATCGGCCGCGATGCTGGTGACGTCGAAGGCGCTGACGGCGATGACCGAACCGTCCTCCACCGAGGCCGCGTCGATGCTGAGCTTGACGACGTTGCGGTCCTTCTGGAAGCCGAGGCCTTTCTGGATGGAAACCACGCGGATCGTCAGCACCACCCGCGGCAGCACGGTGTCGCGCATGGTTGCGTTGATCGCCGCGTTGACGCGGTCGTTGATGCCGGAAAGCAGCTCGGCCGGCATGTTCGGACCGGAGAGAACGACGGCACTGCGCACATCATAGACCGGCGCCGCCGGCTTGGTGACCGAGAGGCTGCCGCAGGCCGTGAGCGCGACACAGACGAGTGTGGCCCGGCAAAAACACGACCTCAGCCAATTCATTGCAAAATCCCGCACCACCCCGTTGGAGTCGCAGACTTCGTCATAATGCATTGGAAGGCAATATGTTTCAGGCGCTTAGGGCGAAAAAAACATCCGCTGCGGCTTTGAACTCGGCAAAGCGCTTGGCCCGCCGCTGCTCGGCTTCCTCGTCGCTGCCCCAATGCTCGATCGTCCAGTCCTCGTCGAGATGGGCAAGCGACCAGGCCTCCTCCACCGTCACCCGGCCCTCGGCGAAGGCAAGCGCCAGGATCGCCGAGCCGGTGAGCGTGGTGACTGTGTGGAGTGCGGCCAGCGCCATCGGGCTATCATATCTTGCGAGCGTGACGGCGAAGGCGGCCGTCGCCTCGCGCGGCTGCTCCTGCGGCATCACCCCTTCGACGAGGATGAAGCGGGCGCCGAGATCGGTCGCTGCCCAGTCGATCACCGGATCCCAGTGCGCGGCCTGGCGTTCGACCAACAGTTCCGGCTCCTCGGCGCGGTAGCAGATGAGGTCGCTGGATGAAAAGCGCAATATATCCTCGAAGATCGCCTGCGCGTTGGCGGCAACGCCGTCGATTGCGGTGTTGACGAGCCGGGTCACCGGCATGCTCACCGGGTTGATCTCTTCGCCCTGCGCCTGCCATTCGGCGGCGACAAGCCGCGCGAGCGCCTCGGTCGGCACGGCGAGAACCTGGCGCGCCGGCGTGCGCACCATCTTGCCGTCGAGCGTGATCGCAAAACCAGCCTCGTGCTCGGCAACGGAGACGTCGGTATAGAAGCGCTTGGGCAGCGGCTTCTTCATCTGAATCTGCGCGCGGCGGATGGGATCGGGATGGCTCAGGCCTTCGGAAAGGTCGTTCAGCAGATCGCGCATGGGCTCACCTCAGGAAAAATGACGCAATATCTCGTTCGGATGGTAGGCGATCGCATCAGCGCCGTTGGCGATCAGCTCATCCACGCTGGCATAACCCCAGGCAACGCCGATCGCCTTGGCGCCGGCAGCCTTTGCCATCTGCATATCGTAAACCGCATCGCCGATGACAATGGTGTCGGCAGCATTCATGCCTGTTTCATCGCAGCATTCCGTCACCATGGCCGGATGCGGTTTGGAGGGGCAATCGTCGGCGGTGCGTGCGACAATGAAATGCTTGTCGAAGCCATGCGTCTCCATCACGACCTTGAGCCCGCGGCGGGATTTGCCCGTCACCGCGCCGATCAGCAGCTCATCGCGTCCGCTGATCGCGTCGATCATCTCGCGAATGCCGGGAAACAGCGGCTCCTTATAGTCAAGATCCTGACGCACGATCGAGAACAGCGATTTGTAATGCGCCGTCATGTCGATATCTTGCTGCTCCACATGCGGCCTGCCCTGCATGCGGGCGATCGCAATATCGAGGGACAGGCCGATAATGGCCTTGGTGTCTTCAAAGCGCGGTTCCGGCTTGCCGAACTTGTCGAAGGTCCTGCGCATGGTTTCGTGGATCAACGCAGCACTGTCGACCAGCGTGCCGTCGCAATCGAAAAGCGCCAGTTTCATTCGGCGTCCCTTTCGGCACCGGCAAGGTCGAGACCGAGAAGGTTCCAGGTCTGCACCATATGCGCTGGCAGCGGCGCACTGATGCGCAGGCGGCCGCCGGAGGGATGCGGGATGTCGATGTGACGCGCGTGCAGATGCAGCTTCTTCTGGACGCCACCTGGAAAATCCCAATTCGGATCGTCGTCGAAATATTTCGGATCGCCGATGATCGGATGGCCGATATGCAGGGCATGGACGCGCAACTGATGTGTACGGCCGGTATAGGGCTCCATCTCCAGCCAGGCGAGGTTCTGTGCCGCCGTCTCCAGCACGCGGTAGAAGGAAATCGCATGGTCGGCGCCGTCCTCGCCGTGCTTGGCGATGCGCATGCGGTCGCCGTCGGCGGTCGGCTCCTTCACCAGCCAGGTCGAGATCTTGTCCTCGTGCTTGCGCGGCACGCCCTTGACCAGCGCCCAGTAGGTCTTCTTGGTGTCGCGCTCGCGGAAGGCAGCCGTCAGCTTCTGCGCTGCACCGCGGGTGCGGGCGATGACGAGAACACCCGATGTGTCGCGGTCGAGACGGTGAACGAGCCGCGGCTTCTCGCCCTTCGGGCTGGTCCAGGCTTCGAGCATCTGGTCGATATGCCTGGCCACACCCGAGCCGCCCTGCACCGCAAGACCGGGCGGCTTGTTGAGCACGATCACCTTGTCGTCCTCGTGCAGCACCATGCGCGACAAGAGTTGGAAATCCGACGAATGTTTGAGATCCTTGCCGGCGATCGGTCCGGATTTCAGCTTCGCATCGACATCCATCGGCGGCACGCGCACCGTCTGGCCGGGCTGCACGCGTGCATCCGATTTGACACGCCCACCGTCGACGCGCACCTGGCCGGAGCGCAAGAGCTTTTGCAGCGGACCGAAGCCGAGCCCGGGAAAATGCACCTTGAACCAGCGATCGAGCCGCATGCCGGCTTCGTCGGGTTCAACCTTGATATGTTCTATGCCAGCCATAAACGATCTTTCGGAAATTGCAGCGCAGGCCGAGCCGGCGTTCTTGCCGCAGCCTTTAGAGCATTTTCAAGCAAAACGGAAACCGGAAAAGAAATCAGGCCAAAGCGCGCATGACGGCGAGCCCGGCGATGACGGCCGCCATCGAAAGTCCGACGCTCGCAGCGATGTAGATACCGCCGGCGACGGCCTCGCCGCGCTCGAACAGCGAGATCGCATCCAGCGAGAAGGCCGAGAAGGTTGTGAAGCCGCCGAGGAAGCCAGTGATCAGCAGCAGGCGCAGCTCCACCGAGGCGTTGAACTTCCGCGCGATCAGCTCGGCGAAGACGCCGATGACGAAGCAGCCGACAACATTGACGGCGAGCGTGCCCCACGGAAATGCCGGCCCCATGAGTCTCAGCGCCCACTGGCCGACATAATATCTGAGAAGAGAACCGATGGCGCCGCCAACGGCGACGAGAAGAGCCTGGATCATCAGCCGGATTTATCGCAACTCCGCAGCGATTCCAATCGAGAAGGTATGAATTCTTACCATCCGGTAAAATGCCGATGATTTTCTTATAATGGCGCCAAGATCGTGCCGATACCGTGACGGCATGACCCAGCTCCTGTCCATATCGGCCAACACCGCCGCTATTGCGTTCGAGTCGCTCCGAATCCCGCAGCGTGTCGCGACGAGCACCGCCGCCCGCGATGCGCGCCGCGTTGCCGACCGGCAGTTGAAGGCCGAAGGCACCGAGGAAATAGACGAGCCCTCCAGCATCATCCAGTCGACCGAAGTGGCCCTCGACCTGATGGCCAAGGGCAATCGCCAGCCGCAGGCCGGCCTGAAACAGGCGCTGCGATCCTACGAAGACTTCTGAGGCCATCGCCTTCCAAACGAAAGCTCGCGACTGCCGTCACAGTCGCGGGCTTTTCTGTTTAACGAGTCTACTTTCATTTGCCCTGGGCGGAGAGCACCTGCAGGACGAGATCGACCTTGCCGGCCTTTTCGAAGATCAGCGTCACCGGCACCGTATCGCCCTGCTTGAACGGCGTCTTCACCTTCTGGAACATCAGATGCAGGTTGCCGGGCTTGAGCTTGACCGTCTCGCCGGCGGCGATGGCGATGCCGTCCTTCAGCTGGCGCATCCGCATGACGTTGTCCTTCGTCACCATCTCGTGGATCTGAACCTCACCAGCTGCGGGCGAACTGACGGACACCAGGCGATCGTCCGTCTGGCCGTTATTCTTCACCGTGAAGAAGCCGCCGCCGACCGGCTGGCCGGGCAGCATTGCCTTGGCGAAGCCACCGGAGACTTCGAGATCGCCGGCCTTGACCGTTTCGCCGGCCGGCGCCGCAGCGCCCATGCCCGCCGTCCCGCTCATGTTCATACCGGACATATCCATGCCGGCCATGTCGTCATGGTCATGGCCACCTTCGCCGGCGACGACCTTCAACAGCGGCGCCGGGCTTTTCAGTCCGTGCGCGTCGCCGCCTTCCGCCGCCACCTGATCCCAGGCCGTGACCGTCTCGCCGCACATCTGCGTCACCGGAAAGACGAGCGAGGAGCCGGCCTCGACACCCGATACCTTACCCTGGATGACGAAGGTATCGTAGAAATCGTCGGAGAGATTGCCGTTCCTCCAGCGCACTTCGATCGCGCCCGTCTTCACCTTGTCGCCGTGATTGTCGTAGGTCTTCTGGTAGTCGCCCTTGATCACCTCGAGCTCCCAGCCGGCCTTCGGCTGCGGCTTGGCGAAGACGAATCCCTCAGGCAGCTTGACTCGCACTTCCGTGGTCGCCTTGCCGTCGCAGCCATGCGGCACCTGCAGCGTGGCGAGAATGGTGCTGTCCTGCGTCGCCTCTCTGTCGAGGAAGGTCACATGCGCCTCGGCGCTGGCAAAGGCGGTCGCGGAAAGAACGGCGGCAAGCCCGAATGTCTTGCCAAATGTCTTGATAGTTTTCATCGGATGTCTCCTCGCCGGCCACGGACCTCTCTCGGGCGGACCGGCATGCTGCATCATGGATTGCGAAGGCAGATCAGGCGAGGATGGGAGGCGCGCGGGAATTCGGCCGGCTGACAGCGCTTGCGCCTGAAACGGCTGATGTTTCGATCGGCGAATTCATCAGCGAAGCGAGTTTGCGCTCGAGCCACGAGCCCGCATCCGGCGTCGGCAGGATGGTGGAGGCCGACAGCCGGCAGGCTTCGCAATTCGGCTTGAAGGCGACGGTCTTGCCGTCGGCATCCTTCACGGTGACGCAGAGCGAGGCGAAGGTGCCGTCGGGCAGCACATAGGCCGCGGCATCATAGCCTTCGGCGGCGACAGCCTGTGGCACCTGATGGGCGAGGCCGAGCAAAAGCAGGCTCAATGCGCAAAGCATGCGCAGGAAGAGCGTCGCTTTCAGTCCGGTCTGCTGCATGAGATCCCCTTCAACAGAAGGCCGCGATAGCCGGTTTTAGCACGGAATGCAAAAGCAGATTTGCCTGAGATCAACGCTTGCTGGGAATAAGACGACAAAAATTTGCCCGGTCACGACATTTGGTCTTGCCAAGTGCTGCACCCGCCGGATAATTGCGCCAACCTTGTTGGGAGAAGCCGGTGCTTTCGCCACCGGTGCCGAAGGAGCAACCGCCCCGGAAACTCTCAGGCAAAAGGACCAGCAAGGGGCAGACGGAACTCTGGAGAGAAGCGTTCTCGAAACGCTCGCCGAAGGGATAACAATCTCAGGCAAAGGGACAGAGGGGGCTCAGGAGAGAAGTGCGCAGCCGCGCCTTCAGATTTGAGCCCGCGCCTTCGTGAAGAAGGCGCAAACCCCGGAGGCGTCTTTTGGACGATACTGCTGCCCTGAAAAGAACCCCGTTGCATGCCCTGCATCTCCAGCTCGGCGCCCGCATGGTGCCGTTCGCCGGTTACGACATGCCGGTGCAATATCCGGCCGGCGTGATGAAGGAGCATCTTCATACCCGCGCCGAAGCCGGCCTCTTCGATGTCTCCCACATGGGCCAGGTCATCGTGAAGGCGAAGTCGGGCAGCTATGAGGATGCGGCTCTCGCGCTCGAAAGCCTGGTCCCCGTCGACATATTGGGCCTTGGCGAAGGCCGCCAGCGCTATGGCTTCTTCACCGACGATACCGGCTGCATTCTCGACGACCTGATGATCGCCCATGTCGACGACCACCTCTTCGTCGTAGTCAACGCCGCCTGCAAGGAGGCCGACGTCGCCCATTTGCAGGCACACATTAGCGACCAATGCGACATCACCGTCCTCGATCGCGCCTTGATCGCGCTGCAGGGACCGCGCGCCGTTGCGGTTCTTGCCGAACTCTGGGCCGATGTCGCAGCGATGAAATTCATGGACGTGCGCCACTGCCGTCTGCACGACGTTTCCTGTCTGGTCTCGCGCTCCGGCTATAGCGGCGAGGACGGCTTCGAGATCTCGATTCCATCAGACAAGGCCGTGGATGTCTCCAAGCGGCTGCTCGAACATCCGGACGTCCAGGCGATCGGCCTTGGCGCTCGCGATTCGCTGCGCCTCGAAGCCGGCCTCTGCCTCTACGGCAACGATATCGACACGACCACCTCGCCGGTCGAGGCCGCACTCGAATGGGCTATGCAGAAAGCAAGGCGCGGCAGCGGTGCGCGCGCCGGCGGCTTCCCGGGCTCTGGCCGCATCCTCTCCGAACTCGAAAACGGCGCCGCACGCCGCCGCGTCGGCCTGAAGCCAGAAGGCAAGGCGCCAGTGCGCGGCCATGCCAAGCTCTATGCCGATGCCGAGGGCAATATCGAAATCGGCGAGGTCACCTCGGGCGGCTTTGGCCCCAGCGTCGAAGGCCCCGTCGCCATGGGCTACGTGCAGCTCTCCCATGCTGCGGCAGGCACGCTCGTCTACGCCGAGGTGCGCGGCAAATATCTGCCGACCACCGTCAGCGCCCTGCCCTTCGTCACACCGACCTACAAACGCTAAACCTTTTCCAGAGAGGACCAACCATGCTGAAATTTACCGAAGAACACGAATGGCTGAAGATCGAAGGCGGCGTTGCGACGGTCGGCATCACCACTTATGCCGTCGATCAGCTCGGCGACTTGGTTTTCGTCGAACTGCCGGAAGTCGGCGCGACCTTCTCCAAGAACGGCAATGCCGCGACCGTTGAATCGGTCAAGGCTGCTTCCGACGTCTATTGTCCGCTGGATGGCGAGATCACCGAGGTCAATCCGGCCATCGTTGCAGATCCATCGCTGGTCAATTCCGATCCTCAGGGCGCCGGCTGGTTTTTCAAGCTGAAGCTTGCAAATGCTGCCGACGCCGATGGCCTGCTCGACGAGGCGGCCTACAAGGAGCTCACTGCGTAATGACGACGCCGACAGAATTCCAGTTCACCGACTATCAGCCCTACGATTTCGCCAATCGCCGCCATATCGGCCCCTCGCCGGCCGAGATGACCGACATGCTGAAGGTGATCGGTTATAACAGCCTCGACGGCCTGATCGACGCGACGCTGCCGCCCTCGATCCGCCAGAAGGCGCCGCTCGTCTGGGGCGCGCCGATGACCGAGCGCGAGGCGCTCGACAAGCTGCGCGAGACCGCCAACAAGAACAAGGTGCTGGTCTCGCTGATCGGCCAGGGTTATTACGGCACGATCACGCCGCCGGTCATCCAGCGCAACATCCTGGAAAACCCGGCCTGGTACACCGCCTATACGCCTTACCAGCCGGAGATCAGCCAGGGCCGCCTGGAAGCGCTGCTGAACTACCAGACGATGGTCTGCGACCTCACCGGCCTCGACGTCGCCAACGCCTCGTTGCTCGACGAGGCGACCGCCGCCGCCGAAGGCATGGCGATTGCCGAGCGCGTCGCCAAGTCGAAGGCGAAGGCCTTCTTCGTCGATGCCGACTGCCATCCGCAGACCATTGCCCTGATCCGCACCCGCGCCGAGCCGCTCGGCTGGAGCGTCATCGTCGGCAATCCCTTCACCGATCTCGATCCCGTCGACGTCTTCGGCGCGATCTTCCAATATCCCGGCACGCACGGTCACGTGCATGATTTTACCGGCCTGATCTCGCGCCTGCACCAGACCGGCGCCATAGCGATCGTCGCCGCCGATATCCTGGCGCTGACGCTGCTGAAATCGCCCGGCGAAATGGGTGCCGATATCGCCGTCGGATCCTCGCAGCGCTTCGGTGTGCCGGTCGGCTACGGCGGCCCGCATGCGGCCTATATGTCGGTCAAGGATGCCATCAAGCGTTCCATGCCCGGCCGCCTCGTCGGCGTTTCCGTCGATGCCCGCGGCAACCGCGCCTATCGCCTGTCGCTGCAGACCCGCGAACAGCATATCCGCCGCGAAAAGGCGACGTCGAACATCTGCACCGCCCAGGTACTGCTTGCCGTGATGGCCTCGATGTACGCCGTCTTCCACGGCCCGAAGGGTATCAAGGCGATCGCCCAGCAGGTGCACCAGAAGGCCGTGCTGATGGCCAAGGGCCTGGAAAAGCTCGGTTATAAGGTCGAACCCGAGACCTTCTTCGACACGATCACCGTCGATGTCGGCCATATGCAGGGTCTCATCCTGCGTGCCGCCGTCGCCGAAGGCGTCAATCTGCGCAAGGTCGGCGAAACCAAAATCGGCATGAGCCTCGACGAACGCACCCGGCCGGCGACGCTCGAAGCCGTCTGGCGCGCCTTCGGCGGCAATTTTACCATTGCCGATTTCGAGCCTTCCTACCGCCTGCCGAAGGGCTTGCTCCGCACCAGCGATTACCTCACCCATCCGATCTTTCACATGAACCGCGCCGAAAGCGAGATGACGCGTTACATCCGCCGGCTCTCCGACCGGGATCTGGCGCTCGACCGCTCGATGATCCCGCTCGGTTCCTGCACGATGAAGCTCAATGCGACGGCGGAAATGCTGCCGATCACCTGGCCGGAATTTTCCGACATCCATCCCTTCGTGCCGGCCGACCAGGCGCTCGGCTACCGCGAGATGATCGACGACCTGATCGAAAAGCTCTGCGCCGTCACCGGCTACGACGCCTTCTCCATGCAGCCGAATTCCGGCGCGCAGGGCGAATATGCCGGCCTGCTGACGATCCGCAACTATCATATCGCCAATGGCGACGGCCATCGCGACGTCTGCCTGATCCCGACCTCTGCGCATGGCACCAACCCGGCCTCGGCTCAGATGGTCGGCATGAAGGTCGTCGTCGTCAAGGTGCGCGAAAATGGCGATATCGATCTCGACGATTTCCGCGCCAAGGCTGAGCAGCATGCGGCAAACCTCTCCTGCTGCATGATCACCTACCCTTCGACGCACGGCGTCTTCGAGGAGACCGTCAAGGAAATCTGCGACCTCGTGCACGAGCATGGCGGCCAGGTCTATCTCGACGGCGCCAACATGAACGCCATGGTCGGCCTATCCCGCCCCGGTGACATCGGCTCCGACGTTTCGCATCTCAATCTGCACAAGACCTTCTGCATTCCGCATGGCGGCGGCGGACCCGGCATGGGCCCGATCGGCGTCAAGGCGCATCTGGCCCCCTACCTGCCCGGCCATCTCGAAACCGACGGCCGTCCGGGTGCGGTCTCGGCCGCCGCCTTCGGCTCCGCCTCGATCCTGCCGATCTCCTGGAGCTATTGCCTGATGATGGGCGGCGAAGGCCTGACGCAGGCGACCAAGGTGGCGATCCTCAACGCCAACTATATCGCCACCCGGCTGAAGGGCGCCTATGACGTGCTCTACAAGTCGTCTGCCGGCCGCGTCGCGCATGAATGCATCATCGACACCCGTCCGCTGGTCGACAGCTCGGGTGTCACCGTCGACGACGTCGCCAAGCGGCTGATCGACTGCGGCTTCCATGCGCCGACCATGAGCTGGCCGGTCGCCGGCACGCTGATGATCGAGCCGACGGAAAGCGAGACCAAGGCCGAACTCGACCGTTTCTGCGAGGCGATGCTGGCGATCCGCGAGGAAGCCCGCGCCATCGAGGATGGCCGCATGGACAAGGTGAACAACCCGCTGAAGAACGCTCCGCACACGGTGGAAGACCTCGTCGGCGAATGGGACCGCCCCTACTCACGCGAACAAGCCTGCTTCCCGCCCGGTGCCTTCCGCGTCGACAAATACTGGTCGCCGGTCAACCGCGTCGACAATGTCTATGGCGACCGCAACCTGATCTGCACCTGCCCGCCGGTGGAAAGCTACGCAGAGGCCGCCGAATAGCGGTCAAGCCTGACGCTGTAGCGACGGGCCCAGCAATCTGAGCCCCTTCCATCATGGGAGTGGCTTTCCTAATTCTGATAGAAATGTGCGGCTAACCTGTCTTGTTAGCCGATCCAGGTTCAATTCCTCGGCAGGGGCACCAGTTTCCCAGTTCCCCTGCTCTCTATCAGCGTCGAAGCGTGCCGGTTTGCGGGCTAGAACAGGATGATTTTAGGCCGGGTCGGCCTAAAATCTGAATCCTGTTCTACATTATATAGTTAGAGCATGATGTCGTCCGAAAACCGCTTACACTTTTCGGCATCATGCTCTAGAAGCGCTCGCCGACCATATGCTCGCTTTTCGTCCACAATCCCCTGGCCGTCTCGGGATCGAGCGCGTAGGTACGCACGCCTTCGGAAATCGGGCTGATCTCCGCATCCGTCACTTCGGAGACGTGGCAATTCTCGCAATATCTGCCACCGACCGCGTCTGCCGGGGCGACGAAACCTGCCCAGACGGAGGTAGCCGCACCCTGAGGAATCGTCTTCCACTGGAAAGGCGGCTTGCCCTCGGCGGAGAGTGCTGCGTTGATCTGCGTTATCATGCCTTCAATCATGTCAGGGTCGAGATGACGGTCGAGCTCGGTCTGGATGCCGCCGGGATGCAGTGCCGTTGCACGGATGTCGCGCTCCTTGAGGCGCCGGTCGAGTTCCACCGCGAACAGGATATTTGCGGTTTTCGACTGGGCATAGGCCGCCCAGGGCTCATAGGTCTTGCTCTCGAAATTGAGGTCATCGAGGCTGAAAGGTGCCATGCGATGGCCCGAGGATGCGACGATCACCACTCGGCCGCCCGATTTGACGAGCGGTGCGATGCGGTTGACCAGCACGAAATGACCGAGATGGTTGGTGCCGAACTGCGTTTCGAAGCCATCGGCGGTGCGGCCGAAGGGAGCGGCCATCACGCCGGCATTGGCAATGACGACATCGAAGGGCCGGCCATCCGAAATGAGCGCATCGGCACAGGCGCGCACGCTTGCCAGAGAGGCAAGATCAAGCTCGACGATATCAAGGCTGCCGCCATTGGCCGCACCGGCACGCACGACTTCCGTTGCCGCCCTCGCCTTTGCAAGGTCACGTGCCGTACCCGTCACCTGCGCTCCATGGGCTGCCAACACACGCGCGGTTTCCACGCCGAGGCCGGCCGAAACACCCGTCACCAGAACACGCTTGCCCTTGAGATCGACGCCGGCGAGCACCTCATCGGTGGTCGATGTCGCGCCAAAAAGTCCACTCATGATTATCTCCTTGATCATGGACGCACCGCTCCAGGCTGGTGGACCATTGCCCGCCGGCCTCAACTGAAATAAAAGGAGGATGCCTCCAGATAAATATGGAGGGTACCTCCGCTTATCAAGGGGACCTCTCGGAAATGGCCGAAAAAAGCGACGAGCCCACCGCCCGAAAGCCGCGTGCGGATGCCGAACGCAATCGTCTTCTGCTGATGGAGACGGCAAAGACCGTCTTTGCCGACAAGGGTTCCAGCGCCAGCCTGGAGGAAATCGCCCGCATCGCCGGCGTCGGCATCGGCACGCTCTATCGCCATTTCCCGACCCGCGACGCACTGGTTTCCGCCATCTACCGCAACGAGACGGCGCAGCTTGCCGCTGCCGCCAAAAGCCTTGCCGAGACACATCCGCCTGTCGAAGCGCTTCGCCTGTGGCTGGTGCAATTCGTCGACTATGTCGTGACGAAACACGGCATGTCCGAAGTGCTGGATTCTTTGGTCGGCGGCACCTCCGAGCTCTATGCCGATTCTGCCGATTTGATCATAGGTGCCGTCAATCTGCTGGTGGATCGCGCAGTCGCCACCGGTGAAATCCGTCTGGCGATGGACCCGCTCGATATCCTGCGCGCCCTGGCCGGCGGCGCGAGCATCAGCAGTGGCCCCGCCTGGCGGGAGGCGGCAAGGCAACTCATCGATATTCTGATTGCGGGTATGAGAGCCAGTCGCTGAGGCTGTCGTACCATTGCGGCACGGCTGTCTCAGATGACGGTTGGGGACATCGACATGGAGGGTTTCCGCGCGCAAGGTGGAAGAACTTGTCGGCGATTGGGAGCCGCGAACAGGCCTGCTTTCCACCCGGCGCCTTCCGTGTCGACAAATACTGGTCGCCGGTCAACCGCGTCGACAACGTCTATGGCGATCGCAACCTGATCTGCACCTGCCCGCCGGTGGAAAGCTACGCAGAGGCGGCTGAGTAGCAGCGTTAGGCAAAGCTCCTTCCCCAGGTTGGGAGGGTCTGCATGCTTTTGGTGCGCAAGGATCAAATTTAACCTTTCTTAGCAAGTCTCTGTTAGCAATTCAGAAAGGCGGCTTCCATCAACATGGATCTCCGTCGATCCCTTGTTCTGCGTGCAGGTTCTTATGCGTACATCGGCAGTGCCAGCAATCCTCCTCGCCGCCCTGATCCTGTCGGGATGCGCCGCCAGTTCTGGCGCCGAAGATGTGCTGGGCAACGTGCCGTCGTCGGAAACGACCAATGCCATCGCCCAGCCAAGCGGCCCGATTCCTGCCGCTGCCGTGGGCGATCCTGCGCCGCAGGCAAGCCCGCCGCAGCAAGCGTTGCGCTGGGCGGGAGAGGAGCCGCAGGCGCTCGTGCCCGCCGACAGGCCGGTTGGCATGCCGCTGCCGACAGATAAACCGGTCGCGCTGCTGATGCCGGCCAATCCCGCCGGCAATGCAATGCCCGATGTCGGCACGAGATCGCCGACACGCGGCCAAATTTACGGCCACCGCTTCCGCGATGCCAAGCCGATCAACTTCGGCTCCACCTCGCCGAGAAAGCTTGCCGTGCATGGCGTCGATGTCTCGCGTTGGCAGGGCGAGATCGACTGGGAAACGTTGCGGAGGCAAGGCGCCAATTTCGTCTACATCAAAGCCACGGACGGCGGCGATCACCTTGATCCGATGTTCAAGAAAAACTGGCGCCGCGCCAAGGAAGCCGGCCTGAAACACGGCGCCTATCACTTCTTCTACTGGTGCCGGACAGCCGGCGAACAGGCCGACTGGTTCATCCGCAACGTGCCAAGGGAAGCCAACGCTCTTCCGCCCGTCATCGACGTCGAATGGAACGGCGAATCGAGCTGCAAGAGGCGCATCTCGCCTGCACGTGTCCGGGAAAAGATGCAGGTCTTCATGGACAAGCTGGAGCGCTATTACGGCCAGCGCCCGATCATCTACACGGCGCCGGACTTCTACCGCGACAATTTGAAGGGCCAACTGCTCGACTACCCCTTCTGGCTGCGCTCTGTGGCCGCTCACCCCTCCAAGGTCTATCCGGGTCGCAAGTGGCTGTTCTGGCAATATTCCGGCTCCGGCCTTTCCGATGGCGTTGACGGCAAGATCGACCTCAACGTGTTCAACGGCAATGAAAGCGATTGGCACGACTGGGTGGCGTCGCGATAGCCGAAGCTGGCAATGGCTCCGCGCCACGTCCTCACGCGGACTTCTGCACCTTCACCGGCACGCCTTTGTAGGCAGGCGTTCCCGATTTCCGGTCGTAATCGCCAAGCGCGATGACCCTGTTCATCTCGGGATAATATCCGGCGATGGAGCCAACAGGGATGTCGTAGGCCACTGCGGTGAAGCCTCTGACCGCCCTGCTGCTGGTTTCAGCGACCGACTCGATATCAACCTTATCGCCATCGGCGAGGCCGCGTGCGAAGAGATCCCCGCTGTTCATGAAGATCACGTCACGGCGGCCGAAGACGCCACGATAGCGGTCGTCAAGGCTATAGATTGTCGTGTTGTACTGGTCGTGACTGCGCAGCGTTGTCAGAACCAGTGTGTCTGCGTCTGCAAGGCGCGGATCTTCCTCCAGCCCAGGCGCGATGAGGAACTGTGCTTTTCCTGAGGGCGTGCGCCATTGCCGGTCGGAGGCCGCCACCGTAAGCCGGAAGCCGCCGGGTTTCCTGACCCGTGTGTTGAAATCATGGAAATCGGGAAAGACCACTTCGATCTTTTCCCGAATGCGATTGTAATCGCTGATCATCCCGTCCCAATCGATACCGTATTTGACGCCGAGCGTTGCCTTGGCGATGCCGGCGATGATCGCCGGTTCGGATCTCAGCTCTTCGCCTGGTGGTTTCAGGAAGCCGCGCGAGGCGTGCACCATCGACATGGAATCCTCGACGGTCACCGATTGTGGTCCCGTCGTCTGAATATCCTGGTCGGTGCGGCCGAGAACGGGAAGGATGATGGAGGTTCGGGCGATCAGCAGGTGCGAGCGGTTGGGCTTTGTCGCCAGATGGACGGCAAGGTCGAGCTTGCGCATGCCGGCGAATGTCGCCTCCGGATCGGATATGGCGACGGCGAGATTGCCGCCGAGGCAGACCAGCGCCTTCGACCGGCCTTCGATGATCGCCTCGATGGCCTCGACGGCGTTATGGCCCTTCTCCTCCGGCGGGCGAAAGCCAAAGGCCTTCTCCATGCCGTCGAGAAGCGCCATGTTGGGGATCTCGGTGATTCCGACGGTCCGGTCGCCCTGAACGTTCGAATGCCCCCGCAGCGGGCAGATACCGGCGCCCTGGCGGCCGATATTTCCCCGCAACATCAGGAAATTGGCAAGCTGCTGGACATTGGCAGTGCCGTGGCTGTGCTGGGTGATGCCCATGCCATAGCAGAGGATGACGTTGCGGGCGTTGAGATAGACATCAACGGCGCTGTCGAGCGCCTCGAGCGTCAATCCCGATCTCTTCAGGATCGACGCCCACTCCGTCTTTGCAATATCGGCCTTAAGAGCCGCCAGTCCGATCGTGTGGGCTTCGATGAATTCCCGGTCGAGAAAGCCTTTGCCGCCTGCCGCGATATCGGCATCGTCGCGCTCGAATATCCGCTTCATCAGGCCCTTGAGGGCAGCGAGATCCCCTCCGGTGCGCAGCTGATGATAAGCAGATGCGATCGGCGTCGAAGACATCGTCGCCATTTCCACCGGGTTCTGCGGTGCCGCAAATTTCTCGAGCGCGCGTTCTTTCAGGGGATTGAAGACCACGATCGGGACGCCGCGCCTCGCGGCATCATGCAGAGTGGTCATCATCCGCGGGTGGTTGGTGCCGGGATTGTGGCCGAAGCTGAAGATCGCATGGGCATGATCGAAATCTTCCAAGGTCACCGTGCCCTTCCCGACCCCGATCGAGTCGGGCAGACCGACGCTGGTCGCCTCATGGCACATGTTCGAGCAGTCGGGAAAATTGTTGGTGCCGTAGGCCCTGACGAAAAGCTGGAACAGGAAGGCTGCCTCGTTCGAGGCGCGTCCCGATGTGTAGAATTCGGCCATGTCAGGATCGGGCAGTTTGCGCAGTTCGGCGCCGATCAGCGTGAATGCTTCCTCCCAGCCGATCGGCAGGTAGCGGTCGCTGGCGTGATCATAGACCAGCGGATGCGTCAGGCGGCCCTGGTCTTCCAGCTGATGGTCGTTCCATTGCCACAGTTCGGCGACCGTATGCGCCGCGAAAAAGTCAGGCCCGGCACGTTTCGCCGTGGATTCCCAGGTGATCGCCTTGGCGCCGTTTTCACAGAACTCGAATGAACTCGTATGTTTGGGATCGGGCCAGGCGCAGCCCGGACAATCGAACCCCTCGGGCTGATTGGCTTTCAGCAGCGTCGCAGCCCCCTGCGCAATGACCTGCTGGCGCGCAAGGGTTTCGGCGACGGCTTTGAGTGCACCCCAACCGCCGGCAGGGGCCGTGTATTTCTCGATGCCTTTCGGCCGCTTCTTGGTCATCACCTGCTCCACAAATCCGTCCGAGGGCCAGCGCCTATTATCAATGCAAAGGGATGCCATGCGATAGATGGCGCGGACATCCTTTTAAAAGATCGGACCGCTCCGAGGGGGCGGAGCGGTCCTGGCGGATCATGGGATCCACGAGACTCGGCGCGGGAGGGGACATGCCGATGTCTATCGGCACATTCGCGGTGCCGGTCTCCACATGGAAGTCACTTCCGAGAGACAGCCAGACCTTACGTCCCGGCAGCAGACCACGAAACTATACATAGGTATGGGGGATCTTGTTGATACCATATTGCCCAAGCTCGTGGTGCCCGCTGAGACCTAAACAGAAGGATAGGTCCGGCTACACCAGCATTGAATGTCCTGCTTTCCAAACCTGCTCTACGGTTCTTTCAAGGCCAGCGAAGCAGGAACGCCAAATTGACGGCCGCGCAGCCAGATCGCTCATTCCCGAAATCCCCAGCCAGGGAGAACAGCCATGGACCGTATCGAACTCGAAAACCGTCGCAAGGCGTCGCTTGCCACTCCGTCCGACCTTGCCTCCAACGCGACCGCCGACATCTCGGGCCCGCTGGCAGCGCTGCTTGCCGATACCTTTGCCCTCTATCTCAAGACCAAGAACTTCCATTGGCATATGAGCGGCCCGCATTTTCGCGATTATCACCTCCTGCTCGACGAACAGGGCGACCAGATTTTCGCGATGACCGATGCGATCGCCGAGCGCGCCCGCAAGATCGGCGGCATGACGATTCGCTCGATCGGTCATATCGGCCGGCTGCAGCGCCTTCTCGATAATGACGCCGATTTCGTCACGCCGCGCGACATGCTCGCAGAACTGAAAGACGACAACCAGCAGCTCATCTCGTTCATGAGGCAGGCGCACGAGGTCTGCGCCGAGCATAACGACGTCGCCACATCAAGTCTGCTCGAAGTCTGGATCGACGAGACGGAACGCCGCGCCTGGTTCCTGTTCGAAACAACCCGGAACGCCGCATAACCGGCTGACCGTCCGCTGGAAAGGGTAATGTCATGACCACTATCCGGACACTTGAGGATCCTCAACTCGGAAGATTTGGTCTTCTGGCGAAGGCGGCCGCCAACGGATCAGCTTTCGTCGACACTTGTTATGAAGCGCTATGTCACGGACGCGAATGGCCTCCGTTGCGGTCGTTCGGGAACCATGTCAATCGACGCCGGCTGATCATCGGCCAGTTGCTCATCCTGGCTGCGGCGCTTGCATTTGCAGCCGCCGCATCGCCCATGTCGGCCCTGGTG
The DNA here is from genome assembly GCF_048551595.1 of Rhizobium sp. CRRU65. Taxonomy (NCBI): domain Bacteria; kingdom Pseudomonadati; phylum Pseudomonadota; class Alphaproteobacteria; order Hyphomicrobiales; family Rhizobiaceae; genus Rhizobium; species Rhizobium sp. CRRU65. The sequence continues at coordinate 73,175 of NZ_JBLYZH010000015.1, read as the reverse complement.
GCGGCGTCTCTTATCGCCGCCGCAGGCTCCACTGCCGCTTATCCTGGATACAGTGCCGTGCCGATCCTGAACAGAGGCGACGGCACGAGGCCCTGACCTAAGGCTTTTGCTAACACAAAGCCTTCAGCATTTCCTAAAGCCTCGCAGCTACAAGCTTACCATCCAGTTCTGGGGAAACGGCTGATGAGCATATCGGGCATTACGAGCACTGCTCTTTCGGGAATGCGGGCACAGACGACGCGAGTTAGCGCGATTGCCAACAACATCGCAAATAGCAGCACGCCGGGCTATGCCAGGCTGAACACCAGCCTCACCTCCGTTGAGTCAGGCGGCGTGCAGGCCGTCGTCAGCCCGACTGCGTCAGATGTCGATCCGGCTGCCGAACTGACCGACCTGATCGAAGCCGATCAGAGCTACAAGGCGAACGCCGTGGTCTTCGAGACCGGCGCCGACATGTGGGAAATGCTCATGAGCATCAAGCGCGACTGAACACACCCGATTTCATCGGAGACTTGCTGGCCGAGAATTTTCCGCCGCTCTGAAGCTGTCAGGAATGCGCCGGTTCGCCCTGGCGCTGGGCGGCAAGGGCCGCGAGATCGGCAGGCTTCAGCTCGACGGATTCACCGCAGCCGCAGGCCGATGTCTGGTTCGGATTGGTGAAGGTGAAGCCGGAGCGGAGCGTCGTCACCTCGAAGCCCATCTCGGTGCCGAGCAGATAGAGAGCTGCGGATGGCTCGACCCAGACTTTGGCACCGTCGCGCTCGATCAGGTCGTCCTTGGCGTTGGGCTCGGTCACCAGGTCGATGGTATATTCCATCCCGGCGCAGCCGCCCTTCTTGATGCCGACGCGCACACCCTTGGCGTCAGGCCCCGAGTTCTCGACGATTGTCTTGACGCGGGCCGCAGCACCGTCCGTCATGCTCATGATTGCAAAGCCCATCGGCCCCATTCTCCTTCCGCAACCGGGGTCAAGATCCGGCGCTTCGTGATTCAAATGTAGTCTTCCGAGGTAAACGGATCAATACCACGGTGCCGTATCAGTACCAGCCGACGGCGACCTGCGCCTCTTCCGACATGCGGTCCGGCGTCCACGGCGGATCGAAGGTCATGGCAACCTCGACGCCCGACACGCCTTCGACGGCGCCGACGGCGTTTTCGACCCAGCCGGGCATCTCGCCGGCAACCGGGCAGCCGGGTGCAGTCAACGTCATCATGATTTTCACCATCCGGTCGTCCTCGATGTCGATCTTGTAGATCAGACCGAGCTCGAAGATGTCGGCGGGAATTTCCGGATCGTAGACCGTCTTCAGCGCGCTGATGACGTCGTCGCTGAGTCGCGCCAGCTCATCGGCCGGAATGCTGGAATGCACGATGCCTTCGCGCACGTCGATCTTCTGTTCGCTTTCGTCCAGGCTCATCACGGACACTCCTCAAGCAAAGAACTTGCGCGCATAATCAAGCGCATCGGCCAGGGCATCGACCTCGGCGCGGGTATTGTACATGCCGAAGGATGCACGGCATGTGGAGGTGACGCCGAAGCGTTTCAAGAGCGGCATGGCGCAATGCGTGCCGGCCCTGACTGCAACACCCTGCCGGTCGATCACCATCGAGACGTCGTGGGCATGAATGCCGGCAAGTTCGAAGGAAAAGATGCTGCCCTTGTCGGGCGCCGTGCCGAAGACTCGCAGCGAATTGACGGATTTCAGCCGCTCGACCGCATAGGCGGCAAGATCGGCCTCATGCCGGGCGATCGCCTCGCGGCCGATCTTCTCCATATAATCGAGCGCATAACCGAGCCCGATCGCCTGCACGATCGGCGGTGTGCCTGCCTCGAAGCGATGCGGCGGGTCGTTATAGGTAACCACGTCCTCGGCGACTTCGAAGATCATCTCGCCACCGCCCTGGAAGGGGCGCATCTCAAAAAGCCGCTCCTTCTTGCCATAGAGCACGCCAATGCCCGATGGGCCGTAGAGCTTGTGGCCGGTCATGACGTACCAGTCGCAATCGATATCCTGCACGTCAACAGGCAGATGCACGGCGCCCTGGCTGCCATCGATCAGCACCGGGATGCCGCGCTCATGCGCGATCCGGCAGACTTCCTTGACGGGAACGATCGTGCCGAGCGCATTCGACATATGGGTGATGGCGACGAGCTTGGTGCGCTCCGTCAGGCTCTTTTCGAAATCCTCGATATGGAAGGCGCCCTCGTCGTCAACAGGCACCCAGACCAGTTTGGCCCCCTGCCGCTCGCGGATGAAGTGCCAGGGCACGATGTTGGAATGATGCTCCATGATCGTCAGCACGATCTCGTCGCCTTCACCAATCTTCGGCATGCCCCAGCCATAGGCGACGGTGTTGATCGCTTCCGTCGAATTCTTGGTGAAGACGATGTCGTTCACCGAAGGCGCATTGAGGAAGCGGCGGACCTTCTCGCGCGCTGCCTCATAGGCGTCCGTGGCCGCATTCGAGAGATAGTGCAGGCCACGATGCACATTGGCATATTCATGGCTATAGGCATGCGAGATGGCGTCGATCACCACCTGCGGCTTCTGCGCCGATGCGCCGTTGTCGAGATAGACCAGCGGCTTGCCATGCACCTTCTCCGCGAGAATCGGAAAATCCCGGCGGATGGCTTCGACGTCGTATGGCTTGGCCGGCACTATCTTGTCCATTGATATATCCGATCAGGCGTGCTTTTCGAGCCAGGCCGAAATCACGCCTTCCAGCGCCTCGACCAGGGCTTCATCATCAAGTTCCTCGACGATTTCGGCAACGAAAGCGTTGACGAGCATCGCCCGCGCCTTGTTCTCCGGAATGCCGCGCGCCATCATGTAATAGAGATGGTTGGCGTCGATATCGGTCACCGTGGCGCCGTGGCCGCACTGCACGTCGTCGGCGAAGATTTCGAGCTCGGGCTTGACCGAGAATTCGGCATCGTCGGACATCAGCAGCGTGTTGCAGGCCATCTTGGCATCGGCCTTCTGCGCATCGGGCGCCACCCGGATCATGCCCTGGAAGACACCCTTGGCACGGTCGAAGACGACGTTGCGGATGACTTCGGTCGACCCGGTATTCGGCACGTCGTGGCCGAGTACCATCGTCACGTCGGTATGCGTGTCGCCGCCGAGCAGATTGATGCCGCGCAGCGTCAGGTCGGCGCCCTCGCCTGTCACCTTGATATGCAGCTCCTGGCGCACCAGCTTGCCGCCGGCATTGATGACAAAAAGCCGGAGCTTGGCGTCTGCGCCGAGATCGATGCGGATCTGGCCGAGATGCGTATCGTCGGCTCCCTGCTGCTGCAGGATGATCCAGGTCAGTTCCGTGCCTTCGCCGACCGTGATGTCGGTGACGTGGGACACCAGCGCAGCATCGCCGGTCACCGTGCGGTGACGCTCGATGACCGTCGCCTTGACACCGGCGCCGAAGGACACAGGCAAGCGAGTATGCGTCTGCCCGCCCGCATGGATGAACTGGATTTCGAGCGGGTTTTCAAGCTCGGTCTCGGCAGGCACGTCGATGACATAGCCATCGCGCACGAAGCTGCCATTGATGCGGCCGACCGCGTCGTCGCTGCCGAGCGCATCCAGGCCATCCGCGGCGGAGCCGTCGAGCAGATGTTCGGAATAGGCCGAAACGCCAAGACCGTCGGCCGTAGCCTTCTGGTTGGAATGGCCTTGGATCACCGCCAGCACCGTGGCATCAGCAACGAGCGGCTCCAAAGCCTCCGAGCCGGCATCGCCCGCCTGCTGCGGAACGGTGCGCAGCAGATTCTTGAGGTCGGTATAATGCCAGGCTTCGATCCGGCGCGTCGGCAGGCCGGCCTTCTTCAGGTCGTCGAGAAGCCGGTCGCGCAGGGCCGTCACCGCGCCATTGCCCGGCAGTTCGCCGATCTGCTGATTGAAGGCCTCGATCAGCGCCGTCTCGGCCGCAGTCAGGCGGCTCGTCGTCTGCATGTTCATGGACATCATCCTTTCCACCCGAAACTCAGGCCGCCGTGCCGATGATGTCGGCATAGCCGTTGGCTTCCAGCTCATGCGCCAGCGTCTTGTCGCCCGACTTGATCACCTGGCCCTTGTAGAGCACGTGGACGGTATCCGGCACGATATAGTCGAGCAGGCGCTGGTAGTGGGTGATGACCACGACCGCGCGGTCCGGCGAACGCAACGCGTTGACGCCGTCGGCGACGATCTTCAGCGCATCGATGTCGAGGCCGGAATCGGTTTCGTCAAGCACGCAGAGCTTCGGCTCGAGCAGCGCCATCTGCAGGATTTCGGCCCGCTTCTTCTCGCCGCCGGAGAAGCCGACATTCAGCGGGCGCTTCAGCATCTCGGTATTGATCTGCAGCTTGCCGGCGGCATCCTTGACGCGGCGCATGAAGTCCGGCGTCGTCAGCTCGTCCTCGCCACGCGCTTTGCGCTGCTCGTTCATCGCCACCTTCAGGAACTGCATGGTGGCAACACCCGGGATTTCGACCGGGTACTGGAAGGCAAGGAAGATACCCTTGGCGGCGCGTTCGGCCGGATCGAGCTCGAGAATGCTCTCGCCATTGTAGAGAATGTCACCCTCGGTGACTTCGTAATCGCTGCGGCCGGAAAGGACGTAGGAGAGCGTCGACTTGCCGGAGCCGTTCGGCCCCATGATCGCGGCGACTTCACCGGCCTTCACCGTCAGGTTCAGGCCACGGATGATCTCGGTGCCGTCTTCGGCGATACGGGCATGAAGGTTCTTAATTTCAAGCATCTTTGGTTCCTGCGTTTTTCTCTGCGCAGCTCACTAGGAGCCTCGCGTAATTTCTAAGGGACATCGACATGTTGCGCTCGGCGCTATCGAGCAAAAAAACGGACGACGCGGAAAACCGCGACCGTTACGAGCCCAACCCATTCGAGAAAATCCGAGATCCCCTGAAAGATCATTCCCGGTTTTTCCATGCGCTGCCGGAGAAACACATAAGGCTGCTCCGGCGGCGTTTCGGTCTCGTTTCTTAGCTCGCGGGGGCGAATTTTCGCCAATATCTCCCCGCGCATATTCGTCAGACGTTCAAGAATGCGCTTCTTGTCCGCTTCGCTCATGTCAGCCCACAGAGCCTTCCAGCGAAATGCTGATCAGCTTCTGCGCCTCGATGGCAAATTCCATCGGCAGTTCCTGCAGGACTTCCTTGACGAAGCCGTTGACGATCAGTGCGATCGCCGCTTCGGTCGGGATGCCGCGCTGCAGGCAGTAGAACAGCTGGTCCTCGGAGATCTTCGAGGTTGTCGCCTCATGCTCGAACTGCGCCGTCGAATTCTTCGCCTCGATGTAGGGCACGGTATGGGCGCCGCACTTGTCGCCGATCAGCAGCGAATCGCACTGGGTGAAGTTGCGCGCATTCGATGCCTTGCGGTGAGCCGAGACCTGGCCGCGATAGGTGTTGTTGGAAACGCCGGCCGCGATGCCCTTGGAGACGATGCGGCTCGACGTGTTCTTGCCGAGATGGATCATCTTGGTGCCACTGTCGATCTGTTGGTGGCCGTTCGACACAGCGATCGAGTAGAACTCGCCGCGGCTATCGTCGCCGCGCAGGATGCAGGACGGATACTTCCAGGTGATCGCCGAGCCGGTTTCGACCTGCGTCCAGGAGATCTTTGAACGGTCGCCGCGGCAATCGCCACGCTTGGTGACGAAATTGTAGATGCCGCCCTTGCCGTTCTTGTCGCCCGGATACCAGTTCTGCACCGTCGAATATTTGATCTCCGCATCGTCGAGCGCAACCAGCTCGACCACGGCGGCATGCAGCTGGTTTTCGTCGCGCTGCGGCGCCGTGCAGCCTTCGAGATAGGAGACGTAGGCGCCCTCTTCGGCAATGATCAGCGTGCGCTCGAACTGGCCGGTGCCCTTCTCGTTGATGCGGAAATAGGTCGACAGCTCCATCGGGCAGCGAACGCCCTTCGGCACGAAGACGAAGGAACCGTCGGTAAAGACCGCCGAATTCAGCGTCGCGTAATAATTGTCCGTGGTCGGTACGACCGAACCGAGGTACTTCTGCACCAGTTCCGGATATTCGCGGATGGCTTCCGAGATCGACATGAAGATCACGCCGGCCTTCTTCAGCTCTGCCTTGAAGGTGGTGACGACCGAGACGCTGTCGAAAACGGCGTCGACGGCGATCTTTGGCCTCTCGACACCGGCAAGGATCTCCTGCTCACGCAGCGGAATGCCGAGCTTCTCATAGACCTTCAACAGCTCCGGATCGACCTCGTCGAGCGACTTCGGACCCGGCGTGCTTTTCGGCGCGGCGTAATAATAGATGTCGTTGAAATCGATCTTGGGATAGTCGACGCGCGCCCAGGTCGGCTCTTCCAGCGTCAGCCAGCGACGATAGGCCTCGAGACGCCATTCCAGCATCCACTCAGGCTCCTGCTTCTTCGCCGAAATGAAACGAATGATGTCCTCAGACAGGCCTTTCGGCGCCTTGTCCATCTCGATGACGGTCTCGAAACCGTATTTATACTGGTCCACATCGATCAGGCGGACCTGGTCGATTGTTTCCTGCACGGCAGCCATCTCATTCTCCAATCTCGCCGGATACAAGGTCCGGCAGCTTGTAGTGTTTGGGCAATTGTCTTGCCCTTTATGTAAGGGGCCAAAAGGGACTTTTCAGCCCGATTGGCAAGCAGAAATTTGCGTTTCCGCAAGTTTTGACACAGGGCAAGCCGCCTCGCCAGCCGACCTGCGTCGGTTGGCGATCTTTGCGAAAGCCGCAATCGCCCTGTCGATATCCTCTTCCGTCGTCGAAAAGCCGAGCGAAATGCGCAGCGCTCCGAGCTTGGCGTCACGTCCCATCGCCGTCAGCACATGGCTTTCGCCAAGCCGGCCCGATGAGCAGGCCGAACCTGCGGAAAGTGCAACGCCTTCGAGATCGAAGGCGATCTGTCCGGTCTCGGCCTTCAGCCCCGGCAGGGTGAAGAAGATCGTATTGGCGACACGCTCGCCACCCTCGCCGTGGATCATCACGTCGGCTGCCGTCTGACGCATGCCGGCTTCGAGCCGCTCGCGCAACGCGCCGATTGCCGCATTGCGCGCCTCGAGTTCGTCGACCGCCGCTTCTGCTGCCGCGCCAAAGCCGATCAGCGCCAGCGAATTCTGTGTCCCCGAGCGGTGACCCCGCTCCTGTCCGCCGCCCTGGATCAGCGGCCTGGGCATCAGCGCCTCGCCGCGCGCAATGAGCGCGCCGGCCCCCTTCGGCCCGCCGATCTTGTGCGAGGAAACGATCATGAAGTCGGCGCCGATCTTCTCTATATCGAGCGCGATGCGGCCGGCCGCCTGCACGGCGTCGACGACGAAGAGGCCACCATGGGCATGGACGATCTTTGCCGCCGCCTCGACAGGCTGCACGATGCCCGTCTCATTGTTGACGAGCATGATAGCGACCATCGGCAGGCCGGCAGCCTTGTCATGCGCTTCGAGCAAGCGGCCGAGCGCATCGAGATCGACGATGCCGGCTTCCGTCACCGGGATCTCCGTCATCGTCTCTCTGGCGAAGCGGCCGCCTTCGCGCACCGCCGGATGCTCGATCGCCGAAAAATAAAGCTGGCCGAGCCGAAGCGGCGTGCGGCCCATGCGGAAATCCGGCGTCAGCACCAGATTGGCGGCCTCAGTCGCGCCGCTGGTAAAGACCACATTGCCGGCGTCGGTGCCGACCAGTGCCGCCACTTTGCGTCGTGCGCCTTCGATCGCAGCGCGGGCGGCACGCCCTTCGCCGTGAACGGAATTTGGATTGCCGAAAATGTCGATGGCGCGCATGATCGTCGCGCGTGCCGTGGGGTGCAGCGGCGCTGTGGCATTCCAGTCGAGATAAAGGCGTGGCGGCGCCATGATCTTCAGTCCTGCGCTTGACGAGCTTGCTTCGGCACCCGCGGCTCATTTTTCTTGAAATTTCCGCCGGGCTTGCCTTATGACACATTCCACGATGCGTGGATCGCCATGCAAGTTTCGAATTGTTCTAAACTGCGTTTTAGAAAAGCTGACAACACTAGTCAAGTCATGTTGTCATCCAACGCAGCGCGAACGCGAAATAAAACCCGGAGTACCAATGCCCGAAGTTATTTTCAACGGCCCAGCCGGCCGTCTTGAAGGCCGCTACCAGCCCTCCAAGGAAAAAAGCGCGCCCATCGCGCTCATTCTGCATCCGCATCCTCAGTTCGGCGGCACGATGAACAATCAGATCGTCTACCAGCTCTTCTATATGTTCCAGAAGCGTGGGTTCACGACGCTGCGCTTCAATTTCCGTGGCATCGGCCGCAGCCAGGGTGAATTCGACCACGGCGCCGGCGAACTCTCGGACGCTGCCTCGGCGCTCGATTGGGTGCAGAGCCTGCATCCTGATTCCAAGACCTGTTGGGTCGCCGGTTATTCCTTCGGCTCCTGGATCGGCATGCAGCTCCTGATGCGCCGGCCGGAGATCGAGGGCTTCATGTCGATCGCGCCGCAGCCGAACACCTATGATTTCTCCTTCCTGGCGCCCTGCCCCTCTTCCGGCCTGATCATTAATGGTGAGGCCGACAAGGTGGCGCCGGAAAAGGATGTCAACGGCCTGGTCGAGAAGCTGAAGACCCAGAAGGGCATCCTCATCACCCACCGCACCGTTACCAACGCCAACCACTTTTTCAATGGCCAGGTGGAAACGCTGATGGGCGAATGCGAGGATTACCTCGACCGTCGTCTCAACGGCGAACTGGTGCCGGAACCCGCCGCCAAGCGGATTCGCTGACACCCAAATCTCGGCCTCATCGAGGCCATGACGGTCCGCAACACAACCGGGCCGGCTGTCCCGGAACAGATCACCTACCGTGTTGCAATCCATGTTGCAGTGCGGTAGGGTCCTCGCGATCCTAACAAAAGCGAGGTCCGTAATGACCAAGTCGTTCGGGGAAGTCCTGGATAAGTATAGGGGAATTGGTCCGGGGTTCGATTTTCTTCGAATAGGGCTCGCCTTTTCCATCGTATTGACCCATTCCTTTTTGTTAACCGACAACAATGACTTCATCAGGGGGTCAGTATTCTGGTTTACTGAATACGCTCTTGTTCCGATGTTCTTCGCTTTGAGCGGATTTCTGATTGCCGGTAGCGCCCAGCGCTTGAGCCTTCGGAATTTTCTGATCAACCGAGGCTTGCGCATCGTCCCGGCCCTTGCCGTCGATATCGTCGTTTGCTCGCTGATCATCGGGCCGATCATTACGGTCGTTTACCACTCCGAATATTTTACCGATCAGCGGTTTTTCAAATACTTCCTGAATATCGTCGGCTGGATCCATTACGAGCTTCCGGGCGTCTTCCAGGACAATCCGAGCCAGCGTGTCAACGGCGCTCTGTGGACGGTTCCCTGGGAAATCTTCTGCTACATCATCATGTCGTTCCTGATGATCACCGCCATCGTCAAGACGCGCTACAAGCTGCTGGCGGTGACGATCGCCTACATCGTCATCGGCCTTATCGTGCAGAAGATGCCCTATCTGCTGCCAGGCTCGATCAAGCCGATCGCTCGCTTCCTGTTCATGAGCCGCGGCTCCCAGCTGATAACGGCCTTCATGATGGGCATCGTCGTCTTTCAGTTCAAAGCGGTCATTCCGCATTCTCGCTGGCTGTTTGCCGCCGCCTGCCTGGTTTGCATCGTCGCTATCCTCACCCTCGACAGCAGTGCGACGGAATCGGTGATGAACCGGCCCCTGGTCATCACCTCTCTCGTTTACATCACCGTCTTCGTCGGCCTGTCCGAGGTGCCCATTCCGGCCTTTTTCAGGAAAGGCGACTATTCCTACGGCGTCTATCTCTATCACGACCCGTTTTTGCAGATCTGGATCAGTTCGTTCCCATCAGTGTTTCTCTACCCGAAATACGGTGCGCTGGCGCTCTATCTCGTCGGCCTGCCATCGGCTCTCGCCGTTGCCGTGCTGTCCTGGCATTTCATCGAGAAGCCGATCCTCGGCCTTCGTAAGAAGTTCTCATTCATCGCCCAGGTCAGGGGCGTCGAGGATGGCAATCAGGCTGGGCGCGAATCCCATGTCCGGCCGGTCGCCGTAAAGAGTTAGAGCTTTGCCGGCCGCATACTGGCGATAAGTTCGAAAGCCGTGCCAAGCACTCCATCGATCAGGATCGGCGCGCGTTCGCGCATGCCGATCTTTCTGAGGACGCATTGCGAGGCAATGTTTTCGGGATGCGTGAAGGCGATGAAGCCGGATGCAAACTGCCGTTCGAAGAACCAGTCGGCCAACGCGCTCGCCGCTTCGGTCGCCAGGCCCTTGCCCCAAGCCTCCTCGCGCAGGGAATAACCGAGTTCGAATTGCTCGTTCCTGAACCTCGAAATCCCCGCGCGGCCGACGAAGCTGCCGTCCTCGGCAAGGAGCTTGTATTTGGTCGTGCCGTCGCGCGCCTGCTCCTCGAACCAGCCCTGCAGCCGCTGCTCAGCCTTCTCGAGGCTCCAGGGTGCGATGCCGGAGAGATAGCGTGTCGTCGCCATGGTCGAATGCAATTGCTCTACGAGGGCGGCATCGCCTTCGTCCCACATGACGAGGCTGAGCCGTGGCGTCTTCAGCATGACCCTCTGCTCTCTCATGCCGTTGCCAGCACCCCACCGCTGACGGGAGCGTCGACGCCCGTCGTGCCCGGAAATGTCAGCGGCAGCCCATCCAGCGACCGGACGGCGAGATAGGCCCAGGCCTCGGCTTCCATCGCATCGCCGTCGAAGCCTGCCTCCTCCGCCGTCAACACCTTCGATCCCAGCCGTTCGGCCATGGCCGAGAACTCCGCCATCACGGTGGCGTTCAGCCGCCCGCCGCCGCAGACGATATAGATCGCTGGGGTCTCGGGAAGGAAGTTGGCAGATATGATGATCGACGCGGCGGCGACATGGGCCAGCGTGCGTGCGCCGTCTTCGAGGCTCGCGTCCTCCGGCCGAAGCGGCGCGAAATCGCCGCGGTCCAGCGAACGGCGAACATTGCCGCGGAAGAACGGGCTTTGCAGATAACGTTCCGCCAGGCTGGCCACCACCCTGCCGCGTCCGCCGATCTCGCCGCCGGGATCATAGGTTTTGCCGGTCTGCATCTCCACCCACTGGTCGATCAGCGTATTGCCCGGACCGCTGTCGAAGGCCGATATCCGGCCGTCCGTGCCGATAAAGGTGAGATTGGAGATGCCGCCGATATTGACGAAGCACACCGCCTGTCCCGCCTGCTGGAATTTTCCTGCAAGTGCTGCGTGATAGGCTGGCACCAGCGGCGCTCCCTGCCCGCCATGGACCATGTCGTTGGCGCGCATGTCGTAGACCACCGATATGCCGGTTCTCTTCGCAAGTTCCTGGCCGTCGCCGATCTGGATCGTCAATCCCTCATCAGGGCGATGAAGCACCGTCTGGCCATGGAAGCCGAGAATATCGACGGCATCGGCAGAAAGCCCGAAACGCTCCAGGAATACCGTAACGGCAATTGCATGCCGCAACGTCAGTTCAAGCTCGATATCGCGAAGCTCAGCCGGTCGCTGGCTTCTCTCACTGAGTGGACGCGACAGTTCCAGCGCCCGTTTGAGCTGCCCGCGAAAATCCGCGCCATAGGGCACGCCCATGAACGGGCCGCGCTCGATAAAGCCGCGGCCGTCGGTCCTGATCAACGCGACGTCGATTCCGTCCATCGACGTGCCGCTCATCAGCCCGATCGCGGTCCTGATGACATCCATGAGGCTTGCCTCCCATGCGATTCCCGGATGCACTTTTATAAAAACAGTGCTAAACGCGCCGCGACAGATCAACAACAACGAACTTGCGCGAGGCCCAGATGGGCGAGCGCAGATATCAAGAGACGAAGGCCATGTCCGAGTTCAAGTCCGATTTCCTCCGCACGCTGAAAGAGCGCGGCTTCATTCATCAGGTCTCCGATGAAAGCGGCCTCGATGACCTGTTCGCCAAGGAAACCGTGACGGCCTATATCGGCTACGACCCGACGGCATCCAGTCTTCACGTCGGCCATCTGACACAGATCATGATGCTGCATTGGCTGCAGGCGACGGGCCACCGCCCGATTTCGCTGATGGGCGGCGGCACCGGTATGGTCGGCGATCCCTCTTTCAAGGAGGAGGCGCGTAAGCTGATGACGATCGAGACGATCGAGCAGAATATCGCCTCGATCAAAAACTGCTTCTCAAACTACCTCGATTATGACAGGCCCGCCACCGCCGCGCTGATGATCAACAACGCCGAGTGGCTGCGCGCATTGAATTATCTGGAGTTCCTGCGCGATGTCGGCCGTCATTTCTCGGTCAACCGCATGCTGTCCTTTGACAGTGTGAAGACGCGCCTTGACCGCGAACAGTCGTTGTCCTTCCTGGAATTCAACTACATGATCCTGCAGGCCTACGATTTCGTCGAGCTTGCCAAGCGCTACGATTGCCGCCTGCAGATGGGCGGTTCGGACCAGTGGGGCAATATCGTCAACGGTATCGATCTCGGTCACCGCATGGGGACACCGCAGCTCTATGCGCTGACATCGCCGCTGTTGACCACGTCGTCCGGTGCGAAGATGGGGAAATCGGCTTCCGGTGCGGTCTGGCTGAATGCCGATCTGCTCCCTGTCTATGACTTCTGGCAATATTGGCGCAATACCGAGGACGCTGATGTGCCGCGTTTCCTCAAGCTCTTCACCACGTTGCCCATGGATGAAATTACACGGCTTTCGGCGATCGGTGGTTCGGAGCTGAACGAGGTCAAGAAGATCCTGGCAACTGAGGTTACCGCGATCCTGCACGGCCGCCCGGCCGCCGAGCAGGCCGCTGAAACCGCGCGCAAAACCTTCGAGGAAGGCAGCCTCTCGGAGAACCTGCCTTCGGTCGATATCCCCGCCACCGAACTCGACGGCGGCATCGGCCTGCTGTCGCTGATCGTTCGTGCCGGCCTTGCCGCCTCGAATGGCGAAGCTCGCCGTCACGTCCAGGGTGGCGCGGTCCGAATCAACGACGAGACGGTCAACGACGAACGCAAGATGATCGGCAGCGGCGAAATCACCGCCGACGGCGTCATCAAGCTCTCGCTCGGCAAGAAGAAACACATCCTGATCCGCCGCGCGGCGTAAGCGGCGTCAAATTTTGAACGGATATCGAAGCCGGCGTCCGCGCCGGCTTTTCTTTGCCTCACTATTCGGGTCAGCGAGCAAGATCGTTCAGCTCCCCGCCGGTATTCCGCGTCATCTCGTCTGGTCTCTTGAGAAGATAGCCGGGCGGATCGACGCTTGAAGCGGGCTTCACCCGCGACCACCAGCTAATCGAGAAGATCGGCGGCGTCATTTCCGCGTCCAGAGGAACCATCAGGACGTGGTCGGAACGGATGACCGCCTCTTGCGATTTCAGCCGCACGCTCTTTTCCGCAGAAAGCGAAGCGTCGGCAATCATGACGGCCATCATGGCGGCCGATGCAAAAGAAACTGTCCGGGCGCACTGCATGGCATCCTCCGACATTGCACCGGCCGTTGCCTGCTGACCGGGGCAGTATAGTACATCAGATTTTCCTAAAATAGGCAAAGCATCACTGCCGGATTTGTCAGCCTGGATTGGAACCGGCTTTGTCGAGGAGGAGCCTGCGCATTTTCAACTGCGAAGTTTAGCGACCCATATAGCGAATGCATTGTCGGAACCTTTTCCGCCCGCCGGGATTTGCGACCAGATTGGATTGGAGCCCCGGCATGATCAACGACCTCTGGTATAAGAACGCTGTCATCTACTGCCTCTCCGTCGAGACCTTCATGGATGCGAATGGTGACGGCGTCGGTGATTTTCAGGGTCTGATGCGGCGCCTCGATTATCTCTCCGGCCTTGGCGTGACGGCGATCTGGCTCATGCCGTTCCAGGCATCGCCCGGTCGCGATGATGGCTACGACGTTTCCGACTATTACAACGTCGATCCGCGTTATGGCTCGCTGGGCGATTTCGTCGAATTCACCCACGGCGCCAAGCAGCGCGGTATCCGGGTGCTGATCGATCTGGTGATTAATCATACATCCAAGGATCATCCCTGGTTCCAGGACGCCAGGACCGATCCGCGCTCGCGCTATCGCGACTGGTACGTCTGGTCGGAGAAAAAGCCTGATAATGCCGATCAGGGCATGGTCTTCCCGGGGGTCCAGAAGACGACCTGGACCTATGACGACAAGGCCAAGGCTTATTATTTTCACCGCTTCTATGATCATCAGCCCGATCTCAATACGTCGAACCCCGAGGTGCAGGCGGAAATCCTCAAGATCATGGGCTTCTGGCTTCAGCTCGGCGTTTCCGGCTTCAGGATGGATGCGGCCCCCTTCATCATCGCGACGAAAGGCGCCGACGTTACCAAGCCTGTCGAACAGTTCGATATGCTGAGGAAATTTCGCGAATTCCTGCAGTGGCGCCTGGGCGATTCCATCATCCTGGCAGAAGCCAATATCCTGCCGAAGGACAATTTCGAATATTTCGGCGATGACGGCGACCGCATGCAGATGATGTTCAATTTCCAGGTCAATCAGGCGCTATTTTATGCTTTCGCCAGCGCCGATACCCGGCCGCTCAAGAAGGCCATGGAGGCCACCAAACCGCGCCCTGCGACCGCGCAATGGGGCCTCTTTCTCCGCAACCATGATGAACTGGATCTCGGCCGGCTGACGGAAAAACAACGCGCCGCGGTATTTGCCGCCTTCGGGCCTGAAAAGGACATGCAGCTTTATGACAGGGGCATTCGCCGTCGCCTCGCGCCCATGCTCGGCGGCGACCACCGCAGGATCGAAATGGCCTACAGCCTGCTGTTTTCACTGCCTGGAACGCCCGTCATCCGATACGGCGACGAAATCGGCATGGGCGACGATCTAGGCCTGGCCGAGCGCAATTGCGCACGCACGCCGATGCAGTGGTCGACCGAACCGGAAGGCGGGTTCACCAAAAGTGAAAAGCCGATCTCGCCCGTTATCAAGGACGGTCCCTACGGTTTCCAGCATGTCAATGTTGCCGAACAGCGGCGCGATCCCAATTCTTTGCTGAACTGGACAGAGCGGATGATCCGGATGCGCAAGGAAGCCCCTGAGATCGGCTGGGGCGACTTTTCTGTAATCGACACCGGGGATGACGGCGTGCTGGCGCTTCGTTATGACTGGCGCGGCAATTCCGTGTTGATCCTGCACAATCTGCATGCGCAGCCGGCGGAAGTGACCTTCGATCCCGAGATAGGCGAAGACGGGCGGCAATTAATCGATATCGCCGATGGCGCGAGCAGCAAAGCGGACGAAAAAGGATTTCATACCGTCACGCTCGATGCCTACGGCTATCGCTGGTATCGCGTCGGCGGTCTCGATTATCTCCTCAGGCGGATGGAGATTTAGGTAGGTCTCGCCACGACCTCTGCCGTAACCGCTTCCCGCCTCACTGGAATTCAAAAATCTGCCGGAAGACGCCCGGCGCGATGATCGACAGCGGATTGATCTGCAGGTTCGGCTGGTCGAACTTGCCTGTCAGCTTGAAGGTGATACCGATCAGGCCGCGGTCGCTGCCATTGCCGAGGATGACCCCGATCAGCGGCAGTTCGGCGAAGAGGCGGTTGAGGCCGTAGGCGGGCATGAAGGTGCCGGTCATGTCCATGTTGCCCTTGCGGTCGCGCACGATGCCCTGGAAGGTCGCGCCGATCTGATCGCCGCGCAGCACGCCGTTCTCGATGCCGACCATGCCATTGCGCGATACGACACGGGCAAAGCCGCGCTGGAAGCGCTGCGACGAGGTATCGATGTCCCGCTTGACGGCTTCGTTGAGGCTGCGCTGCTCATTTCCGACCGGTGTCGAGACGATCGAGCGCAGCCGTTGTTCGTTGACGATCGCGAAGCGGCGCACGTCGAGCGAGCCGTCCCAGCCGCCCTCCGCCCCTAGCCGGATCGCCAGGTTGAGCAGGCCGCCCTGCATGTGCTGGTAGAGATCGGCGAAACGCGATACCGCGCCGGCATCGCCGCTGGTGATGTTGATGACGCCGCCGTCCTTCATCTGGCTGACCACGGCCTCGCCACTGTCGGTAACGGCGGAAAAATTGAGCGCCTGCAGCTTGTCGCCGCGCAGTGATATTTGCGCCTGGAAATTGCCGACCTTCTCGTCGTTGAAACCGATGACGTTTTTCAGCCTGGCGCGCACCGAGACGCCGGTGTCGCCGCCATCCCCGTCACCATCGCCGTCCGAGCCCGATTTCAACCGCTGGATGACCGGTCGCGCATCGGCGCTGTCACCGGAGACCGAGACGTCGAAATTGCCTTTGCTGCGCTTCACCGACAGGGCGAAATCGTCGAGCGAGGAGAGCTTGACGCTGTCGAAATCGGCCGAGATCAGCCCACCCTTGCCGATGTTCAACGATCCATTGGCGCCAAAACCGTCGCCCTTCAGCCGGAAGTTCTTGATCTGGGTATTGTCGGCCGGCCCGGATGTTTCGAATTCGGCCGTGGCGGCAATGCCGCTGCCCTTCGCCCAGCCGATCCAGGGCAGTTCGAGCAGCGACTTGGTGAGGTCGAGCTGGACGTCCTGCCGGTCGTCGTCGATCCGCGTCAGCACCATCTTCACGCTGCCGCCGACGATGCCGGAAAGGCCGGGTATCAGCTTATTGCGCTGGTCCTCGGAAAGGGTCGCGGTGATCACCCGTTGTTTGGCCGCCGCGTCGGATGCCTCGACCGGTTCGGTAAGATCGATATCGGCCGGGACGCCGTCGATCTGGGCTTTGGCGTCAAGCGTGATTCTTTTAGGATTGCCGTTCAGCGTTCCGTCGAGATTGCTGATCATCCTGCCGGAAAACGGCTTGGCAAGATCGATATTGGTGAGCTTCATTGCCGCCGACCATTCGGCAGGCGGCGGGTTTTGCGAGGAAAGCAGACCGAAATGGGCCTTCACATTCGCCTCGATCCGGCCCTTGAGATCGTCGGGCGTAAAGCCGGCGCGCTGCAGCACCCGGATCGGCCGGTAGGTCAGAAGCTCGCCGACGGCGTCCGCCGCCCCGGAGACCGCGAGATCGATATCGGCCATCAGCGGTTTATCGTAGGTGGCGGGCAGGATGAACGTCCCCTGCCCGAGACCGACCGACCGACCGGAGGGGAAATAGGAGGTGCCGCTCTTGATCGCGATCGTCGCAACCGGGCCTGTCAGGTCGAAATGCGCTGACGTGTCGCGGATCGGCGGAATGTCGCCGGCGACGTTCATCCGCGCGCCCGTGATGTCGAAGCCGATGCGGATCTGGTTGGCGTCGAGCTTCAATCCTTTTCCGCCGGCTGCCTCGTCCAGCCTGCCGAAGGGAATGAAGACGGAAATGGAAGCGTCGGTGACGGTGCCTCCGAAGAGATTGCCGTGCACCCAGGTGCGCACCTTGGGCGCCATCCAGAACGGCCAGAGCTGCTTGATCGCAATCGTCTGCAACTGCGCTGACTGGCCGGCGAAGCTGATCTCCGGCGATTTGTCGCCGAGTTTGACGTGCAGTGATCCGTAGAGCGCGCCGAGCGGGCTGGAAACGGTTATGTTGGGAAACTGGAACTCACGGCCGGCGACCATGTAGCGCCCGGTCGCCTGGATGTCGAAGGAGAGTGGCTCCTCGCCGGAGCCGCCGGGGGCAGCCGTGCCGCCACTGACGAGCAGGTCGATGCCGAAGCCTTTGCCCGCCTGCGGGTCGAGCTTGTCGAGATCAATCAGCGCGCCATTGATGGGAAGCGTAGTCGCGCCGAACCGGGCGTTCGATCGGGCAATCTCGAGCTTCTGCTTGGCGAAATCGTAGACGAGATTGATTTGCCCGCCCGAGAGCTGCTGCGGATCGCCGTCCGCATAGATTTGGCCAGGATTGATGTCGACCGTCGCCGTCAGCGCCGGCTGCGCGCCATCGCGCGCCCGGGTGGCCGACACTGTCAGATCGGCAAAGGCGCTCAGTCCTTGCCGGATCATGCCCTGATCGTTGCGTTTCAGCGCGAAGGGGGTGAGGTCGGCATGTCTGAGCGTCGCCACGACTTTGGACACGTGGCCGTCGTCTTTCTCGGCCCGCACGTCGAGCTCCGCCACTTCGCCGTTGAGCGCGACTTCGCCGGTCAATTGCAGCGAGGACGGGCCGGCATGGGCAAAGACGAGATTGTCGATGACGAGCGACAGCGGACCGTTGGCGGTATCGGCAAGCTTGATGTCGAGGCCGGAGATGCGCACCGAATTGGTCGAGCCGCGCGTCACGATGCTGTCGAACATGTCGAACTGCGAGAAGATCTTTTCCATCGCCGCCGGCATGGCGTCGATGCGCAGATCGTCGAGCTTGACGGCATTGCCGGAGGGCAGAAGCGCGGTATCGAGCGCAATATCCTCCGCTTCGATGTCCGCGACGGCGATACGGCCGCGGAAAAGCTGCAGCGGATCGAGCCCCAGGCGCACCGAACCCGTCGTCGACAGGTGCTGGCCGCTCTCCTGGTCGATCATGTTGACGTTGCGCGCTTCCAGCGCCAGCCGGAAATCCGAGGTGAAGCGGATGACGGTGGAACCGACCTCGGCGCGATAACGCGGTCCGGCTACCCCGTTCAGCGCCGCCTGCGCCTGCTGCGACAGCGGCTTGTCGAACATGCCGCTCTCGACGGTGAAAACGATGCCAGCGAGAATAACGAGGATCAGCCCCAGAAATCCGCAGGTCAGCTTCGCCGTGCGGCGCATCGGCGAACGCGGCGGCGGGCAATGGACGATGATCGGATCCTCGGCCTGGGCGGACGGCAAGCGGTCCAGCGCAACGATATCCTTCTTGCGAAACGTGACCTTTTCGCCGCGGATGGCTGACATGCGCCCTCGGGCTCTCCCTTTAAGTGAAGAATTGAACCCGGCCATGCTGGACGGGTATCCGTCCACTATATAATTCGGGGAGAGAAAGTGTCATCCACAAACCCGGCAAAAGAAAGGTTTTCCTAATGGCGGTTCCCGGCATCGGCGTTTCGGCCCCTGATTTCAACCTTCCCCGCGACGGCGGCGGCCGCGTTTCGCTGGCCGAATTCCACGGCAAGCCGCTGGTGTTGTTCTTCTATCCCAAGGACGACACGACGGGCTGCACCGCCGAATCGCTGGCTTTCACCGCGTTAGCAGCCGAGTTCGAAGCGGCGGGTGCTGCCGTCATCGGCATGTCACCCGATTCGGCCGCTTGCCATGACAAGTTCATCAAGAAGCACCGTCTTTCGGTGGCGCTCGCCTCGGACGAGGAAAAGACGACGCTGCAGGCCTATGGCGTCTGGAAGGAAAAGAGCATGTACGGCCGCAACTTCATGGGCGTCGAGCGTACCACTTTCCTGATCCGCCAGGACGGCACGATCGCCACCATCTGGCAGAAGGTGAAGGTGCAGGGCCATGCCGAAACCGTGCTCGAGGCCGTGAGGAACCTGGCAGCGTGATAGGGGATCTGACGATAACCTCGCTGCGCGGCGGCGCCATCGATGCAATCTCGTCCGCCGATCTCGACCGCAAGACGGCACTTGCACAGGAAAGCGCCACCCGCTGGTTTGCGCGCCGGGTGTCGCTGCGCTCCCCGCTCGATGCAGCCCTGCCCGACAGGCCCGGCCGTCCTGAGAAACCGGTGCTGACGCCGCCGACCCAGGTGGAGAAGCGCTCGCTGCATACGCTCAAAGGCCGGATCGCCCTGCTCCATGCCATCGCCCATATCGAGCTCAACGCCGTCGATCTGGCGCTCGATATCGTCGCGCGATTCGCGACCGAGCAGGTGCCGAATTCCTTTTTCGACGGCTGGATGCTGGTCGCCTTCGAGGAGGCGAAGCATTTCCGCATGGTGCGCGCCAGGCTCAACGATCTCGGCGCCGATTACGGCGATCTTCCCGCCCATGACGGGCTCTGGCAGGCAGCCCATTCGACGCGCAACAATCTGACGGCAAGGCTCGCCGTCGTGCCGCTGATTCTGGAAGCTCGCGGCCTCGACGTCACGCCGTCGCTGCAGGCGAAAATGCGCCAGACAGGCGATCTCGAAAGTGCTGCGGTGCTCGACGTCATCTACAATGACGAGAAAGGCCATGTCGCCGTCGGCGCCAAATGGTTCCGCTTCCTCTGCGCCCGCGAGAAGCGCGATCCGGCAAAGGCCTTCCAGGAGCTGGTGCGCGCCAACTTCCGCGGACCGCTGAAGCCGCCCTTCAACGATCTTGCCCGCGCCGAGGCCGGGCTGACGCCGTCCTTCTACCGCTCGCTCGCATCGATCAGCTACGCTTGAAGTCACTGAAATTTATGACGCGACGACGACAATGAAAGCATTCATTAACCATAACGGTGTCTAATTTCCGAAAGAGGCGTAGAGCATCAATCGGGAGAGCCTGCGTGAACAGCGGACATCAGCACCGGGTATTCGGCAGGCGGGCGCAGGAACATATCCTCATCCTCGCAAGCGGCGACAAAGTCCGCCATATGACGGTCCGGCCGTGGATGGCCGCGCTTGCCTTCTGCTTCGTCGGCGTCTTCTCGATCGGCTACCTCCTGGCCACGTCCTATCTCGTGCTGCGCGACGACCTGATCGGCGCCACCATGGCCCGCCAGGCCCGCATGCAGCACGACTATGAAGACCGCATCGCCGCCCTCCGCGCCCAGGTCGACCGCATCACCTCCCGCCAGCTTCTCGACCAGCAGGTGGTCGAAGACAAGGTCGACAAGCTGATGGAGCAGCAGATGGCGTTGACCTCGCGCCATGGCAAGCTCGACAATCTGCTCGACCGGGCCGAAAGCTCCGGCCTGACGGAAAAGGACGGCGCCCTGCCTGCGCCGTCTTCGCCCGTTCAGTCCTATGCGCCCGATGTCAAGGACAAGCGTGCTTCGCTCTCCGGTAGCGGCATCGAGG
This sequence comes from Rhizobium sp. CRRU65, assembly GCF_048551595.1. Taxonomy (NCBI): domain Bacteria; kingdom Pseudomonadati; phylum Pseudomonadota; class Alphaproteobacteria; order Hyphomicrobiales; family Rhizobiaceae; genus Rhizobium; species Rhizobium sp. CRRU65. Next base: position 52,336 of record NZ_JBLYZH010000015.1, on the reverse strand, counting down.
CGATCGAGAAACAGCTGGCGAACGGCGCCCCCGCCGATGCGACGCCCGACAATTCGACGCTTGCTTATGTGCCGGCCACCGACACCGTCGGCGATCGTGCCGACCGCATCTTCTCCAAGGTGACGCTGTCGCTTAAAGATGTCGAACAGGATCAGCGCAGCCGTGTCGAACAGCTGACGAGCGATGCCGGCAATGCCGCCAATGCCATCGAGACCGTGCTGACCCGCTTCAAGATTCCGGTACCGGAAGAGACCGCTGCCAAGAAAGACGATGACGATGCCGTCGGCGGCCCCTATGTCGAGCCCGAAAGCAACGACGACTTCAACAATTCTCTGGTGGCGCTCGACGGCGCGCTGACTCGTCTTGAGGAGGTCCGCAGCACCGCCGAATCCCTGCCCTTCCGCAATCCCGCTATCGGCAAGGACGTGACCAGCCCCTTCGGCAATCGCCGCGATCCCTTCCTCGGCCGCCTCGCGCTCCATTCCGGCATCGATTTCCGCTTTTCGCCCGGCGAACGAATTCGCCCGGCGGCACCTGGAAAGGTAGTTTCGGCCGGCTGGACCGGCGGCTACGGCAACATGGTCGAGGTCGATCACGGCAACGGCATCTCGACGCGCTACGGGCATATGTCGGAGGTTCTGGTCAAGGTCGGCGACACGGTCGGCCGTAACGATGTCATCGGCCTCGCCGGCAGCACCGGTCGCTCGACGGGCACGCACCTGCACTATGAAGTGCGCCAGGACGGCCATGCCGTCGATCCAGTATATTTCATGAATGCCGGCCTTAAACTCGCCACCTATATCAAGTAACTCCTGCCCGGTAACCAACGCTTCACTCTGCAATGGGTGCGGCGTCTCTATTTCTTGACTTGCCGGCCATTCGGGGCTATGTCGCGCTGCATTGCGGCATGCAATCCCGCCGACTCGTTCAGAGCTCGGCCGAACGGAATGGAAACAGTTTTCCCTTTGACGACATTTGCTGACCTTGGCTTAAGCCAAAAAGTGCTATCCGCTGTTACGGACGCGGGCTACACGATCCCCACGCCTATTCAGGCGGGAGCCATCCCGTTTGCGCTTGAGCGCCGCGATATTTGCGGTATCGCGCAGACCGGCACTGGCAAGACGGCATCCTTCGTGCTGCCGATGCTGTCGCTTCTGGAGAAGGGCCGTGCGCGTGCGCGCATGCCCCGCACGCTGATTCTCGAACCGACGCGCGAACTCGCTGCCCAGGTCGCCGAGAATTTCGAGAAATACGGCAAGAACCATCGCCTTAACGTCGCCCTTCTGATCGGCGGCGTTTCCTTCGAGGACCAGGACCGCAAGCTCGAACGCGGCGCCGATGTACTGATCTGCACCCCCGGCCGCCTTCTTGACCATTTCGAGCGCGGCAAGCTGCTGATGAGCGGCGTCGAGATTCTCGTCATCGACGAGGCCGACCGCATGCTCGATATGGGTTTCATCCCCGATATCGAGCGCATCGCCAAGATGATCCCGTTCACCCGCCAGACGCTGTTCTTCTCGGCAACCATGCCGTCGGAGATCCAGAAGCTCGCCGACCGTTTCCTGCAGAATCCCGAACGTATCGAGGTCGCAAAGCCGGCTTCCGCGGCCGAGACCGTGACACAGCGTTTCGTCGCCTCCCACGGCAAGGATTACGAGAAGCGAGCGGTTCTGCGAGAACTCGTCCGCGCCCAGACCGAGCTCAAGAACGCCATCGTCTTCTGCAACCGCAAGAAGGATGTCGCCGATCTCTTCCGGTCACTCGAGCGTCATGGCTTCTCGGTCGGCGCCCTGCATGGCGACATGGACCAGCGTTCCCGCACGATGACGCTGCAAAGCTTCCGTGACGGCAATCTCCAGCTTCTGGTCGCTTCCGACGTCGCCGCCCGCGGCCTCGATATCCCTGATGTCAGCCACGTCTTCAATTTCGACGTGCCTATTCATTCCGAGGATTACGTCCACCGCATCGGCCGCACCGGCCGTGCCGGCCGCTCGGGTGCCGCCTTCACGCTCGTCACCAAGCGCGACACTAAGTTCGTCGATGCCATCGAGAAGCTGATCGGCGAAAAGGTCGAATGGCTGAGCGGTGACCTGACGTCGCTGCCGCCGCCGGCAGAAGACAGCCGGGACAGCGAACGCCCGCGCCGCAACGGCCGCGAGCGTGGCGCCAGAGATGGTGCAGGCCGAGATCGTGCGCCGAGAGAGAATGGCGACAAGGATCGTGGACGCGGACGAGGCAATCGCGCCGCCGCGAGTCATAAATCTGATAACGACATACAGGATAATGGCGTCGACGTGATTGAAGCAGCACCAGTAAAGGCCGACATCGTGAAGAACGAGCGCAAAGCAGAGCAGAAGCCGCAGAACAACGCGCGCAACAGTCGGCCTTACCCGGCAAACGACGACAGCCGCGACCGCCGCCGTCATCGCGACCACGACGATGGCCCGACCCCTGTTGGATTCGGCGACGATATCCCCGCCTTCATGCTGATCGCCGGCAGCGCCAAGGTCTAAGCATTATCATGGGTAGGCCCGGCATTGATTTTCCGGGTCTCGGCGTTGGCCTGGTGATTCTGCGCGACGCCAGGATCCTTCTTTACAAACGCATGCGACCACCTGAAGCCGGCTATTGGAATATCGTTGGCGGCAAGGTGGATCACATGGAGCCGGCTGAGACTGCCGCGCGCCGCGAGGCCGAAGAAGAAACCGGTCTGACGATCGGCCGCATCGAACGAATCGGCATGACCGAACAGATCATCGATGCCGACCGCCAACACTGGATCTCGATTCTCTATCTCGCCCGCGACGTCAAGGGCGAGCCGCAGCTGACCGAACCGGACAAGCTTTCGGATTTCGGCTGGTTTCCGCTGACGGATTTACCCGAGCCACTGTCGGCCTTCACCAAGGCGGCGATCGCAGCCTTGTCGCCCGCTGAACGCGGCTAACTATTCGGCGCGAAGCGACGCCTCATAGGCAAGCCTCACCCATTTCGCCATCAGATCGGGATCGTCGTAGGCCTCGTCGGGGATCGACCAATAGGGCATTTTTACCGGCTTGCCCTTCTTGCCCTCATAAGTCCATTGCGTGGCGCCGGCAGCGGCAAATTCCGGGGCGCTCGTCTCATCGGCCTTCAGCAGCATCTCGTCGCGCACTTCAAGCGCGATGATCCGCCCGAGATGATAGATACCTTTGCCGCCAAACATGCGCTTGACCGTGACGGGGCCGAGCCCCTGAAACATTTCCTCGATCCCGGCATTGTCCATTCTCTACTACCCTCGAAATGCTTCCGAAAGGATGCACGGCGCTCTTATCACAGCGCGTGATAATCCCGGTTCATATAGATGAGCGCCGGGTGCTTTTCGCTGAAGCGGACAGCCGCGACCTCGCCGAAGATGACATTGTGCGTCGGCATTTCCTTGATATCGATCACCCGGCAATCGAAGGCGGCAAGTGCGTCGGCTAGCACGGGCGCACCGGTGGCAAGCATCTCGAAACGGGCGCTGGCGAAACGGTCGTCATTGGCAAGCGACGTGCGCCCGGAAAAGGCATCGGCAACACCCTGATGGTGGGCGCCGAGCGTGTTCAGCGCGAAAATGCCGCTGCGAAAGAAGATCTCGTTCTTCGGATTGGTGTTGTTGAGGCAGATCAGCACCGAGGCCGGATTGTCCGAGACCGAGCAGGCGGCGGTGATGGTGACGCCGCGGCGCAGCTCGCCCATCGCCGTCGTCACGAGCTGCACATGGCCGGCATAACGGCTCATGGCATCGCGATAAAGGCCGGGGTCGATATGCTGCCTGTTCAACACCTGCTTCTCCCGTACGCGCTTACTCTGTCTGGATCCACTTGCTATCGCGCCAATATGGCGAGCATCGGTTACCTTTTCTACAATAGGACCGGTGAAAAGCGCTGTGTTGCGCTTGTTTTTCTTTGACGATCGCGGCCTTGCGGATAAAAGGGCATGGACGATGGCTAGGGATCTCCGCCTTTCATGATCAACCTGCGTGGCATAGCAGCTTTTCTGGCGCTGCTGGGAGCGGCGGCTGAAAGCCATGCGGCCGGCTTGACGATCGGTGTCGTCGCCCCTCAGAACGGACCGCTCGCCCTCCTCGGCGCCCAGATTGCCGCCGGCGCCGGTTTCGAGATCCAGCAATCCGGAAATACCCTCGTCGCCATCAACGAGACCTGCGAGGACAATAGCGGTGCCGCGATCGCCGATGCGCTTGTCAATGCCAAGGTGCAGGTCGCGGTCGGCTTTCTCTGCAGCGAAACGCTGGAAGGCGCGCTGCCGAAGCTGAAGGACGCCAATATTCCCGCGATCACCGTCTCCGTGCGCTCCCGCATCCTGATGGAGGATGCGCTGAAGAACGGTTGGCCGCTCTTTCGGGCAGCGCCCGCCGACGGTGCCGAAGCGGCAAAGATCATCGAGGTGATCTTGAAGGACTGGGCCGCCGATCCGATCGCCTTGATCGAGGACGGCACCATCCATGGTCGCGAACTGACGGAAGCGGTGCGCAATGCGCTGGAGCAGAACGGCCTGAAGCCGGTCTTTACCGACACCTACCGGCCGGGACAGGAACAGCAGATCGCCCTCGTCCGCCGCCTGAAACGAGCCGGCGCCACCAGGGTCTTCATCGGCGGCGACCGCAACGATGTCGCCGTCATCGCCCGCGACGCCAAGGTCGAGAACATCCAGCTATCCATCCTCGGCGGCGATGCCATGCGCGCTGCCGACCAGCCGCTGCCGCTGGATGCCGGCGTGCGTGCCGTCGCCCTGCCCGAATACGCCATCCTGCCGGAAGGCACGGCTGCGGCCGACGCGCTACGCGCCAAAGGCATCGAGCCGGAAGGTTATGTCCTGCGGTCGCTGGCCGCAGCCCTCATTGCCGGCCAGGCCGGGCAAGCCGCCGCTGCGGCGGGCAAGCCCCTCCAGGAGACGCTTCTCGGCACGACATTCCAGACAGCGGTCGGCACCATTGCCTTCACCGGTGCGCATGAACTTTCGCAAAATCCCTACCGCCTGCTCGAATGGCGGGGCAACGGCTTTTTTCCACCGGCCGCGCCGACGCAATGAGCGGCGCGCCAGCCTTGAATTCGGGCCCGGCGCTCAAATGGCGGCCCATACGGAGTAAGATTTGATGACGCTGCCCATTCGCATTGCCCCCTCGATCCTCGCGGCGGATTTCGCCAGGCTCGGCGAGGAGGTGCGCGACGTGACGGCCGCCGGCGCCGACTGGATCCATCTCGACGTGATGGATGGGCATTTCGTGCCGAACATCTCCTTCGGCCCCGATGTCATCAAGTCGCTGCGCTCCTATACATCGGCCACCTTCGACTGCCACCTGATGATCTCGCCGGTCGACGACTATCTCGAAGCCTTCGCCAAGGCCGGCTGCGACCGTATCACCGTCCATGCCGAAGCCGGACCGCATCTGCACCGCTCGCTGCAGACCATCCGCAATCTCGGCAAGAAGGTCGGCGTGACGATCAATCCGGCGACGCCGCTCAGCGCTATCGAAAACGTGCTCGACGATGTCGATCTCATCCTGATCATGTCGGTCAATCCAGGTTTCGGCGGGCAGAAATTCATTCCGGCGATGGCGAACAAGATCGCGGCGGCGAAATCACTGATCGGTGACCGGACGATCGAACTCCAGGTCGACGGCGGCGTCACGGTGGAAACGGCGCCTGCGATCGCGCGGGCGGGCGGCAACGTTCTCGTCGCCGGCTCGGCAATTTTCAAGGGCGATACGGTCGAGGATTATCGCCGGACTGTCGCCGATCTGCGTCAGGCAGCCGAAGGGGCACGAGCATGAACAAACGTCTGATCATCGGTGGCATGCTTGCTGCCGCATTTGCCGGCCTGCCCGGCCTGTCACTTGCCGGCGACATCGCCAATATCCAGCCGATCGGCTTTTCCGCGGACGGCAAGGTCTTTGGATTTCAGGAGTTCGGCATCGAGGAGAGCGGCAACCTTCCCTACTCCAACACCTATTTCATCGATACCGAAGACGGCCACTATCTCGAGGGCACGCCCTTCCATACCGAACTGACCGATAAGGACGCCAATCTCTCCAAGGCGCGGCGGCAGAACCTGACGGCGGCGCGCAGCCAGATGGACAAATACGATCTCCTGACCAATCCCGGCCTGATCGCCGCCTTCAATCCGCCGACCGAACTCGGCTCCCCTTCGAAGACGATCCGCTACACGACGCTTGCGACCGACGGCCCGCCGAAAGCGCCTTACACGCTCTCGCTCGGCGAGATGCCGGTGCCGACGCCGAAGGATTGCGCTGCAGTCGACAAGCGGGTCATCAGCTTCAGCCTGCAGATGATCGAGAAGGAAGGCGCTCCGAACCGGCAGGCGGCGCGCCAGGCCACCGCAGTTCCGGCCGAGCGCGTATGTTCCGTCGAATACCGGATCGGCGGCGCCGTGGTCTATCAGCCGGAGGCCGGAAACCAGGTTCACATCGCCCTCGTCCTGGCCTTCGATGCCGACAGGAACGGACGCTGGATTGCCGTTCCGGTTCATCCCTGAGCATGGATCGCCCGAGGACGGATCGCCCCAGGATGGATCGTCTAAGAGCTGCACGGCCGCCCTATCCCGATCTGATTGCCGGTGCGTTGCTTTGGGGCATGCAGATGCTTGCCGCCGCAATGCTCGGCCTTTACCTGCGCAACGGCCTGCAGACGAGCCGCCTTGCCGAGATCGCCGCACTCTATTTCGCCGGCGGCCTGTTCGCCTGGCCGTTCGCCCTGCCGGTCGCCCGCTTCCTCGCCTATGGCAGGCAGCCGGAAGCACGTTTTGCCGCTTTTTTCGTAACGCTGACAGCGGCCACGATCCTGATGACCGCCTTCCTCTTCGCCATGGAATACCGGATCTTCTATTCGCGCTGGCACGCCCCCTTCGGCAGTATCGTCTGGGCCTTCCAGTTCGTCTTCACCAGTATCAGCGCCGTCTACCAGTTCCTGGTGATCGGCCTGCGTCTCTTCCTGCCGCTCGGCCTCGTCTGCCTTGTCGCAAGCAGCTATCATCTTGCCAAACGCATGCGTTGAGATTGCCGCCCGTCTTTGCTACAGGGGCCTAAAGCAATTTCAGCAAAAGTGCCCAGCGGTTTTGCGTCCGGAATTGCGTCTTAGACGCTCAAACCTCTTGAAGTGAAGGCAGCCGCCCATGATCCCGCGTTATTCCCGGCCCGAAATGGTCGCCATCTGGTCTCCCGAAACCAAGTTCCGCATCTGGTTCGAGATCGAGGCGCATGCCTGCGACGCGCTGGCCGAACTCGGCGTCATCCCGAAATCGGCGGCAAAGACGATCTGGGAGAAAGGCGGCGCCGCCACCTTCGACGTCGACCGCATCGACGAGATCGAGGCCGTCACCAAACACGACGTCATCGCCTTCCTCACCCATCTCGCAGAGATCGTCGGCCCGGATGCACGCTTCGTCCACCAGGGCATGACCTCGTCCGACGTGCTCGACACCTGCTTCAACGTCCAATTGGTACGCGCCACCGACATCCTGCTTACCGATATCGACCGGCTGCTCGAGGCGCTGAAAAGCCGCGCCTTCGAACATAAGGACACTGTCACCATCGGCCGTTCGCACGGCATCCATGCCGAGCCCACCACCTTCGGCGTCAAGCTGGCGCTTGCCTATGCCGAATTCGAGCGTTGCCGCCAGCGCCTCGTCGCCGCCCGCGAGGAAGTCGCGACCTGCGCCATATCGGGCGCCGTCGGCACTTTCGCCAATATCGATCCGCGCGTCGAGGAACATGTCGCCGAGGCCCTTGGCCTCAAGGCCGAGCCGGTTTCAACGCAGGTCATCCCGCGTGACCGCCACGCGATGTATTTCGCCACCCTCGGCGTCGTCGCCTCGTCGATCGAGCGGCTGGCGACCGAGATCCGCCACCTGCAGCGCACCGAGGTGCTGGAAGCCGAGGAATATTTCTCGCCCGGCCAGAAGGGCTCTTCGGCCATGCCGCACAAGCGCAACCCGGTTCTGACCGAAAACCTCACCGGCCTTGCCCGCATGGTTCGCTCCTACGCCATGCCGGCGATGGAAAACGTCGCTCTTTGGCATGAGCGCGATATCTCGCATTCCTCGGTCGAACGCATGATCGGCCCAGATGCCACGGTGACGCTCGATTTCGCCCTGTCACGGCTTGCCGGCGTCATCGAAAAGCTGCTGGTCTACCCCGAGAACATGGAAAAGAACCTCAACAAGTTCCGCGGCCTCGTCCATTCGCAGCGCGTCCTGCTGGCGCTGACCCAGGCCGGCACCTCCCGCGAGGATGCCTATCGGCTGGTCCAGCGCAACGCCATGAAGGTCTGGGAACAGGGCAAGGACTTCCTGGAAGAACTGCTTGCCGATGCCGAAGTCCGCGCTGCCCTGTCGGAAGAGGACATCCGCGAAAAATTCGACCTCGGCTACCACACCAAACACGTCGACACGATTTTCCGGCGGGTGTTTGGGGCGGCGTGAGCGGGCTTGAGATCGGTGCTTATCGATTGAAGCGAGCGATAAGCTCGACGTCTGCTTCGGAAGTAGCGCTTTGGATCTCAGTGATGATGATATCCCCACGCCCGGCCGACGCATTTCGCGTTTTTGGATTTGATGAGAGGTGAAAGTCGCCCCCTGCTTCACGGTTCGCTATGACCGGATTCAGCCGCTGACGCAGTGACGCCTGCCACCCAAAACACAATATCAACAATGACAACAGAGATTCTCATGAAGAAAGCATTCATTCTGTCGGTTGCCACGATGTGCGCCAGTGCAGCGTTGACTAGTTGCACGACGACCGGTTCGGATGGATTGTCGCGTCATCAAAAAAATGTCACCGCGGCAAGCGGTGAGCGCACCAAGCTTGGTGTCGCCTTCAGCCTCAATCCTGACTGCAGCGCAAAAGCAGTACCAGAGGTCCGCATTCGCGAGTCCCCTAAGCATGGCAAAGTGGAGAGCCTGCGCGAACTCGCGTTCCCCAACGGCAAGGGCGAATATAAGAAGTGCAATGGTACAAAGGTGCTTGCCACGGTAGGGTACTACACCTCTGACAAGGGCTTGGCGGCAAGGACAGAATTGTTGTTCGCACGTCCGATAAAAACGGCCATGTCGACGAAGGTGTGTTGAACATCACCGTTGTCGAATAGTCGTGCTGCGATGGCGGCCCGGCATGGTGATCTGAGGATGCCGCCGGCCCAAGAACCAAACTTCGACTGTGAGAACTCCCGTGAACATGCGACACGGGATTTTCTTTGTTCGGCCCTCCATCTCCTTGCGGGGGGGGGCATGCCCAAGCTCAGGGAGATCAAGACCTCCGCACGCTGATCTCAGGCAGTCGGTAAGCCCAATAAAATTAGTCGACCGATCTCTACCTCTGCTTCACCGGCTTGGCTGAAACCCGTCGTTTGCGCACTTCCGCCTTTTTCGACGGTGTCGCATTTGCTGCTTCGGTTGACTCCTCTGTCCTGCAAGCCTCCGTCTCGCCCCTGCCCTTTGCGGCCTTGGCGACCAGCTCGTCGAGACGTTTCAGCTCCTCCTCGTCGAGATTCTCGATGCCGATGAAACGGTTTTCGGCATGGCTGGTCAGGATGATTTCGTTGAGCTTGGCCTGGATCGCTCGCGTGTCGCGCGTTTGGGCGTTCTGCAGCACGAAGACCATCAGGAAAGTGACGATCGTCGTGCCGGTATTGATGACCAGCTGCCAGGTTTCCGAATAGTCGAAGAAGGGGCCGAGTGCCGCCCAGATGACGACGGCAATCAGTGCCAGGATGAAGATGACAGGCTTGCCCGCCCATTCCGATACCTTGGTTGCGAAGTGGGCAAACAGATGCTTCATCGTCACCTCAAAGATCCTCCCTCGAAGTCTCCAGAGCACGATGCCGACGACATCATGCTCTCGGCTAAACAAACTCCGAGGCAGGTTCGAGGTTCCCCCCGGAATCGAGATTCCTCCCGGTCCGGGATTCCCCGCAGAAAGCGCCGTGGTTACGCTGTGGCTTCCCGCGCAATCAGCTTGCGATAGAGATGCCAGGTCGCATGGCCGAGGATCGGGATGACGAGCGCAAGCCCGGCAAAGACCGGGATCGTGCCGATGAGGAGTAGCGCGGCGACAATCAGGCCCCAGAGCAGCACCGGCACCGGATTGAGAATCGTCGCGCGGATCGACGCCGTGACGGCAGCGACTGCCCCGACATCGCGGTCGAGCAGCAGCGGAAAGGTGATCACGGTCATCGCCAGCACGACGAGCGCAAAGACGAAGCCGGTGAGATTGCCCCAGATGATCAACTGCATGCCCTCTGACGTGCCGAAGACCTGGCGGAAGAAATCCCCCATGCTGCGCGGAAAGACCTCGCCGAGCAGATTGCTATAGAGCGTCTGCGCCGTCACCAGCCAGACGACGAAGAGGCCGCAGAGCATCAGCCCGACCGCGACAATCGACGGCAGCGCCGGTGAATGGCGTACGTCCAGCGCATGCGTCCAGGACGCGTCGAGGCCGGCCTCGCGCCGGCGGCTGATCTCATAGAGGCCAATCGCTGCGATCGGGCCGATCAGCACGAAACCCGCCATCAGCGGGAAGACCATCGGCAAAAGGTTGGCGCCCGAGGTCCACAGCGTCAGGAAGACGCCGGCGATCGGGTACATCAGGCACAGGAACACATAATGGGACGGTTTCTCCATGAAATCTTCGTATCCGCGCTTTAGCGCGTCGAAGACGTCAGCGATACCGATGCGATTGACAACGGGCCGCGCCAAGCTTTCGCTGGCACCCGTCATGACATGAAATGCCGCCATGGTTTTCTCCTCCTCAGCCGAGACCTGATCGGCGGCGGACAGCATCGGCGGGCAAGCCGATACGAATTCCGCAACCGGCACTGGAGCAATATAGCAACTTTCAACGCCTGTGTCGCTCTCTCCCTTGACACTCCCTCTTGACATCTTGGACCAGCTTTCTCACATCGGCGGCACTATGAAAGCCTCAGACGCAGATATCCTCATCATCCCCGGTTACACCAATTCCGGCCCGAGCCACTGGCAAAGCCGCTGGGAGGCAAAGCTCAGCACGGCGCGGCGCGTCGAACAGGCCGAATGGACGAAGCCGGTCCGCGAGGACTGGATCGCCCGCATCGCCGAGGAGGTGAACGCCTCGACCCGCCCGGTCGTCCTCGTCGCCCATTCGCTGGGCGTGCCCTCGGTGATCCACGCCATCCCGCATTTCCGCAATCGCGTGGCGGGCGCTTTCCTCGTCGCCCCGCCCGATGTCGCCAATCCCGACATTCGCCCGAAGCACCTGATGACTTTCGGCCCCTATCCGCGCGATCCGCTGCCCTTCCCGTCGATCACGGTGGCCAGCCGCAACGATCCGTTCGGCAGCTACGAGCATGCCGACGATGTCGCCAGCAGCTGGGGCTCCTTCCTCGTCGATGCCGGCGAGTCCGGTCATATCAATGCCGATTCCGGTCACGGCCCGTGGCCAGAAGGCACCATGGTCTTTGCCCAGTTCCTCGGCCGGCTCTCCCCCTGATCGAGGAAAAGGCGCTATCCCGCTTGTTGAGCAAGTGCTTTCTAAGTCTTTCTTAATGGAATGACAGCAGACTGCGCCGAGGTGAGATAAGCGAGAATGCCCGTGAAGAAAGCCCATCCAGAGGCCGGTGATCCGCATGGCGATGCGGCTGAGGCAGGTATCGGCAATGGGCCGACCGACGATTCCGACCTGGCAGAGCGGGAAACCCGCTGGAACCATGCGCTGGTCGGCTCGGGCCTTGGCGTATGGGATCACAACTACCGTCTCGACCGGAAATATTACTCGCAGACGTGGAAAACCATCCGCGGCATGGCACCCGACGAAGAAGCCGCCGGCGAATACGATACCTGGCTGCAGTTGGTCCATCCCGATGATCGCGATTTCGTCGTCCATGCGATCGACCGGCAGAATGCCGGCGATCCGCATTACCAGATCTTCGAATATCGCGAGCGTCACAAGGATGGCCACTGGGTCTGGATCGAGTGTCGCGGCGCCTGCGTGGAATGGGACGAGAATGGCGTGCCGACGCGCATCGTCGGCACGGATACCGATATCACCGCCCGCAAGCAGGCCGAGGAGACGCTGTCGCGTCTGTCGCGCCGGCTCGATCTGGCGCTGGAGATTTCCCGCATCGGCGTCTTCGAGGCGGATATCGAGCATGATACCGTCGAATGGGACGACCGCCTCATTGCCATTTACGGGCTGCAGGGCGCCTCACGCCAGATCGCCAGCGACGCCTGGGCGAAAAGCCTGCATCCCGACGACCGCGAGCGTGTGCTTGGCTTGTCGGACCGTAGCGTCGAAAGCGGCAGTGATTTCCAGCAGGAATACCGCATCATCCGCGGCGACGGCGCCGAACGCGTCATCCGCGCCCGCTCGGCCTTCTTCATCGACGGCAACGGCCACCGCAAGCTGATCGGCGCCAACTGGGACGTCACCGAGGAAGTCGCACTGCGCAACGAGCTGCGCCGTGCCAAGGATCTGGCCGAGGCGCGCAACCGCGAGCTCGAAGCCGCCAAGGAGAGCATCGAGCATCTGGCGTTGCACGATTACCTCACCGGCCTGCCGAACCGCCGCTATCTCGACAAGATGCTGGACGAGCGTGCGGCCGAATGCCGGGCCAAGGGCATGGCGATGGCGATCCTGCATATCGATCTCGACCGCTTCAAGCAGATCAACGACACGCTCGGCCACCGGGCCGGCGATGCCATGCTGCAGCATGCCGCAAGCGTGCTGAGAACGTCCGTCCGCGCCGTCGACTTCGTGGCCCGCATCGGCGGCGACGAATTCGTCATCCTCTGCATCGTCGATCCCGCATCGAAGAAGATCGCCAGTCTTGCCGAACGTGTCATCCGCGAATTGCGCAAACCCGTCAGATATGAGGGACACGATTGCCGTTTCGGCGCCAGCATCGGCATCGCCATCGATAGCGGACCGACGCTCGACGCCAAGCAGATGCTGCTCGACGCCGATATCGCCCTCTACCGTGCCAAGGGCCTGGGCCGCAACCGCTTCGAATTCTTCTCGGCCGCTGCCCGCCGCGACATCATCTCCGCCAAGCACCTTGCCGACGAGATCTTGATCGGTCTTGAGCGCAATGAATTCGTGCCTTTCTATCAGCTGCAGTTCGATGCCCGCACGCTCGATGTCGCAGGCGTCGAAACACTTGCCCGCTGGCAGCACCCTGTGCACGGGCTGCTGACGCCCGACCGCTTCCTCGACATTGCAGAGGATCTCGACGTCGTCTCGACCATCGACGCCCTCATCCTGGAGCGTGCCATTGCCGACCGGAAGGTGTGGCTGAAGGACGGGCTGGCGATCCCGAAGATATCGGTCAACGTCTCCGCCAGGCGGCTCGCCGATCCCGATCTGGGCAAAAAGCTCCGCGCCTTGAAGATTGAGCCCGGCACCTTCTCCTTCGAGCTGCTGGAATCGATCTCGCTCGACGATTGCGACGAGGCGGTGGTCGCCAACCTGAAAAAGCTGCGCAAGCTCGGCATCGACATCCAGATCGACGATTTCGGCACCGGCCATGCCTCGATCGTCAGCCTGCTGCGCCTGAGCCCGAAGACGCTGAAGATCGACCGCGAGCTGATCCGCATGCTGCCGCAATCGGCAGAGCAGCGCAAACTGGTCGGCTCGATCATCGATATCGGTCGCTCGCTGAACATCCTCGTCATCGCCGAGGGCGTCGAGACGGCGGAGCATATCCGCATTCTCGAAGAACTCGACTGTGACACGCTGCAGGGCTATGCGCTCGCCCGGCCGATGCCGGCCATGCAGATCCCCTCCTTCATCCGCGCCGGAAGCTGGCGCCACGGGCAAATCGCCGCTCGCGCCTTGCAGGCGCAGCTTCGCCGCGCCCTGCCAGGCAGAGCCGCCAAATAAAAACCTGCATAAGCGGCCCGCCATTTCGCCTTCATTCCACCGTAGAGGAAAAGGCGCTAAACTGGTCTTGCGAATTCATTCGATTCTCTTGGCAGTATTCCGTAAAATCGGGAACCGGGCCGCGAAATCCGGAAACCAGGGAAGGAGCGACAGGCGGATTGTGAAACCATCTCTTTTCCTTTAAGGGGACGCCACGAGATCGATCCACTCGCGCTATCCCAAGAGCGCCAACAATAGAGAATGACCACGATGAACCGTCGCCGCCGTATCTACGAGGGCAAGGCAAAGATTCTGTATGAGGGCCCGGAACCGGGTACTTTGATCCAGTTCTTCAAGGACGATGCCACTGCCTTCAACAAGAAGAAACACGAAGTCATCGATGGCAAGGGCGTCCTCAACAACCGCATCTGCGAATATATCTTCAGCCATCTGAACAAGATCGGCATCCCTACTCATTTCATCCGCCGGCTCAACATGCGCGAGCAGTTGATCAAGGAAGTGGAGATGATCCCGCTGGAGATCGTCGTGCGCAATGTCGCGGCCGGTTCTCTTGCCAAGCGCCTCGGCATAGACGAAGGCGTCGTGCTGCCGCGCTCGATCATCGAATTCTATTACAAGTCCGACGCGCTCGACGATCCGATGGTCTCCGAAGAGCACATCACCGCCTTCGGCTGGGCAAACCCCGCCGAGCTCGATGACATCATGGCGCTTGCCATTCGCGTCAACGACTTCATGACCGGCCTCTTCCTCGGCGTCGGCATCCAGCTCGTCGATTTCAAGATCGAATGCGGCCGCCTCTTCGAAGGCGATATGATGCGCATCATCCTCGCCGACGAGATCTCACCGGACAGCTGCCGGCTCTGGGATATCGAAACCCACGAGAAGATGGACAAGGACCGCTTCCGCCGTGACCTCGGCGGGTTGCTCGAAGCCTATTCCGAAGTCGCGCGCCGTCTCGGCATCATCAATGAAAACGAGCCTGTGCGCGGCACCGGCCCGGTTCTCGTCAAGTAAGGCAGGAAAGACAAAGTGATCAAGGCTCGTGTCACCGTCACGCTGAAAAACGGCGTTCTCGATCCGCAGGGCAAGGCTATCGAGGGTGCGCTTGGCGCCCTCGGCTTCTCGGGCGTCGGCCATGTAAGACAAGGCAAAGTCTTCGACCTGGAATTGGAAGGCGCCGACAAGGGCAAGGCCGAGGCTGACCTCAAGGCCATGTGCGAAAAACTGCTCGCCAACACGGTGATCGAGAACTACGCAATCGCGATCGACTGATGATCACAGACCCGTCGTCTGGCGGACTTTGAGGATTTGGCGTCATGATGAAAGCAAAGCTGGAGACGGAAGTCTCGAAATATATGAGCTATGTTTTGCGTCATGCGCCTGATGTCGCGGGCTTGACGCTTGATAGCGAGGGTTGGGTGTCGTTTGACGAACTCGAAAAAGCGTTGGCGTCGAAATACGACGTTTCCCGCGCCGATATCATCGAGATTGTCGAGAACAATCCGAAGAAGCGCTTTACGCTTACCGATAACAGAATTCGCGCAAACCAAGGTCATAGCGTCGACGTCGATCTCGCATTGAACCAGGTTGAACCGCCCGCCGCTCTTTTTCACGGCACGTCTCTGACGAACTGGCAGTCGATCGAGCGCGAAGGCTTGAAGAAGATGCAGCGGCACCACGTTCATCTGTCGGCGGATGTCGAAACGGCGAAAATCGTCGCAACGCGCCGCAAGGGTGAACATATCATCCTAGGTGTGGACGCGGCCCGCATGTTTTCAGAAGGTCATTCTTTCTTTGTCTCCGACAATGGAGTATGGCTCGCCGAAAGCGTTCCAGTTCAATATCTTTCGCGAAACGCAGGGACCCCATGAAATCAGCCGTCGTTCAACTTCCGGGCCTCAACCGCGACCGCGACATGATCGCCGCCCTGACCAAGATCTCCGGCCAGGCACCGGTAACGATCTGGCAGACGGAAACCGAGATCCCCGATGTCGACCTGATCGTCATCCCCGGCGGCTTTTCCTATGGCGATTATCTGCGTTGCGGCGCGATCGCCGCCCGCATGCCGGTCATGCAGGCGATCATCGACAAGGCTGCAAAGGGCGTGAAGGTGCTCGGCGTCTGCAACGGCTTCCAGATCCTCGTCGAGGCTGGCCTGTTGCCCGGCGCGCTGATGCGCAATTCCTCGCTGAAATTCGTCTGCCGCGAGATCAAGCTCGAAGTCGTCAATGCCGAGACGGATTTCACCCGCGCCTATGCGCAGGGTCAGGTCATCCGCTGCCCGGTCGCCCATCATGATGGCAATTATTTCGCCGACGATGCGACGCTGGCTGCGATCGAAGGCAATGGCCAGGTGGTCTTCCGTTATGCCGAGGGCACCAACCCGAACGGCTCGATCAACGATATCGCCGCCGTCATGAACGAAAAGGGCAACGTGCTCGGCATGATGCCGCATCCCGAGAACCTGATCGAGGCTGCCCATGGCGGCTCGGACGGTCGCGGCCTCTTCGCCTCGGCGCTCGACGTCATCGCCGCCTGAACCTCGGCCCACGAAAATCCTTCTGTTCGGACCTGGAGCAATCGATGCGCCCTCGCCTCTCCGTCGCACACGCCGCCCTGTTGACCGCTATCGCAGCCATGGTGGCAGCTTGCCAGACGCCGGCGCCGACAGGCCCGAACCGCGCCGCACTGCCGACGATGGAACGCGTGGCGCTCGGCGCCAATGCCTGCTGGTTCAAATCGGGCGATCCGGCCTTTGCAGCCTACAAGCTCGCGCCGGAACTCAATTCCTTCTCCGGCCGTCCGCGCATCCTGCTCGTCCATAAGGGCAGCCCGGAAAGCCGGCCGCTGCTCGTCGTGCAGGCGGAGGGAAGCCCGTCGCGCCTTCAGGCCTTCGGTCCGATGATGCAGGAACCGGTCGCCGGCCGCATCACCACCGACGTCAATCGCTGGTCCAGCGGCAACAAGGCCTGCAGCTGATTGTCCCGCTGACGGCGCCGCGCGTCTTCCAAGACGCACAAAGGGCGCTGCAACACTTTGAATGCCGGATATTTTTGCTGAAATCGATTCCGTTTTAAGGAATTGTGCAGCAGCTCGAAAGCACGTTCAGTCCCAGAAAAACGACTTGCCGACTTCGCGCGCGGCGTCGGACTGCGACACGCCGATATCCTTGAGCGCGGTCGCAGTCAGCTCCCTCAGCGCGCGCCGGCCTTCCCGCTTCTGATGCCAAAGAAGAATGGCAGCCCAGATCCGGCCCCGGCGTGTCGTCACCTCGGCAGGCGCGGCGGGAAGGATAATCTGCCTCCTGTCTTCGTAAGAGACAATCGGTACAATCGGCATTTTGATCTCAGGTAAGGCAGACATTCCAGGAATCCTCTCGGCTTGCCATTAGAATTGACTCATACTCTTGACCGATACAATGTGCCAATATATACAATTGTCACCATGACAAATTGGCTTCCCGATATTTCCCGCGGTTCCGGGCCGGTCTATCTCCGGCTTGCCGACAGCATCGAATCCGCCATATCAAGCGGCGCCCTGCCCGCCGGCAGCAAACTGCCGCCGCAACGCAACCTCGCCTATGATATCGGCGTGACGATCGGCACGATCGGCCGCGCTTATGCGCTGGTACATGAGCGCGGCCTGGTCGCCGGCGAAGTGGGGCGCGGCACCTACGTGCTGAACCGCTCCGAGACGCAGCCCGGCGAACAGATCGATCCGCTGACTGTCTCGCTCGGCGGCACCCGCGTCCAGGATGCGCCTGCGGACAAGATCCGCTTCGACACGACAGCCGCGCCCGATCTCGGCCAGGGCAAGATCATCGCTGGCATCCTCGCCGAGATCGGTGAGCAGCACCTTGCCGAAATCTCTTCCTATTCCCGGAGTTTCCCGCGCAACTGGTTCGAGGCCGGCCGCCTATGGCTTGCCCGCAGCGGCTGGACGCCGGAGGTCGAAAATATCGTGCCGACGCTCGGCGCCCATGCGGCAGCGATCGCTGTCATCGCCGCCGTCTCAGCGCCGGGCGACAAGATCGTCTTCGAGGATCTCACCTATACCCAGGTTAGCCGCAGCGCCCGCCTTCTCGGCCGCCGCACGCTGACGGTCGATTCCGATGAGCTCGGCGTGATCCCCGAGGATTTCGAGCGGCTCTGTCAGCAGCAGCATCCGAAGATCGCGTTCCTGATGCCGACCGTCCACAATCCAACGCTGGCGATCATGCCCTATGAGCGGCGCGTGGCCATCGCCGCAATCGCCAGAAAACACAGTGTCTGGTTGATCGAGGACGACCTCTACGGCGGCATGGCCGACGACGATACGCCGTTGCTCGCCTCCATTGCGCCCGATCGCACCTTCCTCGTCAACGGCCTGTCGAAATCGGTCGCCGCCGGCGTGCGCGGCGGCTGGGTCGCCTGCCCGCCGCATTTTGCCCAGCGCATCAAGGTAACGCACAGGATGATCACCGGCGGCCTGCCCTTCATCCTGGCGGAGACCTGTGCGCGCCTCGTCGAAAGCGGCGCGGCGCACGAGATTCGCAAGGCAAGTGTCGAGGAACTCTCCCGGCGCGTCCGTCTGGCCCGCGAACAATTGCAGGGCTTCGATTTCGAATCGCACGTACACGCGCCCTTCCTCTGGCTGAAACTGCCGGAGCCCTGGATGTCCGGCACCTTCAAGAATGCCGCCTTCCGCGACGGCGTGCTCGTCGACGACGAGGACGAGTTCAAGGCGGCGCGCGGAGAGAGGCCCTATCATCGCGTTCGCATCGGTTTTTCCTCGCCGAAGACCGGGCAGGAACTGATCTCGGGCCTGATGATCCTGCGCCGTCTGCTGGAAAACGGCGGCTCCGCCTATGATGGCGAAATATGACGTGTTGCAAATACACGCCATAAATCGGAAAAAACGCTGACGCCTATTCGGAGCGCTTTACCGACTCAACCTCCATGTTACCTCTTTGTTGTTCCCGTCTGACGCGAATCAAAGGACAGCAAATGAGGGTCGACTTCGGAAAGATCGCGTTGCGTTTTTTGGGTATGGCATCATTAGCAGCGGCAGCCGCCATCTCGGTTGCGGGCTCGGCAACTGCCGGCGAGCAGATATTTGATGAATTACGCTTCGGCGTCTCGGCCTCGGTACAATCGGGCCATTCCAGAGAAGACGGCGTCTTTCCGGAGATTACCGCTCTCTTCGATCCCTTCGGCTACGATACGGCGGTCGGCTGGCAGCAACAGCTGCTGCATCCTCGTGTGCATCTCGGCACCTCGATCGGCACGTCAGGCGAGGCCACCCAGTTCTTCACCGGATTCACCTGGACGGTCGATTTCAACGAGAAGCTTTTTGCCGAAGCCGGCTTCGGCGGCGTCATTCATACCGGCGAGCTCGACGGCGATGATGACGGCCCGGAACTCGGCTGTCGCGTCCTTTTCCACGAATATCTGGGCGCCGGCTATCGTTTCAACGCCCACTGGAATGTGATGGCCCAGGTCGCCCATTCCTCGCACGCCAATCTCTGCGACGGGCCAAACGACGGCATGACGCGCGCCGGCTTGCAGGTCGGCTACAAATTCTGAGAGTCCGTTCGACAATTTCAGCGGGTTGGCCGACGGATGATTGAACTGCTCATTACGGCCGTCTGATCGGCCATCGGCAGGCGGGAACCGTTCAGTCCCATGTGGGACGAACAGGCTTCAACTCGCCCTGACAAGCAGCAGCGACGCAGTCCGCCAGGCTGCCAAACCGAAGCGCCTTACCCGTCAATCCAGGACCGTAGTGAGCGAACTTCGCGGAATTGGTGATAATTGTATCGACCGATTTTGGGATGACAGGCTCCGCAAGTGTGCACCAGCACGCATCGGTTACGAATTCTACGCCGAAGTCCGACAATTTGCCGACGAGATTCGCAGCGGAAGCCCTTTCGAACGTCGCACGGTTGCAGGTAACCAGAACCTTGACGTCGGGATGTTTCGCCAAGCCTTCGCAGAGCGCGGCCAGCCGCTCGCATTCGTCGAAAGAGAAATGGGGATTGCCCAGCGCAACGAACTCGATGGCATCCACAGACCCGCCGTTGAGTTTCCTCCACTCCGCAACGACGTCCTTGGGACAGATTTCGTAGCTCGCCTTGATGTTGCTTCCGACAATGCTCTCAAGGCTGTCGGCCTCCGGCGTGACACCGACGATATGGAACATCGGAGAGCCTGATGTCGTCGCAAAACCCGCCCCGAACGCCTTTAGGTCGTCCAGATTCGGCTTCCAAGTCTCGAGGCCGATCACGACCGGAATTTCATCTCCGACAAGCTTGCCGATGTGGTAGCCGAGAATGGGGTAGACCATGTCATCCCACGACACGAAGCCCGACACATTGACCACGAGGCTGGCGCGCCTGTTGTCGGCGATATGCGGCCCGGTCAGCGGCGCGCGCCCGGTGAGAGCGATGCACAGATCCAGGTAGTCAGGATACTTGGCAGTGCGAGCACCCAAAACACTGTTCGCGAATACGACGGCGTTCGACTCCGCCCAGGCCACCTGCTCACCCTGCCTGGGTGCGGACGACAGCTGATAGGGCGCGCAGGTGAACGTCTTTCGTGCTCCCATGGAGGCGTAAGCCTCACCCAATTCGGATGCGGGTCCGGCGACGCCGGGAGACACGCCCTGCTCCCGCCAACGCATCTGGTCCACCGATATCGAGTTCAGGGTCGTTGGAACGACAACCCTACCCTCCCAGTCCCGCATGCGTTTCGCGAATTCCAGGCTGGTCGGCCCGGTGTAGATGCAGCCATCGATGTGGACCTGGGAGATGTCGATAAGTTCCGTCGCTCCCTGAATTTCAGCCATGCGCGTCGTGGCCCTCATTGCCACCTGCACAGCCTTGCCCATCTCCCCGTTCAAAGCCGACCGATCCCTCGATGTCAGCGCTATCGAATTTCCATAGGTGCGATCGGCGGCATCGAAACCGGGGGCGGTTTCGATCCGGCTCGCGATGACCTTGTCGCCGATGAGGGTGACTTCAGGGATAGAGTGCAGCTCGGCGAAGTCGTCTTCGGAGAGCTGGACAACGGGGATCGATCGGCCGAACACTTCGTCAGCGACGATCACTCCGAGCGACAGTATTTCCTCCTGGCGCGAGACCACGATGCCGGCGGGAGCGTGCCCGTTCATGATCAGCTCCATAAGCACGCTGCTGCCCGTACACGAACCGCGTCCGCCGGGGATGGCGAGAATCTTTCCTGTCAGGACCTGTGTCGACAGGGGATGGTGACGGTCGATGACTTCTCCCGTCTGGGAGTCGACGCCGCCCCAGAAGCTGAGCGCCGTGTCGCTGAATACGATCGACCCCGTAGCGAAGCCAGCGACAAGCGCGCGCCCGGCAAACACCTTTTCGTCTGCCTGTTGTTGTATGTCCGGCATTGTATCTCGATACCATCAACCAAGAAGAAAAGTTTCCTATAGGAAACATCAGCGGCACACAAAAGCTGAGGCCGGAGCCTTGCCCCATTGCTATCGATCGACAACCGAAAGCAAGTTGTCAAACAGACTTTGAGAAGCAGCCGCCTTTACCCAAGACAAAGAAGTCGCCCGCCCTCTGTTGACGGCGGGCATTTTCCTGTCGCGCGCCGTCGCTACATAAGCTAAAGACAGCGCAAAACGCGCCAGGGACTTTCCGCTCATGACCATTTCAAACACCATCCCGATCACGCCGGAACTCATCGCACGCCATGGCCTGAAGCCTGACGAGTACCAGCGTATTCTGGATCTGATCGGCCGCGAACCGAGCTTCACCGAGCTCGGCATCTTCTCGGCCATGTGGAACGAGCACTGCTCCTACAAATCCTCGAAGAAATGGTTGCGCACGCTGCCGACCAAGGGGCCGCGCGTCATCCAGGGCCCGGGTGAAAATGCCGGCGTGGTCGACATCGATGACGGCGATTGCGTCGTCTTCAAGATGGAGAGCCACAACCACCCCTCCTATATCGAACCTTATCAGGGCGCTGCGACCGGCGTCGGCGGCATCCTGCGCGACGTCTTCACCATGGGTGCGCGCCCGATCGCCGCGATGAACGCGCTGCGCTTCGGCGAGCCGGATCATCCGAAGACCCGCCATCTCGTTTCCGGCGTCGTTTCCGGCGTCGGCGGCTACGGCAATTCTTTCGGCGTACCGACGGTCGGCGGTGAGGTCGAGTTCGACGCCCGCTACAACGGCAATATCCTGGTCAATGCCTTTGCCGCCGGCATCGCCAAATCCAACGCCATCTTCCTGTCCGAAGCCAAGGGCGTCGGTCTTCCGGTCGTCTATCTCGGCGCCAAGACCGGCCGCGACGGCGTCGGCGGCGCGACGATGGCGTCGGCCGAATTCGACGAATCGATCGAGGAGAAACGTCCGACCGTTCAGGTCGGCGACCCCTTCACCGAGAAGTGCCTGCTGGAGGCCTGCCTCGAGCTGATGCAGACCGGCGCGGTCATCGCCATCCAGGATATGGGTGCAGCCGGCCTCACCTGCTCCGCCGTCGAAATGGGCGCCAAGGGTGATCTCGGCATCCTGCTGGAGCTCGACAAGGTGCCGGTGCGCGAAGAGAGAATGACGGCCTACGAGATGATGCTGTCGGAAAGCCAGGAGCGCATGCTCATGGTGCTGCAGCCGGAGAAGGAACAGGAAGCCAAGGCGATCTTCGTCAAGTGGGGCCTCGATTTCGCTATCGTCGGCAAAACGACCGACGACCTGCGCTTCCGCGTCATGCATCAGGGCGAGGAAGTCGCCAACCTGCCGATCAAGGATCTCGGCGACCAGGCGCCGGAATATGATCGCCCCTGGCGCGAATCCGGCAAGCATGGCCCCCTGCCCGCCAATCTCGTCGCCGCACCCGAGGATTACGGCCAGGCGCTGCTGCAACTCGTCGGCTCCGCCAACCAGTCGAGCCGCCGCTGGGTCTATGAGCAATACGACACGCTGATCCAGGGCAATTCGCTGCAGCTTCCGGGCGGCGATGCCGGCGTGGTGCGCGTCGACGGCCATCCCTCCAAGGCGCTCGCCTTCTCTTCCGACGTCACTCCGCGTTATGTCGAGGCAGACCCCTTCGAAGGCGGCAAGCAGGCGGTCGCCGAATGCTGGCGCAACATCACCGCGACAGGCGCCGAACCGCTCGCCGCTACCGACAACCTCAATTTCGGCAATCCCGAAAAGCCCGAGATCATGGGCCAGTTCGTTCAGGCGGTGAAGGGCATCGGCGAGGCCTGCCGTGCGCTAGATTTCCCGATCGTTTCCGGCAACGTCTCGCTTTACAACGAGACCAACGGTGTCGCCATCCTGCCGACCCCGACGATCGCAGGCGTCGGCCTGCTGCCGGATTGGCGCAAGATGGCCCGCATCGGCAGCGCCAACGATGGCGATAAGGTCATCATGATCGGCGTCGACGGCAGCCATCTCGGCCAGTCCGTCTATCTCCGCGACGTGCTTTCCAGCCGCGAAGGTCCGGCACCGGAGGTGGATCTGTTTGCCGAGCGCCGCAACGGCGATTTCGTTCGCTCCGTCATCCGCAACGGCCAGGCAACCGCCTGCCACGACATTTCCTCCGGTGGCCTTGCCGTGGCGCTCGCCGAAATGGCGATGGCCTCAGGCAAAGGCCTGACGATCGATCTGAGCGAAGGCAAGGGTGAACCGCATGCGCTGCTCTTCGGCGAGGATCAGGCGCGCTACGTCCTGACCTTGCCTGCCGATGTCGCCGATTTCGTCTGCGTCAATGCAGAAGGTGGCGGCGTTCCCTTCCGCCGTCTCGGCACGGTCGGAGGAACGGCGCTCGTCGTTGGCGATCTCATCTTGCTGCCGATTCAGCAATTGCGCGATGCCCATGAATCATGGTTCCCTGATTTCATGGAAGGCCGCGGCGAACTTGCCGCTGCGGAATGATGCGCAAGGAGTAACGATCATGGCCATGAAACCCGGCGATATCGAAGACATGATCAAGGCTGGGATTCCCGGTGCCAAAGTGACTATCCGCGATCTGGCGGGCGACGGCGATCACTACGCCGCCGAAGTCGTCGCCGAAGCCTTTCGCGGCAAGAGCCGTGTGCAGCAGCACCAAATGGTCTACGAGGCGCTGAAGGGCAATATGGGCGGCGTACTGCACGCTCTGGCCCTCCAGACCTCCGCGCCGGAATAGAGCCAGACGCAATCCGGATGACGATGCCCGGCCCTCAGCCGGGCATTCTCTTTTCGTCGGGATCGGCAAAGACCGAGGCCGGCATCGGTCCCGCGGTCATCAGCGTGAAATCAAACGATGCCTTGAGGTCCGGCCCAAGCACATATTGCCGGTGGACACGCAGCTGGTCCTTGCGGATCTTGCGGTAGTGTTCGCGCGTCAGCATCTGCTTGACGCGGATCAGGATCATTTTCGCGTGAGGTGCATCCGGATGGCCGGAGACGGCAACGACCGGCACCTTGTAGAAATTGATCGAATCCGTCAGGCACTGCACGTCGAGCCAGGAAATCTCGGGACAGCGGGCGATCAGCCCGACGCGGGCGCGAAGCAGCGTGGCCGATGACATGAGCGCACATTGCAGGATGGCGCTACCGAGTGTGGCAAACACCACGCGCTTGCCTTTGAATATCTCCGGCTCTCTTTCCAGCAATATGCCGATGACATGGGCGGCGACGCTCGATCCCATACTGTGCGAGGAGATCACATATTCGTCCGCCTCTTCCTCAAGCGCCTTGCGCACCGCAATGGCCTGGTCTTCCAGCCAGCCGTTGAAATCGGCTTGGTCCATGCGGCCGAGCGCCACGGCCATTTTCCAATCGGCAAAGAGATGCAGCGTATGGAAGCGTTCGGAAAACGGCAGGAAGGCGAAGATGAAGAAACAGAGCGCCAGCGGCCCGCTCCAGAGCATGTGCCATGGCGAAAAGCTAAGAGCATAGGGCAAGATGGCGATCTGCGCCGTCAGCGCGATCGCCAGCGCCGTCAGCAGGAACGGGAAGAGGAAGAACAGGCCGAAGCGCCAGGCGTGGTGGAAATATCCCCGCATCCCGCCTTCAAGCATGATCTCGGCGCAGCTTCGGAAGCCTGCAATGATCTGGCTCAGCGTGTTGCCGGCACGCAGCTTGCGCACCAGTGTGTCGTGATCGACCATGTGAATCCGGCTCTTCGTCTGCCAGCCGGGGGAACCGGTCTCTGATTCGGGCGCCGCCAACGCCCCAGCCGTCATCACCTCGAAACTGACCGGATCGCTCCCCTCGTCTGCTGCCCCCGTCTCGACCGAATAGCCCCAGACGGCGGCACTCTGCCTGGCCGAGCGCTCGTAGCGTGCCCTGTGGGCAACGCCGTCGAGCGGCTCGAAGCCCGTGAAATGCAGGACGACCCGCTTCTCGATCAGTTTCATTCCACTCTTCCGGCCGGGCGAATAGCCGGCATGTTGCTGCGCCACTGATATCAGCAAAAAAGCAGCTATGGTCTCGAAGCCGTCTTGCTAACCGAACTCTTCCAGAATTCAATAGCAGCCATGTCGTTTCCATCACGAACGGAGGGGTTTTGTGGCCGACCTAGTCAAAGAATTGATATCAGGCGTCGTCGACAGCGTGCTGAAGGAGATCCTGAAGAAGACCACCGGCCGCGTCACGACGAAGCGCAAAAGGCGTAAGACACGCCCCGCCGCGACAACGAAGGTTGCGCGCAAGACGACCTCGGCCAAGTCCAAGCCCGCTCGCAAACAGATGAGCAAGCGCCGCACCGCCGCCGGCCGCAGCCGCCAGCGACGCAGCTAAGGCACGATCAAAAGTGAGCGGTTTCGGACGAATTCTGCGGCGCTATTGAGGGCCTGAACCGATGATGCGCATTGTGAAAATCATTCTCGCGGCAGTCGTCGCGATCTGTCTCATCGCCGTTGCCGGCGTCTATGCCCTGTCGGAGATGCGTCTCTCCAGGACCTATGATGTCGCAGCGACCGATTTCACCGTCAAGACGACGCTGTCTGCGGAAGAATCCGAACGCCGCGCCCGCACGCTGATGTGCGGCGGCTGCCATCACGACGCCGGTTATGTGCTGCTCGATGAGCCGGGCGTCGGCCGGATCGTCGCGCCGAACATGACCCGCTTCGTGCCGATGTACAGCGACGCCGAACTCGTTCGCCTCATCCGCCATGGCGTCAAGAAGGACGGCACCGGTGCCGTCATCATGCCGGCGAGCAACTTCGCCAATATCAGCGACGACGACATGGCGGCAATCATCACCTGGCTGCGCAGTCTGAAGAAGCTGCCCGACGCCGTCGAGGGAACGACACAGTGGGGGCCGCTCGGACGCATCGGCCTGGCGCTCGAGAAGATCCCTTTCGAAGCCGATCTGGTACCGGCTGTCATCACCCCTGCCGCCACCCGTCCGGCCGATATCGGCGAATATGCCTTCAAGACGGGTTGCGGCCATTGCCACAATCTCGATACGGCAAAGCAGTCGGAAGCCTTCCTGGCGCCGGCGCTTAAGCCACTGGCACAATCCTATTCGACTGCCGATTTCAAAACGCTGCTGCGCAACGGCAAGGGTGTCGGCGGCCGCGATCTCGGCGTGATGACGGAGGTTTCCCAATGGGACTTCAGCCATTTCACCGATGTGGAAATCGAACAGATTCAGATCTATCTCGCCCGTCGACCGTAACGCGACGGCAACAACCCGGCAGCGGCCTGCCCGAACTGGTCTTTTTTTGGTTCGGGCGGCTGGAATTCCTGCTGTCGCATGCTATCTAAAGGCAACGATTGAAACGGTGGGCCTTTAACCCGCCTGTTGAAAGGATTAGGTCCCATGAGCGGCATTCACGAATTCATCGGCAACGAAATCAAGAGCAACGACGTCGTCCTCTTCATGAAGGGCACGCCGCAGTTTCCGCAGTGCGGTTTCTCCGGCCAAGTCGTGCAGATTCTCGATTACATCGGCGTCGATTACAAGAGCGTCAACGTGCTCGCCGATTCGGAAATCCGCCAGGGCATCAAGGAATATTCCAACTGGCCGACGATCCCACAGCTCTACGTAAAGGGCGAGTTCGTCGGCGGCTGTGACATCGTCCGGGAAATGTTCCAGGCTGGTGAACTGCAGCAGCATCTCCAGGAAAATGGCATCGCCGTGCGCGCCGCCTCCTGACCGGTCACCGGACGTCCGCCCGGTTTCCAAATCTGTTTCTTGAGTTCGAGGCGCTGCGGCTAGCAGCGCCTTGACCTGTTTATGGGAATTTCATTGTGACAGATTCTTCACAAGCCGTGTCCGCGGGCCGCCTGCCCATGGGCAAGCGAGAATTCATCGCGCTCGCCGCCTTCCTGATGGCCATCAATTCGCTGGCGATCGACATCATGCTCCCGGCCTTGCAGCAGATCGGCGCGAGCCTCGGCGTCGAGAGCGAAAACCACCGGCAATTCGTCGTCTCCTCCTATCTGCTCGGCTTCGGCTGCGCCCAGCTTTTCTACGGACCGCTTTCCGACCGCTTCGGCCGCCGCACGCCGCTGTTGTTCGGCCTCGTCGTCTATATCGTTTCGGCCATCGGCATCGTCTTCGTTCCCTCCTTCGCCGGTCTGTTGGTGCTGCGTTTCGTCCAGGGCATCGGCTCGGCGGCCACCCGCGTCATTACCATCTCCATCGTCCGCGATATCTATGGTGGACGGCAGATGGCCGAGGTCATGTCGCTGATCATGATGGTCTTCATGATCGTGCCGGTGATTGCGCCCGGCACCGGCCAGATCGTCATGTTCTTCGGCAACTGGCACCTGATCTTCCTGTTCATCGCCACCATGGCGACCGCTATCGCCGTCTGGGCCTATCTGCGCCTGCCGGAAACCCTGCATCCCGCCAATGTCAGGCCCTTCACCGCCCGCTCGATCTTCGGCGCCTTCAAGCTGGTCCTGACCAATCGCGTCGCGCTCTGTTACACCATCGCCAGCACCTTCATCTTCGGCGCGCTGTTCGGCTTCATCAATTCGGCCCAGCAGGTCTATGTCGGCATCTACGATCTTGGCGTCTATTTCCCCTTCGCCTTCGCCGGCGTGGCGATCTTCATGTCGCTGTCGTCCTTCTTCAATTCGCGCTTCGTCGGCAAGCTCGGCATGCGCCGCCTGTCGCACGGCTCGCTCATCGGCTTCATCGCCATCAACACCATCTGGCTGATTGTCCAGCTGGCCAGCACCGAGCCGATGCCCTTCGCTCTGTTCATCTCCTTCTTCGGCCTTTCCATGTTCCAGTTCGGTTGGATCGGCTCGAACTTCAATTCGCTTGCCATGGAGCCGCTCGGCCACGTCGCCGGCACCGCCTCCTCGGTCCTCGGCTTCATGAGCACGGTCGGCGGCGCCATTATCGGCGCCGGCATCGGCCAGGCCTTCGACGGCACTGCGCTGCCGATGGTCGCCGGTTATTTCACCGTGTCGATCATCGGGCTCGTCTTCGTGCTGATCGCCGAAAAGGGCCGCCTCTTCCAATCGCAGAACCCAGCCGTCTGAACGGCGGGCCTCATTCGCATCCGGGATTTCACCACATGACGCCGCCGCATAAACCGCACCAGGAAAACCAGGGCTCCCGCCGCATCGGCATGGGCTTTGGCGAATTCGTCGTCACCATCGCCATCATGACCGCCAGCGTCGCTATGGCGATCGACAGCATGCTACCGGCATTGCCCAATATCGGCAATTCCCTCGGCGTCACCAATACCAACGACGCGCAGCTGATCATCGGCGTGTTCTTCTTAGGCTTCGGCGTCTCGCAGATCTTCTTCGGCAGCCTTTCGGATACGTTCGGCCGCCGCAACATCCTGCTCGGCGGCTTGGCCTGCTATATTGTCGGAATGTTTGCCGCTGCAGCGACCGGCAGCTTCGAAATGCTGCTCGTCATGCGTTTCGTTCAGGGTGTGGGCGGTGCTGCGGTGCGCATCACCACCATGGCCATGGTACGCGACTGCTTCGGCGGCCGCGAAATGGCCCGTGTGATGTCCTATGTGATGATCGTCTTCATGATCGTGCCGATCGTTGCCCCCTCCGTCGGCCAGCTCATCATCCGCTATGCCAACTGGCACTGGATCTTCATCCTGCTCGGGATCATCGCTACCATCCTGTTCGTCTGGGCTTTCCTCCGGCTGAAGGAATCGCTGCCGCCGGAAGAGCGGCTGCCGCTGTCGGTCGGCTCTGTCGTGGATGGTTTTAAGACCGTGCTCACCAACCGCATCACCTGCGGCTACATGATCGGCCTCACCATGTTCACCGGCGTCATCAGCGCGTATGTGATCTCGGTGCAGCAGGTCTTCGGCGAGGTCTATGACCTTGGCGACTGGCTGCCGATCGCCTTTGCGGCCACCGCCGGCGGCATCGCCGTCGCCAATTTCGCCAACGGATTCTTCGTCCGCAAATTCGGCATGCGCCGCATCTCGCACGCCGCTCTGCTGATCTTCACGGCGCTGTCGGCTGCCGGCTTTTTCTATTCGCTGGCCGGCAAGCCGGATTTCGCCATTGCCTACGGCATCTTCACCATCGTGCTGATGATGTTTGCCCTGATCGCCACCAATTTCACCGCCATCAGCCTCGAGCCAATGGGTAATCTCGCTGGCACGGCGACCGCCATCACCGGCTTCGTCTCGACGACGGCCGGCGCCATCCTCGGCGGGCTGGTCGGCCAGATGTTCAATGGCACGGTACAGCCGCTCTTCGGTGGCTTCGCGCTCTTCGGCGCGGTGACGATCGCAGCCACCCTCTGGGCCGAAAACGGCAAGCTGTTCACCCATCCCGGCGACAGCCCGCAGCTCGATCCGGGTGCAGCCCATTTCTGAAATGGGAAATCTGCCTGACCGACTGGTCTCCGGCGGCATTGCATTAAGTGGTAAACTCTGCCGTTTCTGAATCTGGAAGTCCCTGGACGAAGGAGCCTGATTTTGGATGCAGAATATCAACGTCTCCCTCCGCCATTGCAGGGCGAGATAATTCAAGTCAAACCGGATACCAGCACCGGCGTAGTGGTGCTCGGCGGCTCCAGTGGCCGGGTCGATGTGGTCCGCGCGAGGTTGTTTGCAAGCCAGGGGGCAACGGTCATAGCGCTTCGCTGGTTCGGCGGCGAAGGCCAGGTGCCAGGCATTTGCGAGGTGCCGCTGGAAACGTTTTTCTCTGCCACGGACTACCTGGTGGGACTCGGCTGTAAACGCATCGTCCTGGTGGGAACATCGAAAGGCGCCGAAGCTGCACTGCTCACGGCCGTATACGATCCGCGCATCAGCGCGGTCGTCGCGATGAGCCCTTCGTCGGTCGTCTGGGGAAATATTGGTCCGGGGCTTGATGGCCTGAGCTGGCCCGAGCGCTCGTCGTGGACATTGCGAGGCACACCGCTTCCTTTTGTTTCGTCGGACCCAGAATGGGTGCGAGAATACAGAGACGGGCTGGTCGCCTATCGGGGCCTGTTCGAAAGATGCCTCGATATGCACGAGTCTGAGATCGATGCAGCGGCTATCCCTTTGGAGAGAACGAATGCCGAAATTCTGCTCGTAGCGGGATGCGATGACGCGCTTTGGCCATCAGACGAATTTGCCGCATCACTTGTTCGGCGGCGCGCAGATTCGGGCTTACTTACCCAGCTTGTGTTGGGAGAAGATGCGGGCCATCGAATTCTGCTTCCGGGCGAAACGACTCCTCGATCATCGCTGCATGCGCACGGTGGAAGTGACGAATCCGACACAGAGCTGGGACGACTGGCGTGGGAGCACATTCTCGCTGTCCTATAGCGTGAGGGCGGCAGCAAGGCTCTACGCTTTAAGGGCGGTGTTCAGACCGTGAAAACCTCACGCCGCAGCACGTCCCACGAGGCCTTGTCAGGGGTAATCAGCAGCCCGCCATCGAGATGGTGCGGCAGGTAGGGCGAGCCGTCGAAGCGCGCCGCATGGGCACCCGCCTCCTGCGAGATCAGCGTGCCGGCAAGGTGATCCCAGGGCATCAGCTTGTTGTACATGAGGTAATGCACATGGCCGCCGGCAAAAGTGCGGTATTCGTGGGCCGCACAGCGGTAATTGGTGAGAAAGCGCACCTTGGCGAGATTGGCGAGCACCTCGGCGCGCTTCTCCTTCGGCAGGTAGCCGGTCGAGGCCATGCCGACCATATGCTCCAGTCCCACGGGAGCTGCAACCGAGAGCCGCTCGGCGCCGCCATCCGGCCGCCGCAGCCAGGCGCCGCCGCCCTTTTCGGCCATCACCCAGTCGTCGCCCATCGGATCGTAGATGATGCCGGCAACCGTCTCGCCGCCGGAGATGACGGATGCCATGACGCCGAAGGCCGGGATGCCGGCGGCGAAATTGAAGGTGCCATCGACCGGATCGACGACGATCGCGAGATCGGCATGTTCGAGGCTGCCGAGCAAATCAGGATCGGCCGCGACCGATTCTTCGCCAAGGAACAGCGCGCTCGGCCAGAGTTGCGCAGCTTCCGCTTTGATCATCCGTTCGGCCTGCTCATCAGCCTCGGTGACGAGATCGGTCGCCTCGCTCTTGGCGCGCACGTCGGCCTGGCCGAGCCGGCGAAAGCGCGGCAGGATCTCCGCCTTTGCCGCGCGGCGCAGCAGATCGGCAAGAATGGTCACGTCGACAGTCGAAGTCATCTCAAATCCTCACGCTTAGGTCTCTCAGGAAAACCTTGAATCAGATGCCGACGATCTCGCGCCGAATGAGCTGCCAGCTCTCCTTGTCGGGCGCGGAGATGATCCCGCCCGTGGTCTCGCCGGGGCGATAGGGCGTGCCGTCGAATTTCGCCGTATGGCCGCCGGCCTCCTGATGCGCGAGCACGCCGGCCAGGTGATCCCAGGGCATCAGTTTCGTATGACCGATGAAATGCAGCTTGCCGGAGGCGACCATCCAATATTCGTAGGCCGAGCAGTTGAAGGCGAAGGTCATCCGGATCTTTGCCATGTTGGCGCAGATACGCGAGCGGTCCGGCTCGTCCATCTGCCCCCACGACATGCCGCCGACCATCTGGTTCAGGCTGGCAGGCTCCGCCACCTTCAGCTTTGTCGATTGCCCGTTCTGGCGCATCAGGACGGTGCCCGCCCCTTTGATCGCCGTCACCGTGTCGCCGAGAACGGGATCATGAATGATGCCGGCGACCGTCTCGCCCCTGACCGTCACCGCCAGGATCGTGCCGAAGACAGGAAGCCCAGCGGCAAAATTGAACGTGCCGTCGACAGGGTCGATGACGAAGGCGAGCTCGGCATCGGCAAGTGCCGGCACGACAGACCGGTCGGCGTCATAAGCCTCCTCGCCGACGATGAGCGCTGCGGGAAAGCGCTCCCTCAGCGCCGCGGTGATCCGGTGTTCGGCAAGCAGGTCAGCCTGCGTCACCAGATCGATTGCCGAAGTCTTCTCCGAAACATCGGCAGCGCCGAGATTGCGGAAACGCGGCATGATCTCGGCTTGCGCCGCCTCTCTGACGCAATCGCCGAGAAAGAGAATATCCTGATCTGAAATAGTCATGCGAAATCCTGTCCTTGATGCAATAGCCAGCCTGCTTAGCCGGCCTTTCATGAAGGATCGGTGACACCAAGGGTGGAAAAGTCGAACAGTTTCGGGTCGAGCAGATGCGACGGGTTCACATGCGAAAGCGCCCGCAGCATCGTATCCTTGCGGCCCGGCATGCGCCGTTCGATATCGGCGAGCATGTCCTTCATCGCATTGCGCTGCAGCCCATCCTGCGAGCCGCAGAGATCGCATGGGATGATCGGAAACTGCATGGCGGCGGCGAATTTCGCGAGGTCGTCCTCTGCGGCATAGGCAAGCGGCCGGAGCACCATCAGGTCGCCCTCGTCGTTCAAAAGCTTCGCCGGCATCGAGGCGAGCCGGCCGCCATGGAAGAAATTCATGAAGAAGGTTTCGAGAATGTCCTCGCGGTGGTGGCCGAGCACCAGCGCATTGCAACCCTCTTCCCGCGCCACTCGATAGAGATTGCCGCGCCGCAGCCGCGAACAGAGCGAGCAATAAGTGGCGCCTTCCGGCACCTTCTCCTTCACGATCGAATAGGTATCGCGATACTCGATCCGATGGCGGACGCCGATCTTGGTGAGATAGTCCGGCAGCACGTGCTTCGGGAAGTTCGGCTGTCCCTGGTCGAGATTGCAGGCGATCAGTTCGACCGGCAGCAGCCCGCGCCATTTGAGATCAAGCAGCAGCGCCAGCAGCCCGTAGGAATCCTTGCCGCCGGAAAGGCCGACCAGCCAGCGCTTCTGGCCCTTCAGCATGTCGAAATCGTCGAAAGCCTGGCGCACTTGCCGCAGCAGCCGCTTGCGCAGCTTGTTGAAGGAGACTGAGCGCGGCGCATCGGCAAACAGCGCATGGCCGATGTCATCCCCGGCCTCGACGGCTTCCAGATCGTCGGCGATATTGGCTGCGATATTCATTGCTTCGTCCTACAGAAATTCCACACTTGCTCTAGCAGAAACCCGCCTGGCAACACAGCGTCAATCGCCGAAAACCGACCAGCCGGTGCGCGCCGCAAGCATCTCCAGCGCTGCGGCGCCGAGCTGCGAATTGCCAACCTTGTTCAGCCCCGGCGACCACACCGCGATCGAGGCGATGCCAGGCGCCACCGCGAAGATGCCGCCGCCGACGCCGCTCTTGCCGGGCAGGCCGACATGATAGGCGAAATCGCCCGAGCCGTCGTAATGGCCGCAGGTCAGCATCAGCGCATTGATGCGCCGCGCCCGTTTCGGCGAGACCACCGAATGGCCGGTCGTCGGATTGCTGCCGCGCGCCGCCAGGAACAGCCCGGCGCGGGCGAGTTGCTCGCAGCTCATCGACAGCGCGCATTGATGGAAATAGACGCCGAGCACATGGTCGACGGGATGGTCGAGATTGCGGTAGGCGCGCATGAAGTTGGCAAGCGCGAAATTGCGGTATCCCGTCTGCGTTTCCGAGCGCGCCACCTTATCGTCGATGGTGATCGACTCGTCATCGGCGAGATAACGCACGAAACGCAGCAGCTCGCCGATTGCCTCGCGCGGCGCATGGCCGGCCATGACGACGTCGCTGACGGCGATCGCGCCGGCATTGATGAAGGGGTTGCGGGGGATGCCGCCCTCATGCTCGAGCTGGACGATCGAGTTGAAAGCCGATCCGGAGGGTTCGCGTCCGACGCGCTTCCACAGCCCTTCGCCGACCTTGCCGAGCGCCAGCGTCAGCATGAAGACCTTCGATATGCTCTGGATCGAGAAGGCGGTATCAGCATTGCCGACGCGATAGACTTTGCCGTCGACGGTGACGATCGCCATGCCGAACTGCTGCGGGTCGACCTTCGCCAACTCCGGAATATAGTCCGCGACCTTGCCCTCGCCGATCCGCGGCTGGATATCGGCGTAAATGCTATCGAGGGTCGCTTGCAAATCTGCCATCGCTTCTCTCCAGATCGCAAAAAAGCCGCTCGAAAGAGCGGCTTTCCGTATATCGACGCATGCTGTTGTCTCGCAATCGGTTTCGACTGCGAGACGAATGCATTAACGCGAATAGAATTCGACGACCAGATGCGGTTCCATGACGACCGGGAACGGAACGTCGCTGAGCGTCGGGACGCGGCCGAAGGTTGCGACCATCTTGTTGTGATCGACTTCGATATAGTCGGGAACGTCGCGCTCTGCGAGGCTGACGGCTTCCAGAACGATCACCAGCTGCTTCGACTTTTCGCGAACTTCGATGACGTCGCCGGCCTTGCAGCGGTAGGAACCGATGTTGACGCGCACACCGTTGACCGAGACGTGGCCATGGTTGACGAACTGGCGGGCAGCAAAGACCGTCGGAACGAACTTGGCGCGATAGACGATCGCGTCGAGGCGCGATTCCAGCAGGCCGATCAGGTTTTCAGACGTATCGCCCTTGCGGCGGTCGGCTTCGGCGAAGATCGCGCGGAACTGCTTTTCGCGCAGGTCACCGTAGTAGCCCTTGAGCTTCTGCTTGGCGCGCAGTTGCACACCGAAGTCCGAAAGCTTGCCCTTGCGGCGCTGACCGTGCTGGCCCGGGCCGTATTCGCGGCGGTTCACCGGGGACTTCGGACGGCCCCAGATGTTTTCGCCCATACGGCGGTCAATTTTGTACTTGGACGATTCGCGCTTGCTCATCGTATTTCCTTTCAAAGGTTTATGACGGTTTGTTGCCAAACCGCACGAAGGAAACACGCCCTCCTCTGGTCTCTTCCGAGACCTGACAGGATGTTCCAGTTAGCGAACAGGAACGATCCACGGGACATGTCAAATGAAACACCGGGCATTGCTGCCCGGTGCTTGCGGCGGTCTTTAGAGGCCCGTCATGAAAATGTCAACAGCAGCAAACCCCGAAAGCGCCACTATTCCGCCGCCAGCGGTTGGTCGCCCGTGTCGGGTGCGTTGGCGTCGCCCGGCGCCGTCTGGCAGTCCATATCAGGGAAAGCGACGATACGCTTGCCGGAAAAATCGGAGTGCACGACGATAATACCCTGCTCCTCGAAATAGCCAAGCAGGCGGCGGGCACGGCGGGCGGAATGGGTGCCGTAGGCGCGGGCGATGCGGGCGTCCGACGGACACGGCTCACCGCAGACAGCGGCCTTGGCGAGCATCAGGAAAACGCCCTGCAGGTCGTCGGTGACACCTGAAGACAGCGACAGCGCCGTCGCCCAGGCATCGGTTGCAGCCGTTGTCGCATCGACGCCGGAACGCGAGATTGCCACGCGCCGGCGGAAATCCGGCAGCGCGATCGGCGGCCCCGGCACCCGGCGCATGCGCAGCCTTACCAGAAAGTCCTGGTAAAGCACCGAATCGGTGCGGAAGGCGGATGCCGGATCGTCCAGTATCTCCGCCAGCACACCGGCGAGGCGCTCTTCCCGCTCCTCGACGGAGACTTCCACCTGGCTCGCCCTCGTCTCCGCAGGTACGGCCGATGCCCCCGGCGTCGAGCGCGAGAGTTCGGCCAGAATATCGGTCGTCGGCCGCGGCGTCGGCGGGGCGCGGCGCACCAGCGGGCGCTGGAATTCCTCCGGATCGGGCGTGAAGATCAGGTCTTCGACATCCTGCGGCGCATCCGGCAGCGGCATCAGCTTCGGGCTGGAGGAGCGCGCCGAGGTCTCCACCGCACCGATCTGGATCGGCAGCGGGCGGCGCGACAGCGCCGGTCCGAGAGCGACGAAATTGCCGCGCTTCAGATCGCGGAACATCTCGGCCTGGCGCCGGTCCATGCCGAGCAGGTCGGCGGCGCGCGCCATGTCGATATCGAGGAAGGTGCGGCCCATCAGGAAGTTCGAGGCCTCGGCCGCGACGTTCTTGGCGAGCTTGGCAAGCCGCTGCGTCGCGATCACGCCGGCAAGGCCGCGTTTACGCCCGCGGCACATCAGGTTGGTCATCGCGCCGAGCGACATCTTGCGCGCATCTTCCGAGACATCACCGCCGACCGACGGCGCAAACATCTGCGCCTCGTCGACCACGACGAGAACCGGATACCAGTATTCGCGATCGGCATCGAACATGCCGTTGAGGAAGGCGGCGGCAGCGCGCATCTGGTCTTCGAGATCGAGACCTTCGAGCGTAAGCACGCAGGAAACGCGATGCTGGCGAATGCGGTTGGCGATGCCGGCAAGCTCCGCCTCGGTCCGCTCGCCGTCGACCACGACATGGCCGAACCTGTCGCTAAGCGTGACGAAATCACCCTCGGGATCGATGATGACCTGCTGCACCCATTGCGCCGATTGCTCGAGCAGGCGGCGCAGCAAATGTGACTTGCCCGATCCGGAATTGCCCTGCACGAGCAGACGGGTCGCCAGCAGCTCCTCGATATCGAGCGTCGCCGGGCTGCCGGACGCCAATCCCATATCGATGCCAACCTGCACGTCCAATTCCCCTTACAAATTCCCGGCCCGTCTTTAGCAGATTCGCAGGCACTGTTGTCGTCAAACCTTTAAGAACCCACAGGAAAGCCAGCCCTGGGAAAAGAGTTTCACACTGCCTCGCGTTCGACGAGGTCGCCCGCCATGTCCTTCTGCGTCGGAATCAGCAAACGTGTGCAGAGCAGGCTGACGAAAAGCGGTACCAGCAAGACCGCAAGCCCCGCGCGCAAGCCCAGGAATTCGCCGAGAAAGCCGATGATCGGCGGCCCGATGAGAAAACCGGTCAGGGCTGCGAAGGAGAGCGTCGCAACGCTTGAAGCGGGCGGGCGGTCAGTCAGCGAAGCGACGGCCGTCACCGCAAGCGGAAACCCGACCGAGACGCCGACACCGACTGCGGCAAAGCCGAGCAGCGCAAGCGGCGTCGCCGGTGCAAGGAGAACGATGAGCATGCCGGCAAGCGAGGCGATGCCGCAGCCACGGGCAATGGCAACCGCGCCGAAACGGCCTTTCATGTAATCACCGCTGAAGCGCCCCGCCGCAACCATGAAAGCGAAAACCGAATAACCGAGGCCGGTTTGCGCGCCTTCTGCATTCATGACATCGCGGAGATAGACCGCCGACCAATCGGCGATCGCACCTTCGGTCATCGTCACGCCGAAGACGAAGGCGCAGATCCCGAGCAGAGCAAGACTGGGTAACTTGAAGCCGGTCATTGCCTGCGAATTCTCCGCATGGTGACTTTCCGGCAATTTCGGCAAGCGCAGGCTGGCAATCAGCGCAGCCGGCAGGATAACGATCGCCGTGATCAGGATCGACCAGTGCGGCGAAAGCCCGAGGGCTATGGCACCAACGCCGATCAGGCTGCCGGCCATGATACCGAAGCTCCAGAAGCCGTGGCAGCGGCTCATGATGATCAGCCCCGTCGCCTTCTCCGTCACATCGGCCTCGACATTCATGCCGAGTTCCACCGTCGAAAGCGCAACCCCAACGACAATCAAGGCGAAGAATAGAAGCATGACGCTGGGGGCGAAGGCTGGAAGCGAAACCACGGCAAGAAAGAAGATGAAACCATAGATGATCGCCATGCGCCCGCCGATGCGCGAGACGAGGCGGCCGGCAAACGGCAGGGTGATCAGCGTGCCGATCGGCAATCCCAGAAGTGCGACGGCGAGATCGGCGGTGCCGAGTTCAAGCTTCGCCTGGATATCAGGAATGCGCGGCAACCAGGCGCCAAAGGCTATCGGCTGCAGAAAGAAGATCAGCATGACAAGTCTTTGCAGCGGCACGGCGCATCCCTTTATGTCTTGAGCGGCAAACACCCGCCCGCGATTCCCCACAGAGATGTTGCGCGATGACATCGGTGAAATAAAGCGCGCAGTGCCTTATCGCGTGCTGAGACCGAAACCCTGCATCAGTCGGCGCGTCGCAAAATCGGGATTGCCGGATGTAAAGACGGCAAAGTCG
Source organism: Rhizobium sp. CRRU65 (assembly GCF_048551595.1). Taxonomy (NCBI): domain Bacteria; kingdom Pseudomonadati; phylum Pseudomonadota; class Alphaproteobacteria; order Hyphomicrobiales; family Rhizobiaceae; genus Rhizobium; species Rhizobium sp. CRRU65. Next base: position 14,162 of record NZ_JBLYZH010000015.1, on the reverse strand, counting down.
AAATTATCGGGGTGAACGGCATCGGCGATCTGCGGAATGAGTGTGCGCGCCCGCCGGGCAATGGCTTCTGCCGGATCCAGCCAGTCCACCGGCCAAGGCGCCAGTCTGCGGAATAGATTGGCCATGAAGGGATAATGCGTGCAGGCGAGCACGACGATATCGGTCTTGCGGCCTTCCTTCTCGACGAAACATTGGTCGATCTCGGTCAGCACCGCCTCATCGGAAACCGCGTCGCCCCGGATATAGGCCTCCGCCATGCGCGCCAAGTTTTCCGAGCCGACGAGCCGCACATGACATTGCTGCGCAAAGGACTGGATGAGATCGCGCGTATAGGCGCGCTTGACCGTGCCCGGCGTCGCGAGCACCGAGACCAGGCCGGAGCGCGTGCGCTCCGCCGCCGGTTTGATCGCCGGCACGGTGCCGACGAAGGTCATCTGAGGAAAGGCGGCGCGGAGATCGGCACCAACAAGCGTGAAGGCGGTGTTGCAGGCGATGATGCAGACTTCGGGATCGTGCTCCTCGAGCAGCCGGCCGAAAAGGCCGATCACCCGCTCCTTCAGCGCCTGTTCCTCCCAGCCGCCATAGGGAAAGCCGGCATCGTCGGCCACATAGATGAAGCCGCGTTCCGGCATCAGCACGCGCACCTCGCGCAGCACGGTCAGCCCGCCGATGCCGGAATCGAAGACGAGGACGGGTTTCAGCTCATGCGTCGGCGATGTCATCGGGCGGTGTTTCCTTGGCCGCTGTCGGGAACCGGCCGCCGCGCGGGCTCTTGCGCGAGAAGCGGTCGAGGGAGGAGATGACGCCGCGCAGCACGCTGATTTCCTGCTCCGTGAAGGCCCGGCGGGAGAGTACGGCACGGAGATTGTCGACCATTTTTGGCTTTTTCCCGGCAGGGTGGAAATAACCACGCGCATCGAGCGCCTCCTCCAGCTGGTCGAACAGGCCGAACAGCTGGTCCTTGGTCGAGGGCGTCTGCCCCATTGCCTGGAAGGGCACCGCGCCGAGATCCTCCATGCCTGATTTCATCCACTCATAGGACATCAACAGCACCGCCTGGGCGATGTTCAGCGAAGCAAAGGCCGGATTGACGGGGAAAGTGACGATCTCGTCCGCAAGCGCCACCTCCTCGTTGGTCAGCCCCCAGCGCTCGCGCCCGAAGAGGATTCCGGTGCCCTCGCCGGCACGAAACCTCGCCCGGAGCGTCTCGGCGGCAATGACCGGCGAACGCACCGGTTTGTAGCCGTCGCGCTCGCGCGCCGTCGTCGCATAAACGAAATTAAGATCGGCGACCGCCTGTTCCAGCGTGTCGTAGACCTTGGTCGCCTCGATGACGTGATCGGCCTTGGAGGCGGTCGCCAGGGCTTTCTCGTTCGGCCAGCCGTCGCGCGGATTGACGAGGCGGAGTTCAGCAAGGCCGAAATTCGCCATGGCACGCGCCACCATGCCGATATTCTCGCCCATCTGCGGCTCGACCAGAATGATGGCCGGCCCTTCGGCCAGAAGTTGACGCTCGCTGTTCGTGCCTGCCATCGTTCTATCCCTGTTTCGAGCGCGCAATAACCTCGCCCGGCGCAAACGGCAAGACATCAGCCTGCGGATAGAGCCTTTCTAGTGCCGAACCGATCATTTCGAGCCCGAGTCTGGCGCCCTCGCGCGACAGCGGCAGGTGCCGCCCTGTCGTCCGCGACGCCTTGCGCTCAATGAAGAAACAGGTCGAGCCACGCGGGGCCGCATCCTTCATCAGCGCTAGATCCGACGCGATCAGCCTCTTCAACTCGTCGGCCTCGGCCGATGCTGCGTAGCTCTTCGCCAGGATGCGCGCCCAGTAGGTGCAGGAGAGGAAGATCGCCAGCGTCTGGCGAATCTGGCCAGGCCGTGTCACCACCGACCAGGACGAGCCGAGCGGCTTGGCAGCCACCGTCACGTCGCGGTAGCAGGCATCGATCTTCTGCGACAGCGCGATCAGCGCAAAACCGCTCTTGCCTTCGCCGATCGCGCTCAACAACTCGTCCAGCGCCTGGAACCAACGGGCGAGTGCGGCATCAAGCGCGCCACGCGTGCGTGCGGGAAAGACCAGGAAGGCGACCGCCGTTCCGGCCACCGCGCCGATCAAGGTCTCCCCGATGCGGAGTTGCAGGAGATCGAGCGTCAGCACCCCGGTCATGCCGTAGACCAGGCAGAGCACGATCGAGATGAAAAAGGTCATCGTCGCGTAGGAGACCTGCAGGAAATAGAAAGCGAGGAAGATGCAGATGCCGGCGACCGGAATGGCGATGACAGGCTCACCCGAAATCAGCGTCGCCAGCAGGAGGCCGATGGCGATCCCGAACACCGTGCCCAACGAGCGCGACAGCGCTTTCATCGCCGTGTCGCCGCGCGAATTGGTGTTGGTGAAGACGAGGAAGGCGGCAAGCACCGCCCAGAACCAGCGGTCGCGCGACAGAAGCAGGCCGAAGCCCATGGCAAGCGCCGAGGCGAGCGTGATCTGCAGCGCCGAGCGCAGCAGGGGATTGGCGAAAGAAAAGTCGATCGGCTGAGGTTGCGCCGTATCCATGGCGGCATCAATGCCGGAGAAACCGGACGCCTGCCCCTCGCCGATCGCCTGCGTCAGTTGCTGCCGGGCCTTACCGAGCCATAGAAGCGCACGCACGGTCTCGCCCTGCGGCTGGTCCTTGATGGTTTCGGCCATTTCCTCATATCTTCCAAGCTCAACCGCATCCGCCTCGATCACGGCATGCACCAGCGCAAAGGGCGGCGGGCTCTGGAAGCTCAGCACGATCGCGCTCTCGGCAGCAAGATGCGCATCGAAGAGCCGGATCGCCAGCTCTGCGGCGGGATCGGCGGAGGCATCGAAAACCCCGCCGGGCGGCCGTGGAATGAAGGTCTCCGCCATCAGCACCACTTCCTTCAGCCGGTCCTCCAGCTGGCGCAGCTCCTGCCGGTCGGCTTCGCCGATCTCGCCGCCGCCGGCAAGGGCGGCGAGCTTGAAGAGGATCTGGTTGATCCGGCCACGCACGCTTTCGAGCGAGCGCAGCAGGTCGCGCCGCCAATCGTCCGGCAGTAGCACGGCTCTCACCAGATGGCCGACGAGCACCGAGACGACGGGGCCGATCGCCACATCAGGCAGCTCGGCAAGGGAAGGCCGGAAATAAGACCCCATGAAGTAGGAGGTGAACGCGAACATGCCGATCGCAAAACCGCGCGGCCCGAACACGCGGCCCGCCGATGCGAGCGCGATTACCACCAGGAAGACGAGATCGGAGAGAAAACGGTGATCTTCGAGGCCCGCCGCGATGGCGACGACGCCAAGGCTTGCGGCACAACCGAAGAGCCGCGTCACCAGTTGTCGCGCATTGCCCTTGTCGCGAACCGCCACCCCGCCCTCGATCGACAGCACGATGCCAAGGCCGAAAGCCGCCGTCGGCAAAGGCAGGATGAACATCTGGATGGCGAGGAGGACTAAAAAGGAGAAAGCGATCGTCAGCGTCACCCGCGAGGCCATCCGCAGGCGCGATAGCGCCGGATCGTTGGCAAGCAGCCAGTCGCGGAACTGAAAACCGGAAAACAAGTGCAAGAGCCCCTCATGCTGCCCAGGGATCGACAGATACCGCCGCAAGAGCGGAAATCAAACCACCCGAGATCGAATCCAGATGCTCTCGAATGTCGCGCGCCTATTGGCCCTTGGCAATCAGCGCCATCGTTGCCTTCAGGGAATCGCGCGCCTGCGTTTCGATATTTTCGGTGACGATATCGTCGATGACGGTTTTGCCGCCCTCTTCGACCACTTGGAAATGAACAGTCGTATAATCCTTGGCGTCAGCAGCGTCCGAGCAGGCGGATTTCTTGAAGCTCACGGTCACCTCGGCCACGCCGTCGACCACAGGCGCTGCCGCCATCGTCAGATCCTCCAGCGGGCAGGCATCCTGGCCGTTGACGATGACGTCGTAGTCGAAGGGCGAAATGCCGTCGTCGTCGATGGCGGGAAATTGCGCCGCCGCCTGGTATTTCGCGACGAAATCGCGGCTGTAGAGATGGTCGAGCCGGCTCGCATCGAAGATGTCGGTCCAGTCGCTGTTATTGTCGGCCCAATTGCTCTTGGTCGCGTCCATGATCTCCTTCACGGGAGCGATGATATCGGCGGCATGGCCGGTGCCGGAAAAGGCGATAAGACATGCGATAACAACGGCGATTGTCTTCATGGTCGAATGTCCGGGGCGGCAGATCGTGGCGGACAATAACCAAATTCCAGCACTTGGCAATGGCGGCAAAAACGCATTCTGAAACCCGTTGCAGCTTTGCGTTCCCGGTTCACAATGCTATAGCGCTCCTCATCACATCACCCACCCGGGACCCCGTCCCCATTCAAGCTCGAACGAGGCAGATACATGAACAAGATCAAGGTCGCAAATCCCGTCGCCGATCTCGACGGCGATGAAATGACGCGCATCATCTGGCAGCTCATCAAGGATAAGCTGATCCATCCGTATCTTGACCTCGACATCGACTATTTCGACCTCTCGGTCGAAAACCGCGACGCCACCAACGACCAGGTCACCGTCGACGCCGCCAACGCCATCAAGAAATACGGCGTCGGCATCAAGTGCGCGACGATCACGCCGGATGAAGACCGCGTCAAGGAATTCAATCTCAAGCAGATGTGGAAGAGCCCGAACGGCACGATCCGCAACATTCTCGGCGGCGTCATCTTCCGCGAGCCGATCATTTGCCAGAACGTGCCGCGCCTCGTTCCCGGCTGGACCAAGCCGATCGTTGTCGGTCGTCATGCCTTCGGCGACCAGTACCGTGCCACCGACTTCCGCTTCCCCGGCAAGGGCAAGCTGACGATCAAGTTCGTCGGTGAAGACGGCACGGTTATCGAGAAGGACGTCTTCGACGCCCCCGGCTCCGGCGTTGCCATGGCCATGTACAATCTCGACGAGTCGATCCGCGAATTCGCCCGCGCCTCAATGATGTACGGCCTGATGCGTAAGTGGCCGGTTTATCTGTCGACCAAGAACACCATCCTCAAGGCCTATGACGGTCGCTTCAAGGACATCTTCGAAGAGGTGTACCAGACCGAATTCAAGGATCAGTTCAAGGAAGCCGGCATCACTTACGAACACCGCCTGATCGACGACATGGTCGCCTCGGCGCTGAAGTGGTCGGGCGGCTATGTCTGGGCCTGCAAGAATTATGACGGCGACGTCCAGTCCGACACCGTAGCCCAGGGCTTCGGCTCGCTCGGCCTGATGACCTCGGTTCTCTTGACGCCCGACGGCAAGACGGTCGAAGCCGAAGCCGCCCACGGCACGGTGACGCGTCACTATCGCCAGCACCAGAAGGGCCAGGAAACCTCGACGAACTCGATCGCCTCGATCTTCGCCTGGACCCGTGGCCTGGCGCACCGCGCCAAGCTCGACGACAATGCCGAGCTCGCCCGCTTCTCCTCGACGCTGGAAAAGGTCTGCGTCGACACCGTCGAATCCGGCTTCATGACCAAGGACCTGGCGCTGCTGATCGGCCCCGACCAGCCGTGGCTGTCGACCACCGCCTTCCTCGACAAGATCGACGAGAACCTGCAGAAGGCCATGGCGTAAGCCGGTCTTTTCGGTATAGCATTGAAACGGCGGGGCTTTCCCCGCCGTTTTCATTTGCGAGGATGAACCGATGACAGCAACCGTGCGCCCGCTCGAAGCCTCTGACCGTGCCGCCTGGGAACCTTTATGGGCTGCCTATCAGCACTTCTATGAAGTGGTCATCCCGCCTGAAACCACCGATCTCACCTGGGCTCGCTTCCACGACCCTGACGAACCGATGCATGCGCTCGGCGCCTTCGACGAAGACGGCCGCCTCGTCGGCATCGTCCATGCCATCTTTCACCGTTCCTGCTGGCTGCCGCAATGGACCTGCTATCTGCAGGATCTTTATGTCGAGAGCAGCCAGCGCGGGCTCGGCACCGGTGCTGCACTCATCGACGCCGTCGCAGATCTCGCGCGCGGAAACGGCGCAGGCAGGCTCTATTGGATGACGCACGAGGCCAACGCGACGGCGCGCCGGCTCTATGACAGCATCGCCGAGCGCTCCGGCTTCATCCAGTATCGCAAGGCGCTCTGACTGCTGCCGAAATTTGACATCAAGGGTTGATAAGTGTTGATTCTAGAAGGGGTGGTTCCGCAAACATAGGAACAACAGGAGGATCTCATGACCGAAGAACTGGTATTCTATACCAACCCGATGTCGCGCGGCCGCATCGCGCGCTGGATGCTGGAAGAGATCGGCCAGCCCTACCGCACCGAATACCTGACCTTCGGCGAGACGATGAAGGCGCCGGAATATCTCTCCGTCAATCCGATGGGCAAAGTGCCGGCGATCCGCCACGGCGATACCGTCGTTACCGAATGCGCGGCGATCTGCGCCTATCTCGCCGAAACCTTTCCCGACAAGGCGCTGGCGCCGAGGCCGGAAGAGCGCGCGGATTACTACCGCTGGATGTTCTTTGCCGCCGGTCCGCTCGAATCGGCGGTGACCATGAAGGCTCTCGGCTTCGAAATTCCGCAGGAACGCCTGCGCATGGCCGGCTGCGGCGGCTTCGGCGACGTGATGAACACACTCGAGAAAGCCGTCTCCGGTTCGACCTACGTCACCGGCGAGCGCTTCACCGCCGCCGACGTCTATGTCGGCTCCCATATCGCCTGGGGCCTCGGCTTCGGCTCCATCGAGAAGCGCCAAGCCTTCATCGACTATTTCGGCCGCATCAACGAGCGCGAGGCCTACAAGCGGGCGAACGCCCTCGATGACGAAGCCATCAAGACCATGCAGGCCGCTTGAGAGCTCGGGGACGCGGCAGATCCGCCGCCCCCCCAAAATAGCGACCTCAGACGAGCGGCATATGAATATCCGTCAGAAGCTCGGTCGGCGACACCTCGCGCGGGTTGTTGAGGTATTCCTCGAACATCACCCTGTCCTTCAACTGCCGGCCGGATTTCGGCAGCCATTCGGCAAAGAGCCACTGATAGGACTTCGGCATATTAGCATAGGGACCCTTGTGGCGCAGCACCGCATAATCGCCGCCGTCGATGGTGCGCCGCTCGAACGGCGCCTCGACCGGCACGTCGGAAGCGCCGGTGACGCAGGCGATCGACCGCAGCTTTTCTTCAGGCACGATGTCGGGATCGTCGAGATAGACGCCGATCATCCGCATGTCGGGCCTCGCGAGGCCGCGAGCATAAAGCGTGCCGAACAGCGTCTCGAAGGCCTTGTCGATATGCATGTAGGAACCGGTATGGGCAACGCCGATCAGCTCGATCGGTCCGATCTCGCGTATGGTAACGTCTAACATTGCTTTGGTCTTTCCGTTGGGTGAGGGTTCAAAGGCTGTATGGCTTCCCTCTTTCCGGTAGCGCGCCGGCGGCATGCCGTAGACCGACTTGAAGATACGATTGAAGGATTGGAGATTGGGATAGCCTGATCGCTTCGCAATTTCACTGACGGCAAGTTCCGTGCGGACGATCTCGCCAGCCGCGTGATGCAGCCTGAGCCGCTTGACGGTGGCCGCCAGCGTCTCGCCGTAAATCACCCGGTAGATCCTGTGCCAGTGATAGCTCGACATGCAGGCGATTTCGGCAAGGCGTTCCATATCCAGCTCCTCGTCGAGGTGGTCGTGAATATAGGCCGAAACCCGTCTCAGACGGTTTTCATAAAGTGCCCATGCCGTTTCGCCATTCATCTCGGAACCTCGTGCAAATCGATCGGCTTGAGAGAACCATATCCCGATTTGACAAATCCTGCTGACTTGCCCTCGGCAGTGAGCCGATGAAATGAGAAAGGCGGAAGCCAAGCCTCCGCCTTTTCGAAACGCATTGATTAGCCGGCTAATCAGCCGGCGAGTGCTACGGCAACAGCCTCGATCGCCTCGTCGGCCTTCGACCCATCGGGACCGCCGGCCTGGGCCATGTCGGGGCGGCCGCCGCCGCCCTTGCCGCCGAGGGCGGCAGAGGCGATGCGGACGAGATCGACGGCGCTGTAGCGTTGCACCAGATCCGGTGTCACCGCCACAACAGCACTTGCCTTGCCGTCGTCGGAAACGCCGACGAGGGCAACGACGCCCGAGCCGATGCTGGTCTTGCCGTCATCGGCCAGTCCCTTCAAATCCTTGGGATCGACACCCGAAATCGCCTTGCCGAGGAACTTGACGCCAGCAACTTCGCGCACGGCATCGACCGAGCCGCCCTGCCCGCCGCCCATGGCGAGTTTGCGCTTGGCGTCAGCCAATTCCTTTTCGAGCTTGCGGCGCTCGTCCATCAGCGCTTCAACACGTGACAGCACTTCGCCCGGCTGCACCTTCAGCGAGGCGGCCAGTGTCTTCACGCGTTCGTCCTGTTCGGCCAGATATTCGCGCGCCGATTCGCCGGTGACGGCCTCGATGCGGCGAACGCCGGCGCCGACGGCACTTTCACCGAGAACACGGATCAGGCCGATCTGGCCTGTGGCCCCGACATGCGTGCCGCCGCAGAGTTCGATCGAATAGGCCTTGCCGGCCTTGGCGCCGCGCACACCCTCACCCATCGCCACGACCCGGACTTCATCGCCATATTTTTCGCCGAACAGCGCCATCGCGCCTTCGGCGATCGCATCGTCGACGCTCATCAGCCTAGTTGTAACCGGCGAATTCTGCAGCACGATCTCGTTTGCCATGTCCTCGACGATCTTCAGCTCCTCGGCCGACATCGGCTTCGGATGCGAAACGTCGAAACGCAGGCGCTCGGGCGCAACCAGCGAACCCTTCTGCGCCACATGGGTGCCGAGCACTTCGCGCAAAGCCTCGTGTAGCAGGTGGGTCGCTGAGTGATTGGCGCGCAGCCGCGAACGGCGAGCATGATCGACCGTCAGCACGACTGCATCGCCATCCTTGAACACGCCGTCGATGACAGTACCCTGATGCACGAACAGGCCTTCGCCCCTCTTCTGCGTATCTGAAATCTCGATCTTGCCGTGGTCGGACGAGATTACGCCGGTATCGCCCATCTGGCCACCGGATTCGCCGTAGAATGGCGTCTGGCTGACGACGATCTGCACCTTGTCGCCGGCCTTGGCCGCGGTCGAAACCGCGCCCTCTTTGACGATCGCCTGCACGACGCCTTCAGCCGTTTCGGTGTCGTAGCCGAGGAATTCGGACGCACCGTGTTTTTCCTTGAGCTCGAACCATATGGTTTCCGTCGCCTTCTCGCCGGAACCGGCCCAGTGCGAGCGGGCTTCGGCCTTCTGGCGCTGCATCGCATCGGTGAAACCGGAGATGTCGACGCCGATCTCACGGGCACGCAGTGCATCCTGCGTCAGATCGAGCGGGAAGCCGTAGGTGTCGTAGAGCTTGAAGGCGGTCTCACCATCCAGCATATCGCCCTTGGAAAGATTCGTCGTCGCGTCTGACAGAAGCGACAGGCCGCGTTCCAGCGTCTTGCGGAAACGGTTTTCCTCCAGCTTCAGCGTTTCCGAGATCAGCGCCTCGGCGCGCACCAGTTCCGGATAGGCGCGGCCCATCTGCTGCACCAGCGTCGGCAGCAGCTTGTAGACCAGCGGTTCCTTGGCGCCGAGCAGTTGTGCATGGCGCATGGCGCGGCGCATGATGCGGCGCAGCACATAACCGCGGCCCTCATTCGACGGAAGCACGCCGTCGGCGATCAGGAAGGCTGAGGAGCGCAGATGGTCCGCAATGACGCGGTGGCTGGCGCTGCCTTCCGCCTTGACGCCCATCGTGTCCTCGATGGTGCCGATCAGCGTGCGGAAGAGATCGGTGTCAAATACGCTCTGAACGCCCTGCAGAACGGCGGCCATGCGCTCCAGGCCCATGCCGGTATCGATCGATGGGCGCGGGAGCGGCGAACGCTCGCCGGGTGCGGTCTGCTCGAACTGCATGAAGACTAGGTTCCAGAATTCCAGGAACCGGTCGCCATCTTCCTCCGGGGAGCCCGGAGGACCGCCCCAAACATTCTCACCCTGATCGATGAAGATTTCCGAGCACGGGCCGCAGGGGCCGGTATCGCCCATCTGCCAGAAATTGTCGGAGGTTGGAATGCGGATGATCTTATCGTCGGAAAAGCCAGCGATCTTCTTCCACAGCGTCGCAGCTTCTTCGTCCTCGGAATAGACGGTCACCAGCAGGCGGTTCTTCGGAAGGTCGAAGCCCTCGGTGACGAGCTTCCAGGCAAGCTCGATCGCATTCTCCTTGAAATAGTCGCCGAAGGAGAAGTTGCCGAGCATCTCGAAGAAGGTCAGGTGGCGTGCAGTATAGCCGACATTGTCGAGATCGTTGTGCTTGCCGCCGGCTCGCACGCATTTCTGCGAAGTCGTCGCCGTCGAATAGGGACGCTTTTCGAGGCCGGTGAAGACGTTCTTGAACTGCACCATGCCGGCATTGGTGAACATCAGCGTCGGGTCGTTGCGCGGCACGAGCGGGCTCGACGGAACGATCTCATGGCCGTTCTTCTTGAAATAGTCGAGGAAGGTCGACCGGATATCGTTCACGCCGCTCATGCTATGCCCTTCAATGCTGCCGGAGGCAGGTAAATACAAATCCATCGGCTTTTAACGTTCGCCCCCGCCACTGTCCAGCAGACAAACAAAACCGACCGAATTCTCATCAGGAATGCGGCCGGTTGGAACTGTCCGATGAGTTTAAGCGCGAAAATTACATTTCCGCGGAGGCATCGCCATCGCCGTCATCGGGCTCCGGTCCGCCATTCTGCAGGAAGCGGTCGGCGATCAGGCCGGCATTCTGGCGCAGCGACAGTTCGATCTCGCGGGCGAGGTCCGGATTATCGCGCAGGAAGGTCTTGGCGTTTTCGCGGCCCTGGCCGAGGCGCTGGCTGTTATAGGAGAACCAGGCGCCCGACTTTTCGACGATACCGGCCTTGACGCCGAGATCGACCAGTTCGCCGGTCTTGGAAACACCCTCACCATACATGATGTCGAACTCGACCTGCTTGAAGGGCGGCGCCATCTTGTTCTTGACGACCTTGACGCGGGTCTGGTTGCCGATCACCTCTTCGCGCTCCTTGACCGCGCCGATGCGGCGGATGTCGAGGCGTACGGAGGCGTAGAATTTCAGCGCATTGCCGCCCGTCGTCGTTTCCGGCGAGCCGAACATGACGCCGATCTTCATGCGGATCTGGTTGATGAAGATCACCATGGTGTTCGACTTCGAGATCGAAGCGGTGAGCTTGCGCAGCGCCTGGCTCATCAGTCGTGCCTGCAGGCCGGGAAGGCTGTCGCCCATCTCGCCTTCGATTTCGGCACGCGGCGTCAGGGCAGCGACCGAGTCGACGACGAGAACGTCGACGGCGCCGGAGCGCACCAGCGTATCGGTGATTTCGAGCGCCTGCTCGCCGGTATCGGGCTGCGAGATCAAAAGGTTCTGCAGGTCGACGCCAAGCTTGCGGGCATAGACGGGATCGAGCGCATGTTCGGCATCGACGAAGGCGCAGATGCCACCCTTCTTCTGCGCTTCGGCAATCGTCTGCAATGCAAGCGTCGTCTTACCGGAGCTTTCCGGCCCGTAGATTTCGATGATGCGGCCCCTCGGCAGGCCACCAACGCCGAGTGCAATATCGAGGCCAAGCGAGCCGGTCGAGATCGTCTCGATCTCGACAACATTCTCGTTGGAGCCGAGTTTCATGATCGAGCCCTTGCCGAACGACCGCTCTATCTGTGAGAGTGCCGCTTCAAGCGCCTTGCTTTTGTCCACCGATTTGTCCTCTACCAGCCGCAATGAATTCTGAGACATCCGATCCACCTTTAGGTTATTGAAGCCGCTCTAGCAATGTCGAGTTTGTACCCTATTTGTTCCATTTTCGCAATAGGCGATCAAATAATTGAAAGAAAAAGGTAAAACGACCCGTGTTCTGTATTTGTTTTATCGATGAAAAGCAACGACTTAGGTTTGAAGTGCTGGCACGAGCGGCACAAGGCGCATCGCATCGATTCGCCTTTCGGGCATCGGGAGAGCGGCTCGGATGAAGAAAAAGATTCTTGTTCTCGGCGGCGCCCATATCGATCGGCGCGGCCGTATCTCCGGCGAGACGGCGCCTGGCGCCAGCAATCCCGGCACCTGGTTCGAGGAGCCGGGCGGCGGTGGCTTCAATGCGGCGCGCAACCTGGCAAGGCTCGGTTTTCAGGTGACGATGATCTCGCCGCGCGGCGGCGATCCGATGGGCGAGACGGTCGGAGAAGCTGCCGATTTCGCCGGCATCGACGACCGGCCCTTCGTCTTCCTCGACCGCAAGACGCCGAGCTATACGGCAATCATCGAGAAGGACGGCAATCTGGTGATCGCCCTTGCCGACATGGATCTTTACCGCTTCTTCGTGCCACGGCGTCTCTCCATCCGCTGGGTGCGGGAGGCCTTCGCCGCCCATGACTTCATCCTTTTTGACGCCAACCTGCCGGAAGAGACGATCGCGGCGATCGTCGCGAAGGCGCACTCGCTAGGCAAGCCCGTCGCGGCAATCGCCATCTCGCCGGCCAAGGTCGTCAGGCTGAAACCCTGCATCGGGGATATCGACTACCTGTTCCTGAATGAGGCAGAAGCTGCCGCCCTTGCCGGTGAGCGGCCGGAAGGGGCTGCAGGCTGGCCGCCGTTGCTGAACGAGATCGGCATCAGGAACGCCGTGGTCACCCGCGGCCGGCGCGAGCTCGTCGCGCTTTGCGGCGGCCGCGCCGTGACGCTACAGCCGCCGATTGCCGACATCGTCGCCGATGTCACGGGTGCCGGCGATTCCCTTGCAGCCGGCACGCTCGCCGCATTGATATCAGGCCTGCCGCTCGAAGAAGCCGTCCGCCACGGCACTGCGGCCGCCATACTGACCGTGCAGTCGCGGCACGCCGTCAACGAAAATCTGACGCCCGATCTCCTGAATGAGGCGCTTGCCCTTGTCCCCAAGGTCAGAATTCTGCATTGAAGCGGCGAATTAAATAGTTGAGCATGATGTCGACCGAAAACCGCTCACCCTTTTCGGCATCATGCTCTGTCGATCACAGGACAAGACCATGACCAAGCCCATCTCCCCTCTTCTGCCGATCGCCTATTCGAAGGAAGTCGCCAGCGCCAAGCAGCGCGGCGCGCCGCTGGTGGCGCTGGAATCCACGATCATCACCCACGGCATGCCTTATCCCGGTAATATCGAGATGGCCCGCAGCGTCGAGGCGATCATCCGCGAACAGGGTGCGGTGCCGGCAACGATCGCCGTCATTCACGGCACGCTGCATATCGGCCTTGAAGCCGCGGAGCTGGAACAGTTGGCCAAGGCCACTGAAGTCATGAAGGTGTCGCGCGCCGATCTCGCCTTCGCCATCGCCGAGCGCCGCACCGGCGCCACCACGGTTGCGGCGACGATGATCGCGGCGGCGCGCGCCGGCATCCGCGTCTTTGCCACAGGCGGCATCGGCGGTGTGCATCGCGGCGCCGAGGAAAGCTTCGATATATCAGCCGATCTCGAGGAACTCGCGCGCACCGGCGTCATCGTCGTCTGCGCCGGCGCCAAGGCGATCCTCGACATTCCGAAGACGCTGGAAGTGCTGGAAACCCGCGGCGTGCCTGTCGTCACTTATGAGAGCGAGGAATTCCCCGCCTTCTGGTCGCGCTCCTCGGGCATCCGCAGCCCGCTGTCGCTGAACAGCCCGGCCGCCATCGCCAACTTCCAGACGGTGCGCGAACAACTCGGCGTCGACGGCGGCATGCTCGTCGCCAACCCCGTGCCTGAGGCCGACGAAATCGCGCGCGAGGAAATGGAAATCTATATCGAGCGGGCGCTCGACAGCGCCGAGCGCGACGAAGTCACCGGCAAGGCGGTCACACCCTATCTTCTGTCGACCATCTTCGACCTGACGGATGGCCAGAGCCTCAAGACCAACATCGCGCTCGTCGAGAACAACGCGCGGCTTGCCGCTGAGATTGCGGTGGCGCTGGGTCAATGAGGATTGACGGGGCCGGCAGGAATCGCCTTTCCAGATAGGTGGTGCCGTTCCAGCCCCCCTCTGCCCTGTGTCCAGCCGATAGATGGGTAACAGATTGAACCGGATAGATGGGTTACAGTTCTCCCCCTTGTAGACCAGTGTCCGCCCCTGCGCCGGCTGGTCGGGGTTGCAGGGCGCTGGGGCGGACAAGC
>NZ_JBLYZH010000014.1:0-210804 GCF_048551595.1 Rhizobium sp. CRRU65 | reverse complement strand
AACAAAGCGCAGCCGCTCGTCCATGATGCCAGTCTCTCTCCAAACCATCGCCGGGCCCTCCCGGCTGCTAGAGAACTGTCACCTATGTAAACGGTCCGTTCTGTTACCTATCTATCCGGGTCGGACACCTGCCGGGCATCTCCCCCACAGGTGGGGAGATCTGCTGGAAGCACCGGCTTTCTGAACAAATATCCCTTTCAACTCGGTGAAGCGTTGATGTGATGGGAAGCGTTCGCCCCTTGTGATCTCCCTCCTTGTTGTACGGCCTTGATACATAGCTGACAGATGTTCGGAGACATGCCTGACACTTCCAGAATGATTTTTCGGGAGGTCGGCATGGTTTGGCGGTCGAGGTCAGTTGTGGATGAGCGTTTGGAATTTTGCCGGTTGGCTGGGCTGGAGGGGACGAACGTCTCTGAGCTTTGCCAGCGCTTCGGCATCAGCCGGCAGACAGGCTATGTCTGGCTGCGGCGCCTGCAAGCGGGCGAGCCGGTGGAGGACCGCTCCCGCCGGCCGCATGCGAGCCCGCGGCGGACCGGAGCCGATCTCGAGCGCGCCGTGCTTGATATCCGCGACGAACATCCGGCCTGGGGAGCGCGCAAGATCGCCCGCCGGCTGCAGGATCTGGGCACAGAGCCGCCGGCAGCCTCCACCGTCCATGCCATCCTGGTGCGCCACGATCGCATCGAGCCGCAGGTGGGTGGGCGGCCAGCGCTCGGCCGCTTCGAGCGCGAGGCGCCCAACCTGCTCTGGCAGATGGACTTCAAGGGCCGCACGCAGCTCGTCTCAGGCATCTGGTGCCATCCCCTGACCATCATCGACGACCATTCCCGCTTCGCCGTCGGCCTCGAAGCCTGCGCCGACGAGCGCATGCAGACCGTCCGCGGCCGGCTGGAGCCTATCCTGCGCCGCCACGGCCTGCCGATGGCCATCTGTACCGACAACGGCAACCCATGGGGCACCGGCGTGCCCAACCAATGGACAAGGTTGCGTGTCTGGCTGCTCAAGCTCGGCATCGACCTCATCCATGCCAGACCCTACCACCCCCAGGGCCGCGGCAAGAACGCGCTTCCACCGCAGCCTCAAGGCCGAGGTCTTCGATTTCGCCGCGCTCGCAAGCCACGCCCAAGCGCAAAGGGCTTTCGACCGCTGGCGCGACATCTACAAACATTGTCGCCCCCACCAGGGTATCGACATGGCCGTGCCGGCCAGCCGTTACAGACCTTCACCGCGCCCGTTTCCCGACCGCCTGCCCGAACCGGCCTATGACAGCTCGGAGATCGTGCGCCGCGTCGGAACAACCAAGGGCTATGTCAGTTTCAAGGGACGGGCCTGGCGCGTGCCCAACGCCTTCAAAACCGATTGCCTCGCCATCCGCCCGCTCCAGCGCGATGGTCTCTACGGCGTCTTCTTCGGCGCAACACAGGTCGCAAAAATCGACCTCAAAAGCCAAGACTGACTGTCAGGCATGTCTCCGAACATCTGTCAGCTATGTCTCCGGGCTTTACACTTGTGGGGGGAGATGCCCGGCAGGGCAGAGGGGGGTGCGGCACGGCACAGCGTGCTCTCCCAGGCCCCCTTCACTCACCCGTCCAACGTCTCCTTCACCACAACAGCGAGCTGCTTCAGCGAAAACGGCTTCGGCAGGAAGCCAAATTTCGCTTCCGGCGGCAGGTTGCGGGCAAAGGCATCTTCGGCATAACCCGAGACGAATATGAACTTCATGTCGGGATAGGTCTTGCGCAGCTCGCGCAGCAGCGTCGGGCCGTCCATTTCGGGCATGACGACGTCGGAGACGACGATGTCGACCTTGCCGTCGAGTTCTTCCAAGATAGCCAGCGCCTCGACGCCCGAGCCCGCCTCGTGGACGGTGTAGCCGCGCGTTTCCAGCATGCGCTTGCCGCCGCGGCGCACCGCCTCCTCGTCTTCGACGAGAAGGATGACGGCCGATCCCGTCAGGTCCTCGGGCTGCTGCGGCGATACCGGCAGCGGCACCACTTCGGCTCCGGCGATGGCGCCGTCGATCGAACCCGCTTCGGCCGCAACCGCCGGCTCCGGGATGTGGCGCGGCAGGAAGACGCGGAAGGTCGTGCCCTTGCCGACTTCGGATTCCGGCTGGATGTAGCCGCCCGACTGTTTGACGATGCCATAGACCATGGCGAGGCCAAGACCGGTGCCCTTGCCGACATCCTTGGTGGTGAAGAACGGCTCGAAGATCTTGTCCATGATTTCAGGTGCGATGCCTGTGCCGTTATCCGCAACCTCGACCAGCACCATGTCCTCGGCCGGCATGTAGGAGTAATTGAAGGCCGAGACCTCGGCAGCGGTCAGGTTTCGGGTGCGCAATGTCAGCGTGCCACCCTCTGGCATCGCGTCGCGCGCATTGACGCAGAGATTGATCAGCACCTGCTCGAACTGCGAAAGGTCTGTTTTGACAGGCCAGAGGTCGCGGCCATATTGCACGTCGAGCTTGACATTGGTGCCTGATAGCAGCCGATCGACCAGCATACGCAGGTCGCCGACGACATCGGTGAGGTTCAGCACCGAGGGCCGCATCGTCTGCTTGCGTGAGAAGGCGAGCAGCTGGCGCACCAGCACTGCGGCGCGGTTGGCGTTGCGCTTGATCTCTATCAGATCGGCGAAGCTGGCATCGGCCGGCCGCGCCTGCAGCAGCAGATGGTCGGAGGAAAGCAGGATAGCCGTCAGCACGTTGTTGAAATCATGCGCGATGCCACCGGCGAGCGTTCCGACCGCATTCATCTTCTGCGTCTGCGCCATCTGCGCTTCCAGCGCCTTCTGCTCGGTCACCTCGACGGCATAGACGATCGCCGCTTCCTCGGGCGCCTCGTCGCTCTGGTCGATGACGGCATTGACATAGAAGCGGAAATAGCGCGCCTCGTCGGTCGGTGTGCGGGTGTCGAGCGGCGCGATGTCGCCCTGCCGATCCTTGGCCGCCGCCAGCGCCGCGGCCAGCTGTGGCCGGTCGCTTTCCTGCACGATGGTTTCAAGATGCGGCGCCTTTTCGAGATCGTCGCGAGAGACGACGCCGGAGAACATCTTCAGGAACGGCGCATTGGTTCGCAAGATGCGCCCGTTGCCGTCGACCGAGGCGATCGCCATCGGCGTATTGTTGAAGAAGCGGGTGAAGCGCATGGCGGCGGCCGAAGCGGACTGGCCGCCGGCATCGCTCTTTTCACGTGCCAGCACGATCGTCCGGCTTTCGCCGGGTGCGCCGTCGCGCATCGAGGTGACGCTGTGGATGATTTGCACCGGCAGGCTCTGGCCATTGCTCTTGCGCAGGTCGAGATCGAGCGTCACTGTCTTTTTCAGGCCGGGTTCGGCCTGCACCGACTGAATCAGCGCCAGCCCCTCGCCCGCCACAACATCGCCGATCGTCATCGAGCCCGGCACGAACTTGGTGAGGTCGAGGCCGAGCCACTCGGCAAGCGTCGCATTCAGGTAGAAGATCTCGCCCTTCCTGCCGGCGGAAAAGAAGCCGGCCGGCGCGTGGTCGAGATAGTCGATCGCGTTCTGCAATTCCTTGAAGAAGCGCTCCTGGTCGTCGCGCTCAGTGGTGATGTCGGTGATCTGCCAGATCTGCAGCGGCTTGCCGCCGTTTTCCTCCGGCTGCAGCAGCCGCGCCTTCAGCCGGTACCAATGCGCACCGGAGCTGTTGCTGCCAGGCCCGACGGCGCGCAGCAGGCGGAACTCCTCGCGGCCTTCCTTGCCCTCGCGCAGGCCGTTGACCAGCCTGTAGAGCGCTTCGTTGGATTCACGGTGGCGCGACAACAGCGTTTCCAGCGTCTGCACCTCGGTCGCCTTGCGCGCGCCGGTCAGCGCGCCATAGGCGGCATTGGCATAGATGATCCGGCCTTTTTCGTCGGTGATCAGCGTGCCGTCGGGATGGCTGTTGAGGAAGGCGCGCGCCAGACTGTCGGACTGGCGCTGCGGCATCACCTCGATGAAGCCGATGACCGAAGACACCAGGAAGAAAATGCCGACCATGGCGAGCACGCCGAGACCGCCAAGAACGACCTCGTTGTCGAGCGATTTTTTGAAGAAGACGAAGGCGCCGGCAGCCGCGATCAGCACGAGCGCCAGCAGAAGAATGCGCAAGACCGTGCCAGAACGCCCCCCACGATCCACAAGCGGTGCGTTATAGTCGTCGGCCTGACGCGGTTTCGTCATGTATTCCTCACAAAAGCCCTCCCGCTTCGTAGCACGAACACGAAGCAGGAATCAGGCACTCTTTCCTTCTTAGCAATTTGCCGCGTCGGCAAAAACACCGCTAGCCGGCAAGACTGCTTGAATTCACAGGCAACAGCGCCATCTGCCCCAGAAACCCAAAGCTGCCGCCTGTGTGTGAGGTCGCCGAGTGCCAAGCAGCGGAACACGAAATCGCGTTCTCGCGTGACTGGACAGCACCGGCGGCCCTTGCCTAAGGAACGGAAAAGTCGTCAATATGTGCTGAATGCGAAATGGAGTGAGTGATTATGTTGGATGATGTTGTCGGAGCTTATGGCAGCCGTTTCCTGCTTGCGGCCGGTGGCGTCGGTCTGGCGCTTCTCCTGCTCATCATCGTGCTCTGGGTGATCCGCAGCCGGGCGCCCTCTCCCTTCGTGCGCGGCGGCCGCAACCGCCAACCACGCCTGCAAGTGCTGGATGCCGCAGCCGTCGATGCTCGTCGGCGGCTGGTGCTGGTGCGCCGCGACGATGTCGAGCACCTGATCATGATCGGCGGCCCGAGCGATATCGTCATCGAAAGCCGTATCCTGCCGGCAGCGGCCGAACAACCGGAAAGCGCCGCCCGCCCGCAGCCCGTCGAGCAGCATCCGATATCGGTCGCGCGACCGGAGACGCCACCGGTTGCTCCGTCGCGCCCGCCGGTCGCAGCCCGCGTAGAGCCGGCCGCCGAGCCCTCTTTCTCGGCACCGGCTTCGCCAGAGCCGCGCCCTCGCCCAGAACCGTTGGTTCAACCGCCGTCCCCGCCAGCCGTGGCACCGCTGGTGGTCACGAGCCCTCTTCCGGCAGAGCCTGTGACAGCTCCCTTGTCGGCCGAACGCGACAATCTCCTGCGTGCCGCCCCGCTGCCGCCACGCCCACCGGAGCGTCCCGTCGCTCCCCCCGCCGCTAAGCCCGCACAGTTTCACGATGCCTCAAGTGCCGCCGAGATCCTCGATGCCGCCCGCCAGCGCGTGCTGCCGCAGCAGCGCATCGAACCCGAGGTCTCCGCCCCGCCTGTCCAGGACATGCCGGCGGCCGCGCGCGCCGCACCAGGTAGCGCCGAAGACGATTCGGCTGCGCAGTCGGCAGCAGCGAGCCGTCTTGATTTCCAGCGGGTGCTGGAACAGGAAATGTCGAACAATCTGACGGCCGAACGCATCGTGCCGGCGCCGGCAAACCAGGCGCCTCGCCAAGCGGTGCCGCAGCCGGCCAACCTGCCACGCCGTGATCCCGAGCTTGCCCCGATCACCGGCGCCGATACCGAGCTGCAGAAGGAAGTCGCCCGCATCTTCGGCGAAATGAGTGTCAATCGCGACAAGTGATGTCGGATTGATAGAGCGCCCCTCCTTCATCACTAAGTTGCATAAAAGCCGCATTGCCCTGGCTTTCAGCACCCCGAACGGGCTTGGGGGCTCCCTTTCATGCCGATCATTTGTTATCCCTAGGGTTGAAGAGCGTTGGCGCATTTGAGGTTGCACTTTGCCTAAGTAAATACCGGTCTCACTCCAGTTTCACCCGTACTGCCGCAGAGCGACACGCTGGCGGCATGCGAACATGTTCATCGGGTGGTGGCGAGAGACCGGTTTGGCATTGTTACAATGTGCCATGTGCAGCTCCGCTATCTCAGCTCTTCAGCCGCCCACAACATCGCCACACCGCGCCCGCAAGGGGTTTTCTCATGCACCATCTTGGTGGACTTCCGAACGGAAGACCAAGACGGTATGTGCAATACGCTTCGGGTCCGATGGACCATTATTCCCAGGACAGCTCCCCAGCCTTGGATTGCATGTGGCGGATGCGGAGGCTTGAGAGCTTTCCAATCCAGCGGCAAGATCCGGCTCAACGCCAACGGTCGCAAGCTTGATGCCTGGCTTATCTACAAATGCCTGACCTGTGACAGGACGTGGAACCGCCCAATCCTCGAGCGCCGCAATGTTCGCGACATCGATCCTGCCGTCCTTGACGCGTTACAGTCCAACGATCCTGACTGGATCCGGGCAGAAACCTTCAAGCTCGATGCTCTCCGACACAAATCACAGCGTGTGGACGAGTTTGCAGAATTTGAAATCGCAAAGGAGATGCAAAGCGAAACTGCATATTGGACGAGATTGGCTATCGAACTGATGGTCCCGTTTCCAACCAGCACACGGCTTGACCGCCTGCTGGCGTCCGAGCTGAAGGTTTCACGCGCGCGGCTGCAGGCTCTTCATGAAGAAGGCATGGTTCGGACAGATCCTGACCGATCAGACGTGATGCGGCGACGAATCAGGAATGGCACCCTTGTTGTGATCGACCTCGCCATGCAGGCCGATCGAGAGCAATCGTGGAAACCTCTGGCATCCGGAGATCCGCTATAATCGTCGAAACCCGCCCAACACGCGAGAACAATGGATAAACGAAAAAGCGCCGCGATCTGATCACGGCGCCTCTTTTGCTTTCATGCCTGCATGAAAACTCTCATTCGTCGCGATAGACCTTTTCGCGGCGTTCGTGACGCTCCTGCGCTTCGATCGACAGTGTCGCGATCGGGCGGGCATCGAGACGCTTGAGGCCGATCGGTTCGCCGGTTTCCTCGCAATAGCCGTAGGTGCCGTCGTCGATGCGCTGCATTGCCGCGTCGATCTTCGAAATCAGCTTTCTCTGCCGATCACGGGCGCGAAGTTCGATCGCCCGATCTGTTTCCGACGACGCCCGGTCGGCGAGGTCGGGATGGTTTGCGCTTTCCTCGGCCAGATGGTCGAGTGTCTCACGCGCTTCTCTAAGGATATCATTTCTCCATGCAACCAGCTTGGCCCTGAAATAGGCGCGCTGGTTTACGTTCATGAACTCTTCCTCTTCCGAGGGAACGTAATTGCTAAGATCGATCTTCTCACTCAACGCGATTCTCCTGAAGAACATCTCATCTGGCCGGGTGTATATCCCAAGCGCTAGTCGCGATTCAAGCCAAATACGACAGGTAAACAGATTTTTAAATCTGTTACAATTTTCGGCTAACGATCTATTTTGTCATGGTTATTCCGGCCGCCGTTTTTTGCTTCGCCTTCGAAACGCCGTGTTGTCAGCCAGGTTTTAGGGAGTTGCGGCCTGACTGGCGATTGACGGCGGCCAATTACAACCGCTACTGAAAAGACCCGCCCGATCCTGGATTTGCCCATGACCGTACCCGTGCCTCCGCCCAACCGCATCTATCTCCTGCGTCATGCCGAGGCCAGCTGGGCCGAATCCGGACAGCGCGATTTCGACCGGCCGCTCAATGAAAAGGGCTTCGGCGATGCTGAGATCATCGCCGATAAGGCCGCCGACAAAGGCTACCGTCCCGATCTTCTGATCAGTTCGACGGCGCTGCGCTGCCGCGATACCGCCGATGCGGTCTACCGGGCGATAGGCCTCACGCTTGAGGTTCGTTATGTCGACGCGCTCTACAACGCCACGGTCGACACCTATCTCGAGATCATCGATGCGCAGGACGAATCTGCCGTTATGCTGGTCGGCCACAATCCGACCATGGAGCAGACGCTGGAGGCGCTGATCGGCCATGAGGCGATGGCAAGCGCCCTTCCCGGCGGCTTCCCGACGGCAGGCCTTGCCGTTGTCGATTACGACGCTTCGGGCGCCGTCTGGCGCCTTATCGATTTCGTGGTCGTCTGAAGACTTTCGCGCCGCTTCTTTTGCAGGCGGGGCGCCCTCCCTATATTGCGGGCAGTCACCAACCGGAATTGCGCCTTGCCGCCACGCCTGACATCTTTTGCCGATGACGCCCGCATCGCCTTCGACAATCTCGCCGATCGGGCGAGCGGGATCGTCAATCCGACCGTGCGGCTCGGCGTTACCGGCCTCTCCCGCTCCGGCAAGACGGTCTTCATCTCCTCGCTGGTCCACAATCTCCTACATGGCGGCCGACTGCCGCTGTTCGAGCCGGTCCAATCCGGCCGCGTCTCGGCGGTGCGGCTGGAACCACAACCGGACGATGCCGTGCCGCGCTTCCAGTACGAGGACCATATCCGCGCACTGGTGAAGGACCGTATCTGGCCGGATTCGACCCGCGCCATATCAGAATTGCGCATCACGCTGGATTATCAGAGCGCCAGCGGCTGGAACCGGTTGTTTTCGCCCGGCCGCTTGTCGATCGATATCGTCGATTATCCCGGCGAATGGCTGCTCGACCTGCCGCTGCTCGGCAAGGATTATCGCACGTTCAGCGAGGAAACGTTGGCACTTGCCGAAACGGGCGTCCGCTCCGAACTGTCGCGCCCATGGCTGGCGCTGACGCGCGCCACTGACATCCATGCCGGCGCCGACGAGATGATCGCCCGCGACCTCGCCACCGCTTTTGCCGATTATCTCAAAGCCTGCAAGGCCGACGAACGCTCGCTTTCCACCCTACCGCCTGGCCGCCTGCTCCTGCCCGGCGATCTCGACGGGTCGCCGGCGTTGACCTTTGCGCCGCTGGCTCTGCCGCCGGACGGGCGTCCCGGCCGCGGCTCGCTCTGGACGATGATGGAGCGGCGCTACGAGGCTTACAAATCGGTCGTCGTCAAACCTTTCTTCCGTGAGCATTTCGCCCGGCTTGATCGCCAGATTGTCCTCGTCGATGCGCTGCAGGCGATGAACCGCGGCCCCGAAGCAGTGCAGGATCTGGAACGCGCGTTGACCGATGTGCTCGCCTGTTTCCGCCCCGGCACCAATTCGCTGCTTTCCTCCCTGCTCGGGCGCCGCATCGACCGCGTGCTGGTCGCCGCCACCAAAGCCGATCATCTCCATCATGAAAGCCACGACCGGCTCGATGCGCTGACCCGCCGCCTGGTGGATCGCGCCATCGACCGCATCGGCATGGCTGGCGCCGGCATCGACGTCATGGCACTTGCTTCCGTGCGCGCCACCCGCGAGGCGACCGTCAAACGTGACGGCCATGAACTTCCGGTCATCGTCGGCACGCCGATAGAGGGCGAAACCATCGCCGGCGAACGCTTCGACGGCCAGAGAAAGACCGCGATCTTCCCCGGTGACCTGCCGGAGGATCCGGAAAGCCTGTTCGACCGCATCGCCGCGGGCGAGACCGGCCTGCAGCTGCCCGATGTCAATGTCGTCAGGTTCCGCCCGCCGCATCTCGAGGAAACGGGCGGCGGCATCAAGCTGTCGGTGCCGCATATCCGCCTCGACCGCGCCATGCAGTTCCTGTTCGGAGATCGTCTCGCATGAGCAAGCCCCCTTCCGATCCGCCGCGCCGCGCACCCGCCGCATTCACCTACGAGGACGAGGCTGCCGATCCGCGCGACAACGGCCGGCAAGGAGGTGAGCGGCGCAAGCCGGAAAGCTTCTCCGAAAATATCGTCGTGACGCCTGACGAGGACGATCCTTTCATCAATCCCGACAAGGATCTGAGTGCGGTCCCCTTTGCAGCGCCGCGCAAGCGGCGGACCTCCTTCGGCAAGATCGCCGCCGGCGCCTTCGGCATCCTGCTGTCGCTCGCCATCGGCCTCTGGACCGATAGCCTGATCCGCGATCTCTTCACCCGCGCCGACTGGTTGGGATATGCAGCCCTTGCCGTGCTGGCAGTCGGCATCCTTGGCGTGCTGGCGCTCGTCATCCGCGAAACATCAGGCATGATGCGCCTTGCCGCCGTCCAGAAGATCAAGGCCGAAGCCGAGGCGGCGATCCTCGAAACCCGCCCAGTCAAGGCGCGCGCTGTCGTTGCGCAGTTGACCGCGCTGCTGTCGGCAAATCCCGAGACATCGAAGGGCCGCGCGACGCTGAAGGCGACCGAAGGCGAGGTCATCGATCCCCCGCATCTGATCGCGCTCACTGAACGCGAACTTCTCCTACCACTTGACCGCAAGGCCCGGATGCTGATCGTCAACGCCTCCAAGCGCGTCTCGATCGTCACTGCCGTCAGTCCACGTGCAGTGGTCGACCTGCTCTATGTGCTCTACGAGGCTGTCCGCCTTATCCGCGCCATGGCCGAGCTTTATGGCGGCCGCCCCGGCACGCTCGGCATGTTCCGCCTGCTGCGGGATGTGCTGGCGCATCTCGCCGTCACCGGCTCGATCGCCGTTGGCGACAGCCTCGTCCAACAGGTGCTCGGCCATGGGCTGGCGTCAAAACTCTCGGCCCGACTCGGCGAAGGCGTCATCAACGGCCTGATGACCGCCCGCATTGGAATCGCGGCGATGGATCTGTGCCGCCCACTCGCCTTCCGCGCTCTGAAGCGGCCGGGAATCGGTGATTTCATCGGCGATCTCACCCCCTCCATGTCGCCGCGCGGCAACAATCCTTGAACGACGAGCGCTTTGCGGGACTTTCGCCTTCCCCGGCGTAAGGCAAGTAAAACACAAGCGGATTCAAGGCAATAGTGTCAAAATCTTGAAATCATTGCCTTGCAAAATCCCTGTATTGCCTTGCATTTCGGCACAATCGAAAGGAAGGATTAACCATTCTTCGGCAAAACTTACAGCCAGTTCGTGAGTGGTGTTTGCCAAGGAAAATCCATGTATTCGCGCAAATTTCTTATCGTATGCGGCTTGGCCGCCGCGGCATTGTCTCCCGTCGCAGATGTCGCTCCGGCAGCCACCGCTGCAACCCGTGACAAGGCCTTCTTCGATTCCGTTGCCGGTTCATGGAAAGGCCCCGGCGAAATCGTCGCCGGCAAGTACAAGGGCACGAAATTCACCTGCAACCTGATCGGTGAGCCCACCGGCGACAGCAGCGCAGGCATCAAGCTCGACGGCACCTGCCGCGTCGGCGTCTTCAAGCAGCCGATGACCGCCGTCATCTCGCAGTCGGGCTCGAGCTACAAGGGCAAGTTTCTCGACGGCGCCGCCGGCAAGGGTCTTGACGTCGTCTCCGGCGCCGTCAGCGAGGACACCGTCGTCGTCGGCATCAACCGCGCCAAGCTGAACGGCGCGATGATCGCCCGCGTGCGCGACGACAAGACGATGAACGTCACCGTTTCGGTCAAGGTCGAAAGCCAGATGATCCCGGTGATCGGCCTGACGCTGACCCGCCAGGTCGACGAGATGGCCGTAGGCTCCATCCAGTAGACAAAACGCACATCGGATTTTCCTGAAGCGGCGGGTTTCCCGCCGTTTTCCGTTTCAGGTTCCCTGCGTCAGGCGCTCAGCCACCAGTCACGGCTGTCGTCGGCGATCTCGATACCGGTCACCTCGGCATCGGACAACCAGTCACTGACCGTCCTGCCCCTGACCAGAAGACCCGGCGCGATATCGGCAAGCGGCATCAGCACGAAACCGCGATCGGTCATTCGCGGATGCGGCAGTTCCAGCCGCGGCGCGTCCTGGATCACGTCGCCATAGGTCAGCACGTCGATATCGAGCGTGCGCGGACCCCATCGCTCGATGCGCTCGCGTTTCATCTCCCGTTCGATCGACAGGCAGACATCGAGCAAAGCCTCGGGCTCGAGCCTGGTCTCGACGGCGGCGCAGGCATTGAAGAAGAACGATTGGTCAGTCTTGCCCCAGGGCGGCGTGCGATAGA
Source organism: Rhizobium sp. CRRU65 (assembly GCF_048551595.1). Classification (NCBI taxonomy): domain Bacteria; kingdom Pseudomonadati; phylum Pseudomonadota; class Alphaproteobacteria; order Hyphomicrobiales; family Rhizobiaceae; genus Rhizobium; species Rhizobium sp. CRRU65. Next base: position 199,089 of record NZ_JBLYZH010000014.1, on the reverse strand, counting down.
GCCGCGAGACCGCCGTAACCCGGCAGTCATCCCGTCCGTCTAGATTCTGCAGTGCCGCAGCCATCGCCTTCACGGGGTCGCCAATATTGCCGCCGAGACCGAGTGCGGCGGATTGCAGTGCGGCCTCAGGCAAAGTGCTCAACGCTCACCTGCACGAAATCGAGCACGCCGGGCACCGGCGCGTTCGGCTTGCGCACCGTGATCTTCGCCCGCCGGATCTGCGGGAATGTCTCACAGAGCCCCTTGGCGATATCGAGCGCCAGGGACTCGATCAGGTAGCGCCGCTTGCCGGTGACGATCTGCTCGATCACAGTGAAGGCGATGCCGTAATTGACGGTATCGTTGATCGAATCGCTTTCCAGCGCCTCGCCGGCGACGACATCGAGCTCGGCATCGACGAAGAAGCGCTGCCCGAGGAATTCCTCCTCGTCATGCACGCCGTGGCGCGCGAAAAAGGCGCAGTTCTGCAGCGTGATCGTGTAGGTGGTCATGTCGGCCGCTTCCTCTCGAATTCCTGGCGTGCATTGAGCATAGCATCGGCGATATCAAGCGCATCCCTGTTGATTGCGACATTGTGCACCCGGAAAACCACAGCGCCTTGAAGTCTGAGCAGCGCGCTGGTCGCAGCCGTCGCTGCATCCCTGTCTTGCGCCGCACGCCCCGTCACCGTGCCGAGGAAGCGTTTGCGCGACGTGCCGGCAAGCAGCGGCAGGCCGAAGCGGGAAAGTTCGGAAAACCGCGCCATCAGCTCCAGGTTCTCCTCCGCCGTCTCCTTGGCGAAGCCGAAGCCCGGATCGAGCACAATGCGGTCGCGGTTGACGCCTGATGCAGCGGCGACATCAAGCGACCGTTCGAGGAAATGCACCTGGTCGGCAATCACATCGACAAGTTTCACCCTGTCGCGGCCGGTATGCATGATGCAGAGCCCGGCTCCGGTCACCGCGGCAATATCGGCGATATCGGGCTCCTTCTGCAGCCCGAAGACGTCATTGACGATATGGGCGCCGGCACTTATCGCAAGCCGCGCCGTCTCGGCGCGATAGGTGTCGATCGAGATCAGCGCTTGGGTGCGCCCGCGCAACGCCTCTATCACGGGCAGCACGCGCGCCTGCTCCTCGGAAGGACTGACCTTTGCTGCGTTCGGCCGGGTCGATTCGCCGCCGATATCGACAATGCCGGCACCCTCGCCTACCGCCCGCAGCGCCTGTTCGACCGCCGCATCGACGGTTTCAAAGCGTCCGCCGTCGGAAAAGGAGTCCGGCGTCACGTTGATGATCGCCATGATCACCGAACGACGGCCGAGTTCGATCTCCCGGCCATGGCCGACACGCCATATGCTGCCTTCGAGCCCTGTCACCAGACTTATCCCATTGATGACGAAAAAAGCGCCATCCGATATTGCGCTTGCGGTGGCTATGCCCCAAGCTCCCGTCGATTTCAACACGGGTTGCGTTCAGAATGCCGCTTGCAGTGCGTTATATGGTCCTTCCTATCGCCTTTTCCATTGCTCTTTCCCTCTGCAGCCCCGCGGCAGCCGAAGTGATCGCATCGAAAAGCTATTCCTATTTCGACATTCGAGGCAAAACCGCGGATGAGCTCGACCGCGAACTCAGCCGGCGCGGCCCGACGGCGAGCGGCTCCTCTGCGCGCCATCCCGGCGCCACGAAGATCCGCTTCGGCGGCGAGGCAACCTATATCCAGGATAACGGGCGCTGCCGGGTCGGCAACGTCAAGGTCACGGTCCACACCCAGATCATCCTGCCGCGCTGGAGCAGCCGCAAGGGCGCCAGCAAGGAGCTGTCGATGATCTGGAACGCGCTGTCGAGCGATATCAAGCGCCACGAGGAGCGCCATGCCGAGATCGCCCGCGATCAGGCACGCGCCATGGAGCGCGCCATCCGCTCGCTGCGGCAGCAGCGTAGCTGCGAAGTCATGCAGGAACTCGTCTCCGACGAATCAGCTCGCGGTATCGAGGAGCACGACCGACAGCAGGCACGATTCGACCGGGTCGAGGCGGTCAATTTTCAGAAGCGCATGCTGAGGCTGCTGAACAATCGAATCAACGGCCGAGCCGGCGCAAAATAAGGCTTTTCCAGTCGGGTTGCGAGCGGAAAACCTTAGCCGCGCAACGAAACTTGTGCGAAACTTGCACCCTCCCCAGCGATTGAATGGTCATTTTTCATCCTGGCAGACTCAACCGCAACGCGTTAATATGAACACATTCGAAAGTTCAGGTACGGCATCTGCACTTTCATCGCTGGGTTCTCCTGGCGCGTTCCGAAGCCGCGGATGTTCCTCCCTCATCCGTAGGTAATGCGCCCGCCTCGCCTCGCTCGCTCTAGCGCGCGAGGCGTCTTTTTTTGGTATCGAATTTTTCAACGACGTTTGAAGCGCAGCGCGCTTCAGGCCTGGCGTTCCGGCACGTGCACCACGAGCCCGTCATAGACAGCCTTCATCCGGATCTGACAGGACAGCCGCGAGGTCGGGCGCACATCGAAGGCGAAGTCGAGCATGTCCTCTTCCATCGCTTCGGGCTGGCCGACCTTTTCCGTCCACTCCTCGTCGACATAGACATGACAGGTCGCGCAGGCGCAGGCGCCGCCGCATTCGGCCTCGATGCCGGGCACCGAATTGCGCACGGCATTCTCCATCACGGTGGAGCCTTGGTCGACGTCGAGGTCGAAACGCGTGCCGTCGAAGGCGACGATGGTAAGTTTGGGCATCAGGACTATTTCCGGTCTTCAGGTGGGTGGGCGGATTTTCTTCCGATAATTCGACGCGTCAGTCAATATTGGGAAATCCCCCGCAGCCTCGCAGATCGAGCCTTCGCCCGCCGTCTTCAAAGCGTCATAAGGGGCGTCGCAAAAAGACCCGCGGTTCCGCAATGGAACAACGGGCTCGTTCGAACGCTATCTTACGTGGGTCCCAAAAGTGCGCAGCAGTTTTGGGACAACGACATGCATCAGATAAAAATTTAGAGATCAGCCGCGGCAGAGTTTCAGGATGAAATTCTCGGCGTCGATGACCGCAGCACCGAGCGCTGCCGTCGCGCCGGCATCGCCGCCGTTTTCCTCGACGGCTTCCGCTGTCTGCGACACGCGGAACGCGCCGACCGAGCTTGCCGCGCCCTTCAGCCGATGCGCGGCTGCGCCGATACGGATGGTTTCGCCGCTGGCAATATCCTGAAGGCATGCGCGAGCCTGGCGCGCAAACATCTGAAGGACCTCGATTTCCAGCGTCTTGTCACCCATCGTCTGCTTTGCGAGATGGACCAGATCGATCGGCCGGACCTTGGAGGGACAGGGTCCCTTTGCATTATCCGGCGCCTCGAATACGATGTTCAATGCTGCCATCTGGGCTGCCATTGCCAATTCTCCCGTCTCTGTCGTCCGCAGTTGCAACAGTTCTGCGTCAGGAGGGTGGCCATCACGTTAAATTCCGGCACATTCAGGGCGGAAATCTCGCCACATGGTTAACGTCCGTTAAATATCCCTAAATTATTGGTTTTTAAGCGGTGTCCAGGATTCAAAGATGTTAACAACGGGTTAACGGACCGTGAATCTCAAGCCTTCATTAATTGTGTGAAGAGCCCAGATGTGTCACTACGATACTGGTGGAGCGGGTTTATGGTACGCGCCTTTGCCGAGCGAGTGGATAATGGTAGTGTTTTGATACCTTCCGTTTGAAAAAGCGGCTATCTACTCTGAAATGACATGCTTATCCGTCCTTCGTTGGGATGGAAGGCTGGAACGGCAAAGTTGTTCCCGGTGGGCCGAAGCCCGGGGTGCGCGGTTGGGCCGGCTGACAGTAACGAGGCATACCCGAATGGCGAACAACAAATATAACGAGTCGATTGAGGACAAGGCGTTCAAAGCATTGGACGAGGCGCTCCAGATCGACTTCAGCAAGGATAACGTACCGTCTCGCCGCGGCGACGCGCCCCAGGCCCCGGAGGCTAATGTGTCTGATCCAGTAAATGCGCGTAACCAGCAGGCCCAGGAAGAAGCGCAGCGCCGCAGCCGCCGCGGTGCCGCCGGCGAGCAGGCTTCCAGGGCTCCGGCCTTCACGCCCGCCAACGATGCCAGCCGCAATACGCCCGCCTCGATCCTGAAATCCTTTGACGGCGCCTCCAGCCGCTCGGCGGTGCGCACTGCCACCCTGTTTTCCGTGCTTTGGGTCATGGCCGGCCTCGGCCTGATGTCGCTGCTTTATGCTCCGCAGATCTGGCAGATCCGCTCGCTCGCCGATCTCGTCGCCCTGCCCGGCGTCATCGCCGGCCTCGTCGGCATCATCATTCCGGTGATGATGTTCTATGCATTCGCCATCATGATCTCCCGCGCCCAGGACATGCGCAACGCCGCCCGCTCCATGGCAGAGGTGGCATTACGCCTGGCAGAGCCGGAAACCATCGCCTCCGAGCGCATCATGACGGTCGGCCAGGCCGTGCGCCGTGAGGTCTCGGCCATGAATGAAGGCATCGAGCGCACCATCGCGCGTGCCTCCGAGCTGGAAACGCTCGTCCATTCCGAAGTCAATGCGCTTGAACGTTCTTATGCCGACAACGAATTGCGTGTTCGCGGCCTGGTCCACGAGCTCGGCTCCGAGCGCGAGGCGATCGTCAACCATGCCGACCGTATCCGCACCTCGATCGGCAGCGTGCACGACCAGTTGAAGGAAGAGCTGTCGCTTGCGACCGAAGAGATCGCGGTGCGGCTTGCCACATCTGGCGAAGCCTTCGCCTCGCTGATCGATACACGCGCCGCCACGATCCTGGAAAAGTCGGACAGCGCCCTGCAGTCGATGGGCAGCCTGCTCGCTGCCAAGACCGATACCCTGCTGCAGACCCTGAACGCATCGGGTTTTGCGCTGGCCACCGAATTCGACAACCGCCTCGAAGCCCTCTCCGTCAATCTCAACGACCATGGCGAAAGGCTGCTCAGCCAGTTCGAGACGCGCGCCTCGACCATGGACAGCAGCACCGAAAAGCTGAATGCGGCGCTGAATGAGCGCACGCACCAGCTCAACGAGATCCTGATCGCCCGCACCCGCGAGATCAATGAGAGCCTGACGTCAGGCGAACGCACCATCGGCGGCACGCTTGACGACGTGTTGTCGAAGCTGAACAGCGCGCTCGATGAAAAGGGCGCAAGCTTCCGCCAGAGCCTGCAGACCACCGCCGACGATGCCGTCATGGATCTCGACGTGCGCTCCGGCTTCTTCGAGGAGCGGCTGCAGACGACCGTCGCCCAGCTGTCGACCGCCTTCGACGAACGCGTCTCCGAATTCACCAGCGCCTTCGACAAGCGCACCGGCTCGCTCGACACCAAGCTGATGGAGAGCCTCGCTCGTATCAACGAGACGCTGACCGGCGGCTCGGATTCGATCGACGGCATCCTGAATTCCGGTATCGACCGCCTTGGTTCGTCGATATCAGACCAGTCGCTGGCGCTCGCCACCGCCCTCGCCACCGGCCACGAAGTCCTGGAAAGCACGCTCGGCAGCCGCGCGGACGAAATCACCACAGCCCTCACCAGCCGCACCGGCGAACTGACCTCGGCGCTGCAGAGCGCTACGTCTGACATCGCGCTGACGCTCGCATCGGGCACCTCCGAGCTGCAGAACAACCTTCAGACACGCTCGGCCGAATTCCGCGACGCGCTGCGCACCACCACCACCGATCTGACGACTGCCGTTGCCGCTGGCACCGAACAGGTCACCTCTGCCTTCGGCGGTCGCGCCGAGGAGCTGAGCGGCGTGCTTACCGCCCGTGCGGCCGAAATCAGCGAGGCGCTCGGCACGGCCCACGGCCGTATCGACAGCGTCATGGCAGAGCGCGGCGGCGCATTGCTCGAGGCGCTCACCACCCATCACGGCCGCTTCGAGGAAGCGCTGACGACCCGCTCCGACGCCATCATCAATGCCGTCTCCGGCACCCATGACCGTCTTGCCGAGACGCTCGACGAAAAGGCGATGGCGCTCGCCATTTCCTTGAACGAGAGCCAGGCTCGCATCGAGGACACGCTCGAGACCCGCTCCGAGGCCTTCCTCAAAGCCGTGTCCGGCACGCATGATCGCCTGTCGGAAACGCTGGACAGCAAGGCGGCGGCCCTTACGACCTCGCTCGACGAGCGCCATGCCCGCATCGAGGATGCGCTTGGAACGCGCGCCGAGGCACTGCTGAACACTGTATCCGGCACGCGCGACCGTCTTGCCGAAACGCTCGACGAAAAGGCGATGGCGCTCGCCATTTCCTTGAACGAGGGCCAGGCCCGTATCGAGGATACGCTGGAAACCCGCTCCGCGGCGCTGCTGAACGCCGTCTCCGGCACCCATGATCGTCTCTCGGAGACTCTGGACGGCAAGGCGGCAGCTTTTGCCACCTCGCTCAGCGAAGGCCATGCCCGGATCGAGAATACGCTCGAAACCCGCTCCGCAGCGCTGCTGAACGCCGTCTCCAGCACCCATGATCGCCTCTCCGAGACGCTGGACGAAAAGGCGATGGCCCTCGCCATCTCGCTCAACGAAACCCAGACGCGTATCGAAGACACGCTGGAAACCCGCTCGGCAGCCCTGCTGAATGCGGTCTCCGGCACCCATGACCGCCTGTCCGAGACGCTGGACGAGAAGGCGATGACGCTCGCCATCTCGCTCAATGAGAGCCAGTCGCGGATCGAAGACACGCTGGAAGCACGCTCTGAAGCCTTCCTCAAGGCCGTGTCCGGCACGCACGACCGACTCTCGGAAACGCTCGACGAAAAGGCGACGGCGATCGCCGCCTCCCTGAACGAGGGCCAGAGCCGCCTGCAGGACACCCTGGAGAGCCGCTCGGAATCCTTACTCAATGCGGTCTCCGCCACTCACGACCGCCTGTCCGAGACACTCGACGATCGGGCGATGGCGCTTGCCATTTCGCTGAACGAGAGCCAGAGCCGTCTTGAGGAGACGCTGACAACAGGCGCCGAGGCGATCACCAATGCGGTTTCCGGCACGCATGTCGGCCTGAACGGAGTGCTCGACCAGAAGGCCGCCGCCCTCGCCGCCTCGCTAACCGAAGGACAGGCTCGCCTCGAGGAGGCCTTGGGCCACCGCACCGCCGCGATCATCGGCGCCGTAACGGCAACCCACGATCGGCTCACCGATACGCTCGATGAAAAGACCATGGCGCTCGCCATTTCGCTCGACGATAACCAGAGCCGCTTCGACAGTGTGCTCGAAGCCCGCAGCAACGCCATCATGGAGGCCGTCTCCGGTGCCGAAGCCCGAGTCGCCGGCGCCTTCTCCGACAAGACCGATGCAATCCGCACCGCCTATACTGACAATCAGCAGCGGCTCGAAAATGCGCTTTCTGAACATAGCGCCGCCCTCTCAGGCGTTCTCGATACCGGCGGCGCCCGCTTCGAGGATCTCGTCGGCGGCTTGACCGGCCGCATCGAAGGCCGTCTGACCGATGCACATACACGGCTCGGAGGCCTCGCCGACGAGGCCGCAGCGCGCATCGAGGGCGGGCTCGCCTCTGCCCATGAGCGCATCCGCACGACGCTCGAAGACCGCGCCAACGCCATCGATCTATCGCTGAACCAGGCCCATGCGCTGATCAGCGATACGCTGGCCGAACAGGCGACCAGCATCGGCACCTCGGTGGCGACAAGCGTCGGCATGCTCGAATTGTCGCTGGAGCACCGTGAAGCGGCGATCCGCCAGGCGATCGATGCCGGCGCCCAGACATTGGAAGATCGCATGCATGCCGGCGCCGGCCAGATCGCCGACCGCTTCCAGGAGGCGGCAAATGCGATTTCAAGCTCCACCCAGAATTTCTCCGCCCATCTCGATCGGTCGGTCGAAAGCCTGACGGGCCGTTTTGAAGAAACCGGATCGCGCGTGGAATCTGGTCTTGCAGCGATCGAGACGCGCATCCGCGATGGCGTCGGCGGCGTTGCCGAAAAGGTCGAAGCAGCCAGCGGCCAGCTGTCCGGCGTGCTTGCCGACGGCGTCTCGCGTATCGGCGCGCTCAGCGACCATGCCACGCAGCGCATCTCGGCGACGCTCGAAGGCAGTGCTGCAAACCTCACTCAGGCGATCGACAGCCGCACCGCCAATCTGGCCGAGACGCTGGACAGCCGCACCACCAGCCTGACGGGCGCCATCGAGGATCGCACCGCGAGCCTGGGCGAAACCCTCGACCGCGGCAACGAACGCATAGAGGATCGCCTCTCCACAATGGACCGTGCGTTGACCGTCGGCCTCGATGCCGTCAACCGTACCATCGAAGGCAAGGCCGCCGGTCTCGCCTCGACGCTGCGCAGTGCGGTTGCCGACGCGGCTCAGGGAATGGAAGGCGAAGCGACGAGAACCACCGAACTGCTTGGCAAGACTGGCCAGCAATTCGCCGAGGATCTCAATGCGAAAAGCGACGAATTCACCCGCACCATGGATGAGCGCTCTTCACAGATCGTCACCCGTGTCGCCGAAGCTCAGAACCGGCTGGCAAGCCAGGCCGCTGCCGTTGCCCAGACCTTCTCGGAAGCCGGAAACGCCATCGTCAACAAGGTCGCAGAGGCCGAGACCATCGTCGGCACGCAGGTCAATGCCATCTCCAAGGTACTGTCGGATGCCGGCCAGTCCCTGGAGACACGCGGCAATGCCATCCGCTCGACCCTGTTTGGCGCCGGCACCGAGATTTCCGCCACCATGGCGGATGTCGACCGGGCGCTCGAAGCCCGCAGCAGCGCCCTTCGCACCAACCTCGAAGAGCGTGCCCGCGAGATCGATACGACGTTCTCCGAAATCGACCGGGCGCTCGAAGCGCGCGGCAACTCGATCCGCTCGACGCTCGAAGAGCGCACCCGCGACCTCAACTCGATGCTATCAGGCCGTTCGGTCGAATTGACACGCATCCTCGACGAAACGGCCCGCCCGATCATCGACCGCTACACCGATGCCGGTGAGCAGGCCGCCGCCCGCATCACCGCCGCGGCCAACCTCAGCGCCGACCGCCTGCGCACCGAAAACGAAGCGCTCGCCAGCGCCGTTGCCGCCCGCACCGAGAATGTCGCCAATGCCGTCAGCGCCATCGAGAACAGCCTGGTCGGCAACGTCAACGGCCTCGTCGAGCGCATGTCGGAAAGCAGCGCGGCGATGGCGATGATGATGAACCGCGCCGCCGAGCAACTGACCAGCGTCGACGGTCGTCTCGGCGATACCACCACGCGCTTTGCCGACTCCGCCACCAAGGCCGCTGAAATGGTCTCCGCCTCGACCAGGCTTCTCGAAGGCAAGGTCGACCGCCTCTCCGACATTTCGGGCCAGACGCTGGCACAGGTCGGCGGCATCATCGGCCGCTTCGACGAACACTCCAAGGTTCTGACCCAGGCTTCGCAGCTTCTCGGCGCCGCCCAGTCCAACCTCGCCTCGACGCTCGAGGAACGCGAGAGCGCGCTGCAGACGCTCTCGGTCGGCCTCGTCTCGCGCTCGGCCGAGATCGAAAAGACCATGCAAGGCCTCGGCAGCATGATCGAGACCGTGTTCGAGCGGGCAGAGCAACGCTCCAACCAGGTTACCGGCAATTTGCGCCAGGGCGTGCAGTCCTCCTTCGCCGATATCGGCCGCATTCTCACCGAAACCGAGAAGCGTGCCCAGGAAGCGGCAGAGACGATGCGCGAGGCGATCACCCGCGCCGGCGACGAGGCCAATACGACGATCGACGGCACCTTCGCCAATGTCGAGCGCCGCTCCGGCGATCTCTCCAATCGCATTCGCGGCGGTCTCACCGCCTCGCTGTCGGAAGTCGATCGCATGCTCGGCGAAGCTGGCCGCGCCTCAGACGGTGCCGCCCAGCACATGCGGGAAGCGCTGCGCGAGGCGATCGATGATGCCGTCGGCCGCTTCTCCGGCGCCACCGAGGATATCCGTCGCTCTGCGGCCGACATCCGCAACGAGCTTGACGCCACCCGCGCCGAACTGAAGCGCGGCGCCTTCGATCTTCCCGAGGAAGCCAAGGAAAGCGCCTCGGCCATGCGCCGGGCCGTCGCCGAGCAGATCAAGGCGCTGCAGGATATCTCCCAGCTGGTCGGCCGCTCCAGCCAGCAGCTCGAGATCTCCGAGCCCGTCGCCCGCACACTCGCTCAGGTGCAGCCGGCCCCGCGTCCTGCCCAGCCGGTCGCAGCCCAGCCGCCGCAGCCGGCAGCACCGCCGCCGATCGAAGCGACAGGTCTGCGCGGAGCGATCGCACCATCTGCGCCGACTGCCGCCCCCCAGCGCGCCGCGCCGCAGCCTGCCCCCGCTCGCCAGGAAACAGGCCGCCCGGAAACAGGTCGCCAAGAGCCGGCTCGTCCGGAAAGCGGCGGCTGGATCAGCGATCTCCTGCGTGGCGCATCGCGTGAGGACGCCGCCGACGAGGCCGCGGCCGCCCGTGTTCCTGCCCGCCCGGCGGAAACTGCCGCGCCGGCCGCGCGCAGCAACGACAGCCGCAATCCGCGCCACGTCGTCGAATCGCTGAACTCGCTCTCGGTCGATATCGCCCGCGCTATCGACCACGACGCCTCGGTCGATCTCTGGCGCCGTTACCAGCGCGGCGAGCGCGACGTCTTCACCCGTCGCCTCTACACGCTGAAGGGCCAGCAGACCTTCGACGAGATCAAGCGCAAATACGACCGCGAACCGGAGTTCCGCACCGCCGTCGACCGCTACATCGGTGATTTCGAAAAGCTGCTCGCCGACGTCGCCCGCACCGACCCGAACCGCACGGTGACGCAGTCCTACCTCACCTCGGATACGGGCAAGGTCTACACCATGCTCGCCCATGCAGCAGGCAGGCTCGGCTGAGCCTGACCGACTGACGGATACCTTCGATTGGAAAGCCGCCTGAACACATGTCAGGCGGCTTTCGTTCTATAATGCGGGTGTGACCAGACCTCTCTGCGGACATGTGAAAGCAACAACCGAAGCCCGCCACCCAGCCACGGAAACCGCTCCCGAAATGACCAAGGCCTTTCTGATCATCGACGTGCAGAATGCTATTCTCTCAGGAAAAGCCTCGCCGGATCGGCAGCCTCGTATCGATGCCGCGCTCGACGAGACCGTCGCACGGTTGGCAGCGCTACAGGAAAAAGCCAGGCAGGCGGGCGTGCCGATCGTGCTCGTTCAGCATGACGGCGGCGACGGCCATCGATTGGCTGTCGGCACGCCAGGCTGGGCGCTGCGCGAGGAGATCGCGCCGGGACAAGGCGAGATCGTCGTCAGCAAGAAAAGCGCCGACTCCTTCTTCGAAACCGATCTTGCCGAACGCCTAGACGAACGCGCAATCACCCACCTCATCGTCGGCGGCTGCATGTCGCAATTCTGCGTCGATACGACAGTCAGGCGGGCCGTATCGCTCGGATATGACGTGACGCTGGTCGCCGATGGCCACATGACCGGCGATACGGCAACCCTCACCTTCTCAGAGATCATCGCCCATCACAATGAAACGCTTGACGGTTTCGACGCAGGCAAGGCGACAGTAGAAATCCGCCCCGCCGCCGACATCGCCTTCTCATAAAGTTTTTCAGGCAGCACGAAAACCGGGACCATCAAGCGGCTCCGGTTAGACTGTGACATTTGCGACATACCGGGGGCGGTCCCTCGAATAGAGGATGTTCTCGAAGCGGATCACACCCTTTGCGCGGCCGAGGCGCATCACTGGAGTATTACCGTTCTTGCCCCGCCAATGTAACTGAGTAGGTGCGGAGGAGAGGCAATTGATGCCGCGATCTTTCTATTGAGCATTGCCGCCATCAGTCCGGGCCAGATCATCTGACGCCCAAGCCTGAATTGCCTGATTGAACACACGCTCACCGCCCTCGCCCTTTTCAAGCGTCAGCAGCGCTCGTGTGCCGTTCTGATAAAAGATCGGCAAATCAATCCATCGGCGTTTACCAAGCAATTCGATGTTTTTGGCGCGAGCATCAGGCAAACCATTGAGCGCCAGCATATAGAGAGTGTCAGTGACCTTGCCGGCCACGGCTATCAACATGTCACCGCGAGCGCCTTCCGTGGTCTTCATCGACATGCTCGTCCAACTATTAATTCCACCTCCTTCAAATCCTGCCGCGATCTGAAACGATAGTTCGAAGAGATGGCTCGCAGCGATCGATAGATCCGTGTTTCTTTCCAGCGTCAGTACAGCCGTCAGGTTACGCTGCGGAATTTCCATGTGGCCCCGCACGACTGGATCGGAGTGGCCCTTGGCGTCAGTCCGCATATCGATTGACCAAGTCACCGAGCCAGCCAGTGCCGTCGGCTCCGGCATTCCAACTCTCTCCTCATAGAGAACCATTTGAGCTTTGGTAGCCGGAAAATTGGTGGCGGAGGGTGGGCTGAGATAGACAGGTTCCTCGGGCAAGCTGGAATATTCGAACGGTGTCTGCTGGCCATCGGTTTTATTTCGGACATAGGCAGAGACGCGTCTGAAAAGAAAATTCACCTCAAGCCCGGGCATCTCCAGGAACTTCAGCAGGCCCTCGGTATAGGGGCTGTGATCGGAATCGACGCCATTTGCAGTGGCGCCCGCCTCCGCCGAATAGCTGACGAGCAAATTCGGCGTTGGTTCGATCCCCGCAAGCCCTCGTCCGATGGAACGGCTGGCTCCGTTTGGCTTCATTTTCAGCACAAAGGGATTCTTGCGGTATACGTCGAGAAGGACGATGCGAAGACCTTTGACGCTGCGAACAGCATCCAGAACGTTGTCCAACGTCACGGTTTCCGGGGTGGCCTGCGCATCTGTGCTTAAAGTGGCATCCGTCGGAATGAGATAGTTGGAGCCGTTAAGCTCCATTCCGTGTCCGGCGTAGAATACCACGGCGATATCTGCCCCGGCCGCAACATCGGAAAACGTCGACAGAGCGGAATCGAATTCAACCTTTGTCGCATCATGAACGACCGTCACCTCGAAACCCATTCGCCGAAGCGCTGCGCCGATAGCAGTCGCGTCATTTCCGGGGTTCCGAATCTTTTCGACCTGGCTATAGGCCGAGTTGCCAATCACCAGCGCAACGCGTCCAGATGACGCAAGGCTGGAAAGAGCAGAGAAGATGAGCACACATAGGCCAACGACCAAAACCATTGCCGAGCGCATCATAGAAATCCCACCTCACGCAGCGTAATGCTGTCTTCCAGCGCCTTAGATCGAAATGAGCGTGGCCGCAAGGATTGTGCGAGATCCGACGCGTCATTCCCCGCTGCAGGCCGAAAGCCGCTCGACGTCGGCAAGGCCAAAGCCTGACATGGTGAGACAAAAGGAATCAGCTGTGGATGACCCTTTTTTATTGCCCCCTGTCCTTCATTCCGTCACAAACTTTTCTGATCCGCTCACACTAAGCGAATGGCTCACTCCACCATCCAAACGATAGAGACAGCAACATTGATGACCAAGACGACATCCAGGCTCGTTGCCACCGCGCTCTCTTCCTTTTTCCTGATGGGCGCTTTCACTCAGGTTCAGGCAGGCCAGGCAAGCTTCGTCGTGGATGCCCAGTCCGGCCAGGTCCTCGAAGGTTCCAATCAGGACGATCTGAACTATCCGGCGTCGCTGACCAAGATAATGACGCTCTATCTCGCCTTCGAAGCCCTGCATGACGGACGCCTCAACTGGGACCAGAAGCTCACCATGTCGGAAAATGCCGAGAGCAAGGAGCCCTTCAAGCTCGCTGTCGGCGCCGGCCGCAAGGTGACGCTGCGCGAAGCGGTCGAAGGAATTGTCGTGCTCTCTGCCAATGATGCGGCTGTGGCGATCGCTGAACAGCTTGGCGGCTCCGAACAGGTTTTCGCCAAGGCGATGACCGACAAGGCACACCAGCTCGGTATGAAGGATACGGTCTTCAAAAATCCGTCGGGCCTTCCCGATCCGGAGCAGGTCACCACGGCGCGGGACATGGCGACACTCGGCGTTTCGCTGATGCGGGACTTCCCCGAAGAGTTCAAGCTCTTCTCCATGCGCGGCTTCCAGTTCCGCGGCATGAAGCTGCGCGGCCACAACAACCTCATGTATCGCTATGACGGCGTCGACGGCATCAAGACCGGCTATACCGATGCATCGGGCTACAATGTCGTGACCTCGGCGCTGAAGGATGGCCGCCGCGTGGTCGGCGTCGTCATGGGCGAAAAGACTGCGAGCATACGCGACGACAAAATGGCAAGCTTGCTGGACAGCACCCTGTCGCCGTCATCGACCGCCACAGCTTCTACGACACCGGGCAGCCAGCCGGGAGCGACGATGACGGATTCGCAGCCGACCAAATAGGCCCGATGAGCAGAGACCTGCCGGCAGGTTTCGCTGCCGAGTTATCTGAAAGCGACTTCCAGATGCTGCCGGTCTTGCGCGATCACCCTGCAATTCGTTTCGAAACCTTCGCCTTTGATGGCCAGGACGAATTCCGAAGGAATGCCTGATGTATTGGAGACTGAGATGCCGGCGCTCTCCGATCCAATGGATTTGACGGTGCAGTCGATGGTCGAACGCCGATCGTTGAACAGGATCGAACCCGCCTTCAGCACCCGCCGTCGAGCCCCAATGGCGTGATCGGCGTGGATGGAGCTCCACGACACGCAACGATTCCGCCCGCCATGCTTGGCCTGATACATCGCCGCATCCGCTTGAGCCAGCAGGGTCTCGATCTCTTTGCTAACGATCGAGAGCGCCGAAGTTCCGAAGCTGGCGGTAACGGTCAGAGCGCCATGATCGCCGCGAATGGTCTCGGAGGCGATGGAGGCTCTGAGTTTCTCGGCGACCGCGGCAGCACCTTCCCGATCGACATGCGGCAGGATGACGGCAAATTCCTCGCCGCCGAGGCGGCCGAAAAGATCGCCGGCGCGCAGGGTCGCCTTGCAGGCCGATGCGACCGCCTTGAGGACCTCGTCTCCTGCGGCATGTCCGTGCGTATCGTTCACCTTCTTGAAATGATCGATATCGAAGACGATGCATGAGAGGTCGTGCTTGTGCCGCAGAGCGAGCGAAATGAGCTGATCGGCCTCCTGCTTGAAGGCACGCCGCGTCATCGCCTCGGTGAGGCTGTCGATCGCGGCCGACTGCATGAGCTCGATGCGGTCCATCGCGGCGCCTGCCAGCTCCTCGAGAATGCCGAGATCTCTGTTACCGAACGATCGTGGCCTGCGGTCGATCGCGCAAACCGTTCCGATCATGTGCCCGGCTTTTGTTTTCAACGGCACGCCGGCATAAAAACGGATATGGTTCTCGCCCGTCACCGCAGGATGTTGTGAAAACCGCGGGTCCTTGGTGGCGTCTTGCACGACAACAGGCTTTTCACAGTCCACGACATAGCGGCAGAACGTGTCTTCGCGCGACACCTCGTCGCCCGCGAGGCCCGAGCAAGCCTTATACCATTGCCGATGCGCATCGATCAGCGACACGATGCCGATGTCGATGGAATAGATCTCCTTTATCAGGCGTACGATCCGCTCGAAGCCCTCGTCCCTCGGAGTGTCGAGGATATCGAGCTGCTGCAACACAGCTAGGCGATCATTTTCGCGCTGGATCGCCTCCGATGACGATTTCCCGAAGACCCGTGCAACCACCATGCAGCATTCCTCCTGAAAGGGACTGTATGATGCGTTCCATAAATTCGTGAAGAAATTGAATACGATGACGACCCCTATGCCATGGGATCAAATATTTTTCACAATCGACAACCCCCGATATTCAAGGGGCGGCCTCGAAATTCCAGTTCAAATTGAGCGCAGCGTCCAGCTGACGATCTCGGAGGCGACCGTGGAGAAGGCGCGGTCGAGGCCTTTGACGAAGCCGTCATTGTCGCCGCCGGACGGCGCCAAGGCGCGGAACACCTTCTGGGCGCGCACCGAACCATTGCGATCGTTGAGGATCTTGGCGGAGATCTCGACCACCGCCTGGTTGCCGTTCGAAGCATCGATCTCGAAGGAGCGGATATCGGTGACGATCTGGTAGTCGATCGCCAGCCCCTGCCCCGGCATGCCGACGCCGCCGAGCTTGCCCGAGTTCTCGAAGGCTTCCACCAGCTTGGACTGCACTATGCGCGGCAGCTTGTCGCCCCACTGCGCCTTTGAGAGATACTGGATTTCCGAAGGCGAAACACGGATGACGATCTGCTCGCTGTCGAGCGACCTTAGCGCCGTCGGGCTGGCGATCAGGATCTGGCGGGATTTGGCCGCGGGCCCGCTGCCATCGACGGCGGCGGGCAGGTCATAGGTGTCGTTCTTGGCCGCGGTGCCGCACCCCGAAAGGATCAGCGCCGTCAGCGGCAGCGCGATCACCGTTCCCCTGATCCGAGAACGGCGCGACAACAGATGCGATGCGACCATATTAGGCTACCCCTGATTTCCCAGTTAACGCCGCGTCCGGCCGTCATATTGCTTCACCGTGTCCCCGCCGAAGATCAGACGTTGCGGATTGCGGTCGAAGTTGGTGATCGTATCGTTCAGATTGCTCACGGTCCCGCGCATGTCGTTGACGAGAGTCTGCACGTCGCGCAAGCCGCCGCTCGAGAATTTCTGCAGATTGTCGGCGATCGGCCCGATCCGCGAATTCAGGTTGTCGGCGACCTTCTTGAAGGATTCCAGCGTATTGCGCGCTTCAGTGAACAGCGATTGCGTATTGTCGGTGCCGAGCAGCGCATCGACCTTGATGAGAATGCCGTCGATGCGGGTCGAGGCCGAATTCAGCTTGTTGGAAAGCTGCGACACGTCCTGGATCGTCTGGTCGATATCTTTCTGACGCGCCGAAACCGTGTTGGCGACCTCGCGGATCGAGGCGACGGCGGCGCGCGCATCCTTGGTCGCCTGCGCGATATCGTCGACAGAGCCCTTCACCTTCGCCGGGTCGATCTGGGCAACGAGCGTATCGACGCGATCGAGTGTCGCCTGCGCCTGTTTGCCGAAATCGTTGAAGGTGGTGGCGGTCTGGTCGAACTTCTGGATCGCACCCTTGAGGTCGCCCGAGGCATCGGCGACATTGGCGGTAATCTTCTCGGCATTGGAGACGATGTTGTCGATCTTCTGCGCATCGACCGCCTTGACCAGCGATTCGACGGCTTGAAGCGTCGAATCGACACGACCGGAGACCGCCTTCACCGTATTGGAGAGCTCACCCACGCTCTGCAGGAAGGCGTCGATATTGCCGGAATTCTTGGCAAGTGCATCGGAGAACGTCTCGGCATTCTTGAAAGTCTCGGTCAGCGGCCCACGCGAATCTTCGATGAAACCCTGAAGTTCGCCGACCGCGTCATTAGCGCGATCGAGGATCTTGTCTGCGGTCGCCAGGAGATTGGTGACGCTCGACTGGTCGGCGACGATGACGGCGCGTTTGCCGTTGTCGATCGCATGCTGGAGGATGCTTTCCTCGCCCTTGCGGCCGCCTGAGAGTTCGATATAGGCAGCCCCGGTCAAGCCCTGGATTTCGAGGGCGGCCTTGGTAGAGGGGTAGATCGGCGCATCGGTGCGCACCTGGGTGAACGCCAGCGAATATTGCGGATCGTCGGCATCGATCGACAGCGTCTGCACCGAGCCGATCTGGATACCGTTGAAGCGCACCGGCGAGCCGACGCTGAGGCCGTTGGCCGAACCCGGAATACGAACGATCAGTTCCGTCATAGGGCCGCCGCGGCCATATTCGGCCATCCAGTAGACGAAGCCGAAGGCAGCCGCGATCACCAGCACCGTGAAAAAACCGACAATCGTGTAATTGGCTTTGGTTTCCATCTTATCCGGTCACTTTCCGCTGCTGTCGTGCCGCGCGGCAGCATCGTTCTGCGGCACAATCGACCGCGCGCGTTTGCCCTTGAAATAGGCCTGCACCCACGGATCGTCATAGGCCAGCATGTCGTCGATCGTGCCTTCCACCATTACTCGCTTCTTTCCGAGCACGGCAATACGGTCGCAGACCGAAAATAGGCTGTCGAGGTCGTGCGTGACCATATACACGGTCAATCCCAGACTATCGCGCAGGTTGGCGATCAGTTCGTCGAATTCGGCCGCACCGATCGGGTCGAGGCCGGAGGTCGGTTCGTCCAGGAAAACGAGTTCCGGATCGAGTGACAGTGCGCGGGCAAGGGCTGCGCGCTTGATCATGCCGCCGGACAGTTCGGATGGATATTTGTCGGCGGCATCGGCTGCAAGACCGACCATACGGATCTTCAGATGCGCCAGCTCATCCATCAGCGAGGTCGGCAGGTCGAGATACTCGCGCATCGGCACCTGGATGTTCTCCTTGACCGTCAGCGACGAGAACAGCGCCCCCTGCTGGAACAGTACGCCGAGCCGCATGTCGAGCGCGTTGCGTTGTGGTTCGTCGAGCTCGTCGAAATCCTGGCCGAGGATCTTGATCGTGCCTGAGCGGCGCGGCAGCAGCCGGAGCACCGTACGCATCAGCACCGATTTACCCGTGCCCGACGCGCCGACGAATCCGAGGATCTCGCCGCGGTAGATATTGAGGTTCAGATTGTCGAGCACGACCTTGGAGCCGAAGCCGACGGTGACGTCGCGCGCCGACAGCACGATGTCCCTTTCGTCCTTGTCTTCCATATCGATCGGTTTCTCGTCCACGCGGTCCGCCATCCTAGAAATCGATCGCTGCATAGAACATCGCAAAAAGCCCGTCCATCAGGATGACGACGAAAATCGCCTTCACCACCGCGGCCGTCACGTGCTGGCCGAGCGATTCCGCGCTGCCGCCAACCTTCAGCCCCTCGACGGCGGCGACGATGCCGATGACCAGCGCCATGAACGGCGCCTTGATCATGCCTGACAGCACCGTCGACAATGTGACCGCCTCGTGGAGGCGCGACAGGAAATTGGCGAAGGTGATGCCGGAATAGCCCCAGGCGACAGCGGCAGCACCGCCCAGAGAAGCGAAATTTGCCAGCACCGTCAAAAGCGGTAGCGCGATGGTCAGAGCCACCAGTCGTGGGAAGATCAGCACGCCGATTGGGTTCAGCCCCATCACCTTCAGCGCGTCGATCTCTTCGCGCATCTTCATCGAACCGATTTCGGCGGTGATGGCGCTGCCCGAACGGCCGGCGATCATGATCGAGGTCAGAAGCACGCCGATTTCGCGCAATTGCAGGATGCCGACGAGATCGACGACGAAAACCTCAGCACCGAAGTAGCGCAGCTGGAAGGCGCCCTGCTGGGCGATGATCGCCCCGATCAAGAAAGACATCAGCAAGATGATCGGAACGGCGCGAACGCCCATATGGTCGATCTGGTTGACGATCGAGGCCGGCGAAACGCCGCTGCCGCGGCCGAACTTCATCTGCGCGCCGCGCACCGCCGAGCCAAGGATATACATGGCGGCGGCGAAATTGTCCCAGACCTCGTAGGTCATTTTGCCGATCGGCGCGAAGATGCGCGCGGCAAGCGAGACTTTCTCCGTCTGCTCCGGCTCGACCTTGGTCGGCTCCTCGGAAAACATCTCCAGCATTTCGTCGATATGCGAGTTGGTGCCTTCGAAGCGAACCGTCCGCCCGCCCGCCTCTTCTTGCTTCTTCAGCCGGCACAGCAGCCAGATGCCGGCGGTGTCGATCTCCGAAATATCCGAGAGGTCTACCGTCAGGTCGCCAGTCTTCTTCTGCAAAAGCTTTTCGAAATCGCGTAGCACCAGATGGATGTAGGCGCTGCGCCAATTGCCCTGAAGACGCACACGCTGTCCCGATCCATCAGCCTGGTCGTCCACATCAAGGGAGGCGGCGTTGCGATTCTCGGCGTTCAAGATACTTGTGTCTTTCAAGGCTTACAGCGACATTGCCGAATCGCGAAGCAGATCGTTCGCCCGGCGCGTCAATATACAGAAGCACCGTGCAATTTCCATGCTTGCAGGAGAGCAATAATGCCGCGCACCCTCGATATCCAGATGAATTCCTTTCCGATTGCCGGGACCTTCACCATCTCGCGCGGGGCAAAGACCGAAGCCGAGGTTATCACCTGCACGCTTGTCGAAGAGGGTGCGCAGGGGCGCGGAGAATGCGTACCTTACCGCCGCTACGGCGAGACCATGGAGAGCGTTTTCGCCCAGATCGAGGCGGCGCGACCGCTGATCGAAGCCGGCATTTCACGCCATGACCTGCTGTCGGCCATGCCGCCGGGCGCGGCCCGCAACGCCGTCGATTGTGCCCTCTGGGACCTCCAGGCAAAGCAGACAGGAGACAGCGTCGCCGCCCGCCTCGGCATTGCCGCTCCGCAGCCGCTCACCACCGCTTACACCATCTCGCTCGGTGAACCGGAGGTGATGGCCGCCCAGGCGCGCGAACATGCCGGCCGCGCCCTGCTGAAGGTCAAGGTCGGCACCGGCGACGATGAAAGCCGCATCCGCGCCGTCCGCGCCGCCGCGCCCGATGCCGCCATCATTCTCGACGCCAATGAGGGCTGGCCGGAGGCCGTGTTGGAGCGTCATCTCCATATCGCCGCGGAAGCAGGCATCGCCCTCGTCGAGCAGCCGCTGCCGGCTGGCCGCGATGGGCTGCTCGCCGAAATCCGCCGCCCGCTCCTCGTCTGCGCCGATGAGAGTGTCCACCACACCGGCGATCTCGCAAGCCTTGCCGACCGCTACGACGCGATCAACATCAAGCTCGACAAGACCGGCGGCCTGACGGAGGCGCTGTCGATGAAGGCCGAGGCCGAACGGCTCGGATTCAGTATCATGATCGGCTGCATGGTCGGCACCTCGCTTGCCATGGCGCCCGCCGTTCTCCTCGCCCAGAATGCCGATTTCGTCGATCTCGACGGTCCGCTGCTGCTTGCCCGCGACCGCGATCCCGGCCTGCGCTACGCCGCTTCGCTGGTCTTTCCGCCGGAAAGCACCCTTTGGGGCTGAAGGTAATAGGCGAAGATGACGAGGCCGAGGCCGGAAAACGCGACCAGCGCCATGACGTAATAGCTGACGACGCCGAGCCAGGCATAGAGATAACCCGACGCCAGGGTCATCAGCGCCATCGCCATGCCGACATAGAAGAAATAGGCGCCCTGTGCCGAAGATTCCTGCGTCTCCTGCACCGTCGCCATGATCCGTCGCTGCACGCCGGTATGCACGAAGGCATAGGTGAAGCCGTGGAAACATTGCAGCAGGAAGAAACCGGCAAAACCGGTATTCATCGGAAACAGGATCCAGCGGCAGACGCTGATGGCGCAGCCGAAGCGGATCAGCGTCCAGGCATCGAAGCGACGGTTGAGACGCTTCGACAGGAAGAACACCGTCACTTCCGAGGCGACGCCGGCGCTCCAGAGCAGGCCGACCTCAGTGCCGGAGAAGCCGAGCTGATGCCAGTAGATCGAGGAAAAAGCGTTCAGCACCGCATGGCTCGATTGCTGGATGGCGACGCCGATCAGAAGCAGCAGCAGGTGTGGCTCGCGCAGGCCACTGCCGGTAGCGGCTGGAATGTTGATCGGCTGGCCGCGCCGTCGCGTTGGCCCGATGCGCGGACAGAAGATCGCCATGACCACGGTCATGATAAAGCCGAACACCATGACATCGAGCACCATTCCGCCGCCCCACCGGCTGATCATCTGGCCACCGACCAGCGTCGAGACGATGAAGGAGATGGAGCCCCACACGCGCATCGACCCGTAATCGAGCCCCCAGCGGCGCACGCCCGAAATGACGATCGATTCGACGACGGGCACATAGGGTGCGAAGGTGGCGCCCTGCAGCGCATAGACGATCGTCACCGGCCAGAAGGTCGTCGTCCAGAACAACGCGACCGCCGTCAGCAACGACAGGCCGCCCGACCAGAGCAGCACGTCGGCGCGCTCCTTCAATCGATCGGCGATCATGGCGACGACAGGCGCCACCAGCACGCGAACCACCATGGGTATGGCAAGGATGATGCCGATCTCATGATCGCTGAAGCTATGGGTTGCGAGCCAGACGGGAAAGAACGGCAGGACGATGCCGTTGACGAGCAGCGGCGCACAATAGGAAAGCGCACTGAGAAGCCGGAAGCGCGGCGGCGCTCCCTCACCCGTCGGGGAATTTTGAGCGGGAATCATGGGTGGACCTGAAGGAAACTGGACGTTGTCCTAACACACCACCCTGGAGGCGACTATTGCGAGAAATAGCCGTTCTGAAACGTTTTAGAAAATAAATAGGGCCTGTCGCCTGACGGTAACGGCTAAATTCGTGGGAGCGCAGGCGCGGATGCGCCGGCGCCAAAATCAGGCGGCTTGCGGGGCCAGTTCGCCCTCGTCATGCATTTCGATAGCGGCAAGCGCCGGCACGCTGCTGGCGAGCGCCCGCCAGGTGATCAGTTCGAACGTGCCATCCTCGTGCTCGGCGACAGCCGTGCAGCTTTCCACCCAATCGCCGGTGTTGATGTAGCGGATACCGTCCATGTCCTGGATGATGGCATGATGGATATGTCCGCAGATCACCCCATCGGCGCCGTTTTTGCGGGCTTCCTCGGCCACGACGCGCTCAAATTCGCCGATAAAGTTGACAGCATGCTTGACCTGCAGCTTCGCCCAGGCCGAGAACGACCAGTAGGGCATGCCGAGTCGGCGGCGCACCGCCGCCAGGATGATGTTGATGCGGATTGCCGTGTCATAGGCCCAGTCGCCGAGATAGGCGAGCAGTCGGGCGTTGCGGACGACGACGTCGAACTCGTCGCCATGCAGGATCAGATATTTTCTGCCGTCGGCGCCGTCATGCATCATACGCTCGACGACCTCGATGCCGCCGAAATGCATGCCCGGGAAGGCGCGCAGGAATTCGTCGTGATTGCCGGGAATATAAACGACGCGCGTACCCTTGCGCGCCTTGCGCAACAGTTTCTGGACGACGTCGTTGCAGACCTGCGGCCAGTACCAGCTGCGCTTCAGGCGCCAGCCGTCGACGATGTCGCCGACGAGCACGATCGTATCGGCTTCGTGGTGGCGCAGGAAATCCAAGAGGAAGTCGGCCTTCGCGGCCTTCGAGCCGAGATGGACATCGGAAATGAAGAGCGTGCGGAAATGTCTGGGTTCCATCATGTCTTTCACGAGCTACCGCTCATGTCCCATCTTTCATCTAGCCTTCCAAAACCAGACTCGTGTTTCAGGAAGATGACAAGCTGGGGAAAAGCCCTGCAAACCTGTTCATTCCGCGCGGGTAGTAGTCCCGTCGCCACGCGGGCAGTATGCCCGTCGCCGCCAGGTCCCGCGACAAGGTTGCCCTGTTCATTCAGGGCGTTCATGATGGCGCCGATTCCATATCCGACAATGCGGGATGGCTGATGCGTCTCTTTCTCGTTCGCCACGGCGAATCCCTCGGCAACATCAACGAACAGGCCTACCGCCAATTCGGCGATCACAACGTGCCGCTGACGCAGTGGGGCCATCGGCAGGCTCTCGAAGCAGGCGGCGTGATCGCGTCCTATCTCAGGTCATTGCCGAGCGCGGGTTTCGGCAAGCTGCATATCTGGTATTCGCCCTTTCTGAGGACCCGGCAGAGCAAAGATGCGCTGCTCGAAGCACTGCCGGAAAGTTTTGTCGGCGACATCAGGGAGGACTATCTGTTGCGCGAGCAGGATTTCGGTCTCTTCACCGAAATCTACGACCACGCCGAACAGAAGCAGAAGTTTCCCGACGAGTTCGAAAAATGGGCGAGGCTGCGCAGTAACAGCGGCAAGTTCTACGCACGGCCGCCGGATGGCGAAAGCCGGGCGGATGTGGCCCAGCGGGTGCGCCTGTTCCTGCAGACCGTCATGCACGGTGCCGAAAATGGCGACCACAACGTCGTGATCGTCGGTCATGGCGTCACCAACCGGGCGGTCGAAATGAATTTTCTGCACCGCCCCGTCGAGTGGTTCGAGCGCTCCGACAATCCCGGAAACGCCGATATCACGCTGATCGAGGGGACGCGCTCGCAAGGATACGAGTCGATCCTGCTGCATCAGGCGGCCGATCGGCAGCCGGGACAGGAAGGCGAACTGCGCGATGCCTATGGCGCCGACGTGACGATCACGCCGAAGCCGACTGCATAATTCCTTAAATCGGAACGGCGCAAAGCTGTGGTGGGTTGCGCAAGGCAAACCGCCAACTCTTCACCTCAGCTCGGCGACGTTACCGGCGCGGGCTCCTGCCCGGCCGGCGTCTCCTCATTCACAGTCTCCGGCCGCTTCGTCCTCAAGAGACGCAGCACGAAGACGAAGAAGACGGGAACGAAGAAGATCGCCAGCACCGTCGCCGAGATCATGCCGCCAAGCACGCCCGTGCCGATGGCATTCTGGCTGGCCGCACTTGGCCCGGTGGCGATCGCCAGCGGCATCACGCCCAAAGTGAAGGCTAGCGAGGTCATGATGATCGGTCGGAAGCGCAGACGGGCGCCTTCGATCGCGGCATCCATCAGCGATTTGCCCTCGGCAAACCCGTCCTTGGCGAATTCGACGATCAGGATGGCGTTCTTCGCCGACAGCCCAATGATCGCGATCAGGCCGACCTTGAAGTAGATGTCGTTGGACATGTCGCGGCTCATCACCGCAAGCACGCAGCCGATGACGCCGAGCGGCACGACCAACATCACCGACAACGGGATGGACCAGCTTTCGTAAAGCCCCGACAGCAGCAGGAAGACGAAGAGAATGCTGAGGCCGAACAGGAACGGCGCCTGCGATCCCGATCTCAGCTCCTCCAGCGACTGGCCGGTCCATTCGAAGCCGAAACCGTCGGGAAGTTCCGAGGCCAGTTGCTCCATTTCGGTAATCGCCGCCCCCGATGAATATCCCGGCGCCGGAGCGCCGGAAATACGCACGGAAGGGTAGCCGTTATAACCAACGATCTGCGCCGGTCCCTTCTGCCATTCGGCGACGGCGAAGGACGACAGCGGCACCATGCCGCCGCTCGCATTGCGGACATTGAGCTTCATCAGGTCTTCCGCCTGAAGTCTGCTCTTGTCCTGCGCCTGCACGATGACGCGCTGCATGCGGCCCGAATTCGGGAAGTCGTTGACATAGCTCGAGCCGAGATTGGCGGTGATCGTGCTGTTGATGTCGGCGAAGGCAACGCCGAAGGTATTTGCCTTTTCGCGATCGATGACCAGCACAAGCTGGGCCGAGTCAGGCATGCCTTCCGGGCGGATACCTGCGATGATGGGGTTCTGCGATGCCTTGCCGATCAGCATTCCCGCCGCCTCGGTCAGTGCCGCCTGGCCTTTCGCGCCGCGATCCTGGAGGCGGAAGGTAAAGCCGTTGGTCGTGCCGAAACCTTCGATCGGCGGCGGCGACAGCGCGAAGGATGTGGCGTCCTTCAGCCCAAACAGCTGCATGTTGGCGCGGTTAGAGATCTCCTGTACCGAATTGCCGGCGCCGCGTTCGGCCCAGTCCTTGAGTGTGACGAACACCAGGGCGGCATTCGGTCCCTGCCCCGAGAAGCTGAAGCCCTGGATCGCGACGACGTTGGCAACGGCCGGCTCCTTCTTGAAGATCGCTTCGATGCTTTCAAGCGAGGCCACCGTGCGGTTGCGGCTCGCCTCCGGCGGTCCCTGCACGTCGACGATCAGGAAGCCCTGATCCTCATCCGGCACGAAGCTGCTCGGCAGGTTGACGAAGAGATAGCCAAGGCCGACGAGCAGCGCGACATAAACGGCCATGACCCGCCAGGGGCGCTTGGCCAGTCCCTCGACTGTGCGGGCATAGCGCCCGGTCAGCCGGTCGAAGTTGCGGTTGAACCAGCCGGCGATGCCCTTCTTCTCGTGATGGCCCTTGATCGGTTTCAGGAAAGTGGCGCAGAGCGCCGGCGTCAGCGACAGCGCCAGGAAGGCGGAAAACAGGATTGAAACAACCATGGTCAGGCTGAACTGGCGATAGATGATGCCGGTTGAACCCGGGAAGAACGCCATCGGCACGAAGACGCAGGAGAGAACCAGGGTAATCCCGAGGATCGCACCGGTGATCTGCCGCATCGCCTTCTTGGTCGCTTCCTTCGGTGACAGCCCTTCTACCGCCATCAGCCGCTCGACGTTTTCCACCACCACGATGGCGTCGTCGACGAGAATGCCGATGGCAAGCACCATCGCAAACATCGTCAGCACGTTGATCGAGAAGCCGGCGGCATACATGACAGCCAGCGTCCCGAGCAGCGCGACGGGCACGACGAGCGTCGGAATGATCGTGTAGCGGAAGCTCTGCAGGAAAATGAGCATGACGACGAAGACAAGTGCAACGGCTTCTGCGAGCGTATGCGCCACCTTCTCGATCGATGCCGAGACGAACGGGCTGGTATCATAGGGAACGGAATATTCGACGCCATCAGGGAAGAAGCGTGAGAGCTCCTCCATCTTGGCCTTGACCAGGTTGGAGGTATTGACGGCATTTCCTGTCGACGACAGCTGGATGGCGATGGCAGCACTCGGCTGCCCGTTCAAGCGGGTGGAAAAGCTGTAGCTCTCGCTGCCCTCTTCGATGCGCGCGACATCACGCAGCCTGACATTCGATCCGTCGGCGTTGGCGCGCAGCACGATGTCTCCGAACTCCTTGATGTCGGTCAGTTGCCCCTTGACCAGCACCGTCGCCGTCAGGTCTTGCGAGATCGGATTGGGTGCTGCGCCGATCTGGCCCGCCGCGACCTGGGCGTTCTGCGCCGAGATCGCCGCGCTGATGTCGGATGCTGTGAGGTTCAGGCCGACCATCTTGTCGGGATCGATCCAGATGCGCATCGCCCTCTGCGACGCAAATAGCTGGGCGCGGCCGACACCCTCGAGACGGCGCAGCTCGCCGATGACGTTTCGGTTGAGATAGTCGCCGAGCGCCACCTCGTCGGTCTTCCCGTCCGTCGATGTCAGCGAGATGAACATCAGGAAGCCCGACGACGCCTCCTCGACCGTGATGCCCTGATCCTTGACGGATTGCGGCAGCCGCGGTTCGACGCGGCGAATGGCATTCTGAACGTCGACGGAGGCCTGGTCGATATCGGTGCCGGCCGCAAAGGTCGCGGTGATCGTCATCGCGCCCGATGTATCCGACGTCGACTCGAAATAAGAAAGGTGCTCGACCCCGTTCAGCTCTTCCTCGATTTGGCGGGTGACGCCCTGATAGATATCCTGGGGCGAAGCGCCGGGATAGCTGGTGGTGATGCTGAGCTGCGGCGGCGCGACCTTGGGATATTGGGCGACCGGCAGGAACGGCAGCGCGATCAGGCCAGCGATGGAGATGAAGATCGCAAAGACCCAGGCTAGGATCGGGCGATCGATAAAGAAACGTGCCATCGACCTTACTCCGGCTTCTTGGCGTCACCGGACGCGAGCTGGCCATCCCGCCACTCTTCCGGCGCGACCTTTGCGCCCGGCTGCAGCTTTTGGCTGCCGTCGACAACGAGACGCTCACCTGATGACAGACCGCTTTCGACCACCCATTCATTGCCGAAGGATTGACCGAGCTCCACGTCCCGCGGCTGTGCCACGTCTCCCTCCTGGACGACGTAGACTTGCGCCTTGCCATCGGCCGTGCGGATGACGGCGCGTTGCGGGATAAGGATTGCCTTCTCCCGGACGGCCTGTTCGATGCGCACCCTGATGTAAAGACCGGGCAGCAGGTCGCCCTTCGGATTGGGGAATTCACCGCGGAGGGTGACTTGGCCCGTCGTCGCATCGACGCTGGCGCTGCTGAAGAGCAGCTTCCCGGCTTCGCCATAGACGGTGCCGTCGTCGAAGACGAGCTTGATGTCGGCCTTGCCTGGTTCGGTCGATGTGAGGCTGCCGTTCTCGACCGCCCGCTTCAACGCCAGCAGGTCTCCGGAGGATTGCATAAAGTCGGCATAAACGGGGTCGATCTGCTGGATCATCGCCAGCGCGTCGCCTCCATCGGCCGTCACCAGCGCGCCTTCCGTCACCAGCGCGCCGCCGATGATGCCTGATATCGGTGCGCGGACTTCGGTATAGCCGAGATTGATCTTCGCTTCGTCGAGTGCGGCCTGCGCCAGCGCGACATCGGCATCGGCCTGGGCAAGGGCGACGGCCGCCGCATCGTATTCGATACCGCTTGCGACATCGCGGTCGCGGAGCGACTTCTGCCGGTCCAGCTGCTGGCGGGCATTCAGCTGCGTCGCCCTGGCGCGCTCGAGGCTTGCCTCGGCGCTTGCCACACGCACCCGAAAAAGCGCCGGATCGATCCGGTAGAGCACATCGCCCTGATGAACGAAGCTGCCCTGCTCGAAGATCCGTTCCTCCAGGATGCCGGAAACCCTGGCCCGCACTTCGGAAACGCGCGTCGCCGCAATGCGGCCGGGCAGCTCGCTGACCACGGGAAGCGGGCGGGCGCTAAGCGTCAGGACGCTGACGGCAGCAGGCGGCATCGCGCCGCCTTCCTGCGCGTAAGCCGGCAGGCCGGCGCCGAATATTAGCGCCAGGACAAGCGTACAACCAAATGATTTCGTTCGAAAAAGCATGTTCATTAGCCTTCCTGCTAGTCCCGCTGGGGTCCAAAAAAGCACAGCCCGCCGAAATGACGTTCGGCGGGCCTCCTCAGCCGACAGATAGTCGATCTTTTTTTGCTTTGCAAGATACCTACCGGTTGGTATGATAGCATTATCATGGTCGGAACTCCCATGGCTCGGCGATCCCGGGAGTGATACTGATCCTCTCGCGCGCCTCGGCGCGAAGCTTATCTCGAACACAGGTCATGCATTGGTAGATAGCCCCCGCAACAGAAAGAAACAGCCGGATGTCGTGCGGCAGGCTCTTCTCGATTGCGCCACCAAGCTGGCGCTGGAACATGGTCTCGCCGCCGTCAGCCTGCAGGCAGTCGCAAGTGCTGCCGGCGTGACCAAGGGGGGTCTGTTTCACCACTTCCCCAATAAGCAGGCTCTTATAGAGGCCGTGTTCGACGGCATGATGGAAAACCTCGACCGCGAGATCGACGAGGAACTGGAAAGGGACAAGGGCGGCCACGGCACATTCACCCGCGCCTACGTCCGCACCCTGTTTTCCGACCGTGCCCTCAACAACAGCCCGTGGTCGGCGCAGACGATGACGGTGCTTTCCGACCCCTACTCCAAGAGCCTCTGGCATAGATGGATGAATGACCGGCTGGTCAGGCACGCTGAAACCGACGTGGGAATGCGGCTCGAGATCGTTCGCCTGGCGGCGGACGGCGCATGGCTTGCCCATGTTCTGAGGCCTGACGACCATGCCGCGTCCGATGATACGGCGCTGTTGCAGGAATTGATCGAACTCACCGAAGGGTGACACAAGCGATTGGCGCATCATCCCGCGCCCGAGTCTATCACCCGAGCGCGGGGATGGTCCGGCTAGGCAGCGCGCACCGCCGCCATCGGTTTCACGTTCTGGTTCATGCGGAACAGATTGTTCGGATCGTAGCGCCGCTTGGCCTCGGCAAGACGAGCGTAATTGGCGCCATAAGCGCTTTCGACGCGATCACCCTCATCATCCGGCATGAAGTTGATATAGGCGGTTCCGACAGCATGCGGCTTGGTTGCCTCGAAAAGCTCCCGCGCCCAGCCGGTACAGCTTGCGTCCATCCCCGGTTCCCGCCAGCGCGCATGAACATTCATGACGAAATGCGAGCTGCGCTGCGGAAATGCGGTGGCCTCGGTCGGCACACGGCCGGCCGCGCCGCCGATATGGGCGATGAAGATCTCGCATTCCGGGCCGGGCAGCTTGCGCACGGCGTTGAGCAGCACGTCGATCGCCGCATCCGGAAGGGAGGCGAAATCCTGGCTCTTCCAGTAATTGCGCGCACCGGGCGTGAGCAACGGGTCGAATGCCTGCTGCCAGCCGGTGAACGGCACCGGACCGACGACGTCGGCAATCGGTTTTCCGATCGCCCGCAATCTGGCCGTCGCCTTTTCGCCCGCCGCGATGTCTCCGCAATAACACATGGCCAGCACCATGATCTCCTTGCCGTGCCATTCGGCCGGAAGGAACGGCAGCGGCGGCGCCTGGCGCATCACCACCCAGCAGGTCAGTTCGTCAGGTGCCGTCTCCAGCGCCTGCCGGTACTCCCTCAGCACCGTTTCCGCATCAGCAAAGGGATGCACGACGAGCCCAGCAAGAACCTCCGTGTTGAGAGGGTTGAGTTTGAATTCGAAGGAGGTCACGACGCCGAAATTGCCGCCTCCGCCGCGCAACGCCCAGAAGAGATCAGGCTTTTCCGTCTCGCTCGCCTTGACCAACTCGCCGTCGGCCGTCACCACATCAACCGAAAGCAGATTGTCGATGGTCAGCCCGAATTTGCGGGTCAGCCAGCCGAAGCCGCCGCCGAGCGTGAGCCCGGCGATGCCGGTGGTGGAATTGATGCCGGTCGGCAGCGCCAGCCCGAAGGCCAGCGTTTCCTGATCGACATCGGCAAGCGTGGCGCCCGGCTCGACCCTGGCGCGCCGCGTCTGCGCATCGACCCGCACCGATTTCATCGCCGACAGGTCGATGACGACACCGCCCTCGCAGACGGCGTTGCCGGCAATGCCGTGGCCGCCGCCACGCACTGAAACGAGCAGATTATTGTCGCGTGCAAACCGCACCGCCCGCATAACATCGGCAGCACCGGCGCAGCGCGCGATAAGTCCGGGCCGGCGGTCGATCATCGCATTCCAGATCGTCCGCGCCTCGTTGTAATCCATGTCTTTACTGGTCAGGAGACTGCCGCGAAATCCGGCGGCAAAGGCATCGATGGCCACGTCATTGACCATCGTCTGCCCCCTTTGCAGGGTCGTGAGGTTCAAATTGTCCATGGTTTCCTCCATGCGACCGGCGCCCCGCACCGTCGCGGCCGACATTTTGCGCTTGCTACGATCCTCAAACAAGTTTCGAAAAGGATTAGCCCTCGGCGGCAGCAAAGAAAGGAAGCGACTTCCTATTGAATTTTCATCGGAAATCGATGGCTGCGGCGGCAATCCCGCACGCGGCGGAACAATCCCTAATCCCGCAGCCCCCGAGCAATGGCATCAATGATCGCGCCAACCCTGCCGGGCACGAACCGGCGTGACGGATGAATGGCGTGGATCGGCAGCACCAGTTTCCGCCAGCCGGCGAGAACTTCCACGAGCCTGCCATCCGCTATGTCTTCCGCCACGAGATCCACCGGGACGTAGATGATGCCTGCCCCGGCGAGCGCTGCCATTCGCAGCGCCTCTCCGTTGTCGATCTCGATGTTGCCGCGAACCCCAACCGTGAAACTTTCACCGCCCTTTGTCTCGAACGGCCATTCGTCGCGGGGCACGAGATTGAGGTTGAGAATGCAGCGGCCGAGGCGAATATCCTCAGGCCTCTCCGGCACTGCAAATCTATCGAGATATATCGGAGAGGCGCAGCAGACGAAATGATAGCTGCCGACACGCCGCGCGATAAGCGACGAAGGCTTCAATTCGCCGATCCGGATCGCTAGATCATACCCTTCGGCCACCAAGTCGACATTGCGGTCGCTGAGATTGAGCTCGACCGAAAGTGCCGGATGCCGCTCCGCGAGTTCGGCCATGACAGGCGCAAGCCGCTTGATCCCCAGTGTCGTCGGAGCGCTTAGACGCAGGCGTCCCGACATGGCCTCGGCGTCAGGCCGGGAGATGTCGTTGAGTTCCTCCAACTCGTCGATGATTCTGTTTGCCTTGACGAGGAAGCGGGACCCGACCTCGGTCAGCCGCTGCGTACGCGTCGTGCGTTCGATCAGCTTGACCCCATACTCCTGCTCCAGCGCCTGGATGCGCCTGCCGACCATGGCAGGCGAAATGCCGAGCCGCTTCGCGGCGGCGGCGAAACTCCCCGATGTCGCGGCGGCAATGAGGGTCTGCAAGTTCAGAAGATCGGGCATTCGATACTTTTATGCATCTCTGTTATCGGGATCAATGCAATTAACGACGGAATATTTCGGATGTATCCCTGTGGCCATCACATCGGAAACAGGAGACAGAACGATGAAGACTGCAATTATCGGCATCGGAAACATGGGCAAGGGCCTGGCCTCACGCCTTGCCGGGAAGACTGACCTGATCGTCGCGGCACGCAACGATCAGGCCGCGCGCAGCCTTGCCGAAAGCCTCGGCGTTGAAAGCGCTACTATTGCGGAGGCGATCGCCGCCGCGGGGATCGTCATCCTCGCCGTTCCCTATGCCAGCGCTCTTGAGATCGCCGCCTCGCCGTCGCTCTCGGGCAAGATTGTCGTCGACATCAGCAATCCCCTGAAGCCCGATTTCTCCGGTCTGCTCTTCGGTCACGAAACCTCCGCCGCCGACAAAATCCAGAATGCCGCGACCGGCGCCAGGGTGGTCAAAGCTTTCAACACCATCTTCGCCGAGCTCTTCAACGCGTCCCACGATGCCACGGCCAAGGTGCCGGTATTTGTCGCCGGAAATGACGCAGACGCGGTGGAAAAGGTTTCCAGACTAGTCGTCGACGCAGGATTTGCCGTCGAAAAGACCGGAGGCCTCGACGCTGCCAAGCTCCTGGAACCGCTGGGCATGCTCAATATCCGCCTCGGCTACGGGCTCGGCCGCGGAACCGCCATCGCCCCGGCCTGGATGAACATCGCCGCCTGAGGTCTCTCATCGATCGGCAGGAGCGACATCCCGTCCGTGAGGGCGGGATGTTTTTATTGCCCAGACAAAAACTCGCCAACTCCGCCATTTCCATACTGTCGTGCGTATCCGATTGATGTATGGAGGGAGCTCAAAAGACGTGCACGGAGGCGGCGATGGATCACCCGGAAAAATCGAAGACAGAAAAGAACCTGACGAGTGGCGATCTCGACGAGCAGGCGCTTTTCTTCCACCGCTATCCCCGCCCCGGCAAGCTGGAGATCCAGGCGACCAAGCCGCTCGGCAACCAGCGCGACCTGGCGCTCGCCTATTCGCCGGGTGTTGCCGCTCCCTGCCTTGCCATCCGCGACAATCCTGAGATGGCGGCCGAATATACCTCGCGCGCCAATCTCGTCGCCGTTATCTCCAACGGCACCGCCGTGCTTGGCCTCGGCAATATCGGCCCGCTTGCCTCCAAACCTGTTATGGAGGGCAAGGCGGTGCTCTTCAAGAAATTCGCCGGCATCGACGTCTTCGATATCGAGATCGACGCCGCAGGCGTCGACCAGATGGTCTCGACCATCGCCTCGCTGGAGCCGACCTTCGGCGGCATCAACCTCGAGGATATCAAGGCGCCGGAATGTTTCGAGGTCGAGCGGCGCCTGCGCGAGAAGATGAAGATCCCCGTCTTCCACGACGATCAGCACGGCACGGCGATCATCGTCGCCGCCGCGATCCTGAACGGGCTTGAACTCGCCGGTAAGAACATCGCCGACATCAAGATCGTCGCCTCCGGCGCGGGTGCCGCCGCCCTTGCCTGCCTCAACCTGCTTGTCATTCTCGGGGCAAAACGCGAAAACATCTGGGTCCACGATCTCGAAGGCCTCGTTTATGAGGGCCGGGTCGAGCTGATGGATGAATGGAAATCCATCTATGCCCAGAAGAGCGAGACGCGCACGCTGGCCGAAAATATCGGCGGCGCCGACGTCTTCCTCGGCCTGTCCGCCGCGGGCGTGCTGAAGCCGGAGCTGCTGGCGCAGATGGCCGACAAGCCGTTGATCATGGCGCTTGCCAATCCGACGCCGGAGATCATGCCGGATCTCGCCCGAGCTGCCCGCCCCGATGCGATGATCTGCACCGGCCGCTCGGATTTCGCCAACCAGGTCAACAACGTCCTCTGCTTCCCTTATATCTTCCGCGGCGCGCTCGATTGCGGCGCCGAGACGATCAATGAGGAAATGAAGATGGCGGCCGTGCGCGCCATCGCAGCCCTTGCCCGCGAAGAGCCGTCGGATGTCGCCGCCCGCGCCTATTCCGGCGAGACCCCGGTCTTCGGCCCCGATTATCTGATCCCCTCGCCCTTCGATCCGCGCCTGATCCTGCGCATCGCGCCTGCGGTCGCCAAGGCCGCCGAACAGAGCGGCGTCGCGCGCCGCCCGATCCAGGATTTCGACGCCTATCTCGACCAGCTGAACCGCTTCGTCTTCCGCTCCGGCTTCGTCATGAAGCCGATCTTCACCGCCGCCAAGGCCGCCGAGCGCAAGCGCGTCATCTTCTCCGAAGGCGAGGACGAGCGCGTGCTGCGCGCCGCCCAGGTGCTGCTCGAGGAAGGCCTTGCCGAACCGATCCTGATCGGCCGCCCGCAAGTTATCGAGACACGCCTGAAGCGCTACGGCCTGCGCATCCGGCCGCTGCAGGATTTCGAAGTCATCAATCCGGAAGACGATCCGCGCTTCCGCGAATATGTCGATCTCTATTTCTCCCTCGTCGGCCGCCGCGGCGTCATCCCGGAAGCCGCCCGCACGATCGTGCGCACCAACACCACCGTCATCGGCGCGCTGGCGCTGAGGCGCGGCGAGGCCGATGCGCTGATCTGCGGCCTCGAAGGCCGCTACGAGAAGCATCTGCGCGATGTTCGCCAGATCATCGGCAAGCGCAAGAATGTCCGCGATTTCTCAGCCCTCAGCCTGATGATCTCGCAGCGCGGCGCCACCTTCTTCACCGACACTTACGTCACCTTCAATCCGACCGCCGAAGAGGTCGCCGAGGCGACGGTGCTCGCGGCCGAGGAAATCCGCCGGTTCGGCCTCACGCCGCGCGCCGCCCTGGTCTCGCATTCCAATTTCGGCTCACGTGAGTCCGAAAGCGCCACGAAGATGCGCAACGCCCTGCAGCTCGTGCGCGAGGCAGCACCCGACCTCGAGGTCGATGGCGAGATGCACGGCGAAAGCGCGATCACCGAAGCGCTGCGCAAGCGCGTCATGCCGGACACGACGCTGCACGATGAGGCCAACCTTTTGGTCTTCCCGAACCTCGATGCCGCCAACATCACCCTCGGTGTGGTGAAGTCGATGACCGACGGCCTGCATGTCGGCCCGATCCTGCTCGGCACCGCCCTGCCCGCCCATATCCTCGCCCCCTCGGTCACCTCCCGCGGCGTCGTTAATATGGCGGCACTCGCCGTCGTCGAGGCATCGCAACCGGCTTGAGCCGGTTGCCCGCAACACAGCGTAAAGACCCTGAAGTCGTCCCGACACATGTCCTGATGCCGTCTCAGGCACTCCGTATCGACAGGCGCCCTTTATCCGCGAGCACATCGGCGCGTTCGTTACCGGCAATGCCGGAATGGCCCTTGCACCAGGCAATGGTCATGAGCGCATTCTGGGATAATTGAAGATCGACCGCTTTCCAGAGTTCCGCATTGGCGATCGTTCGCCTTCGCGCATTCCCATTCGGGCTGCCCTTCTTCCAGCCGTTGTTCTTCCAGATGTATCGCCAGCTGTTGCAGCCTTTGACGGCGTAGACGGAATCGGACCAGATGGTGACAGGCTCGCCGCTTGCCTCGCTGTTGATCCAGATTGCCGCCCTGAGCACGGCGGTCAATTCCATCGAATTATTGGCGGAATCTTCGGCGCCACCGAAGCCGGACGCGATTTCCGCGGTATCGCGATAAACGACGAATGCCCAGCCTCCGTGCCCAGAACCCGGTTCATAACAACCGTCCACGAAGACGTGGAAGCCGTCTTGGGTTTCCGGCAGCCCGACTGTCGTTGCGGGGGAGCTGAGTTCGTTGGCAATACCTGTCATTTTCGACGTCCTGATATGAGTACGTTCCCCAAGCGACCCTGGAGATTGGAGTGGAGCACTGGCCTCGTTGATTGCCATCGGCAGCTTCTTCACAATCGAACACTGGGTCTCTGGCGGTCCACTGGATAAAATCGCGAAAATGCGCTAGGAATTTCTCCAAGCTTATTAAGAGAAACACGTTAAGAGACAACGCGCGGCGATCGAGGCCGCAATCGACCGATCGATTCTTTGCTCATTCCGGGACGACGCCGTGAAACGCCGAAACCTGTCTCTTGCCCTTCTCCTTGCCTTTGCGGCGCCTGCCGCCGCGCAAAGCAGCGCCGTCTGTGAAGACCTGCGCGGCCGCCTTGCCGACCTGCCGCGATCGATCGGCAATGGCAACGGCCCGGAAGCGCGCCAATATTCCAGCGCCATGGCCGAACAGAACCTCGAGCTGCGCAAGGTTCGCAACGAGCTGCGCAGCAACGACTGCACCTCGGGCAGCATGGTCGTGATCGGTGGCGAGAATGCCGATTATTGCGCCGAACTCGCGCAGTCCGAAGCCCGCATGATCGACAATATCCGCTATCTCCAGGACCGCCGCAACGAGCTGGCCAACCAGAATGGCGCCGATGACGACGCGCGCCGCGAACTGGTCGCGGCTCTCGACCGCAACGGCTGCAACAGCGAAAACTTCTATGCTCCGAGCGACCGCAGCGCCAACGAACCGGCTCCGAGCGTCGAGGAACAGGCGATGCGCACCGATACCTTCATTCCGCTCGGCGGCGGTGAAGAGGTCGATCCGCGCTACGGCCTGCCGCGGGCCGAGATGCTCTCGCCGGTCAGCACCATGTGTGTGCGCAGCTGCGACGGCGGCTTCTTCCCGATCAGCTCGAACGCCACATCGGTCGATTTCGGCCGCGACGCCCAAACCTGCGCCAAGATGTGCCCGGGCATCGAGACCGAACTGTTCTATCGTGACGTGACAAGCACCGAAGCCTCGAACATGATCTCGGTCGCAACGGGCACGCCCTACAGCGCCATGAAGAACGCCTTTGCCTACAAGAACCGCACGCCCGGGGAAAAGTCCGCCTGCGCCTGCAATCTCACCGCCTATTACGAGGAGATGCGCGGCAAGCAGGCGGTCAGCGAACCGCCGCAGCAGGGCTCGATCACCACCATCCGCACCAATCCCCCGGCGAAGGATGGCACAGCGCAGATCGCACCGCAGCCGTCCGTTCCCGAGCGTCCGTATGATCCGACGCAGAACCGCGTCCGTCAGGTCGGCCCGCAGTTCCTGGCCGGCGATCAGGGGTCGATTGATCTCGCCAACCCGGCAACGTCAGGTCCGCAGCCGCAACAGCAGCAGTGATTGAATGGTCAGTAGGTCGTACGGCCGCCACTCAGGTCGAACGTCGACGCGGTCGTGAAGGAGTTCTCCTCGGAGAGCAGCCAGACGACCATCGAAGCGATCTCATGAAGTTCAGCAAAACGGTCGCGCGGAATGCGGACGCGCATATATTCGATAAACTCGGGTGTCAGCCCATCCAATATAGGTGTCTTTGCTGTGGTTGGCGTTACCGCGTTCACGGCGATTCCCGTCTTTGCGAGTTCCTTGCCAAGAGACTTGGTGAAACCCAGCACACCAGCTTTCGCTGCGCTGTAGGCGGCGATGTTCGGATTTCCTTCCTTGCCCGCAACCGAGGAGATGTTCACGATCCGCCCATAGTCGCGCTTTAACATGACCGGAACGACGTGCCGGCAGCAGTTGAAGGTTCCCGTGAGGCAGACATCGAGGACGTCGTTCCACTCTTTGAGGTCGTATTCGATGGTCGGCTTTACCGGACCGGTGATCCCCGCAGAATTGACCAGACCGTCGATACGGCCGAAAATCTCTTCGGTCGCCGCCGCAGCGCTCTTCACTGATACGGGATCTGCGACATTGACGCCGAAAGCAGCCGTGCCGGATCCGAGAGCGGAAGCGCTGTCCTTCGCCATGTTTTCGTTCAGGTCCCAGATGGCCACCTTGCCACCAGACTGGATGACGCGCTCTGCGATCGCGTAGCCGATGCCCCGCGCACCGCCTGTGATCACGATGATGCGTTCCTTCAAGTCGATCATGTTCATTGGGCCGTTATCCTCCGATTGAGCCGCCGATAGCCGAATATCTATTGGAAATTCCGAGATTCGCCTTCAGCGTATCGATATGAAGGCCAGGAATAAAGATATCTCGGCCTCGCCCGGCGTCGGCGATACCGACATCGGTTTGCTCACCTTGACGGTCAATGGCGTGACTGCGCGATTGAGGCCATGCTCGACCGCACGGCCCCCGGGAAGACCGTGCCCTAGGTGTTCAGTCCCCACCCATCATGGAAGACGAGGTCTTCGAGCGGCAGGCGCTGCCGCCAGCCTTTGATGGAGAGTTCCGGCTCGTCATAGAGCCGATCGACGAAACCGGCACAGAGCCACGCGACCACCTCGATATGCTCGGGTATGCCGAGAATGGTTTTCAGATCGCCTTCGCGAAAGATGCTGACCCAACCGATGCCGACCCCTTCCGCCCGCGCCGCCAGCCAGAGATTCTGGATGGCGCAGACCGTCGAGTATGAATCCATCTTCGGATTGTGGGTGCGCCCCAGCACCACGCTGCCGCTGCGCGTGGGATCGCAGGTCACGCATATGCCGAGCGGCGCCTCCACGATGCCTTCGAGCTTGAGGGCGCGGTAGGCCTGCTGCCGCTCGCCGGCAAACATCTGCGCCGCCTCCTCGTTGGCACTCGCAAAGGCATCCCGGACGCGCGCCCGCACAGCGACACTTTTCACCAGAATGAAATTCCACGGCTGCATGAAGCCGACCGAGGGTGCGTGGTGAGCGGCCATCAGCAGCCGCTGCACGACATCGTCAGGCAAAGGATCGGGTCGAAACTGGCTGCGAACGTCGCGCCGCGTCATGATCGCGTGATAGACGGCCTCGCGTTCGGCCAAGGAAAAACCGGACGCCGCCGAAAGGGCATCCTCATCAAAGGGTCGCATCGTCAAATCCCCAACAACGCGACCGCCCCGCTGTCCGCGCGGATCGGTCTATCTTGCCAGGCCGGTCTTCTGACTCGGCGTCATCCGTCTGCCGCAGCCTTCCCGGCGAAAAGCCAGTGGCGTGATGAAGCGGCAAGCG
Organism: Rhizobium sp. CRRU65; assembly: GCF_048551595.1. Taxonomy (NCBI): domain Bacteria; kingdom Pseudomonadati; phylum Pseudomonadota; class Alphaproteobacteria; order Hyphomicrobiales; family Rhizobiaceae; genus Rhizobium; species Rhizobium sp. CRRU65. The sequence continues at coordinate 160,404 of NZ_JBLYZH010000014.1, read as the reverse complement.
TCGGCCTTACAGCGTTGGGCACGTTCCGGTCTTGCACCGGATTCCCGATTCTCCCGCCTTATCGGCGGGCACCTGACGGCGCATCTATTTCAGGAAAGCGCGGCGGCGGCAAGCCGCGAGCCGATGTGGCGTTGAAGCCGCGTTCAGTTGGCAGAGGCGCGATGTTCCCTGAACGCCGCAGCCAGGGTTCTGAGCGCCGAGCGCGATCTTGCATCCGTTAGTGTCGAATGCAGGACGATCTCCGACGAGGGCAGCGGCGGCAGGCTGAAGCGCTGACTCACTTCCATCGAGCCCACCGGCGCGAGACGGTGGGAGAATGCCGCGACCGCAAGCCCAGCCGACACCGCCGCCGTCATCACCAGCGAGCCCCCGCCCAGGAAAACCTCGTTCCAGGCGATTCCTGCACCATCGAGCGCGTGGGTAGCGATGTTGTGGACGCCACAAGATGGCGACAGTGCAGCAAGACGCAGCGGCTCACCGCGGCGATACTCGAACTGCGGTGCCGCGAACCACCCGAAATGCTCCGGCCCAAGCACCTCACCGTCACGCCGATCCTCTTCCCGGCGAATGATCGCCGCATCCAGCTCACCGCGATCGAATGCATCGAGCAACACTCGAGAATTGTCGAGCTGCACCTCGATCGTCAGCCCTGGATCGTGAGCGCTGAGACGCGCCAGAATCGTCGGAACCTCCGGCCCCGCCACATGCGCGGCGATGCCGAGCGTGAAGTGCCGATTTGTCGAGGAAAGGGCTGCGACCGCACGATCATGGGCGCCGATGAAATCCCGCGCGGATTGAAGAAAGACCGCGCCCTGCGCCGATAGGCGCACCAAGCGCGGGGTCCGCTCGATCAGCCTGTGGCCGAGACGCTCCTCCAGCCGCTTCAACTTGACGCTGATTGCCGCCTGAGTGCTGCCTAACGCCTCGGCGGCGCGGGTGAAGCTCTGCAGCTCGGCAATGGTCACGAACGCCCGCACCGCATCCACATCGAGCATTGTTATAGCAACCATCCAAAATTGTTGTTTCTGAAATAGAAAATCATCCAATTCAGTTATGGTCAAGCGCCGACTATGGTGGCTCGAACCGGCAGCGCCCCGATTTCACCTGTCATCGGGATTTCGTCGTCGCCCATCCCGTGCTGAAAGGACCAACCATGCCACCCGCTTCCATTGCCTCATCCAGGCTGCAGGGCATCGTCGCCCTGGCAGCCGCCTGCCTTTCGTCCCTTATGTTCGGTCTGGAGATCTCAAGCGTACCCGCGATATTGCCGACGCTGGAGGCGGTGCTGCATGCCGATTTCCGGCAACTTCAATGGATCATGAATGCCTATACGATCGCGGTGACTACGGTGCTTATGGCAACGGGCACGCTGGCCGACCGTTATGGCCGCAAGCGCGTCTTCCTGATCGGCATCATTGCCTTCGGCTTGACCTCGCTGATCTGCGGGCTCGCGGACAATGCACCCGTTCTGATCGTCGCCCGCTTCCTCCAGGGCATGAGTGGCGGCGCTATGCTGATCTGCCAAGTGGCCGTCCTCTCGCACCAGTTTCCAGAGGGGCGGCAGCGCAGCATGGCCTTCGGCTGGTGGGGGATTATCTTCGGCATCGGCTTGGGATTCGGGCCGCTGGTCGGCGTTATGATCGCGGCCTTGTCGACCTGGGAATGGGTGTTCCTGGTCCATGTTGTGCTGGCGGCCGTGACAGCCACGCTCGCCGTCTTCGGTGTCTGTGAATCGCGTGACCCCGAGGCGAAAAGCCTCGATATCGCGGGCATCGCCACCCTGTCGCTTTCCGTCTTCTGCCTTGCCTTCTACATCACCCAGGGGCCAGCCCTCGGTTTTGACAATACTACGGCACTTGCAGCCATCGGCCTTTCTGCCGCAAGTTTCATAGCCTTCATCGTTGCAGAGAAGATCAATTCGCGGCCGATGTTTGATGTCTCGGTCTTTCGCATCCGCGCCTTCTCCGGCGCCGTAATCGGCTCGGTCGCGATGAATATCAGCTTTTGGCCCTTCATGATCTATCTGCCGATCTGGTTTCAGGCAGGCCTTGGTTATGGTAGTCTCGCCGCCGGTCTGTCGCTGCTCGCCTATACGCTTCCCACGCTCATCGTCCCGCCGCTGGCTGAGCGGCTATCGCTGCGCTATCGCCCCGGTCTCGTCATTCCAATCGGCCTGTTCACGATCGGCCTCGGTTTCCTGCTGATGCGGTTCGGAGCTGCCTCCGACGCGGCAAGCTGGCTGACCATGCTGCCCGGCGCATTGCTTTCCGGCCTCGGCCTCGGAATGACCAATACCCCCGTCACCAACACGACGACAGGTGCGGTCGCGCGCGACCGCGCCGGCATGGCATCGGGGATCGATATGAGCGCCCGGATGATCTCACTCGCGATCAACATCGCAGTGATGGGCTTCATCCTGGTCAGCGGCGTGTTCTCACATCTAGAAAACGTCCTGCCGGCGACGCTCGGCCCGGAACAACTGCGGGCTATGGCTGAACGCATCTCAGCCGGAAACATCGCCTCCCTCCCCGATCTGCCCGCCAACATCATCCGCGACGCGCTCGTCGAGGGATTCGGCTGGGTGATGCTCTACGGTGGCCTCGGTGCGTGGCTGCTGGCCACGGCCAGCTTCCTCGTCTTCGGCTCAGGAAAGATTCGCCGCTGCGCCGAAGATGAGGCATGCAATTCGACTGTGGTTTGAGGATGAGGCAGTGCTATGCTCTGGAGGTGAGAATGGAGCAAGACGTCACCGCGCACCCCCTCTATCCAGCAGCGAACAGACAGCCGCCCCGCGTCGGTTTGAAGCGGCTTGGCAAGCCTCTTCACCCCATCGTTCCTATGGCCTTATCGCCACCGAAGGCGTATGGACTGAGACAGTCCATCGCAGCATCCCGGTTGCCCGTGCCCCGCCTCACACCCATGATCCTTGCCGTCGCCCTGTTCATGGAACAGATGGATTCGACCGTGATCGCCACCAGCCTGCCGGCAATCGCCGCCGATATCGGCACCTCGCCGATCGCGCTGAAGCTCGCCGTCACCAGCTATCTCGTGGCGCTGGCGATCTTCATCCCGATCAGCGGCTGGATGTCCGATCGTTTCGGTGCGCGCAACATCTTCCGCATGGCGATCTTCGTTTTCATGATCGGCTCGATCGCCTGCGCCTTTTCCAACTCGATCACAGCCTTCGTCGTGTCGCGCCTGATCCAGGGTGCCGGCGGCTCGATGATGACGCCGGTCAGCCGCTTGCTGCTGGTTCGGGGAACGCCGCGTCACGAACTCGTCGATGCCATGGCCTGGCTCACCATTCCCGCTCTGATCGGCCCGATCATGGGTCCGCCGATCGGCGGCTTCCTCACCACCTACCTCACCTGGCACTGGATCTTCTGGATCAACGTCCCGATCGGCGTGCTCGGCATCATCCTCGTCACGCGTTTCCTGCCGGCCGTCGAGCCACGCAGTCCGCGGCCGATGGACTTCCCGGGCTTTTTCCTTTGCGGCATCGGCTTCTCTGGCTTCGTCTTCGGCGTGTCGGTGATCAGCCTGCCGGCCGTGCCCGTCATTTACGGTTATGTCACGGTTGCGATCGGCATCCTTGCCGGCCTCATCTACCTCCTCCATGCCCGCCGCGCGCCCTATCCGCTTCTCGATCCGAAGATGTTCCGTTATCCGATGTTCCGGGCGGCGATCCTCGGCGCCTCGAATTTCCGCATGGGGCTCGGCGCCTTGCCCTTCCTGATGCCATTGATGCTGCAGCTCGGCTTCGGCCTGACGCCGCTGCAATCGGGCTCTGTCACCTTCGTCAGCGCGCTCGGCTCCATGGGCTCGAAATTCGCCGCCGCGCGTACCTTCAATGCCTTCGGCTTCCGCACCGTCATATCAATCACGACCTTGCTGGCGGCGATCTTCCTCGGCATCAACGGCCTTTTCACCGCCGAAACGCCGCTGTTCCTGATCATGGCCTGCCTGCTGATCGGCGGCCTGTTCCGCTCCATGGCTTTTTCGGGCGTCAACGCCATGGCCTTCGGCGATGTCGACGACGCCGACAGCAGCCAGGCGACCGCGATCAATGCCGTTGCCCAGCGTATCTCCATGGCGATGGGCGTGGCGATCGCCGGCGGCATCCTCGAAATCTCCAGCAGCTTTCACGACGGTAGGCTGCTGGTCTCCGATTTCCACATCGCCTTCTTCAGCGTCTCGGCGATTTCGGCGCTGGCCTGCATCACCTTCCTGCGCCTGCCGCATGATGCCGGCGCGGAACTGACGGCGCGCGGTCGCAAGCGCAGGCATGCCGAGCCCGAAGAGGCCGTGGCGGAAAATAGCTGATTGAGACAGATCTGCCTGGCGCGATGGAAGCATTCCTCACCCGCCGGTTCGCAAGACTCGGCACCGGCAGGCGCCAGGGTGAAATGACCCACGTGTACCCCAACACCCCATTCTACTTTATGATTTATTCACACATCAAATACACACTGCGTTTGCGCGTTTTGGGTTGCTATCAGGACATGGGCATGAGGGCTCGTGATGTGACCGTCAGCGTCGATGCCCGTATTGATACGCCAGTCGGGAACATGTCCGACTGAGCCGCAATTCTAGGCCGCCGCGGAATGTTTCATTTTTTGAAAACGATGCCTCTGACCGCCAAGCTGGCGGCGATTATCGTTGCCGTCAACCTCTGCGGCATTTCCGCTTTCGCCACCTATACCTGGATGTACGAAACCCGGGCGTTGATCGATGGCGCGAAGGCGAACTGGTCCAAGGATGCCGAGCAATTTGCATCTCTGGCTGCGGGCGGCGTGAAATGGGGGAAGGCGAACGCCGTTCGAGAGGCTTATTCGCTCTACCGCGACGACCCCTCGCTCGATCTCGTGCAGTTTGCCGCATTCAACGCCGAACCTGCCGCCGTCGATACCTGGGCGCGCGATGGCGTCAGTGGTTTGCCCGCACCAGCCGATCTGGCGAAGAGCCTCACCGCGAAACCGGAAAAGACGACCATCGATGACGGTAGAATATCTGCCGGCGTCGTGACGATCATCGCGCCGCTCCCGCTGGATAAGTCGGGCAAGGCCACCGGTTACATCGTCACGAACTGGTCCGTCGAAAAAATCGCTTCCGAAGTCAGGCAGAAAGTTCTCATTTCGCTGCTCACGCAGTCCGCGATTACCGCCATGGCCGTCGTTGCCTTCCTTCTCGCCATGCGCAGCCTGGTCGGCCGGCCCATCAGGGTGATCAGCGAACGAATCAGCGCGTTGCAGAAAGGCGATCTGGTCTCTCCCGTCACCTACAGGGAAAATGGCGACGAGATCGGCTTTCTGGCGCGTGCATTGGAAGTTTTCCGTCACGAGGCGATTGCGAAGGTCGAGAGAGAGCAGGCGGCTGCCGAGCAGAGTGCCTCGCTCGACGCCGAACGGGCGCGCAACGCATTGTTGACCGAAGAGGCCAGCAACACGCAACGGCTGGTCATGAACGCTCTCGCAAATGCATTGGAAGGGCTCGCCGCTGGCGACTTCTCGATACACCTGGCCGATGTCGGTCCAGAATTCGACAAATTGCGTCAGGATTTCAATAACATGGTCGATGCGGTCGCAGCCGCCCTGACAGAGATCAAGACCGCCTCCGTGGCTGTCGAAACTGGCTCGAGCGAGCTGGCGACCTCCGCGGATCAGCTCGCAAGACGCACAGAGCAACAGGCAGCCGCATTGGAAGAAACCGCCGCCGCACTGGATGAGGTGACCACCACGGTCAGAACATCGTCGCAACGGGCTGAAAATGCCGGGCAGCTGGTCGAGGAGACAAAACGGAGCGCCCATGTGTCGGCGACGGTGGTGCGCGATGCGATCGGGGCGATGGACCGGATCCAAAACTCGTCGAGCCAGATCGGCCGCATCATCGGCGTCATCGACGAGATTGCCTTCCAGACGAACCTGCTGGCGCTGAATGCCGGCGTCGAGGCCGCGCGCGCCGGCGAGGCCGGCAAGGGTTTTGCGGTCGTTGCGCAGGAAGTGCGTGAACTCGCCCAGCGGTCGGCAAATGCCGCAAAGGAAATCAAGAACCTGATCAACGTATCCGGCCAGGAAGTTGCCGCGGGCGTCGGGCTGGTGAACGAAACCGGTGACGCACTCCTGAAGATCGAGGAGCAGATCAACCGCATCAGCGATAGCATCGCTTCCATCGTCCAATCCTATCGCGAACAGGCGACGGGCCTGCAGGAAATCAACAGCGCGATCAACCAGATGGATCAGACGACACAGCAGAACGCGGCAATGGTCGAGGAAACCAACGCGGCCTGCCACGAACTGCTGTCGCAAGGACGCCTTCTACAGGACTCGGCCGGCAGGTTCGTCGTCAGTGCGTCTACCGCCAGCCAGCCCAAACCCGTTCAAGCCGCCCGCCAAGCTCGTCCTGAGCCCAGAGCCTTCGCGCAGCGTCATACAGGAAATGCCGCCGTTGCCGCTGCTCCCGGTGCCTGGGAGGAGTTCTGACGTCGTCTGCATCCGATAAGCCTTAGTTCTCAGCAACCTATAATCAGGAAGGAAACGCTTATGAAGAAAATCGTGCCCGCATTTCTTTTGGCCTGCACCGCATTTGCCATGCCCATGGGCGTATCCATGGCGCAAGATGCCAAGCTTGCCCCGATCTCCGACTACGTGACGAGCGACGTCAAGCCCTGGCTCAACGACCCAGCCATCATCGAGGCTGTCAAGGCGCAGAACACTGCCAACGCCAATCTCAGCGCGGCTGATGTTGACGCCCTCGACAAGAAGTGGCGTGCCGAAGTCGATGGCTCAGACCACTCGATGATCGACGGCGTGCTCAACAATGCACTGTCGAAATTCCTTCAGGGAAAGAAGGAGGCTTCCGGCGGCAAGATCACGGAAATCTTCGTCATGGATGCAAAAGGCCTGAATGTCGGTCAAAGCGACACCACATCCGACTACTGGCAGGGCGACGAGGGCAAATTCCAGAAGTCCTTCGGCGCCGGCAAGGACGCCGTCTTCGTCGATGAGATCGAAAAGGATGAGTCGACCCAGACGCTGCAGTCGCAGGCAAGCGTCACGATTTCCGACGACAAAGGCACGCCGATCGGCGCCATCACCGTCGGTGTCAACGTCGACGCCCTGTAATCTCATTAAAACAGTGCAAATGCATATTGCCCGGTAGCAAGCCCGGGCGATATGCATGGACTACGACTTGGCGCGCACGTCGCATGAGTGAGATTGAGTGCGACGTGCTTCGTGCATCCCCCGAGACCATTATCATCTCGGGTACCGCGGCGATGCCAGTGATAAAGGAAACTCTGCTTGCGCCATATCACCTTGTCAGTGCTTCTGAATTTGGCTCTGATAGCCTCCGCCAACGCTGGCGAAAACATTTCCGGCGTTTGGCGAGACTTGTTTACACAGTGCCGAGTTGCAATAGAAACGGGCAAAGACTTCGATGCAACGGGATTACGCGACTTGGGACAAAGCCTGAGGATCGCAGCGCCGCCGACGATGGCCGGATCTACCAAGGCCATCATGCCCGGCTACGACGTGGCCGAACAGCGTTGGGGAATTCCAGGGGACCGTTTTGTCGTGGTCGAAACGGAGTATCCACCGCATGGCGGCAAAACAAGACGTTCCTGCAATCTCGAACTTGCTCCACAGGCGAAGCCAATCTCTGCTGACGAAGAGAGTCTCCTGAGAGCGGCTTTTCTTGCCGAACGCGATAAACTCCTTGATACCGGACGCTATGAGCACTGGAACCCCGACCCCATATTTTCCACCAATCTTGGTATTCGGCTGGCAGGGAACAATGTGAATGGCTGCCGTGTAGTCTCTCTCCTGTTCATCGACACCCAATCCAACTTCCCGTCATTTCTTCAAACGGGCTCTGGTGAGCAAGACGGAACCTGTGGTGGAGCACCACGCCTAATACATCCATAAAGCGCAAGAGACGGTATGTCGTTTGACCCAAGTTGCGCAGCCGCTCCTCATCTAGTTCACCGCGCTCTCTGTGGCGCGCTCTCGATTTCATCTCCGTTGCACCTCCCGCAAAAGCACCAGCTTCCAGACAGAAAATTCTGCGTGACAACGCGCAGGCGTGACACTACATACGCCCCATGTCGATCACATCAATCTACGCCTCGCGATTTTATTGGTACCGCTGCTCACAGCGGATGCGGGTCTATGCGTAACTGAATTCGACGCGACGACAACCCGAACAGCCGCTAGTCTACCTGGCGGCTTTTTTGTTCCGCGCGGGTATGACCAAACAGGAGCCATACCGTGTCTGATACCATTGACGATCTGCGTATCGTCGAAATTACCCCCCTGACCAAGCCTGCCGATATCATCGCGGAAATTCCCCGCAATGCTGATGTCAGCAAGACCGTGACCAGCAATCGCGATGCGATCCACCAAATTCTTCGGGGCGAAGACGATCGCCTGATCGTCGTCATCGGCCCCTGCTCGATCCATGATCCCGTTGCCGCCAGGGACTATGCCGCTCGGCTCACGGAACAGCGGCAGCGCTTCGCCGGCGATCTCGAGATCGTCATGCGCGTCTATTTCGAAAAGCCCCGCACCACCGTCGGCTGGAAGGGTCTGATGAACGACCCGCATCTCGACGGCAGCTACCGCATTGAGGAAGGCTTGCGCATTGCCCGGCGTCTGCTGCTCGACATCAATGCGATGGGCCTTCCCGCCGGCGTCGAATTCCTCGACACGATCACGCCGCAGTACATCGCCGACCTCGTCAGTTGGGGCGCGATCGGCGCGCGCACGACCGAAAGCCAGATCCATCGCCAGCTCGCCTCCGGCCTCTCCTGCCCGATCGGCTTCAAGAACGGCACCGACGGCGGCGTCCGCGTTGCGCTGGATGCCATCCTCGCCGCCTCGCAGCCGCATCACTTCCCGGCGGTAACGAAGGACGGCCAAGCGGCCATCGCCTCGACGACAGGCAATGAGGATTGCCACATCATCCTGCGCGGCGGTAAGCGGCCGAACTATGAAGCTGCCGACGTCGAGGCTGTCACGAACGAAGCCGTCAAGCTCGCCGTCGCCCCCCGCATCATCGTCGATGCCAGCCATGCCAACAGCGGCAAGGACCCGATGAACCAGCCGATTGTCGTCAAATCCGTCGCCGCGCAGATCGCCGCCGGGAACAACGACATCAGGGGCATGATGATCGAAAGCAACCTCGTCGCCGGCCGCCAGGATCTCGTTCCCGGCAAGCCGCTGGTCTACGGCCAGTCCATCACCGACGGCTGCATCGATTGGGACATGTCGGTCGCCGTACTGGAAGACCTGGCGGAGTCCGCCCGCGAGCGGCGGCGGACGCGCTAACGACCTCGCAATTCAACATAACCCCGAGACGCACATTCGATTTCGGGGTTATGTGCTATCGCATCGCCCCATTGTTCGGCCATTTCACGCGTCCTGTAGGTAGGTCGCGGCAAGGCGATCTTATTGAGAGCTGGTTTGGCGCTCAAAAGTGCAAGGCTTCAGTCACCAGGGTCCAATTCGCAAAGCATGCCCTCAACCGGGATGGCCGCCATCTTTTCGGACTGGATATCAAATCTCCAGGCTGCAACTACGTTCTCTGATCGGTAGGAACGATCTGGTAGCTCCACCATCTCTCCGAGAGCGAAAACAAAATCGTTTGGAAACTGGCTCGATGAGCAAAATGCCGATTCCAGAAATTCGTGACGCGGTGACGGCTTCGAAACTGTGATCCTATCGATCACAGTCCACACAGCGCTATTCCCCTTTCTGCCCGTCTCACGTTCAAGCACCAAGGATAACTTCTCGCCACATTTAAACTCGGTCGCCCCATATGTTGGGCCTGCATCTGTCACGACCATCCCGCCGATTTCTATGCAGTCATTCGTAGGGAGACGAGAGGTCTTTCCCTTGATATCGCCAGCCTGGGCTGACACCGAGGTCAGCGTCATAAGGGCTGCGAGCGTAGGAAAATAGCATGACATGGGAAGCTTTCAGCTTTGCATTACGGCAAAGAAATACCAGGATACCGTTGGCGTGAGTATACTGTGATCCCGCTTCGACTATCGTTACAGCGAGATACCGTCCATCGTCCTACTCGGCCGGGAAGTACCGGACATAGGCAAACTCATCACCATCAGGTGACCAGCAGGGCACGTTGATCGTGCCCTGCCCGCCGAACAGCTCGAACAGCGTCTTCAGATTGCCGCCGTCCATGTCCATCAGCCGCAGGCGCACCTCGAGGTCGCGCGGATGGTCGAAGACGGAGGGGTCGTAGGACAGGATCAGCACCTTGTCGTTGTTGGGTGACGGATGGGCAAACCAGTTGCCGTAATCGTCTGATGTCACCTGCTGGAGACCCGTGCCGTCGGGATGGACGCGCCAGATCTGCATCAGCCCAGTGCGGCTGGAATTGAAATAGATCCACTGGCCATCCGCCGACCAGTCCGGCCCGTCATTGCGGCCTTCGCCATGCGTCAGCCGCGTCTCCTCGCCGCCGTCGACGGAGATGGTGTAGATGTCGAAGACATTGTCGCGGATGCCGCAATAGGCAAGCTCACGCCCATCCGGCGACCAGCCGTGCCAATAGGACGGCAGGTTCTTTGTGATGAGCCGCGGCGTGCCGCCTTCGATCGGTAAGGTGTAGATCGCCGACTTGCCGAATTCGGTCTTGTCGGAGATGACAATCTGTGTGCCATCGGGCGAAATGCCGTGATCATTGTTGCAGTTGACGGCAAAGCCGGTATCGACCTTGACCACGTCGCCGCCATCGAGCGGCAGGCGGTAGAGCAGCCCGTCGCCGTTCATGAGCAGGTAGGAACCATCCGGCGAAAAGTTGGGCGCCTCCACCAGCTTGTCCGTCTGCCAGACCTCGCGGGCCCTGCCCGTCCTGACATTGTAGATCTCAACCGAGCTGCGCATGGTTCCTCCCGAAAAACGTGATGCCGTCAGCGATCTCGATTGCGTCAGCGATCCCTGAACCGGTTGGTGATGGGATACCGCCGGTCGCGGCCGAAATTCTTCTTGGTGATCTTAACACCCGGCGCCGATTGCCGGCGCTTGTATTCGGCGAGATAGAGCAGATGCTCGACCCGGTGAACGGTCGCGACATCATGACCGCGCGCGACGATCTCTTCGACCGCCATTTCCTTTTCCACCAGGCATTCAAGGATATCGTCGAGAACGGGATAGGGTGGCAGGGAATCCTGGTCCTTCTGATCGGGACGAAGTTCGGCCGAAGGCGCCTTGTCGATGATATTCTGCGGGATCACCTCGCCAGACGGTCCCAGCGCACCCGGCGGCACGTTTTCATTGCGCCAGCGGGAAATCGCATAGACCTGCATCTTGTACAGGTCCTTGATCGGGTTGAAGCCACCGTTCATGTCGCCGTACAGCGTGGCGTAGCCGACCGACATTTCCGACTTGTTACCGGTCGTCACCACCATCGAGCCGAACTTGTTGGAGATCGCCATCAGGATGACGCCGCGCGCCCGGCTCTGCAGGTTCTCTTCGGTGATGCCGCTGTCCGTGCCTTCGAAAAGGCTGGCGAGCGCGCTGCTGAAGCCCGTCACCGGCTGCTCGATCGGCACGATATCGTAGCGGCAGCCGAGCGCCTTCGCACAGTCGGCCGCATCCTTCAGCGAATCCTCCGAGGTGTAGCGGTAGGGCAGCATGACCGTGCGTACCCGCTCTTCGCCCAGCGCGTCGACGGCGATCGCCGCGCAGATCGCCGAGTCGATGCCGCCGGAAAGGCCGAGCACCACCGTCTTGAAGCCGTTCTTGTTGACGTAGTCGCGGAAGCCGAGCAGGCAGGCGCGATAATCGGCTTCCTCGCGCTCTGGAATATGCGCCATCGGCCCTTCGGCGCAGTGCCAGCCGCTGTCGCCGCGCTTCCATGTCGTCACTGCCAGCGCCGTTTCGAACTGGCTCATCTGGAAGGCAAGCGACTTGTCGGCGTTGAAGGCGAAGCTCGCACCGTCGAAGACGAGTTCGTCCTGGCCGCCGAGCTGGGCGGCATAGATCAGCGGCAGGCCGGTCTCGATCACCTGCTTCAGCACCACCTGATGGCGGATATCGACCTTGCCGCGATAATAGGGCGAACCGTTCGGCGACAGCAGGATTTCAGCCCCGCTTTCAGCCAGCGTCTCGCAGACGCCGAGATCGCCCCAGATATCCTCGCAAATCGGAATGCCGATGCGAACGCCGCGGAAATTCACCGGTCCCGGCATGGCGCCCTGGTCGAAGACGCGTTTCTCGTCGAACTCGCCGTAATTCGGCAGGTCGATCTTGTCGCGCACCGCAATCACTTTGCCGCCGTCGAGCACGGCAACGGAATTATAGCGCCCGGTCTCATCCTGCCGGGGAAATCCGATAATGACACCAGGCCCGCCATCGGCGGTCTCGGCGGCCAGGCTTTCGACCGCTTTCCAGCAGGCGCGGATGAAGGCCGGCTTCAGCACCAAATCTTCAGGCGGGTAGCCGGAGATGAAAAGCTCGGTCAGGACGAGCAGATGTGCGCGCTCGCGGGCAGCGTCGGCGCGCGCCTCGCGCGCCTTGGCCAGATTGCCGGCGACATCGCCGACCGTCGGGTTGAGCTGACCGATGGCGATGCGGAAGATATCAGAAAGGGCGTTTTCCTGTGTCATGTCATTTATTTAGCCTGCAGCTTTCACGACCGCAACACGTTCGGGCCGAAAGCCGCACCTCGCGACGACGAAATTTTGGGAACGGATCTCGCGTGCCCCCGCGCGGCACTGATACGCATTGCAATTTGCCTCCGGAGCGGAATACTGGCGCCGAAAGCGACCGCATCGATAACCGGTATCGGAAACAGGCAATGTCTAATCTTTCGGACTTCGTGCACCATCATTTCGACAAACCGGCCGACGAGCTCGGCGACGTCGAAAAGCGCGTGCTGGCGAAAGCGCACCAACGCAAGGTCATCTCGACCGACGTCAACGCCGCCTTATCAGCCGAGTCATCCTTCGGCGAGCGTATTGCCGATGGCATCGCCCGCGTCGGCGGCTCCTGGTCCTTCATACTCGCCTTCCTCGCCTTTCTCGCCGTCTGGACACTGATGAACACCATCGGTCTGGTGGCGAATCCCTTCGACCCATACCCCTTCATTTTTCTGAATCTGATCCTGTCGATGATCGCCGCCATCCAGGCGCCGATCATCATGATGTCGCAGAACCGCCAGGCCGAGCGCGACCGCTTCGAGGCCGCCAAGGATTACGAGGTCAATCTCAAGGCCGAGCTTGAGGTGCTCTCCCTGCACCAGAAGATCGATATGAGCGTGCTGACCGAGCTGACGGCGCTGCGCGAGGACGTGGCCCGCCTCACAGCAGCGCTTGCCGCCAAGGGCTAAACCGGATTCACGGCGTATTGCGGCAGGCCGTCCGATATCTCGTAGAAATCGCCCTTGTCGGCACAGTAGATATGATGGCCGAAGGTCAGGCCGCTCGGCGCGTCGAAGGCGCCGGCCATGACCGAAATCTCCGCCGATCCGTCCGCCTGCCAGAACAGCGCGCAGCCGCAATTCGAGCAGAAGCCGCGCTGCGCCTCTTCGCTCGACCGGTACCAGCGGACCGCCTCGGTGCCATCGACCGAAAGAGCCGCGCGGGCCACGTTGACCGCGGCGTAATAAAACCCGGTCTGCCGGCGGCACTGCGAGCAATGGCAGCCGACGACAGGCCCTGGCTTCGCCGTCGTTGAAAATCGCACGGCGCCGCAAAGGCAGCCACCTGTATGCCGTTCGGTCATGGTCGCCCTCCCGTTTATGACGGGACGTTGCCGCCGATCGCCCGCGGCGTCAAATCCATTCCGTTCAACGAAATCATCAGAAATCTTGAAAATTGCCGGCCTTATGCATGCTTGGCACCTGTTGCTCGACAACAACAGCCGCCAACCTCATCTCATCCCGGCATTGAATCGCCGGCTGTTGTCGGCGATACTGCAGGTCAAATTTATTCAACCCCCGGGAGACTGACATGAGAGCGACCCTGTCCGAACAGAAAGGAAACATCCCCCACAAGGACATTCAGCTTCATGAACATTCGGTTCTCCCGCGCGAGGAAAAACTCGCGACGCCATAACCCCTTCCTGAAATTCTTCCGCGACGATGCGAATGCCGCCGACCGCGAGCGGCGCTGGTCGCGTATGCGCAAATTCCTCTCCTACTATCGTCCGCACCTGCCTTTGCTGCTGGCGGATCTGCTTTGCGCCATCCTGGTGGCCGGCACGGCGGTCGCCCTGCCGCTCTGCGCCAACATCGTCACGAGCCGCCTTCTGGCTCTGCCCGACGCGCCGCAGGCCTTCGCACACATCCTTGCCATGGGCGGCGTCATGCTGGCCGTTCTGGCGGTCCAGATCGTCGCCATCTTCTTCGTCGATTATCGCGGCCATGTGATGGGTGCGCGCATCGAAGCGACGGTGCGGCAGGAACTCTTCGAGCACTGCCAGAAGCTCTCGTTCAGCTTCTACGACCGCCAGCGCACCGGCCAGCTGATGAGCCGCATCACCAATGACAGTCTGTGGCTGGGCGAGCTCTTTCATCATGGCCCCGAGGATCTTTCCATCGCCGTACTCAAATACGGCGGCGCCATGCTGGTACTGTTCTTCATCGATCCGCCATTGGCGGCTCTCATCCTGCTGCTCACACCGGCGGCGGTCGCCTATGCGCTCTATTTCAACCGGCGCATGAACCGCGCGCTCGAAGCCAGCAAGCGGCAGATCGCCGCCGTCAACGAGCGGGTGGAGGACGCTCTTGCGGGCATCCGCGTCGTCCAGTCCTTTGCCAACGAGGCGCTGGAGAAGGAACGCTTCGCCGAGCAGAACCGACGCTTCCTGCAAAGCCGCGCCGAGGGCTATCGGAGCGAAGCCTGGTTTTCGGTCGGCACCGAAACCTTCGCCCAGCTCGTCACCATATTGGTGATTATCGTCGGCGGCCTGCGCATTCTAACGGCGGAACTGACCGTGCCTGATATGCTGACCTTCCTGCTCTGCGTCGCCGTGCTGGTCGATCCCGTGCAGCGGCTGGCGAATTTCGTGCGCCTCTGGCAGGAGGGTTACACCGGCTTCGTCAGGGCTATGGAGATCCTGGAGATCGCCCCCGATATCACCGATCGGCCGGCGGCACCTCCGATGCCGGCGCCAAGGGGCGAGATCAGCTTCACCGATGTCGCCTTCGGCTACGAGGCCGATGGCCCGCGCGTGCTTGAGCAACTGTCACTCACCATCGCACCCGGGGAGTTCATCGCCCTGGTCGGCCCGTCAGGGGTCGGCAAGAGCACGCTTTGCGCGCTGATACCGCGTTTCTACGATGTCGAGGCCGGGGCGATCCAGATCGATGGCATCGATATCCGCGATGTGACGCTGGCCTCGCTCCGGCGCCATGTCGGGGTGGTGCAGCAGGATGTCTACCTGTTTGCCGGTACAGTGGCGGAAAACCTGCGCTACGGCCGGCCCGACGCCAGCGATGCCGAGCTGGAAGCGGCCGCGCGCGCGGCCAATGCACACGACTTCATCATCGCCCTGCCGCATGGCTATGACACCGATATCGGCCAACGGGGCGTCAAGCTCTCGGGCGGCCAGCGCCAGCGCATCACCATCGCTCGCGCCTTCCTCAAGAATCCGGAAATCCTGATCTTCGACGAAGCAACCAGCGCGCTCGACAACGAGAGCGAACGGGCGGTGCAGCAGGCGCTGCTGAGCCTGGCAAACGGCCGAACCACCCTGGTCATCGCCCACCGTCTGTCGACCGTCCGCCATGCCGACCGCATCCTGGTCCTGACGGCTGATGGCATCGTCGAACAGGGCACTCATGACGAGCTCATGGCGCAAGACGGCGTCTACGCCAATCTGCACAGCGTCCAAGCCAGCATCTGACTGCCTGTTCCACCTTCGCAGCATAAAAAAGCCCGGCATCGCCGGGCTTTTCTTCATCCATTTGGGGCTGCGATCAGCCGTTGGCGACCATGCGCTTTTCGTCGCGGCCACCCTTCATGCGCTCGGCAAGCAGGAAGGCCAGCTCGAGCGCCTGGTCGGCGTTGAGGCGCGGATCGCAATGGGTGTGATAGCGATCCTGCAGGTCTTCGGCGGAGACCGCGCGGGCGCCGCCGGTGCACTCGGTCACGTCCTTGCCGGTCATCTCGATATGGATGCCACCCGGATGCGAGCCTTCGGCGCGGTGGATCTGGAAGAAGCTTTCGACTTCCGACAGGATCCGCTCGAAGGGACGGGTCTTGTAGTTGTTGAGCGTGATCGTGTTGCCGTGCATCGGATCGCAGGACCAGACGACCTTGCGGCCCTCGCGCTCGACGGCGCGAATGAGCTTCGGCAGGCTGTCGGCGACCTTCTCATGGCCGAAGCGGCAGATCAGCGTCAGGCGCCCGGCCTCGTTGGCAGGATTCAGGATGTCGATCAGTTGCAGCAGATCGTCGGCCTGCAGCGACGGGCCGCATTTCAGGCCGATCGGGTTCTTGATGCCGCGGCAATATTCGACATGCGCATGGTCGGCCTGGCGCGTGCGGTCGCCGATCCAGATCATGTGGCCCGACGTTGCATACCAGTCGCCCGAGGTGGAATCGACGCGGGTCAGCGCCTCCTCGTAGCCGAGCAGCAGCGCCTCGTGGCTGGTGAAGAAATCGGTCTCGCGCAGTGCCGGCTGGTTTTCCGAGGTGATACCGATCGCCTTCATGAAATCCATGGTTTCGCTGATGCGGTCGGCAAGCTTGCGGTAGCGCTCGCCCTGCGGGCTGTCCTTGACGAAGCCGAGCATCCACTGATGCACGTTTTCGAGATTGGCATAACCGCCCATCGCAAAGGCACGCAATAGGTTCAGCGTCGCAGCCGACTGGCGATAGGCCATGGCCTGGCGTTCCGGGTTCGGAATGCGCGATTCCTCGGTGAACTCGATACCGTTGATGATGTCGCCGCGATAGGCCGGCAGCGTCACATCGCCCTGCTTCTCGACATTCGACGACCGCGGCTTGGCGAACTGGCCGGCGATGCGGCCGACCTTGACGACCGGCAGCTGAGCCCCGAAGGTCAGCACCACGGCCATCTGCAGGAAGGCGCGGAAGAAGTCGCGGATATTGTCGGCACCGTGTTCGGCGAAGCTCTCGGCGCAGTCGCCGCCCTGCAGCAGGAAGCCGTTGCCTTCGGCGACATTGGCGAGATGTTTCTTCAGGCGGCGCGCCTCACCTGCAAAGACAAGCGGCGGATAGCTGGCGAGCGTGGCTTCCGTTGCCGCCAAAGCGGCTGCGTCGGGATATTCGGGAACCTGCAGGATCGGTTTTTGCCGCCAGCTGCTCGGGGTCCAATTGTCTGCCATCTCACTCACCTGTTCTCACATCCATACCTCAGGATGCCCTCAATATGCGGCGGCTTATAGACCTTTAGGTCAGGCTTGCAAAGACCATTCGCCGACAGTTGTCGCCTCATCGCCGCCGCCCGCCCTGCTCTAGTTAAACCAGCGTATACCATGTCGATTTTCCCATACTTTAGACTTTCAATGTAGAACCGGAGAGAGTTTCAACTTCGGGGACATGGCATGGCGATCCTTCCGCCCGGTTTCATATCGGACCGCTCGGGCAATTTCGGCATCATGACGGCACTGCTGGTGGTGCCGCTCTTCGGAGCGGCCGGCATGGCGGTGGATTTCGCCCACGCACTCAGCCTGAGGACGCAGCTCTACGCCGCTGCCGATGCTGCCGCCGTCGGTTCGATCGCCGAAAAATCCGGCGCCGTCGCAGCCGCCATGACCATGAGCGGCAACGGCACGATCTCGCTCGGCAAGGACGACGCCCGCAGCATCTTCATGTCTCAAATATCCGGGGAGCTGACCGACGTTCAGGTCGATCTCGGAATCGATGTCACCAAGACCGCCAACAAGCTGAATTCGCAGGTTTCCTTCAGCGCGACTGTGCCTACCACCTTCATGCGCGTTCTTGGCCGGGATTCGATCACGATCTCCGGCACTGCGACGGCCGAGTACCAAACCGCCTCCTTCATGGATTTCTACATCCTGCTCGACAACACACCTTCGATGGGTGTCGGCGCAACCGCCACCGACGTCGCGACAATGGAAAAGAACACCAGCGACACCTGCGCCTTCGCCTGCCACGAAACGCAGAACAACAACAATTATTACAATCTCGCCAAGAAGCTTGGTGTCAGCATGCGCATCGACGTCGTGCGCCAGGCGACCAAGGAACTGACGGTGACCGCCAAGTCCACGCGTGTTTCCAGCAATCAGTTCCGCATGGGCGTCTATACGTTCGGCACCAAGGCCGAGGATGCAAAGCTGACCACCATATCCGACCCGACGGACGATCTCGACAAGGTGCGCAGCTATACCGACGCCGTCGATCTCATGACCATTCCGTTTCAGGGCTATAACAACGACCAGCAGACGAGCTTCGACAGCGCGTTGACGCAGATGAAAACCATTATCACCACCCCCGGCGACGGCAGCACCGCCACGACACCGCAGAAGATTCTGTTCTTCGTCTCGGACGGCGTCGGCGACAGCGAAAAACCGAAAGGCTGCACCAAGAAACTCACCGGCAACCGTTGCCAGGAGCCGATCGACACGTCCTTCTGTCAGCCACTGAAGGACAAGGGTATCAGGATCGCGGTGCTCTACACCACCTATCTGCCGCTGCCGAAAAACAGCTGGTACAATACGTGGATCAAGCCTTTCCAGGGCGAGATCCCGACGAAGATGCAGGCATGCGCCTCGCCCGGCCTCTATTTCGAAGTGACGCCGACCGAAGGCATCGCCGATGCGATGAAGGCGCTTTTCCTCAAGGTCATCCGGGCACCGCGCATCACCAGCTAGCGCATCGGCCGGAAAATCGAAATCGGTTTTCGGAAAGCACGATGCGTAGGCTCAAAGAGTTAGAGCGTCCTTTGTGCGTCCGAAAGGACGCAGGGCGCTCTAATGCATGTCGCCCGGAAGTGCGCAGCGGTTCCGGGTCAACGACATGCAAGGCAAAAGCACGTTGCGGCTCAAATGCGCTTACCGTCGCGGATCCGATAGCTCGGCGCATACATGGTGACGAGCTCTTCGGCCGCCGTCGGATGCAGCGCCATCGTTCGGTCGAAATCGTCCTTGGTGCAGCCGGCCTTCAGCGTGACGCCGAGCAGCTGCGCCATCTCGCCGGCATCGTGGCCGAGGATATGGGCACCCACCACCTTGCGGCTCGCCGCATCGACGATCAGCTTCATGATCATCCGCTCGGCCCGCCCGGAAAGCGTGGCCTTCAACGGCCGGAACTGGGCGCGGTAGACCTCGAGTTCGGGATAACGCCTGCCCGCCTCCTCTTCCGAAAGGCCGACGGTGCCGATCTCCGGCTGCGAGAACACGGCGGTCGGGATCAGCTCGTAATCCGGCCGGGTCGGATTGTTCTTGTACTCGGTCTCGATGAAACACATCGCCTCGTGGATCGCCACCGGCGTCAGCTGTACCCGGTTGGTGACATCGCCGAGCGCATAGATGTTTTCGACATTGGTACGGAAATATTCATCGACGATAACGGCGCCACGCTCGTCGACGGCGACGCCGGCCGCCTCAAGACCGAGGCCTTCGGTGTTCGGATCGCGCCCGAGCGCCAGCATGACGACGCCGGCTTGCAGCGTGCCGTTGTTCAGCGTCTCCAGAACGAGCCCGTCCGCACCCTTCGAAACCTTCTGCAGCGTATCGTGGCAGAGGATGCGGATACCCTTGGCGACCATCGCCTCGTGCAGCCCGCGCCTCAAATCTTCGTCGAAGCGCGACAGGATCTCGGCACCGCGATAGATCAGCGTCGTCTCGACGCCGAGGCCATGGAAGATATTGGCGAATTCGACGGCAATATAGCCGCCGCCGGCGATGACGATCGATTTCGGCAGTTCTTCAAGATGAAAGGCCTCGTTGGAGGAGATGCAGAGTTCGTGACCGGGAAGGGCCGCATGCGGGTTCGGCCGTCCGCCGGTGGCGATCACGATCGTCTTTGCCGTCACCGTCTGTCCGGTTTTCAGCAGCCGGACCGTATGGGCATCGACGAGTTCCGCGCGCGTTTCCAGGATCTCGGCATTGGCGCCGGCGAGACCTTTCTTGTAGAGGCCTTCGAGCCGGGCGATTTCAACATCCTTGGCCGCCACCAGCTTCTTCCAGTCGAAGCTGGTTTCGCCGACCGTCCAGCCGAAGCCCGCCGCATCCTCGAAATGCTCATGGAACTGCGAGGCGTAGACGAAGAGCTTTTTTGGCACGCAGCCGCGGATGACGCAGGTGCCGCCGTAGCGATACTCCTCGGCGATCGCCACTTTCTTGCCGAGCGAGGCGGCGACACGGGCGCCGCGCACACCTCCTGAACCGCCACCGATGACGAAGAGGTCGTAGTCGTAGGAAGACATGAGGAGCTCCGGAAGGGAATCGCAGGAAGGATGTTCCTGATATAGGGGCGATCATCATGAAAACAAAAGCCCGCTCCTGCATCATCCGGTTCCCATCGCCGAATCTTCATTGTAAAGGGCTGACCCCAGTCACCGTCTACGGTTGACCCAGTCACCGTCTACGGTTGACCCGGTCACCGTCTAGGTTGGCCCAGACACCGACTTCGGTTGACCAGTCACCGTTTACGGTTGACCCGGTCGGCCGAGGCTGGCAGGCAATCCATGGGATGGAAAAGAATGGCGGAGCAAAAGATGGATCAAACTCTCTTCAGCAACCTGTGCAAGGCTGGCAAGTTCAAGGAAGCGCTCGGCCTCGCCATTCAGGGCCACGAGGACGAAAAATACACGCCGAGCCGTTTCTCGATCGACAAGAAGACGCGACTGCCGATCTTCTACCGCGGCAACAAGCGCGTGGAGCCGGATGAAGAGGGTGTGTGGCAACTTGCAAAGAACCCGAACCCATAGGGGCTGAGGTGCGGCGCATATGCGATGCCAATTGCATCTGCTTAGCGATTAGCGCTGTCAGCGGGTAATGCGGAAATCCGTCGGGTTCTTCTCAAGCTGGGCTGCTTCCGTCTCGACGCCCGAAACCGACGCCCCCAAAGGCCCGCGCCTGAAACGCTCGATCATCGTCGAGATGGCGCTGTCGGGTCCTGCGATCACAGCGACCACGGCCCCGTCCTCTTCATTGCGAACCCAACCCGTCAAACCGAGCCGTACGGCCTCATCGCGCGTCCAATAGCGAAAACCGACACCCTGGACCTTGCCGGATATCCGCACTCGGACGGCCTTGTCATGATCAAACATGTCTGCGGTCACCTGAAGCCTCGCCGGCGGCATTTGCCGTATCATAGCAAAAAAGCCCGGACGATGCCGGGCTTTCGCAAATTAGATGGGGCAGCCTTACTGCTGGGCAGCCGGTGCCGGAGCGGTCGGGCTGTCGGTTGCCGGCGGCGGTGCCTTGATGACCTTGGAAAGCTCGACGTTGCTCTGCTTTTCCAGGTCGCGGGAAATGCCCTGCGCCCAGATGTCGGCAGCCTTCGCCGTCTCGCGCGAGGCGACCGGGCCGTCGCGCAGCAGCTTCTTGCCGACGTCGGAATTATAGAAGTCGGCGATCGCCTTCAGCTCGTCGACGGTGAAGGTCTTGGCATAGGTGAGTGCCGCCTCCTTCTCCAGATCGCCGCGGCGCGGCGCCAGCGCCAGCGCCTGCGCGTCGACCGTGGACGAAATGATGTCCTGGTAGTTCGGCGAATCCTGGATCAGTCCGGCCTTCAGGCGCTCGGCGAGACCAGGCAGGATGTTGTCGAACTGGGCGGTGGCGCCAATGGCGTCGATCGCCGCGCGAGACGCCTTCAGCTGATCCTCGGAGACTTCCTGCGCCTTGACGGCGGAGCCGAAGGCAAGCCCGGAAAGAACGACGGTGGCAGCGGCGAGACGGCCAAGACCTGCAATGTTCATCATGAGTATATGCTCCTGTTATCTGTTTGCCTGCAGCGTGCGCGCACCCGCAGGACCGGCAATGATCGCAAGTGCCGCCATATTGATAAAGAGCCCGTGTTCAACGACGCCGGGTATGGAATTCAGCTCGCTCGAAAGCGCCTCTGCATCAGGAATGCGGCCAAAAGATGCATCGATGATGTGATGGCCGCCATCCGTGGTAAACTCTCCGTCACCCGACTGGCGCAGAGCGAGTTCACCCGAGAGGCCGAGCCGGGCCGCGACCTTTTCGATCGCGATCCGCGTCGAGACGAGCCCGAACGGATTGACCTCGATCGGCAGCGCGAAGGCACCGAGCGTATCGACCAGCTTGCTCTCGTCGGCAATGACGATCATTCGCTCTGACGCGGCCGCGACGATCTTTTCGCGCAGCAGCGCACCGCCGCCACCCTTGATCAGCCTGAGCGCCTGATCGACCTCGTCGGCGCCATCGATCGTCAGATCGAGTGCCGGCAGTTCGTCGAGCGACTTCAGCGGCACACCGAGTTCGACGCAGAGCCGCGCGGTTCGTTCGGACGTCGGGACGCCTTCGACCCTGAAGCCGCCAGCAACCTTCTCCGCCAGCAGGCGAACGAATTCTTCCGCCGTGCTGCCGGTGCCGATCCCGAGACGCATCCCGCTTTCGACATGCGCGAGTGCGGCCTCGGCGGCCTTGATCTTCATTTCGCGGGCATCCATGCGCCGCCAGCTCCTGATATTGCGTTGGATGTGCTGTTTACACGGCTCGCCTGGCAAACGAAAGTCAAAATCATCACGGAAAATGAAAAGCCGAAACAGAGGCCTGCGGCCTTCCCGGCCATCGCCGGACGTTGCTTTCCGCCGCACGATCGCCTACCTCAGGGACGATCCATCGTTCCTCAGAACGATACATCGCTCCTCAAAACGACCATCGCTCAAAGAGACATGCCCTTGACCCCTGCCCCCACTCGCCCGGCGCTCGTCGTCTTCGATCTCGACGGCACCCTTCTCGATACGCATGTGGACCTGGTCGAGAGCCTGAACCACACGATCGCGGCCCCTGACCTCGAGCCGGTCAGCTACGACGACCTCACCCATCTCGTCGGTCAGGGCGCGCGCGTCATGATCGAGCGCGCCTGCCGGCTGCGCGGCCATCCGCTCGAAAGCGACGCCCTGCCGCCGCTGGTCGAGCGCTTCGTCGCTCATTATGCCGGCAACATGCCCGGCCGGACCGAACCCTATCCCGGCCTGGTCGCCGCCATGGACCGGCTGAAATCTCAGGGTTACCGCCTCGCCGTCTGCACCAACAAGATGGAAAGCCTGGCAGTCCGCCTGCTCGACAAGCTCGACCTCGTCAGATATTTCGACACCATCACCGGCGGCGACAGCTTCGAATACCGCAAGCCCGACGCCCGCCACCTCACCGGCACCATCGAACGCGCCGGCGGCGACATCGCCCGCACCGTGATGATCGGTGACAGCGTCAACGATATTGCCGTAGCAAGAAACGCCGGCATACCGTCGATCGCGGTGCCTTTCGGTTATTCCGACGTGCCGGTTTCGAGCCTCGATCCGGATCTTATCATCACCCATTTCGATGAGTTGACGCCGGATCTGGTGGAAACGCTGTTGCGGGAATATGCGGAGAAGGTTGCCGTTTGAGGCGGAGCCGTTCCTTACTTTCTGCTGGCGTACCGTGGGCACCCCCCTCTGCCCTGCCGGGCATCTCCCCCACAGGTGGGGAGATTGGATAGGCGCGCCGGCTTCCCCAAACAATCATCGTGGCAGCCGGCAAAGCGGAACATGGGCCGGAAGGTCGGGCCGCTTGCCGATCTCCCCACTTGTGGGGGAGATGCCCGGCAGGGCAGAGGGGGGTACCACGCGGCAAGCCCTCTCCACTTTACTCCCATTCCCTGCGCGCGGGAAAAAACAAAAACGGGCAGCCCAAAGACTGCCCGCCGGCATCACTAATCAAATCCAATTATCAGATCTGCGCTCCACGCGCCTTGGTCGTCGCGTCGAAGGCCTTGTCGACATAGGCGTCGCGGCCGTAGACGTCGTCGAAATATTCCACCACGCCGTCCTTGTTCGGCCAGGCGGTGAAGTAGGAGACGTAGACCGGGATCTTCTGCGGCACGCGCACCGCATGGTTCTGGCCGCTGGCGATCTGCTTGGCGACGTCGTCGACCGTCGTGCCGAGCACGGCCGCCGCCATCGCCCGCGGATCGGCAAGGCGTACGCAACCGTGGCTCAGCGCCCGCATGTCGCGCTTGAAGAAGCTCTTCGACGGCGTGTCATGCATGTAGATCGCGTGGCTGTTCGGGAACAGGATCTTCAGTTCGCCGAGCGCATTGTCGCTGCTTGGCGGCTGGCGCACCGAAACATTGTTGGTCGAGCCGTACCAGTCGACGCTCGAGGAGGCGACAGCGTGGCCGTTCACCTCGACCTCATAACCGAGCTGGTCGAGATAGTTCGGATCCGAGCGCAGCTTCGGCAGCATCTCGTTGATGATGATCGACTGCGGCACGCCCCAGAAAGGGTTGAACTCGACCGTCTCGATTTCGTCGTCGAAGAAATAGGTCTGGTTGTTCTTGCCGCCGACGACCACGCGCATCGACAGCTGTTCCTTGCCGTCATTGTGGTAGTAGACCATGTAGGCCGGCTGGTTGATCATGACATAACGGGAACCGAGATCTTCCGGCAGCCAGCGCGCCTGCTCCATGGCGACGACGAGCTTGTCGATCTTCGAGGCATTGGTGTCGCCGCCGGTCATGGCGCGCACGGTCGCCTGGCCGATGACGCCATCGGCCTTCAGCCCACGCTCCTTCTGGAATCCCTCGACCAGCGAAACGATGTCAGGCGAATAGTCGATGCTGCCGGCGTAAGCAGCAAGCGTTGCCGCATGATCGGTCCTCAGCGTTTCGGAACCGTGCTTGCCGATCGCCTTGACGATATTGGCGATCTCCGGCGAGCTGTCACCAGGCCTCAGCAGCCTGTCGAGCGAAACGACGATTCGCTCCTCATTGCCGCCGTCGGCGGCGCGAAGCTTGGCAAGCTCCGCCTTCAGCGCCTGGAATTGCGAACTATCAGGCGAGCGGCTGGCGATATAGGCGCCGACATCGGGGCTCAGGCGGGCAAGCTTCAGCACCGGGGCCAGGTTAACCACCTTGCGCTGGAAGTCGTGATAGCCGGAGATCTTGTTCGGATCGATGCGGCCGCGCACCGTGTCCTGCACGAAAGCCAGCACCTTGGCGGAGAGATCGAGTTCGAACTGCGTCAGCGCCCGATCGCGGAAGGCGGGATCGGGATTGGCCGGGTCGATATCAGGCGTCTGGACGGCGTAGTCCGCCGGGTCGAGGCCAATGGAGGTCGCATCGGCAAGTGCCAGCATCGCCGACTTGGCGCGGTCGTTGACCTGATTGCCCTCGACCCAGACGAGCGGATTGCGGCTGTCGCCGTAATAGGCTTCGAGCGCCTTTGCGACGTCGGCATTGGCGCGCACCTTGGCCTGCGCCAGGAAACGGCGCTGCACGGCCGGCTCGGCGCTGGCATCGCCGCTGCCCGAAACATCGGCGACCGCGCCGGTGACGACGGGATCGGCGAACCTGCCGGTATCGATGAACTGCAGCGTCTCGGTTTTATAAGTATAATAACGAGGACCGCTCACCTTCGGCAGCGGCGCTTCCGGATCGAGCCCGCCGAGCGATCCGCCGACGCCGCCGCGCGGACCCACACGGCCGGGCGGCATCTGGTCCATGAAGATAGTGCTCTGGGTCCGCTGCCTGTCACCGCGCAGCATGTCCATCAATGTATAAGCATGCGCGGGTGCGGCACTCATTGCTGCCACGCCGCAGGAAATTGCCAATGCGGATGCCGCGCTTTTCAAAACGAACGTCATATATCTTCCAGTCCCGGTGTCATGCTGTTCTTGTCACGAGCGCAAGGCTCAAGCTCAAATCCCGCGAAACTCAAGCAGCGTAGGGCCTCATTGATCAGAAACCGGCCTGCGCCGCCAGCGCCGGCGGACTCAATTTTGTGTGACGGAGATCCTGCACGGCGCCGCCCAGCAGTTCACACAAAATTATGAAATTATTGGTTAATTTTTTACCGAATTTTCGCCGCCAGACCAGTGCGGCGAAAACACCAGGATGCATAAAATTTCCAAAGTGGCTTAAAAGGCACGCCGAAAAGCCTGCGCAAACATGACTTCCGGTTTCAATATTTCGCACGGCATCCAGTTTTCTTGTCGGACTTTCCAACCTATAAGACCTCATCTTTCGAAGATGCCCGAAAACAGCATGTAAAGGGAAGGCAAGGCTGATGACCGCAACCCGCACCGAAACCGATACTTTTGGCCCGATCGACGTCGCCGCCGACCGATATTGGGGCGCCCAGGCCGAACGTTCGCTCGGCAATTTCAAAATCGGCTGGGAAAAGCAGCCGCTGTCGATCGTGCGTGCGCTCGGAATCGTCAAGCAGGCCGCCGCCCGCGCCAACATGTCGCTCGACCAGCTCGATCCTGGCCTCGGCAAAGCGATCGTCGACGCCGCCCAGGAGGTGATCGAGGGCAAGCTGAACGACCATTTTCCGCTGGTCGTCTGGCAGACCGGCTCAGGCACGCAGTCCAATATGAATGCCAACGAAGTGATCTCCAATCGTGCGATAGAAATGCTCGGCGGCGTCATGGGTTCCAAAAAACCGGTGCATCCGAACGATCACGTCAATATGAGCCAGTCGTCGAATGACACCTATCCGACGGCCATGCACATCGCCTGCGCCGAGCAGATCGCCCATCACTTGCTGCCGGCCCTGAAGCACCTGCATGCCGCCCTCGACATGAAGGTCACCGAATTCAGTCACATCATCAAGATCGGCCGCACCCACACCCAGGATGCGACGCCGCTGACGCTCGGCCAGGAATTTTCGGGTTATGCCGCCCAGGTCGGCTCCGCTATCAAGCGCATCGAAATGACCCTGCCCGGCCTTTGCGAGCTCGCCCAGGGCGGTACTGCCGTCGGCACCGGCCTCAACGCGCCGGTGGGCTTTGCCGAAAAGGTCGCCGAGGAGATCGCCGCCATCACAGACATGCCTTTCGTCACCGCGCCGAACAAGTTCGAGGCGCTCGCCTCGCATGACAGCATGGTCTTTTCCCATGGCGCCATCAATGCGGCAGCCGCCGCCCTCTTCAAGATCGCCAACGATATCCGCTTGCTCGGTTCCGGCCCGCGCGCCGGCCTCGGCGAGCTGGCGCTGCCGGAAAATGAGCCCGGCTCCTCGATCATGCCCGGCAAGGTCAACCCGACTCAGTGCGAGGCGCTGACCCAGGTCTGCATCCATATCTTCGGCAACAACGCGGCTTTGACCTTCGCCGACAGCCAGGGCCATTTCGAACTCAACGTCTACAATCCGATGATGGCCTATAATTTCCTGCAGTCGGTGCAACTGCTCGCCGACGCCGCCGTCTCCTTCACCGACAACTGCGTCGTCGGCATCGAGGCGCGCGAGGACAATATCAAGGCAGGCCTCGAACGCTCGCTGATGCTGGTGACCGCACTCGCCCCGAAGATCGGCTACGACGCAGCCGCGAAGATCGCCAAGACGGCGCACAAGAACGGCACGACGCTGAAGGAAGAGGCCCTCGCCAGCGGCCTGGTGACATCGGAAGAGTACGACGAGATCGTGCGCCCGGAATCGATGATCGGGCCGAAGTAGGAAGGTCGCATAGGCCACAGCCCCTGATCCGGCTGCCGCCACCAACCGGGGTCGAGCCACAGGTCTCGACCCGTCCTTCGGACCCCCGCTCGCGGGGGGAAGGTGATATGCCGCAACTCCCTCCAGCCTATAGCAAGGCAAACAGCGAAAAATTGTCCATCACGACGGAATTGCCCATGAAATCGAACCTGATTTCTTCGATGTCTTCGAGATTGACCTCGAGAGTGGGGCCGGTGACCTCGAGCTCCTGCTGATAAACGATCTGGCCGTCGTTCAGCGCGGTGAGCGTCAGGTGAAAGGGCGCTGCCGACAATTCGGCAATCGAAACGCTCTGAAAGGTGAATTCCCCGCCATCGAGCATTTTCAAGCTTACGGGCGCAGAACCCGGCGATAGAACGGTATCGCTGAAACCGTCCTCGGTGATGGCGTCGACACCCGGGATGGTATCGTAGACATACCCGTTCAGAAGCGTCACCTCGTGGCTTCCATTCACCGAGAGCGCAAAGTTGCGATAATCAGGCAGAGAGAAATTATCGGCCCTCGACGTGACGCCCAAATCGTCGAAATCGAGGATTTCGTGGTATTTATCGCCTTCGTTGACGCCGTCGATCGCGAGCGTCAACACGCCGAGGTCCGTGCCTCCTGAGCCATCGGACATCTTGAAGCTCAGCTTCTCGATGAGCTGATCGTATTTCGTTAAATTTTTCACGACGTCGAGCGTGTAGTCCAGCTCGTACTCGAAGTGACCGTCAGGTTTAAGTCTGAAGGTTCCGTATTCGCCCCTTATGATCGTTTCGTGGTCAGGTCCATGTTTGGCGTCGATACGCACGCCATTGACGAAGCGAACATACATGTCCGCTCCCTCGGGATCGCTGGAGAGGCGCAGCAGATTCCCGCGGATCCAATTGTCTTCGAAAAAAACGAGAAGGTCGTCGACAGCAGTTGGCTTTGCATTTGTCATTGGAAGCCCCGGCAGGTTAACGCTGCCGGGAATATGAACTGGCCGCGGACCGAAGGCAACCTGAAGTCGTCTGTTTCGCGACAAATGTCGATTTCGCCTGTTCTTTCACTCGCTTACCGCGTGTGACGTGCCGACTGCAAAACGCGGCACGACATGCCCCCCACTCCAGAGTCCGCCGCATCCCGATTGCATTTGCCCCGTGGCGGATTTAGACCGCTTCCAATCTAGCGACGCCCTACCAGAAAGGTCACTTCGATGGCTGACGATCTCTTTCCCCTCGGCAAGGATGCCACCCCCTATCGCAAGCTCAGCGGCGACCATGTCTCGGTCGACACGTTCAAGGGCCAGGAGATCCTGACCGTCGAGCCGGAGGGGATCCGCCTGCTGGCCGAAACCGCCTTTGCCGACATCAACCACCTGCTGCGTCCCGGCCATCTGAAGCAGCTCGCCTCGATCCTCGACGATCCCGAAGCGACCGACAATGACCGTTTCGTCGCCTACGACCTGCTGAAGAACGCCAATATCGCCGCCGGCGGCGTGCTGCCGATGTGCCAGGATACCGGCACGGCGATCATCATGGGCAAGAAAGGCCGCAGGGTCTGGACGGAGGGGGAGGATACCGCCGCACTCGCCCGCGGCGTCATGGATGCCTATGAGAAGAAGAACCTGCGTTATTCGCAGCTCGCGCCGATCAAAATGTTCGAGGAAAAGAATACCAGGAACAATCTGCCGGCCCAGATCGACATCTACGAGGAAGGCACCGATGCCTACGAATTCCTCTTCGTCGCCAAGGGCGGCGGCTCGGCCAACAAGACCTTTCTCTACCAGGGCACGCCTTCGCTCTTGACCCATGACCGAATGATCGACTTCCTTAAGGAGAAGATCCTGACGTTAGGGACGGCAGCCTGTCCCCCCTACCATTTGGCGATCGTCATCGGCGGCACCTCGGCCGAGATGAACCTCAAAACTGTCAAGCTCGCCTCTACCCGCTATCTCGACGAGCTGCCGACCGAAGGGTCCGAGAGCGGCCACGCTTTTCGCGACATCGAGATGGAGACGGAAATCCACAAGCTGACCCAGCAGATGGGCGTCGGCGCCCAGTTCGGCGGCAAGTATTTCTGTCATGACGTGCGTGTCATCCGCCTGCCCCGCCACGGCGCCTCGCTGCCGATCGGCCTCGGCGTCTCCTGTTCCGCCGATCGCCAAGCCAAGGGCCGCATCACCCGCGATGGCATCTTCATCGAGCAGCTCGAAACCGATCCGTCGAAATACATGCCCGAGATCGACGAGGCGAAACTGTCGGAATCGACAGTGCGCATAGATCTCAACCGGCCGATGGCAGACGTGCTTGCCGAACTCTCCAGGCATCCGGTCAAGACGCGCCTGTCGCTGTCGGGCACCATCATTGTCGCTCGCGACCTCGCCCATGCCAAGATCCGCGAGCGGCTGGAAAAGGGCGAAGGCATGCCCGATTACCTGAAAAACCACCCGGTCTATTATGCGGGTCCCGCCAAGACGCCCGCCGGCTACGCCTCCGGCTCCTTCGGCCCGACCACGGCCGGCCGCATGGACAGCTATGTCGACCAGTTCCAGTCCTTCGGCGGCTCGATGGTGATGCTCGCCAAGGGCAATCGTTCGCGCGCCGTGCGCGAAGCCTGCAAGAAGCACGGCGGCTTCTATCTCGGCTCGATCGGCGGACCCGCCGCCCGTCTTGCTCAGGACTGTATCCGCAAGGTCGAAGTATTCGAATATCCCGAACTCGGCATGGAAGCGGTCTGGAAGATCGAAGTCGAAGACTTCCCCGCCTTCATCGTCATCGACGACAAGGGCAATGATTTCTTCCAGGAGCTGAATTTGGGGTGACGGGGCAGGCTGCGCCTGCTCTACCGTGCCGACGCCTTATCCGACGCGCCGATGTTCCGCGCCGTCACCGCCTCGCTCGCACTCACCACATCCCAGGCATCGACCCTCGCCAGGATCTCCGTGCGGAACGCGCCGGCGAAGAAGCCGGTGTGCTCCAGCAACAAGGTGCCGGCGGCGAAGACGGTGAAGGCAAGGATGGCAAAAGAAATATGGCGGGAGGTTTCCACGATCTCACGCCCTGGCTTGCAGGCTACGATCGGGTTTGCCACCAAGAAATATCAACCCGAAATACTGCCACTGCAATACGAAACGGCCAAAACCAACTGTCGACAAGATGAATACGGTCTCCGGCAGAGAAGAACTGTAAGTTTTCCAGACAACGCTCCCGCTCAGCGAGTACGCACTGTGCCGCTAAAGATACTTTTTCCCGTGGAAAATCATAGGCCTGATCGAAGTATTGACCCATGGGGCATTTGTCGTATGTAATCTTTGGTATATATCGCTTTAATCTTTTCCCAAGAAATTTAAGCTAACAAATGGAATATTGCCTTTGAATATATGAGGAGTTCGCCGGATGAATACGGCTGTCGCGCCGAAGGTGCAGGTTCCCGACGTTGCGGGTCAGATCACCTATGCCATGCGCTCCATGGGCGTTGCGCCGATACCGCGCAATTACGAACTCTTCTACGAGGCCTATATCGGCTCCAATCCGGCCCTGACCCGTGAGCTCGCGGCCCTCGGCGGCCAGGTGACCCAGGCCGAACTCGATGCGCTCGGCGCGCAGCACTTCACCCACAGCCCGGCCCGTGTCTTCGACGATGCCCATACGCGCATATCAGGCGAACTCGATGGCCTGCTGCGCATTCTCAAGCAGGAGCAGAGCTCGCTCGAAAGTTATACCAAGCTGCTCGGCGAAACCCACAAGCGCATTACCTCAAAGAGCAATGCCAGCGTCGAACTGATCGAAAACGCCATCGATCTGCTGAGCCAGGCAACCGGAGACACAATGGCGCATGGTGAACGCACCGTCGAGGACGTCGTCCAGCGCTCGCAGGAGATGGATCAGGTCCGCAAGGAACTCGACGAATACAAGCGCATCGCCAACACCGACTCGCTGACCCGCCTTTCCAACCGCCGCGCCTTCGACGACCGCCTCGCCGCCATCTTCGACAATTCGAGCATGCGGCCGGTGACGGCGCTGCTGCTCTGCGACATCGACAATTTCAAGAAGATCAACGACACCTACGGCCATCCGGTCGGCGACAAGGTGCTCGCCACCGTCGCCTCCGTCATCCGCAGCAATGTCCGTCGCGACATCTTCGTCGCCCGCACCGGCGGTGAGGAGTTCGCCCTCATCATCGACGGCAACACGCCTGAGGAAGTCACCGGCATCGCCGAGCGCATCCGCCGCACGCTAGAGACGACGCCCTTCAAGAATTCCCGCACGCGGGTGAATTACGGCCCGGTCACCGTCTCGATCGGCATCTGCATGGCCTCCAATGCCGAGGATGCCGGCGAACTCTACAGCAAGACCGACATCGCGCTCTACGGCGCCAAGAATGCCGGCCGCAACTGCACCATCCTCTATCAGGACGGCATGCAGAAGGATTTCACCAAGAGCTGGCTGATTTATAAGACGTGAGGGTAATCGGTCGCCGTGCGCACGCTGTCACCACAACGTGACGGCTTAGACTGTTGTCCGGTTCGCGCCGATGGCTCCCTTGTCCGCCAGGAGTCCGAGGGAACGGACGAGGTAGCCGCTTGCTCCCTCATTCCTGTGCCTGTCACAGGAATCCAGCCACCACGCGTCTGCGCGGTGAATAACTCTTTGCGACCGTGAAAATATCTTCCGCGCCCAAGCACTTGGGCACTGGATTCCTGTGACAGCACAGGAATGAGGGAAGAGAGGTGGGTGTCCGCTTCTCGGCACCACACCCTACCACATCGTCTTCGCCGCCCGCCCCGGCCATTCCCGATCGTAGGTTTCCTGGTCGAAATCGCCGGTTGCGGCCTTCAGCATCTGCCCGGGCGTCGGCAGCTTTGCCGGATCGGCGAAGTGTTCTCCATTCCACAGCTCGGCCCGCATCACGGCGCGCGCGCATTGGAAATAGACCTCGTCGATCGAAATCACGACGACGGTGCGCGGATGTTTGCCGTCCATCTCGAAGCTTGAAAGCAGCGCCTCATCGTCGGAAACGACGCCGCGGCCGTTGATGCGCATCGTCGTGTTCGAGCCGGGGATCAGAAACATCAGCGCCAGGCGCGGATCGCGCACGATGTTGGAGAGCGAATCGACCCGGTTGTTGCCGCGCCAATCCGGCAGATGCAGCGTCTCGTCGTCGGCGACGCGCACCACGCCGCCAAGATCACCGCGCGGCGAACAGTCGAGACCCTCCGGGCCGACGGTCGCAAGCGCCGCAAACGGTGAGATCTCGATCATCTCGCGATAGAGGGGGGTCAATTGCTTCGTCACCTTGGCGACGGAGGCCGGCGAAAGCCCGGCGCCGTAGATCGTATTGAGCTCTTCGATGCTGCTGATGATTTTCATGAGGCGTCCCGCCGCGGCTTGATCTTCGCGACGGACGCTACAATGCCGCGCGCCTTGCCGGAAGCTCAAAAAACGGAATGATCTCCGCATCTTTTTTGATGCTTTCATCGGGCACTTCAACCACGCCTCGATCGCCGTCGAGAAACGCCGCGATCGCGGCAAGAACCGGCTCGGCGCCGATGATGCGCCGGTGGCCGAAGCCGTTCGCCCAGAACAGCCGAACGCCCTTCCCCGCTGCGCCATAGCGCCTGGCATGGAGAGACGACACCTCCTTGTCGTCCTCGGCATGGATGACGAGCACCGGCCGGCCGATGCCGCCCGCAGCCCCGCCGACGTCGAAATCCTCAAGTCTCCGTCCGGTGATGCGATGGACCTCGTTCTCCAGTGCCGCTTGCGCTGTAGGGCGAAGGCCGATCATCCCGCCGAAATCGGTAAACAGCGAGCCCATCTCGCTCGGCGCGCCGATCAGCACCAGTCTCTCGCCGGTGACAGGCGCCACACCAGGCAGCAGCCCCGCCGCCGAGACCATCAGCGCCGCACCGCCGAAGGAATGGCCGATAGCCGCATCGAATGCGCCGAAGCGCGCCTCGGCCGCCGCGATCGTCTCGACCGCAAGCCCCATATGCAGGAAGCGTCCGCCGGAACGGCCGTGGCCGGGAAAATCGAGCGCCACGACCTCCGCGCCCATTGCCGCAAGCATCGAGACGAGTTCGGCCATATATGCCGCGCTCGATCCCCAGCCATGTGTCACCAGATAGCGCTTGCGTTTACCCCTCGCCCCGCCGTTCAGCCGATAGGCATGCGCTTGGCGCCCGCCGGCAAGCCGGAGGGTGAAGCGTTCGGCACCCGCAAGCCGGAGCGCACCCGCTGCATGCACCGCTTTCGCCTTTGCTCCCTTCGGCTTTGTCGATGGCGTCCGGCAGAACAGCTGGAACGCCGCTTTGCCTGCCAGATCAGGAGAAACCGCCTGCAGAACCGAAAACCCGAGGCGGGTGACGTCAAGCGCAAAGTTTGCCATAGTGGGATTCCAAAAGACTGTTCAACACTGAACAATAAAGTACAACGATGAACAAAAATCAATCCCTTCCCTGGGATCATCCGCGTTTTCGCAGCTGGATCGCGGTGGCTCGCGCCTGCCAGCTGATGCAACAATCCCTGGCCCGCTCGCTTGCCGATCTCGATATCAAGCCGCCGCACCTCGATATCCTGGTCAATCTCTATCGTTTCGAAGGCATCTCGCAGCAGGAGCTGGCGCGCAAACTGCTGGTCGGCCGCTCCAATATGAGCATGCTCTTGCCGCAGATGGAGAAGCGCGGCCTGATCCTTCGCCGCGATGACGAGCGCGACAAGCGCGTGCTGCGCCTCTATTTGACGCCAGAGGGTCGGAAACTGAGTGAGGAAGCCATGGCCATCCAGACCGGCCTCATCGACCGCGTGCTGTCGGACGAGCCGATAGAGCAATGCATGGCGACTGCCGATTCGATGGAGCGGATCATCACTGTGCTGCTGAAAGATCTGCGCGACGAGGACTGATGTTCAATGCAGCGTCGGCGCCGCCTCCGTGCCCGTCAGCGAGCGGTATTCCCAGGCGGCGACGACGATCAGCACCAGCGTCGCCAGAATGCCCATCAGATAGACCTCGATGAAAGGCGCGACAAAGGCAAGCAGGATCAAAAACACCAGGCCGGCGAGATGCGAGAGCGGCATCCGCCCGCTGGTCGCGCCCTTGAACCAGAGATTGCCGATCAGGAATAGGCCGGAACCGCCGAGCACGGCTGCGGCGATGCCGAGATCACCGGTTTCATGCGGATGCGAGAACATGAACTCGACCGCGACCGCATGGACGATGATGCCGGCAAGAATTGGGATATGTCCATAGGTGAAGGCCTGCCGCGCCAAGCTTCCCGGCGTCTCCTCATGCTCGATGCGGTGGGCGGCGCGCCCGTGGCCGAAGCGGAAGTAGAGCCACCACATGGCGACCGTGCCGATGAAGGCGGTGACGAAGACGACGCTGGTCAGCCCTGAGAACGGCAGCTCCGAAAAGGTGCGGCCGGACACGAGGATCGCTTCGCCGAGGCAGATGATCACGAAGAGTGCACAGCGCTCCGCCATGTGCGCGCCGGAAACGTCCCAGTCCCGCGCTGTCGAACGCCCAAGCCCCGGCACGGCAAAGCCCGCGGCGGGCCCGGCATATTCGATCGCAAGCGCTATCACCCAGGCGATCAGCCGGGCTTCATGCTCGAGCAGCCCGCCGGCGATCCAGAAGACGCCTGCTGCCACGAGCCAGGCGGTGATGCGGACGAAATTCAGCGTATTGGCGCGGTCGACGCGCGTCATCGCATAGGTCGTAAACAGCGAGCGCCCGACCTGCATCGCCACATAGGCGCCGGCAAACAGCAGGCCCTTGTCGCCGAAAGCCTCGGGGATGGAGGCAGACAGCAGCAGGCCGAGCATCATCAGCGCCACCAACATCCCGCGCACCGGCATCTTGTCAGGATCGAGCCAGTTCGTCACCCAGGCGGTGAAGATCCACACCCACCAGACGGCGAAGGTCATCAGCGCTGCTTCGGCTGCACCGAGCGGCGTGTAGTGGGCGGCGAGCGCATGCGAGAGCTGCGAGATCGAAAAGACGAAGACCAGGTCGAAGAACAGTTCGAGGAAGGTCACCTTGTTGCTGCTGGCGCTGCCCTTGGCGCGCAGCCAGTTCTTTCCGTTCGTTTTCGCCATATGGCCCCCCGATGGCTGGATTATGCATGGATTGAAAGTGATAGCGGCTCAGGTGAGCGTCAGCGCGGCTTCTCCGCCGTGTCGCGGTTCATGCCCTTTTCGCTCAGCTCGGCTTCGTAGGCCGAAAACAGCTCAGGTCCCTGTTCGCCGAGCTCGCGTAGATAGGTCCAGGTGTAGATGCCGGTATCGTGCATGTCGTCGAAGCCGATCCGGACCGCGTAATTGCCGGTCGGCATCATCGAGATGATCGCGACATTGCGTTTGCCCGGCACCGTCACCTTCTGCCCCGGCCCATGGCCCTGCACCTCGGCCGAGGGCGACAGCACGCGCAAGAGCTCGGCCGACAGGTCGAAGCTCTGGCCGTCGTTGAAGGTTACCACCAGCCGCTGCCTGTCTTTCGATACGCGAAGTTCGCTCGGCCAGATATCGCTCATCATTTTGTCCTCTTCTCATGCGAGGAGTAGGCGTTGATCTTTTTCGGCGCAAGCTGAAATTGGCATGCTCGCGCGGGCAGTTTCCCTTGACGCGACAACAGCATATGCCCACATTGACGAGAGTACGGAGATGCAGGTGAATACTAGAGTTGGAACGATAGGCAATGCATCGCCGCTGGCGGCAGGTGCGGACCCGATGATCGACCCCTTCGGGCGGGCGGTCACCTATCTCCGCGTCTCCGTCACCGACCGCTGCGATTTCCGCTGCACCTATTGCATGGCGGAGAATATGACCTTCCTGCCGAAGAAGGATCTGCTGACGCTGGAAGAGCTCGACCGGCTCTGTTCCGCCTTCATCGCCAAGGGTGTCAGCAAGATCAGGCTGACCGGCGGCGAGCCTTTGGTGCGCAAGAACATCATGTATCTGGTTCGCCAACTCGGCCGGAAGATCGGCGCCGGCCTCGACGAATTGACGCTGACCACCAACGGCTCACAGCTTTCTCGCCACGCCGAGGAGCTTTATGATTGCGGCGTGCGCCGGATCAACGTTTCGCTGGATACGCTCGACCCCGACAAGTTCCGCAAGATCACCCGCTGGGGCGATTTCGCCAAGGTCATGGAAGGCATCGACGCAGCTCAAAAGGCAGGGTTGAAGATCAAGCTCAACGCCGTGGCGCTGAAGGATTTCAACGATGCCGAGATGCCGGAGCTGCTGCGCTTCGCCCACGGCCGCGGCATGGATTTGACCGTCATCGAAACCATGCCGATGGGCGAGATCGAAGAAGACCGCACCGATCAGTACCTGCCGCTGTCGAAACTGCGCGCCGATCTCGAGGACCAGTTCACCCTTGCTGACATCGATTACCAGACCGGCGGCCCGGCGCGTTACGTCAGGGTCGAAGAAACCGGCGGCCGCCTCGGCTTCATCACGCCGATGACGCATAATTTCTGCGAGAGCTGCAACCGCGTGCGCCTCACCTGCACCGGCACGCTCTACATGTGCCTCGGCCAGAACGACGCCGCCGATCTGCGCGCCGCACTCCGCGCCACCGACGACGACGCCCTCCTCCACGCCGCCATCGACGAGGCCATCACCCGCAAACCGAAGGGCCACGACTTCATCATCGACCGCACGCACAATCGCCCGGCGGTCGCGCGGCATATGAGTGTTACGGGTGGGTGAAAAATAGGGCAGTACGCCTACCCGCACCACCCTCATTCCTGTGCTCGTCACAGGAATCCAGTGCGCCTAAGTCCTTAGGCGCGGAAGGCCTCACTTGCCTGTATGGAGGTCATTCCCGGCGCCGACGCGCCGTGGCTGGATTCCTGTGACGAGCACAGGAATGAGGGAGGCTGGGTTGATCCTCGCGCTAGATTTTCTGCCGTAGGTAGATGGAACGTCGCCTGCTGCAGGGCCGACCGTCCCCAAGCGCCAACCCATCACTCAGGCTTACGCGCACAAATCGCAAACCGGTCCTGCACCATGCGCTCGAGCCCGCGCAGAAACGGCATCTTGCGGGCCTGCGCCCAATGGATATCGGCAAGCTTGCGGTCGACGACAATATCCGTAAATCCGGCTTGGCGCAGAAGATCGACGACTGCTTCGGCCGGCATCTGGCTGGAGAAATGCACGCGTGAGCGGATCTTCTGGTGCCGCGCCATCATCTCCGGCGTCATGTGGCTTGCCGCCGGCTTGCCGGTCACTTTTGTCCAGAGCTTCTGCAGGCCTTTGACCCAGGTTTCCTTGCCCATATTGCCGTCGAGGATCAGCACTTTGCCGCCCGGCTTCAGCACCGCGAACCATTCCTTGAAGGCAGAAGCCGGATCCACCAGCGTCCAGACGAGATGCCGGTTGGTAATGACGTCGTAGCTTTCCCGTGGCTCCATGGTGTTTTCGGCGTCGCCGGAGACGAAGCGGATATCGGTGCCGCGCTTCTTCGCCTTGGCGCGTGCCTGCGCCAGCATCGCATCCGACCAGTCGAGGCCGGTGACCGCAAAGCCGGCACCGTGCATCAGATGCGAGATGACGGCGGTGCCGCAGGCGAGATCAAGTGCCGCGCGCCCCTGCCCTTCGCCCAGATGTTTTCTGATCAGCCGCTGCCAGCCTTTGCGCTCCGCTTCCGAAAAGATTTCATGGCCGACGCTCTGGTCGAAGGTCGCCGCCCGTTCCGACCAGAAGTCGCGGATTTCGTCGCGGATCGAGTAGTTCGTATTCATGGAATTCATTTGAGGCACCCCGGCATCGGATCAGTTTGGAAACGCTCTAAAACATAGAACTTGATTCATAATGTCATATTTCTTATGCCTGCGGACATTATTCAGACCTCGGGGGAATTTCCAGATGAATTTCGTGAAAATACTCGCAGTCTCTGCGGCTGCGATGGCGAGCCTGATGCCGCTTTCGGCCTGGGCGCAATCCTTCACCGTCAAGGATGTGGCCGGCCGTGAAGTGACCTTCGACAAGCCGGTCGAGCGTGTGATCCTTGGGGAAGGCCGCATGCTCTACGCCGTCGCGCCGATCGAGAAGGGAGATCCCTTCGCCAAGATCGTCGGCTGGCGCAACGATCTCTGGACCACCGACAAGGACGGCTTCAACGCCTATGTCGAGAAGTTTCCGAAGGGCAAGGACCTGCCCTTCCTCGGCAACCTGACCGACGGCACGCTGCAGACCGAAACGGTTGTCAAGCTTCATCCCGATGTGCTGCTGCTGCCGATCGGCAACAAGGCGGCCGCTGACGAGGTGAAGCTTGAGGACATGCTGAACGGCATCGGCGTAAAGATCGTCTATATCGATTTCCGCGAGCACATCCTTGCCAACACCGAGCCGAGCCTGAAGATCCTCGGCCAGATTTTCGGCCATGAAGACCGCGCCGAAGCCGTCGCCGCCTTCTGGAAAGAGCAGCTGGCCCGCGTGACCGACAAGCTCAAGGCGGCCAATCCGCCGAAGCCGAATGTCTTCATGTACCGCGCCGCAGGCCTGGTCGAATGCTGCGGCACCTTCGGCCCCGACAATTTCGGCCTGATGGTCGATTGGGCCGGCGGCCACAATCTCGGCTCCGATTTCCTGCCTGGCTATACCGGCTCGATCAATGCCGAACAGGTTGTCGCCTCCAATCCTGACGTCATCGTCGTCACCGGCTCCAACTGGAGCCAGACCGAGAATGCCAAGGACTTTGTGAATGTCGGCCCGAATGCGGCAGCCACCTTCGACGACAGCCGCAAGGCGCTGAACACGCTGATGGAAAACCCTGCCTTCACCGGCTCCAGGGCGGTTGCTGGCGGCAATGTCCACGCGATCTGGCACCAGTTTTATACCAGCCCCTACCAGTTCGTCGCCGTCCAGCAGCTGGCCAAGTGGTTCCATCCGAACCTCTTTGCCGATCTCGATCCCGATGCCACCTTCAACGAATTCCACGAAAAATTCCTGCCGGTCGCCTATCAGCCAGGTTACTGGGTCGATGCCAAGGCGGGTCAGTAATCCGAGATGGCAGAGATCGCAGCCATATCGATCGAAGCCGCAGCCGGGAGGGAGCGCTATCGCGCCCTCGCCCGGCGCAAGTTGCTGATCCTTGTCGCCATGACGGCTGCACTCTGCCTGTTCTTTGCGGTCGATCTCGCCTGGGGCCCGGCCCGCTATAGTCTCAGTGAAGTCGTCGCCGCCCTCCTCGACCCCTCCTCCGTTTCGGATCAGGTGCGGGCCGTCGTTTGGGACATCCGCATGCCGGTTGCGGTGATGGCGATCGTCGTCGGCGCATCGCTCTCCGTCGCCGGCGCGCAGATGCAGACGATCCTCGCCAATCCGCTCGCCAGCCCCTTCACGCTCGGCATATCGGCCGCGGCAAGCTTCGGTGCCGCCCTTGCGATCGTCACCAGCGTTCCGCTTCTGCCTGTTGCAGCCGGCCTGCTGGTGCCGGTCAATGCCTTCATCATGGCGTTGATCGCCACGCTCTTCATCCATTTCGTCTCGCAGGCCCGCGGCGTCTCGGTGCAGACCGTTGTGCTGCTCGGCATCGCGCTGGTCTTCACCTTCAATGCGTTGCTCGCCTTCCTGCAATATCTCGCCTCAGAACAGGCGCTGTCGGCTGTCGTCTTCTGGACGATGGGCAGCCTCACCAAGGCGACCTGGCCGAAGATCTGGGTAACGCTTGCCGTTCTGCTGATCGCCCTGCCGCTCTTTGCCCGCAATGCCTGGGCGTTGACGGCGATCCGCCTTGGCGAGGACAAGGCTGCAAGCTTTGGCGTTAATGTCCGCCGCATCCGGCTGGAAACTATGCTTGTGGTCTCGCTGCTCGCCGCAGTCCCCGTCAGCTTCGTCGGCACGATCGGTTTCGTCGGACTCGTCGGGCCGCATATTGCGCGCATGATCCTCGGCGAGGATCAGCGCTTCTTCCTGCCGGGCTCGATCCTGTCAGGCGCACTGCTGCTGTCGCTGACCTCGATCGTCTCGAAGTCGATCATACCAGGTGTCGTCTTTCCGATCGGCATCATCACCGCGCTGGTCGGCGTGCCCTTCTTCTTCTCGCTCATCCTCTCGAACAGGAGCCGGTCGTGGTAGCGCTTCAGTTGCAATCGGTCGGCGCCTATCACGGCCGCAAGCTCTTCGTCGAAGACGTGACGACGCCGGTGATGACATCGGGTGAGGTCGTGGCGGTAATCGGCCCGAACGCCGCCGGCAAGTCGACGCTCTTCAAGCGCATCACCGGCCTGCTCAAGGGGCCGGGCCATGTCGTCGTCGAAGGCTCGAAGGCGAAAAACGCCATCGGCTACATGCCGCAGGATACCTCGGCAAATGCGGTGCTGACGGTCTACGAATCCATCCTGCTTGCCCGCAAGCAGGGCCAGTCCTGGGCCGTCAGCGACAGCGACCTGCGCTTCATCGACGAAATCATGAAAGCGCTCGATATCACCGCCATCGCCTTCCGCGATCTCGGCGCTCTCTCCGGCGGCCAACGCCAGCTCGTCTCGATCGCCCAGGCCCTGGTCCGCGAGCCGGAGATCATGCTGATGGACGAGCCGACCAGCGCGCTCGATCTTCACCGCCAGGTCGAGGTCCTCGATTTCATGCGCCGCCAGGCCCGCACCAAAGGCATGATCGTGCTGATCGCCATCCACGACCTCAACCAGGCGCTTCGCTTCGCCGACAAAGTCCTCGTCATCGCCAACGGCCGCATACACGCCTGCGGCACCCCAAGGGATGTCGTCACCACCGAAATGCTGCGGGAGATCTACCGGGTCGAGGCCCGGGTGGAGAAATGCTCGATGGAGTACGACCACGTGATCGTGGATGGGACAGCGCATTGAGGATGGCAACCGCCAGCCTCATCAGTTGATCAATCGCTGCGCGGTAAACTTGTCCGTAACAAGCATGTCGATGACCCCCACACGGAGCGCGCCTGCAATCGCGTCAGTCTTTTTGGACCCGCCGGCAAGAGCAATGACCCGGTCCACCCGTTCGAGATCCTCGAGTGGAAGCCCTATGACTCGGTCGTCCAGAGGTGTCTTGACCGGCTTGCCGTTTTTATCGAAGAAGCGAAGCGAGATATCGCCGACGGCTCCCGCTTCCGCGAGATCAGAGAGTTCGCGAGACGAAAAGATGTTGCCGGACCGTGCGAGAAGTTCGGACGGTTCGACTGCTCCGATTCCGACGATCGCAAGCGTTATGCTGCCGAACAAGTCCATCGTCTCCCGAACGTATGGATCGGCCTGCATAAGAAATTTTGCCTCTCTGGACGTCGTAACGCCCTGCACAGCGAGCAGTTTTGGCTCAGCGCCAGTCAGCCGAGCAAGCCGCGTCGTAAGCTGCGTCGCATGCGTCTGCACTGAAGGATCGCCCATGCCTCCAAGGGTTTGGACGACGTATTTCGCCTGAGCGCTCTTCAGGGGATGAATGTTCTCGACCATCTTGGAGATGGTCTGGCTCCAACTCGAAACGCCGATGATCTCCCCTGGCGCTAGCGTTACCTCCAAGAGATGAGCCGCTGCCTCTCCGATACGGGCCATGATGGCTCCGTCCCGATCTTCCGTACACTCAACGACGATCGCCTCCGGCAAATCATATTTCTCGCGAAGTGCGCTCTCAAGCTCGCTGTAGGTGCCAACGG
This sequence comes from Rhizobium sp. CRRU65, assembly GCF_048551595.1. NCBI lineage: Bacteria > Pseudomonadati > Pseudomonadota > Alphaproteobacteria > Hyphomicrobiales > Rhizobiaceae > Rhizobium > Rhizobium sp. CRRU65. Next base: position 118,186 of record NZ_JBLYZH010000014.1, on the reverse strand, counting down.
GAGGGGTCACGCTGGTTCGCACAATATCTTCGGCCTCGGCACGCTTGAGCATGCGCGACACCGTCGCCTGCGACAGGCGAAGGTGCTCTGCGATCTCCGCCTGTCGCCGTCCCTCTAAGTGGTACATTTGGGCGACCCGTGAGATGAGGCGGAGTTCATTGAGGCGAGTCATCGCTAATCCTAGGGTGAATTTTTATTCATCATTAGCCGTTGTTTCGCGTGCCGTCGAGCGGGCAAGTGCATCATTCCAAGTATCCAGAAGCACCACTCGATCCACGGGTTCCGGGTCAATGATATGTGAGCTGCGGGGCAGCTCTGCGATAACCTGAAGATCGCTCCACAGGCCAAGTGAGAGACCCGCGAGATATGCGGCCCCCAAAGCCGACGCCTCGGGTGCTTCGCATTGGATCACGGGATGTTCGATGAGGTTCGAGACACATTGCATCAGGAAGCGGTTTTGGCTCGGTCCGCCGTCTACATAGAGCGCCCCGAGCTCGCCGCCGCTTTGTGCTCGCATGGCGGCGATCACGTCGTGCACCTGGAGGGCGATCGAGTCGGTGACCGACCGCGCCATTTGTGCACGTGTCGTATTGAAGTTGATCTGGGAAAACAGGGCACGGGCGTCGGAATTCCAATAGGGTGCGCCCAGTCCCACGAATGCTGGCACGAAGCCCGGTCCGCCCGGTTCGGCGCTCGCCGCAAGTTCGACAAGGGCCGCCACGTCCGAAAGGCCGAGAATGCCTGCCATCCAGGGGAGACTGGCGGCGCAAACGAGAATATTGCCTTCGAAAGCGAAAGTCGGCTTTCCATGGAGGCGCCATGCGACGGTCGTTGTGACGCCGTTGCGTGGAGGAATAAATCGCGAAAGCGTCGTCATCACAGACGAGCCGGTTCCGAAGGTTACCTTGCCATCACCCGGCTTGAATGCTCCATGACCGAACAGCGCAGCATGACTGTCTCCGATCACGGCCATGATCGGAGTTCCATCCGGCACGCCTGGCAACCCTTGCGTCCTGCCGAAGTCGGCAGAGCTGTCGAGTACCTCGGGGAGGAGCGCGATATCCACGCCGAAAATCTCGCCAAGTTCCTCGCTCCATCTCTGCTCCTGGAGATCGAACAACTGGCTCCTGGCGGCATTCGAAGCGTCGCAAACATGCCGGCGCCCGCCGGTCAGGCAGTGGACGAGCCAACTGTCGACCGTTCCCAGCCGCACCGATCGCCCGGCCGGAATACGGTCGAGCAGCCATCGGAATTTCGAACCCGGGAACATCGGATCCAGCGGCAGGCCCGTGAGCGCCTGCACACGGTCAAGGTGGCCTTCGGCAATGAGACGTTCGCAATCCTGTGCCGTTCGACGGCACTGCCAGCTTACCACCGGCCCAAGTGCTTCTCCCGTTTCGGCGTCCCAAGCAGTGACTGACTCGCGCTGATTGGAAATCGCCACGGCCTCGACAGCCACGTCGGGGGTGGCCTTCAGGCAGGCGTCGATCGCCTCGCAGACGGATGCGTAGAGCCGGTGCGGATCTTGTTCGACCCAGCCGGGTTTCGGATAGGTGATGCCGACTGGAGCCGAACCTCTGCCAACAATTTCTCCCTTTTCGGAAACCAGAACTGCCTTTGAATTGGTGGTTCCCTGGTCAATTGCCAGAATTGCCCGCATTCTATCCTCCCCAGATCAGACGGCAGCCGGGACGACAAAAAGCGTCCGGGCTGATCACGTCATCCCACTTACTTGCGCCTGATCAGCGACTGCGCGGCGTCGGCGATTGCGGACGGCGCCATCCCGAATTCGTCGAGCAGGAACTCTGCCGAACCGGTCGGAGCGTAGACGCCGGGAACGCCGAGACGTTTCATCGGGACCGGAGCATTGTCGACCACCACTTCGGCGACCGCGGAACCGAGCCCGCCAAAAATCGAATGCTCTTCGGCTGTGACGATCGCTCCGGTTTCCTTCGCCGCGGCGATGATGGCCTCCTCGTCGATCGGACGAACCGTTGCAAGGTTGAGCACTCTGGCGTTGATGCCGCGTTCTGCGAGGATCTCGGCGGCCTTTAAGATTCGATGAGTCAAAGTGCCGTTTGCGATAAGGGTGACGTCGGAACCCTGGCGAAGGAGGTTTGCCTTGCCAAGTTCGAACTTGTGACCCTCCGGAAGGAGATCAGGCACACCTACGCGAGACAGACGCAGGAAACAGGGGCCGTTATAGGCCGCGGCCCACTCAACCGCAGCAGCTGTTTCGATGCGGTCACAAGGCGCAATGACCGGAAGATTAGGCAGAACCCGCGTCCAGGCGAAGTCTTCGATCGAGTGATGGGTCGGGCCGAGTTCGCCATACGCCATTCCGGAAGAAATGCCGACCAGCTTGACGTTGGCATTCGAATACGAAATATCGGCCTTGATCTGCTCCAGCGACCGTCCCGTTAGAAACGGAGCGGCGGCGCACACGAACGGAAGGCGTCCGCCATTGGCGAGGCCTGCTGCAACCCCCACCATGTTCTGCTCGGCGATGCCGACATTGACGAGGCGCTCTCCAAATTTCGCCTTGAAGCCGCCGAGCTTGGAGGAGCCCACGGAGTCGTTGCAGACGGCAACGATCGTTTCGTTTTCGGCTGCCAGCCGCTCAAGCGTGGTGGCGAATGCGTCGCGGCAATCGTAGAGCTTGGATGCGTTTATTGACGCGTTCATTACACTGCCTCCGACAATTCTGCCAATGCGATTTCGTATTGTTCCTTGCTCGGTACCTTGTGGTGCCAGTCGACTCGGTCTTGCATGAACGAGATTCCATGCCCCTTGTTGGTGTGGGCCACGATGCAATGCGGTCTCGATCCCCGGTGTTCGAGGGCTGAAACGACTTCGCTCATATTGTTCCCATTGATCTCGGTGACTTCCCAATCGAAAGCTTCAAGCTTCGGACGAAGCGGGGCGAGATCGTTGGTTTCCGCCAGGGCGGCGCCCTGCTGGAACCTGTTGTGGTCGATCACCAGCGTCAGGTTATCGAGCTTGAACTGCGCGGCCGCCATGATCGCTTCCCAGTTGGAACCCTCCTGCATCTCACCGTCGCCGGTGACGACATAGGTGTGATATTTCGCGCCTGAGAGCTTGGCGGCTTTTGCCATTCCTATTGCGACTGGAAGACCGTGGCCGAGCGGCCCGGTATTCGTTTCGACGCCAGGAACCTTGTTGCAATTTGGATGCCCGTTCAGCCTCGAATGCGGCTGCAAGAAGGTGGAAATCTCTTCCTCCGGGATGAAGCCGCGTTTTGCGAGCGTCACATACAGAGCGCATGCAGTATGTCCCTTCGAAAGAACGAACCTGTCGCGGCCGGGGTGCTTCGGCTGATCGGGCCAGACATTCAGCACACGAAAATAGAGGGCAGTCAAAATGTCGATGACCGACATTTCCCCGCCAATATGGCCGGCGCCCGCTTCAAAGACCGCCTGGAGATCGCGCAATCGGATCTCGCGAGCGACCCGCTCGAGTTCTGTCGTATTCATGGATTCCTCTCATGCATAAATATTCACTTATCAATATTTTTGCACAAGACACCGATTAGTCAAGTCCTTTAAGTGCTACACCAACAGTTGCAAGTCTAGAAATCCTGTTGACAGCCGGAAAGCAACTTGTTAATGAATTTTCCAGCATCAGTGAATATTTATTCGTAGAATGAATTAGCAATCAGCCTAGGCATAGGGAGGAACAATGGTGGCGCTCGATATCAATGAACACGGGCTTTCGTCCGGCGCCTGGTTGAGCAAGCTCAAGGGAGCCACCGGCCCGCTCGTGGGGCTGCTCTTGCTCTGCGTCTTCCTGAGCCTCAGCACCGACACGTTTCTTTCGGTTCGGAACGGTCTCAACATCCTCGATCAGATCACTGTCCTCGGCATCATGGCTGTCGGAATGACCTTTGTCATTCTGATCGGCGGCATCGATCTTTCCGTCGGCTCGGCACTCGCTCTTGCGATGATGGTCATGGGCTGGACTGCGAATGTCGCCGGCCTACCGCTGCCGGTCGGGATCGTTTTTGCTCTGGTCGCATCGGGCATTTCGGGCCTGATCGTCGGACTTCTGGTGACGCAGTTCAGGGTTCCAGCCTTTATTGCCACTCTTGCGATGATGTCCGCGGCTCGCGGCGTCGCAAATATGATCACGGACGGCCAGCAGATCGTCGGATTCCCCGACTGGTTCATGATGCTGGCAATCGATCGCCATTTCGGCGTGTTGACAGCCACTGTGTTTCTCATGCTTGCGGTTGTTCTTGCGGCCTGGCTTTTCCTGCACTTCCGGTCCGAAGGTCGCATGCTCTACGCGGTGGGAGGAAATCCGGAAGTCGCGCGCCTTGCGGGTATCAACGTTCCGCTCGTGACGATTGGCGTCTACGTCGCAAGTTCAGTCCTTGCGGGGCTCGCAGGCATCGTACTCGCCGCCAGGCTGGATTCCGTCCAGCCGTCCAGCGGTCTGGGCTATGAATTGGACACCATCGCAGCAGTCGTCATCGGCGGGACTTCGCTTTCGGGGGGGGCGGGCGGTATCGGAGGAACACTGATCGGCGTTCTTATCATCGGCGTCCTTCGCAACGGGCTCAATCTTCTCAACGTCTCGCCGTTCCTGCAGCAAGTGATCATCGGCATCGTCATCGTGCTCGCGGTCGGCGCGGAGACTATTCGTCGGCGTCGCGCCTGACGAGCGGGGTCCGCCGCGTCGGCGGACCAGGAATTCCGCTCCAAGGGTTTGGGGCGGATCAATACCCCGAGGGGGAGGACATACCCGAGGGTTCCATCAAACAACGGAGGAAATACAATGAAAATAGCGCGCACCATGCTCGCGTCTGCCGCCCTGCTCGGTCTCATGCTCGGCCCAGTACACGCGGCGGAACTGAAGAAGCTCGGCTTGGCCGTTGCCAACCTTCAGGCAAACTTCTTCAACCAGATCAAACAATCCGTCGAAGCCGAAGCCAAGAAGCGCGGCATCGAAGTCATCACGGTCGACGCAAAGGGCGACGGGCCGACGCAGGTCAACCAGATCCAGGACCTCCTGACCCAGAAGATCGACGCGCTGATCTACATTCCGGCAGGTGCGGCGGCTGCGACCGTTCCGGTCAAGCTCGCGAAGAGCGCTGGTATTCCGGTCGTGAACGTTGACCGCAACGCCGAGGGAGCACCGGGCGATACCTTCCTTGCAACGGATTCCGTCGCGTCTGCCAAGGCCGTGTGCGACTACATTCTGAAGGAAGCCGGCGGCAAGGGGAAGATGGTCATCATCCACGGCCAGAAGGGCACAACGCCGGAAGTCGATCGTTCGAAGGGTTGCGCTGAATCTCTCAAGGCATATCCGGACGTCAAGGTTGTCGCCGAGCAGTTCTCGAACATCTGGAGCCAGGACGAAGGATTCCAGATCATGCAGAATATGCTGCAGGCAAATCCGGACGTTTCGATCGTGTTCGCCCAGGCCGACGGCCTTGCCCTTGGCGCCGCGCAGGCGATCAAGGTCGCCAATCCTTCCCAGAAGATCGTGGTTGGCGGCTTCGATGGTGACACAGCAGCTCTCGAAGCGCTCAGCAAGGGTGTCTTCAACGTAACGGCGACCCAGCAGACGCAGAAGATGGGCCGCGACGCGGTTGAAAACGCCGCCAAGCTTGTCGCCGGAGAAAAGGTGCCGCCGGTCCAGCTCCTGGATGCCACGCTGACAACCAAGGAAAACGTCGCAGGCTTCATCGCCAACCATCCGTAATGAAGTTGATGTCTTGAGGAGGTGTGCCGTGACTGATCCAGTTCTTTCCCTGAGGGGCATATCCAAATGGTATGGGCCGCTCCAGGTTCTGAAGAATGTCAGCTTGGACGTTTATCCCGGCGAAGTGGTTGCACTTCTCGGTGAAAACGGCGCAGGCAAGTCAACGCTATCGGGCATTATCGCCGGGTCACGCACGCCGTCCGAAGGATCAATGACATGGCTGGGGCAGCCTTATGCCCCGGCCACCCCAAGGGAAGCGATCGACAAGGGCGTTGTCCTGATCCATCAGGAGCTGCAGCTTCTGCCGCAGCTGTCGATCGCGGAAAACGTCTTCATCGGACGTTGGCCGATGAAGAACGGCGTCGTCGACCGCGCCCAGATGGTTCGCCGGGCCCAGGACCAGCTCGCTCGCTTGAACCTTCACATCCCTGCAACGCGGACGGTCGCCGGCCTTTCCACGGCAAATCAGCAACTCATCGAGATCGCCAAGGCGCTGGCTCTCAATGCAAAGCTGCTGATCCTCGATGAGCCGACGGCCGCCCTTGGCGGCGCGGAGACGGAAGCTCTTTTCGAACAGGTTCGGAAGCTTCGCTCAGAAGGTGTCGGCATCGTCTACATTTCCCACCGCATGGAAGAGATCAAGCGAATAACCGATCGGATCGTCGTTCTTCGCGATGGCGAGCGCGTGCAGGAATTCTCCGACAGCGCGACACCGGTGCGAACGATCGTCGAGAGCATGGTCGGACGCCCGCTTGACCGCTTGTTCCCTGCCCTGCCGGTTCCGACAGAGCATCCAGTACTCCAGGTGTCGGGGCTGTGCTCGCCGGACAACTCATTCCGCGACGTTACCTTCGATGTGCGCGCCGGGGAAATTCTCGGAATCGCCGGACTGGTCGGCGCCGGCCGCACGGAACTTGTCCGCGCCATTTCGGGCGCGGACCCAATCAGTGCAGGTTCGATCAAGCTGGAAGGCGAAGAACTCAGGCTGCGCGATCCGGCGGACGCGATCGCCAAGGGCATCGTGATGGTTCCGGAAGACCGCAAGGAGCAAGGCCTCGTTGTCGGGCACCGGATCGGCGAGAACATTATCTACGCCAATCTCGACAAGCTGGGCGGGCGTTGGATTACGCCGAGCGTCAAGCGCTCGTTTGCGGAGAAGGCAGTGGCCAAGTTCGGCGTGAAGGGCCGTGCGGAGCAATATGCCTCGGACCTGTCCGGCGGCAACCAGCAGAAGGTGGTCATCGCGAAATGGCTGATGCGCGATCCTAAGGTCGTCGTGCTCGACGAACCGACGAGAGGCATCGACGTCGGCGCCCGAGCCGGTATCTACGACATCATCGTCAATCTTGCCAAACGGGGCGTGGCGGTCATCGTCGTAAGCTCGGACCTCGAGGAAGTTCTCGGAGTCTCCAATCGCATTCTCGTGCTTGCGCAAGGCAAACAGGCAGGCATTCTCAATCGTGACCAGGCAAATGACGTTTCGGTCATGGAGCTAGCCACCATCTAAACAGACAGAAAGGAAGAGCGGTGTCCGACATCACTCTGAACGCCCCGAAGCTTTTCGATCTCAGCGGCCAGGTTGCCATCGTTACAGGAGCCGGGAGCGGCATTGGGCAGCGCATTGCCATCGGCCTTGCGCAATGCGGCGCCGACGTGGCGCTGCTCGACCGCCGAACCGACGACGGGCTGGCCAAGACGGCTGAACATATTCGCGCCGCCGGCCGCCGCTCGATCCAGATCGCGGCGGATGTCACCAGCAAATCTTCCCTTGGAGAGGCAATAGCACGGACCGAAGCCGATCTCGGCACGCTGACGCTTGCAGTCAACGCGGCAGGCATCGCTAACGCGAACGCCGCGGAAGAGATGGAGGAGGACCAATATCAGACGTTGATGGATATCAACCTGAAAGGTGTCTTTCTTTCCTGCCAGGCCGAGGCTCGCGCCATGCTCAAGAATGGACGCGGCTCCATCGTCAACATCGCTTCCATGTCCGGCGTGATCGTAAATCGCGGGCTGAGCCAAGCGCACTATAACGCCTCCAAGGCGGGCGTCATCCATATGTCGAAGTCCATGGCGATGGAATGGGTCGACCGCGGCATTCGCGTCAACACCATCTCCCCCGGATACACGGCAACGCCCATGAACACCCGTCCGGAGATGGTCCACCAGACCAAGCTCTTCGAAGAGCAGACGCCGATGCAGCGCATGGCAGCGGTGGACGAGATGGTAGGCCCGGCGGTGTTTCTGCTGTCGAATGCAGCAAGTTTCGTGACCGGCGTCGATCTTCTCGTCGACGGCGGTTTCTGCTGCTGGTGATGAGAAAGCTCATTGCCGCTGCTGGAAAGTGACCGATCTCGCTTCCTCCCTGGCTGAGATCGAGGCGCTGAAGGGACCAACGGGCAAGACGGCGTGCGATATCGCCGTCTTGCCCGCCCTTCACGCTGATCGAACGGGTTGTCGAACGGACCGAGGGCTCGGATCGTCATCGGCGCTCTAGACTGCCTGAATTCGCGACAACCGTTTGATCTCCAATAATGATCGCATGGTAGGTCGCACCCAGATTTGCTGTTTATCGACGGACAAGGAAAGAGCATGAAACGCTTTGAGCAGAAGACTGTCGTCATTACCGGGGGTAGCCGCGGCATCGGAGCGGCGATCGCCAAACGCTTCGCGAAAGAAGGCGCCAATCTCGTCGTCTCGGCCAATGAGGACCTGGTCCACGGCGTCGCCGAACAGATCCGGGCCGAAGGCGGCAAGGCGATCTCCTTCATCGGCGATGTCACCGACAAGGCAAGCGTCACCGCCCTCTACGATGCCGCCGAGAAGGAATTCGGCTCGGTCGACGTTTCGATCCAGAATGCTGGCGTCATCACCATCGCCCGCGTCGAGGACCTGACCGAAAACGAGTGGGACAAGGTCATGGCCGTCAACACCAAGGGCGTCTTCCTCTGCGCCCAGGAGGCAATATCACGAATGCGCAAGCACAAGCGCGGCGGCCGCATCATCAACACCGCTTCCGGCCAGGCGCGCGACGGCTTCATCTACACCCCGCATTATGCCGCCTCGAAAATGGGGGTCGTCGGCATCACCCAGAGCCTGGCCAAGGAAGTCGCGACCGAGAAGATCACCGTCAACGCCTTCTGCCCCGGCATCATCGAGACCGACATGTGGGCCTATAACGACCAGGCCTGGGGCAAGCTGCTCGGCAACTACGCCCCCGGCGAGCTGATGAAGGAATGGGTCGAGGGCATCCCGATGAAACGGGCCGGCTCTGGGGAAGATGTCGCAGGCCTGGTGACCTTCCTCGCCAGCGATGACGCCGCCTATATCACCGGCCAGACGATCAATGTCGACGGCGGCCTGATCATGTCCTGATGCAGGCGCCCAAAATTGCGTAGCGGTTTTGGGACAACGACATGCATCGAACAAAGAGCAAACCACCAGCGAAGTGCGGAAGGCGACACGGTCGTCGCCTCCGTGTGAACAGTGTGTCCATCGGCGTCAGGGCAGCTTTGCATTTTTGCCTGGTCGAGTGACCTTGCCATCCGCCTGTTTTTGATCCTATCTTTGAAGTGTTCTCAGGGCGGGGTGTAATTCCCCACCGGCGGTATCAGGAGCAATCCTGGAGCCCGCGAGCGCTTCCGGCACCTCCTGTCGGAAGGTCAGCAGATCCGGTGAGATGCCGGAGCCGACGGTATAGTCCGGATGGAAGAGGACAACACGGGCAGTCGCACTCCATCCCGGAGTCGGCCGACGTTTGTTCGCCCAAGGGCAGAAGGCTCGCTCACGGACTGAGCCGAGCAGACCATGTCAGTCAGCTGACATAACCCTTGAAAGGCCAGACAGCATGACTATCGCAACAATCGAAGATGCCATATCAGCCATTGCCAGCGGCAAGATGGTCGTCGTCGTCGACGACCAGAACCGGGAAAATGAAGGTGATATCGTGGTCGCGGCCGATGCCGTCACCCCTGAGGCAATCGCCTTCATGATGACCCACGCCCGTGGACTCGTCTGCATCGCCATGGAAGGCGAGCGTCTCGATGCGCTCGATATTCCGCTCATGGTGCCCAACAACACGGAATCGCACAAAACCGCCTTCACGGTCTCGGTCGATTATCTCAAGGGCACGACGACCGGTATCTCGGCTGCCGACCGCGCCGCCACCGTCCGCGCCCTGGTCGACGATCGCGCAAAGCCCGCCGAATTCGCCCGCCCCGGCCATATCTTCCCGCTGCGCTCCAACCCCCGCGGCGTGCTCGGCCGCCCCGGCCACACCGAAGCCGCCGTCGATCTCGCCCGCCTCGCCGGACGGATCCCCGCCGGCGTCATCTGCGAAGTCGCCAACGACGACGGAACCATGTCCCGCCTGCCCGAACTCACGCTCTTCGCCGAACGCCACAACCTCCCCCTCGTCACCATCGAGGACCTGGTCGCCTATCTCGACCGCCAGGCGGCAAAAGACATACGCGAAGTCGCCTGATCTGCGCAAAGCGGCCAGCCCCGTCCTTCGAGGCCCCTGCGGGGCACCTCAGGATGAGGCTGGAGAGAGGTTGCGACCTGGTTCAACGGGAAGCGCAGCGGCATGGCACACGGACCAGCCCTCATCCTGAGGCACGCAGGCCGCAGGCCGCAGCCTCGAAGGACGAGGGCGGGTGGCTGGGTCCCAGACGCGCACGGCTGGTTGCCACAGCACACCCTATTTCCTGCCCCTATGTTCGGCTGATCGAAACCCCACCATCTGCCAGCATCGCCGTGCCGGTCACGAAGCTCGACATGTCGGAGGCGAGGAAAAGCGCCGCATTGGCGATCTCTTCGGGTTGCGCCATGCGTTTCAGCGCATGCAGCCCCTCCACGAAGGCGAGCACCTCCGGCGTGGCATCAGGCGCGTTGGTGATGCTGGCGGGTGTGTCGGTGCCGCCGGGAAGCAGTGCGTTGACGCGGATCTTCTGCGCTCCGAGTTCAGCGGCGAGCACCTGCACGAAGCCGATCAGCCCCGCCTTGCTCGCCGCATAGGCGGCCATGCCAGGCATGCCGACGGTGTGGCCGACGAAAGTCGAGGTGAAGATCAGCGATCCGCCGCCTTTTGCCATCGCCGCCGACTGGTGTTTGGCGCCGAGGAAGGCGGCGGTGAGATTGGTCTCGATCGTCTCGCGCCAGCCCTCCAGCGACAGCCCGGCGACCGGCCCCATCTCACCGAGGATGCCGGCATTGTTGAAGGCGATGTCGAGCCCACCGAAGCGCGAGACCGCCGTTTCGACGAGCCTTGCCTGCAGCGCCTCATCCCTGACATCGCCTGATATGGCGACGGCCTGACCGCCCTCCGCCTCGATTTCCGCGATGACGGCACCGAGCGCGTCCTGTCGCCGGCCGGTGACCACGAGCTTGGCGCCTTGCCGCGCAAAGAGTTTCGCCGCCGCGAGGCCGATGCCGGAGCTTGCGCCGGTGATGATGGCGATCTTGTCTTTGAGAAGTGTCATATCGGTCTCTCCTGGGTTGTTGCGAGATCTGAGATGCTCAAACATCAGGCGATGCAGCCACCCGTTTCCCGCGCAGGAAGAGAAAAATGCCTATGGCCGAACCGGCAGTGCGACGGCGCGTCCTCATCGACGCCTTGATTACGGCGTCGGAACTGTCGGAATTCAGCTTATAAAACGGAGATTTGCCTGGACCTCCACCCACACGCCTGCGTTGACATCAGCGCCATTGTGCACCGCATCATCGATTTATGGCTGGTGTGACATTCATCCGATTCCCTTCATGCATCTTCGCGACTAAAAGGGGCGCACAGGTAACGGGAATCTCTTCATGCCGCGGTCACGCAATACTGAGGGCGCCATCTATATGAGCATGGCGATGGCCGGCTTTTCTGCAAGCGACGCTCTATCCAAATCGGTGATCGCCTATATGAACGCCGGCGAGATCATGTTCCTGCGCGGCCTCTTCACCAGCCTGCTCGTCTATCTGATCGCCTGGAAAATGGGCGCGCTGCGCTCCTGGCGCATCATGCTGCAGCCGATGATCATCTTCAGGATCATCTGTGAGACGCTCTCCGCCGTCACCTATATCACCGCGCTCGGCATGATGCCGATCGCCAATGCCTCGGCGATCCTGCAGTCGCTGCCGCTGGTCGTCACCTTCGGCGCTGCCCTCTTCTTCGGCGAGCCGGTCGGTTGGCGGCGCTGGTCGGCGATCCTTGTCGGCCTCGTCGGCGTGATGATCATTATCCGTCCCGGCCCTGAAGGATTCACCGCCGCCGCCCTCCTCTGCGTCGCCGCGGTGCTGACGACGGCCGGCCGCGATCTCGCCACCCGTAGCATCAGTCCGGAGATTCCCTCGCTGATGATAACCGTCATCACCGCCATATCAGCCTCCTTCTTCGGCGCGCTGCTCATCCCGGTGCTCGGCGGCTGGCAGCCGGTCAGCGCCGCAGCACTTGGGCATCTCGTACTCGCATCGGTGCTGGTGCTCGTCGGCTACCAGTCGGTCATCCTCGCCATGCGCACCGGCGAAATCTCTTTCGTCGCGCCGTTCCGCTATACCAGCCTGATCTTCTCTTCTGTGCTCGGCTTCTTTTTCTTCGCGGAAGTGCCTGACAGCTGGACGCTCGTCGGGGCTGCGATCGTCATCGCCTCCGGCCTCTATACGTTCTATCGTGAGGCCAAGCGCCGTGTGTCGCCGATTGCGCAGGAATCCGCGCCGCGTGCGCCGGTTTGAGGAAGGATGATGGCTCAATTCTCGTTGGATAAATCTCATATAGCGGGCGTCGTATTGGCCGGCGGCCGTTCGCAGCGCATGGGCCGCGACAAGGCAGGCGTGATGCTTGGGGCCGAGAGCCTGCTCCGCCATGTGCTGACCCGCCTCTCGCAGCAAACTTTCCATGTTGCCGTCAATGCCGATGCCGCCGCCGAGGGTGTGCCTGTCATTCCCGACCGTTTTCCCGGCAAGGCCGGGCCGATGGCCGGTATCCATGCCGCCATGGTCTATGCCGCCGGTCTGCCCTCGATCACCCATGTCGTCACCGTCTCGGTGGATTGCCCGTTCTTCCCGACCGATCTCGTCGCCCGGCTGGCGGCCGCGGTCGAGCACGCGTCGCAGATCGCAATTGCCACCTCCGAAGGCCGCAGCCATCCGGTCTTCGGGCTCTGGCCGGTGACGCTGGCCGCCGATCTCGAAGCCTGGATCGCCACCGACGAGAAGCGCCGTGTGCGCGACTTCCTGTTGCGGCATGACGTTATGGAAGTGGCGTTTCCGCTGCATCCGACCCGCGCCAGCCTGCTCGACCCCTTCTTCAACATCAACACGCCCGACGATCTCGTCGAGGCGGAACGCTGGCTGGAGGCCCTTCGCGTATGACTGCACCGAAAATCTTCGGCATCGCCGGCTGGAAGAACTCGGGCAAGACGGGTCTCGCCGTCCGGCTAGTGACGGAGTTCACCCGCCGCGGTTACAGGATCTCGACGATCAAGCACGCCCATCATGATTTCGACATCGACAAGGTCGGGGCCGACAGCTACCGCCATCGCCAGGCCGGCGCCCACGAGGTCACCATCGTCTCCGGCACCCGCTACGCCATCATGCACGAGCTGCGCGGCGCCCCCGAACCTGAGTTCGAAGAGATCCTCGCCCGCCTCGCCCCCTGCGATCTCGTGCTGATCGAAGGTTACAAGCGCGAGCCGATCCCGAAGATCGAGGCCCGCCGCCTGGAAGCGGCAAATCGCGAACCGTTGGCGCCGAGCGATCCCCATATCTGCGCCATCGCCGCCGATCATGCCGTCACCTATACGGCCCTGCCGGTCTTCGATCTAGACGACACAGGCGCCATCGCCGATTTCATCGCTGACATCGTTGGCCTTGGACAGGCGAGGCTTTGAACCACCTGCGTTGCCGCCGGATCTAAGAAGCGGAACCGTTTCGCTTGCCATCGCCTTGGCGATTTCCTTGGCGAGCTGAGCCTGATCATAGGGCTTTGCCAATCTCGGAAGATCGATATCGGTGCCGGCAGGAAGATCGGCGTAACCTGTCGCCAGCACGATCGGTAACCCCGGATGAATGTCCCGCGCGGCCTGGGCAAGCTGTGCGCCGGTCATGCCAGGCATCGAATAATCGGTGATGACAAGGTCGAAATGCTGGCCGCTGCTGATCAGTTCCAGTGCCTGCGAGCCGGAATTTGCTTCGACGACCTCGTGGCCGAGATCTTCAAGCATGTCGACCGAACTCATGGCGATCAAGGCATCGTCGTCGACCAGAAGTATCTTCAGTCTGGACGCAGCTTGCGGAACGGGCAATTCCGCTTCGATCGCCCGCTCGGGGCGCCGTTCCGTCGCCGGAAGCCACAGCTCGGCGGTCGTTCCCACTCCAAGCTCGCTGGTCAGACGAAGTGCACCATTGAGCTGAACGGCCAGTCCGTGGATCATCGATAAGCCTAGGCCCGTGCCCTTTCCGAGTTCCTTGGTCGAGAAAAACGGATCGATCGCCTTCTTCAGCGTCTCCGCATCCATGCCGGTGCCACTGTCGGCCACCGCCAGCACCAGATAGGCCCCCTCGCCGAGAGCGCCGTCATCGCCGGGCACCTGCTCCTCGCGCAGCGATATGGACAGGGTCCCGCCATCCGGCATCGCATCGCGGGCATTGACCGCGAGGTTGAGCAGCGCCAACTCGAGTTGGTTCGCGTCGATCAGCGCCGGTGGCAGCGTCGCCGGCAGGATGGTTTCGATGCTGATCGAGGATCCGACCGAGCGCCGCAACAGGTCGTTCATGCCGGAGACCAGCTCGGCCAGATCGATGGGCTTGACCTGCAGATCCTGCTGTCTGGCAAAAGCCAGCAGCCGCTGCGTCAGCGCCGCCCCGCGCCGCGCGCCCTGGATAGCCCCGTCGACCAGACGCGTCGCTTTGGCATCTCCGCCAACGTGCTTGCCGAGCAGCTCCAGATTTCCGAGAACGACCATCAGCAGATTGTTGAAATCGTGGGCGACGCCGCCGGTCAGTTGGCCGATCGCCTCCATCTTTTGCGATTGGCGAAGCTGCTCCTCGGCTCTTTCACGCTGGGCGACTTCCTCAAGCAGGGTCTGGTGAGCGGCGTTGACCTCTTTGGTCCGTTCCCTCACGCGCTCTTCGAGGTTTTCATTGAGCCGCCTCAGATTTTCCTCGATGGTCTTGCGGACGGTAGTATCGGAGCAGACGCCGACGAGCTTCCTGGCGGAACCATATCTGTCGGAATAAAGCTGCGCATGGACCTCGGTCCAATGCAGTGATCCATCCGGCCAGATCGTCCTGTGCTCGATCGAATAGTCGCGTCCGGTATCGATCGTCTGGCGCAGGCGTGCCAGCACAAGGTCCCGGTCGTCGGGGTGAATGCTTGCGATCAGATCGTCGCGCGTGACATCATCATCCGGCTTTCGGCCGAAGACCGCTTTGCAGGTCGCCGAGGCCGACAAGGCCATCGAGGACAGCTCCAGCTCCCACGCCCCGAGACGACCGGCGGCAAGCGCCGTCTGCAACCGTCGCTCTCCTTCGCCCAGAGCCTCGAGCCGGGCTCGCGCTTCATATTGGCGCAGGCGCCCCTTCAATGCGGTCCGGGCAACGCTGATGAAGGAGGTCGCATGGAACGGCCTTTCCAGGAAAGTGACGTTGCCAAGAACCTCGGAAAGCCTGGCAGCGGCCGGATTTCGTTCAGGTCCCCCGCCGCGTTGGGTGAGAACGATGAACGGCAGGTCCGACCAGCTCGGCTGTGCTGAAACCCAGGCGGCGATCGGTTTGAGATCGCTCGAGCGAACGGCCTCTTCCGTCAAGACGCCAAGCGCAACGTCGTCGCTGAGCGATGACGCGAACATAGACAGGTCGGTGGCAGCAATCGATGCCAATCCGGCCTCATCGACCAACGATCTCGCCACCCAGGCATCACGACCGGCGGGGGTGTAGATCAATGCTTTCGGTTTTCCGGAATTAGGAATTGCCGCTGTCCCCGCCATCGGTCTTTAGGAGCGGCGTTGAGGTCGCGATAAATTCGGGAACGCCGCGAAGCACGCCCTGGAACCCGACGAGAGGATCTCCAAACCTCAACCCGGAGGCGTCGATACGATACTCGCGGATGGTATCCTCGTGAAAGCCGGTCCTCTTCTTGATCACCGAGACTGCCCGCCGCACCTTTCCCGCAGCCTCGAAGTAACGCAGCAGAATGACGGTATCTGCGAGATAGGTGACGTCGACAGGGGCTTTCATGTCACCGACCAGCCCGTGCTGGGCAACGGTGAGAAAGGTGTTGGCGCCTTGCCTGTTCAAATATTGCAGCAGCTCATGCATATGAAGGATCAGCGAATTCTCATCCGGCATCGAAGCCTGATAACCATTGATACTGTCGATGATAACGGTTTTCGCATCCGACTTGTCGACGCAGCTGCGCACGCGGTGGGCAAATTCGCCCGGCGACAGTTCGGCGGCATCGAGCTGTTCGATGTGGATATGACCGGCGTCCCGCATTGCTTCGAGATCTATTGCGAGCGCCTTCAGCCGCGTGAAGAGCAGGCCCAGCTCCTCGTCAAAAATGAAGGCCGCCACTTTCTCGCCGCGCGCGACCGCAGCCACCAGGAATTGAAACGAGAAAGTGCTTTTGCCGGTGCCGGCAGGACCAAGGATGAGTGTGCTGGAACCTCGCTCGAGGCCACCTCCCAGAAGAAGGTCCAGTTCCGCAATATTGCAGGAAATCTGATCGCGGGTGTAGCTCGACCTGTGTTCGGCGGCGACGAGCCGCGGAAAGACGATAACGCCGCCAGTCTGGATGATGAAATCGTGATAACCGCCTCGGAAGGCCTGACCGCGATATTTTATGACCCTTAGACGTCGGCGTTCGGAGCCGTAGTTCGGCGCCATCTCTTCGAGATGGATCACGCCGTGAACAACGCTGTGCACCGTCTTGTCGAGCACGTCGGAGGTCAGATCATCGAGCAGAAGGACTGTCGCGCCCTGCCGGGCAAAATAGTGCTTGAGCGCGAGGATCTGCCGGCGGTAGCGTAGTGAGCTTTGTGCGAGCAGCCTGATCTCCGACAGACTGTCGAGAACCACGCGACGTGGCTTGACCCGCTCGAAAGCGGCAAAGATTTCCTTTGTCGTCTCTCCGAGTTCAAGATCTGATGAATAAAGCAGGCTTTGCTGCTGGTCGGCATCCAGCAGGCTTTCCGGAGGCACGACCTCGAAGATCTCGATATTGCCATCGATCACCATGCCATGCGATGCGGCCCCGGCTCGGAGTTCGCTCTCGGTCTCTGAAAGGGTTATGTAGAGCCCCTGCTCGCCGAGCCGTGCACCTTCGATCAGAAACTGCAGCGCGATCGTCGTCTTCCCCGCTCCCGGGTTTCCTTCCAGGAGAAACACGTGGCCCGGCGAAAGGCCCCCCGCCAGAACTGTATCCAAACCGGACACGCCGGTCCGAGCTTTCGTGGCAGGTGCCGCAGTATTCATTCACTGTTTCCTTCGATTTCAAGTGTGAATTAGCGGCGAGTGATGGAATGTCAAATCACTGGCAGGCATGATTTCGCTTCCGACAAGAGCCGGTCACTGGTGGCTGCCTGTCCGGGCGACTCGAAACGGTGGGCGTTATGGTCGATAGCGAAGTGCATCGACGAGCAGAGCAAATGCCGGCGACGTATGCCGGCGGCTCGGATAGTAGAGATGGTAACCGGAAAACGGCAGGCACCAATCCTCGAGGACGCGCACCAGCCGTCCATCGGCTAGATGCGCGTCGACCAAGTTCTCCGGCATGTATGCCAGCCCCAGACCTGCCAGTACTGCGTTCAGCCGCAGCGCTATATTGTTGAATACCAATTGCCCTTCGACCCGAACCCTGAGTTCGCGCCCATCCTTCTCGAACTCCCATGCATAAACGCTGCCATAGGTCGGTAGGCGCAGATTGATGCAATTGTGATCCGTAAGCTCCTGTGGCGTCAGTGGTTTCGGCCTGGTGCCGAAATAGGCGGGAGAACCGACCACGGCCATGCGCATGTCGGGGCCAATGCGCACCGCGATCATGTCTTTCGCCACCTGTTCGCCAAGCCGCACCCCAGCATCGTAACGCTCGGCGACGATGTCGGTCAGACCGTAGTCGACAATGATCTCGACATTGATATCGGGATAATCGGGCAAGAGCTTTTGCAAGGCGGGCCAGAGGACGACATCGGCCGCATGCTCGCCGGCATTGATGCGGATGGTGCCTGCCGGCTTCTCCCGGAACGCACTCAAGGCCGCCAGCTCGCTCTCGATCTCGTCGAGCCGCGGTCCGATGGAGACGAGCAGGCGTTCGCCCACCTCTGTCGGCGCGACGCTGCGGGTCGTGCGTGTCAGCAATCGCAGTCCAAGCCGCTCCTCGAGCCCGCGGATGGTGTGGCTGAGCGCCGATTGCGACACACCCAGCTTGCCCGCCGCCTTTGTGAAGCTCTGTGCGCGTGCAACGGCGAGGAAGGCGATGAGGTCGTTGACGGCGGGGCGCGGCATTGATGAAACTTTCTCATGGGTTCTTGCCGTTTATACCATCTAATCGCGACCCGGCGCACGCCCTAAATACCTTGCTACTCGAGTGGACACGTCCACCCCGGCATCGAAAGGAAGAAGATAAAGATGGATATCAAGCGAAGCGGTTCGCAGCCTTCGGCCAAAGGACCAGCCGATTGGTTTACCGGCAGCGTGCGTGTCGACCCGCTGTTTGCCGTGACCAGCCCCGCACGCGCGGCTGGCGCCAGCGTCACCTTCGAGCCCGGCGCCCGCACCGCCTGGCACACCCATCCGCTCGGCCAGACGCTGATCGTCACATCGGGCTTCGGTCGCGTGCAGCGCGAAGGCGGTCCCGTCGAGGAGATCCGCGCCGGCGACGTCGTCTGGTTCGCGCCGGGTGAACGCCATTGGCA
This sequence comes from Rhizobium sp. CRRU65, assembly GCF_048551595.1. NCBI lineage: Bacteria > Pseudomonadati > Pseudomonadota > Alphaproteobacteria > Hyphomicrobiales > Rhizobiaceae > Rhizobium > Rhizobium sp. CRRU65. The sequence continues at coordinate 99,563 of NZ_JBLYZH010000014.1, read as the reverse complement.
CGGCGCATCGCCGACGACGGCGGTGACCCATATCGCCATCCAGGAACAGCTCGACGGCAAGGTCGTCGACTGGATGGAGCATGTCACCGACACGCAATACCAAGGTTAGAAAAGGAATTTCTATGCAGAAGCGTGAACTTGGAAAGAGTGGACTTCAAGTCTCGGCCATCGGTCTCGGCTGCATGGGGCTGAGTTACGGCTATGGCCCGGCGACAGATATTCAGGAAGCGACCGTACTGATCCGGCGGGCATTTGAACGCGGCGTGACCTTCTTCGATACGGCCGAGGCCTACGGCCCCTATAAGAACGAAGAGCTTCTGGGAGAGGCCCTCGCCCCCTTCCGCGAGGAGGTGGTGATCGCCACGAAATTCGGTTTCAACTTCGATGCCAATGGCGGCCAGAGCGGCATGAACAGCCGGCCCGAGCAGATACGCGCGGTGGCCGACCAGGCGCTGAAGCGTTTGAAGACCGATGTCATCGATCTCTTCTACCAGCATCGCGTCGATCCCGATGTTCCGATCGAGGATGTCGCCGGCACGGTCAAGGCGCTGATCGCGGAAGGCAAGGTCAGACATTTCGGCCTCTCGGAAGCGGGCGCCCAGACGATCCGCCGCGCCCATGCCGTCCAGCCGGTGGCGGCGTTGCAGAGCGAATATTCGCTGTGGTGGCGCGAGCCCGAACAGGAAATCCTGCCGACGCTGGAAGAACTCGGCATCGGTTTCGTGCCGTTCAGCCCGCTCGGCAAGGGCTTCCTGACTGGCGCGATCAGCGAAACGACCACCTTCGATAGCAAGGATTTCCGCAACGTCGTGCCGCGCTTTTCTCAGGAGGCGCGAAAGGCCAACCAGGCGCTCGTCGATCGTCTCGGAGAAATCGCCGCCCGCAAAAAGGCAACCTCCGCCCAAGTGGCTCTCGCATGGCTGCTGGCGCAGAAGCCCTGGATCGTGCCGATTCCCGGCACCACCAAGCTGCATCGCCTCGAGGAGAACAACCAGTCCTCCGAGATCGAACTGACGGCCGAGGATCTCCGTAGCATCGAAAGCGCGCTCGCCACGATCAAGGTGGAAGGCGATCGTTATCCCGCGCATCTGCAGGCAAGGGTCAACCGCTAAAAGCGACCGACGGGCCATGAAGGTGACGTCTTATCGCCAAGGCTAGAACACCAGAAGAGAATCGGCCGCAGTCACTTGCGGCCGATTCTTCATAGATTGGATCATTGTCTCGGGGCCGGTGCGTTCTCCTGGAAAGCCGGTATCGCCTCCAGTCTGGCGACAATCTCCGCGATATTCGGCCAGCGGGCGAGATCGAAGCCGAGGCGCCGAGCGCTGATCGCCTGCGGGAAGAGAAAGATCTCGGCAATACCAGGCTGATCCGCAACAGCGAAAGCCCCCTGCCTGTGGCCGGCGATCATCGCCTCGACCGCGGCCATTCCTTCACCGACCCAATGACGATTCCAGGCAGTAATGGCATCGGCATCCGCCTGGAAGACCTTGCCGAGATGCAGACCGATCCGCGGCGGCAGCAGCGCGTGGATCTCGGCTGCGATCGCAAGCGCGATCGACCGCGCCTGCGCCCGGCCTTCCGCGGTGTCAGGCAATAGCGGCGGTTCAGGCTTTATCTCATCGAGATATTCGACGATCGCCAGCGACTGGGTAATGAGGACACCACTATCCGTCAGCAAGGCGGGCACGAGCCCCTGCGGATTGATACTGCGATATCCGGCCTGCCGGCTCTCGGAATTTTCGCCGAGGATGGTGACCGGCAGCGCTTCGGCCATCAATCCTTTCAGGGCAAGTGCGATGCGGACTCGAGATGTCGCCGAGGAAATTTCGTTCTGATAGAGTTTCACTGTCTTTCTCCCTGGTGATCTAAAAGAACAGCTGGAGCGGCAGTCGCTCCCCTGAGGATGAAGCTGCGGATGCCGCCGTCACCAGGCCGGCAAGCGGCGACGGCTCCTGTGACGTTACATCGTAGATGCAGGGCGCTGCGAAAATCGTCGCCCCCAGAATGCAGATGATCATCAGTCTCATTGGTTCCTCCATCGACGAGGCCCGACTGGCCTCGTCATGTTTCCTTTTGGCGATCGATCCCATCTGTCAGGCAATGCTCAATTCGACATTGATATTGCCGCGGGTTGCTTTCGAATAGGGGCAGGTCCGGTGCGCTTCATCCACAAGCGCCCTTGCCAGATCCGCTTCGATGCCCGGAAGGCTGACCTTGAGGCGAGCCTGCAGGAAATAGTCGCCGTCGGTCGCCCCGAGATCGACCTCGGCGTTGACGGCGGCATCTGCAGGAAGCTTGACCTTCAGCTTGCCGGCAGCAATGCCGATCGCGCCGATGAAGCAGGCAGACCAGCCGGCGGCGAAAAGCTGTTCGGGATTGGTGCCGGCACGGTTGCTGCCCGGAGGCGAAAGCTTGATATCAAGCTGCCCGTCGTCGCTATGCGACGCGCCGTCGCGCCCGCCCGTCGTGTGGGTCTTGCCGGTATAGAGAACCTTGTCGATCTTTGTCATGGAACACTCCTTTGTTGCGTCGCTAAAGGCGACTGGCCGCGGTGCGCGGCCGGGTTGACGGAGTGTGGTTTGACCGACGGATATATCCGCCATGTTTCCGAAATCGCCCGAAATGTCACAAAACGTAGCATCCGATATCGAAGACATCTTTACATACAAACATCTCGAATTTTGTGGTGACTGCCGATGTCAGCGGATGGTGACTTCCGCAGCCAGCCCGCCGCCGGCGCGATTGTAGAGCCGGAGCGACCCGCCGATCTTGGCCGTCAGTTGCTGGGCGATCGCAAGACCGAGACCGGTGCCGCCGGTCTCCCGGTTGCGGGATTGCTCCAGCCGGAAGAAAGGCTGCATGGCGGCTTCCAGCATATCGTCCGGAATTCCAGGCCCGCGGTCCATGACTGATATGACGATATCGTTCTCGGCGCTACGCTCGACGCTGATCTCGGCAGCACCGGCAAACTTCAGCGCATTGTCGATGAAATTCGACAGGATGCGGCGAAGAGCATGCGGCTTGGTAATGGCGGCGCCCTGAACCAGGCCGACGACCGTGACGGCCTTTCCGGTATCCTGGTAGTCGTAGGCTATGCTGTCGATGAACGAGGCGAGATCGATGCGGGCACTCTTCTCGCCATTGCCATGCGCACTGCGTGCATAGGCAATGCCGTCCTGAACGAGGCGCTGGATCTCGGCGAGATCGTGCACCAGCTTGTTCTTCTCAGGCGAATCCTCCGCCATGTCGGCACGCAGCCGCATGCGGGTGATCGGCGTCTGCAGATCATGCGAGATTGCCGCCAGGATCTGGACACGCTCTTCGAGGTAATGGGCGATCCTCTCCCGCATCGCATTGAAAGCCCGTGCCGCATGCGCGACCTCGCTCGGGCCTGCCTCACTCAAAGCCGGGCCGTCCTTGTTCGGGTCGAGCGCATCGGCGGCGGCAGCAAGCTCGCCGAGCGGCCGGATTGCCTGGCGAACAGCAAACCAGGTACAGAGGATGAGCAGCGCCATCTGGATAACGAAGACGTAGGGCAGCCATGCGGCGATCGGCATGACGCCCTTCGGCGTTACGTCGATCGTCAAGGGGCTTCCGTCGCTCAGCGTCAAATGCGCCTGCAATCGGTTCACATCGCCAGGAATTCGTTCGATACGGATCGGAAAGCGATGCCCGATGGCCTCCTCGATTTTTCCTGAGATTTCTGCCCCTTTGCTTGACGTATCAGGCACGCCGGGAAGACCGGGTCCGAGCACGAAACGGTAATTGCCGCGGCTCAGCCGGTCGAGCAGCTCGCCGCGTTCGCTTGGCGGAAGCCGATCGAGAACAGCAATCGATGTTGCCACGTCATTTTCCAGCGTGCCGAGCATCACCGCCTTGGCCGACATGTACCGCTCCATATAGAGCACACTGAAGGACAGACCGTAGGCGAGGGCCAGTCCGATCAGCAGGATCAGGAAGATCCGCGACCGCAACGTGCTCGGCCACGTCAGCCCCGAACGCAAGGGGATTGCCGCCTTCATCGGCGCGGCTCCGATATTTCGACCGGAACCGAAAACACATAGCCTTCGCTGCGCACCGTCTTGATATAGGTCGGTTCGCGCGCATCGTCGCCCAGCCGTTGACGCAGGCGACTGACCAGAAGATCGATCGAGCGATCGAAGAGATCGGCGTCGCGCCCCTGCGTCAGGCTCAAAAGCTGGTCGCGATTGAGCACTCGCTGCGGATGGTCGATGAAGACGCGAAGCAGACGGTATTCGGCGCCGCTCAGCGCAATCGCGGTCCCCTCCTTGTCGAGAAGGTGCCGGGCCACCGTATCGAGCCGCCAGTCGCCGAAAGTCAGCAATTGCCCGGCTTCGCTGATCTGCAGGTTGGGCGGCAGCATCCGCGTGCGTCGCAGCACCGCCTTGATGCGGGCGAGCAGCTCACGCGCAGCAAAGGGCTTGGGAAGATAGTCGTCGGCGCCCATCTCCAGCCCGAGGATCCTGTCCATTTCGTCGGTGCGGGCCGTCAGCATCAGGATCGGGATCGCCTTGTGCCGGCCAGCGCGCAGTTCGCGGCACAGCACCAGCCCGTCATCGCCGGGCATCATCACATCTAGCACGATCAGGTCGACTGCATTGGCTTCGACAAAACTGCGCATCTGCCGTCCGTCGGCGGCAACGCTCGTGCGCAGGCCGTTCTTCTGCAGATAGCCCGATACCAACTCGCGGATTTCGCGATCGTCATCGACGATCAGGATGTGATCGACATGATCCATATTTCCCTGTTCCTTATCGATAGAAGCGGCCGCGCCGGTCGCTTCGTTCCCGACCGAAGCGACAGACGCGACCTACGCATATTCCGCTGGCCGGAGCAACGAGGCGCTGCAACCGGCATTGTCGACCTAGAAACGATCGACGTCTATGACCGCCTGCGCGAAGGCCTGCGGCGCTTCCTGAGGCAGGTTGTGGCCAATGCCGCCGCCGATCGTGCGATGCTCGTATTTACCGGAGAATTTTCCGGCATAAGCGGAAGGCTGCGGATGCGGCGCACCGTTTGCATCGCCCTCCATGGTGATGGTCGGCACCGAAATGACGGGCGTTGCGGCGAGCGTCGTCTCGTAGGCATCGTACTTGGCCTCGCCTTCGACAAGCCCCAGGCGCCAGCGATAATTGTGAATGACGATCGCGACGTGGTCGGGATTGTCGAAGGCAGCGGCCGACCTGTCGAATGTCGCATCGTCGAAGTTCCACTTCGGCGATGCCGTCTGCCAGATAAGCTTTGCGAAATCATGCGTGTTGGTCTCGTATCCCTGACGACCGCGTTCGGTGGCGAAATAGAACTGGTACCACCAGGCGAGTTCGGCTTTGGGCGGAAGCGGCTTCTTGTTGGCCTCCTGGCTACCGATCAGGTAGCCGCTTACAGATACCATCGCCTTACAGCGCTCGGGCCAGAGCGCCGCCATAATGTTGGCGGTCCGCCCGCCCCAGTCGTATCCGGCAATGACGGCCTTCTCGATATCCAGCGCATCGAGCAGCGCGATCATATCGGCGGCGAGCGCTGACGGCTGGCCGTTGCGCGGCGTCTGATCGTCCAGGAAGCGGGTCGTCCCGTAACCGCGTAGATAAGGCACAATCACCCTGTAGCCCGCCGCGGCAAGCAGGGGCGCGACATCGACGAAACTATAGATGTCATAGGGCCAGCCATGCAGCAGCAATACGACAGGGGCATCCGCCTTTCCCGCCTCGGCATAACCGATGTCGAGCACGCCTGCCTTGACCTGCTTCAGCGCTTCGAAGGACGTGTTGGTTCCGGGCTTTACAGCTGGCACCGAAGCGGCCGTCGCAGACGACTGGGCGGCGGCCCTGCCTGCCACGCCGAATTCGACGGCCGCAAGGGCGATTGCCGTCATGCCGAAGAAACGGCGGCGGTGATGGTTGATTTGCTCTGACATCGGTCTCTCCTGTCGAATGGATCACGGTCGCGAAAAGGCGCTCTACTTGTATCCCCGATATGTCGTAAGCAACCGTTTTTTGAATGCGGATGTAGCTTCCGGCCGCCTGGATACATTCCGATACAATCGCGCTGCCTCAGCAAGTGGTCGCATTGGCCGCAGCCGTTTCCTCGCCACCGCGGCAGTTTGTATCGCTTTGTATCGCCGCCCCCTACCCCGACACTTCGGTACATTTTCCCGCAAAGCCGGACACATCGGGGATACTTCACACCGGCCATATCCCCGCCGTTGCTGGTTCAGGCCCCATCGCCGCCCAGAGCCCGATCAATCGGTTTCAAAGGAAACGATGATGACACTTCTGATCATTGCCTATCTCGGAGGCGCGCTGACGATCCTCAGCCCGTGTATCCTCCCCATCCTGCCCTTTGTCTTCGCACGCGCCGGACAGCCCTTCGTCAGAAGCACGCTGCCGATGCTGGCGGGCATGGCCGCCACTTTCGCGCTGGTCGCCACGCTTGCTGCAGTCGGTGGCAGCTGGGCCATTCGCGCCAATGAATATGGCCGCCTTGCCGCCATCGTCCTGCTTGCCCTCTTCGGCGCGAGCCTGCTTTCGCCGCGTTTCGCAAGCACGCTTGCCCGGCCGGTCGTCGACCTTGGCAACAATCTTGTGAACGCCACCGGCGGCGGGCGCGGCACCACGACAGTGAAGAGCGCGCTTCTTCTCGGCGTCGCCACCGGACTGCTCTGGGCGCCTTGCGCCGGTCCGATTCTCGGCCTTGTGCTGACCGGAGCCGCATTGCAGGGCGCTAATCTGCAAACGACCTTCCTGCTGACCGCCTATGCCGCTGGTGCTGCAAGTTCGCTTGCCGTCGCCCTGCTTGTCGGCGGCAAGCTCTTCGCCGCCATGAAGCGCTCCCTCGGCCTTGGCGACCGGATTCGCCAGGTGCTCGGCGCTGCCGTGCTGGCGGGTGTCGCCGTCATCGCGCTCGGCCTCGACACCAGCCTGCTCGCCCGGCTCTCCTATGCCAGCACCGCATCGCTGGAACAGGCCGTGCTCGACAGGCTGCATGCAAAGCCGCTCAGTGGCGCATCTTCCGAGCTGGCGAGCAACGAGGTGATGATCGCCGCAGCCGATGCGAACAAACCCTTCCGTAGCGACTTGCCCGTCGAAGGCCACGCCCCTTCGCTCGACGGCGCGGTCGAATGGCTGAACTCTGAGCCTCTCACCACAGAACGGCTGCGCGGCAAGGTCGTCCTCGTCGACTTCTGGACCTATTCCTGCATCAACTGCATTCGTACCATCCCCTATGTCAGGGCTTGGGCCGAAAAATATGCGGACCAGGGTCTGGTCGTCATCGGCGTCCACGCCCCGGAATTTGCCTTCGAGAAGAAGATCGACAACGTCAAGAAGGCGATCGGCGACTTCCAGATCGGCTATCCCGTTGCGATCGACAATGATTATAGCATCTGGCGCGCCTTCGAAAACAGCTACTGGCCTGCCGCTTATCTGATCGATGCCAAGGGCCAGATCCGCTACCACCATTTCGGCGAAGGCAATTACAGCAGGACCGAAAAAGCCATCCAGGACCTGCTGCGCGAAGCCGGCAGCCAAACGACGGCGAGTGCGCCGGTCGTACCGGATGCCAAGGGTGTGGAAGCAGGTCCTGATCTCGGCAATATCGGCTCGGGCGAAACCTATCTCGGCTACGAACAGGCGGCGAACTTCGCCTCTCCCGAAGGGCTGCAGGCCGATACGGCGAAAAACTATTCGATCGCCGAACCCGGCCTCAATGGCTGGGGCCTGTCCGGAACCTGGATCGTCGGCCGGGATCAGGCGACGCTTGATCAGCCGGGCGGTGGCATCACCTATCGCTTCAGCGCCCGCGACTTGCATCTCGTTCTTGGGCCTGGTGCCGGCGACAAGCCGATCCGCTTCCAGGTGAAGATCGACGGCAAGGCGCCAGGGCCCGACCACGGCTCAGACATCGATGCCGATGGCAATGGCACGGTGACCGCGACGAGGCTTTATCAACTTGTCCGCCAATCCGGCACGGTCGCCGCCCGCAACTTCGAAATCCGCTTCCTCGACCCCGGCGTGCAGGCTTACGCCTTCACATTCGGCTGAACCTGAAACGCGTCAATATCCCGATCATCAACAATGACCAAAGGAGTGATAGTCATGAACAAACGTCTTCTTTTCACTGCAGCGCTTGCATTTGCCACCACCGCCATCGCGTTCGCAGCAGAGGCTGCCGCGGTAAAGAACATCGTGATCGTCCACGGCGCGCTGGCCGATGGCTCGGGATGGCGCAAGGCGACGGACATTCTCGAGAAGCGCGGCTTCAACGTCACCATCGTCCAGCAGCCCATTACCTCGCTCGACGACGATGTGGCGGCGACCAAGCGCGTTCTCGACCTTCAGGACGGACCGGTCCTGCTCGTCGGCCACAGCTATGGCGGCATGGTCATCACCGAAGCCGGCAACGATCCCGCGGTCGCGGGCCTGGTCTATGTCGCGGCATTCCAGCCCGACAAGGGCGAAAGCCTGCTCAGCCTCGCCAGCTCGAAGCCCGCCGGCAGCATGGATATAAAGGAAACGAAGGACGGCAAATATCTCTATCTCGATCCGGGCGCCTTCGCCGCGGATTTCGCAGCCGACCTTCCGCAAGCCGAAGCCGATTTCATGGCAAAGTCACAGGTCTTCGCCGCAAAGCAGGCATTCTCCGCCAAGATCACTCAGCCGGCATGGCGGACGAAGAAAAGCTGGTCGATCGTCGCCACCGAGGATCGCTCCATCAACCCCGAGCTTGAACGCGACATGGCAAAACGTGCCGGAAGCGACGTGACTGAAATAAAGGCAAGCCACGCCGTCTTCGCATCCCAACCGGAAAAGGTTGCCGATGCGATCGAAACGGCAGCAAGGAAAGCCGGCGAGTAGCGCGCGCAGCCAGGAATGTCCTCAGCAGCCGCGAGGATGAAGCCTCTGGTCGGAAGGCCACCCCGTCCAGAGGCGTGACCAACTCGCCCCTGCCGGCCGAGAATGTCGATCTCGTCGTCACCCGCTTCCCCGCAGCCGAGGTGATGCGCCATCTATGCAGTTTTGTGACTATTCCATCACAAAAATGGAAGATTGGTCACAAATTCTCATTTCAAATTGCGGGGTTTCCCTGTAAAATTGTGACGATATGCCATGTTGCGCGCAACTGGCTGGTGCAGAAGCTGTAGCTCGGCGCAAATGCCGAATCGTAGCTCGAGGGACATACAAGATGAGAATGGCAGTCCCTTGTTAAATTTTGATCAGAACACTATTCCAGGTGTAAACGATAAGGGAGAGATGCGATATGGATAGTCGCAAGGGCCGGCGCATCGCAGTCTTATCCGAGGCCCTTTCACAACATCGCATTCTGCACATCAAGAATGCTGCGGAGATCCTGGGCGTCTCAGAGATGACGGTTCGGCGTGATGTCAGCGCCAATACAGACCAATTCGCGTTTCTCGGCGGTCATATCGTTGCAGCTGTCGAAGCGGAAAACGATCCCTATGAAATTTCCAAGGCAGCCGACAGTCATGCCGCTGCAAAACGGCAAGTTTGCACACAAGCCATTGATTACATTCACCATGATGATACGGTGTTTTTCGATTGCGGCACCACCTTACCCTATCTGGTCGATCTCCTCCCAGACCAGATTCATATAACGGCGATCTGTTACGCCATGAATGTCGCTGATCGTCTGACGCGAAAACCCAACGTTCGCCTTGTTATGCTCGGTGGTCTTTACCACCCAGCATCGGCCAGCTTTTCCGGTGCCACGGGGCTGGAAATGCTCGATCAGCTTGTGATCAACGTGGCATTTCTATCAGCAGCCGGTGTCGATGCCCGACGTGGCGCAACCTGCGCGCATTTTCACGAAGCGGAGATCAAGAAAAAGGCGATGTCACGGGCACGAAAGAATATTCTTCTCGCCGACAGCAGCAAAATCGGCAAGCTCAAGCCAGCCTTTTTCAGCGACATGAAGTCGTTCGACGTGGTCATCACCGAAAACGGCATGAACGATTTCGATTGAGAAATCCCGCATTTTTTCCGCCTCTGCCGAAATCTAAACTTGACGCAGCGGCGCGGTGATGCAAACTTCACAATCAGTGAAAAAAAAATCACATTTGTGCCAGTCGTGAAGCTTCCTCTGCGTGCCTCTGCATTGATGGCAACAGGGTCTTCACGTTCGGATCGGGAGGATTCTAGTTGGAAACCGTTGCTGTTCACAATGCGGCAAACGCGGCGCATCATGGAGGCCCTTCGCGATTGCCGGGCGGCACCCATAACCGGCCACGCAATACCGGTATGGAACTCGATTTGTCGTGGGTGCTTGATACCCGGGTCAACCTGTCTGCCACCGAGCGCCGCGTAGCCTCGCTTCCCGGACGCCGCACCGTCAAAAAGGACGCACAGGCTGCTTGGCTCCTGAAGGCGGTGACCTGCATCGACCTGACGACGTTGAACGGCGACGATACCCCCGAACGCGTCAAGCGGTTGTGCGCGAAGGCGATGAATCCGATACGCGCCGACATTCTGGATTCTCTCGGCATGAGCGGCCGTTCGATCACCACCGGCGCCATCTGCGTCTACCATCGTTTTGTTGCAACGGCCGTCGAGGCGCTCGGAGATTCCGGCATTCCGGTCGCCGCGGTTTCGACCGGTTTCCCTGCCGGCCTCAGCCCGCACCACCTCAAGGTCAAGGAAATCGAGGCGTCAGTTGCCGATGGCGCGAAGGAAATTGACATCGTCATCACCCGCGAGCATGTGCTGACCGGCAACTGGACAGCACTCTACGAGGAAATGAAAGAATATCGCGCCGCCTGCGGTGATGCGCATGTCAAAGCCATTCTGGCGACCGGCGACCTGAAGACGCTCCGCAATGTCACCAGGGCCTCGCTGGTCTGCATGATGGCGGGAGCCGATTTCATCAAGACCTCGACCGGCAAAGAAGGCGTCAATGCGACGCTGGCCGTGACATTGACCATGCTGCGGGCGATCCGCGCCTATCAGGAGCGCACCGGTGTCAAGATCGGCTACAAGCCGGCCGGAGGCATTTCCGCGGCGAAGGACGTGTTGAACTACCAGTTCCTGATGAAGGACGAACTGGGGCGCGAGTGGCTGGAGTCCGATCTCTTCCGCATCGGTGCATCAAGCTTGCTTGCGGATATCGAGCGGCAGTTGGAGCATCACGTCACCGGTGCCTATTCGGCCCTCAACAGACACCCGATTGGATGATCCAGATGACTGTTGCAAAGTATTTCGACGAAATGTCATACGGCCCCGCCCCTGAATCCGATATCGAAGCTCGCGACTGGCTGGCGCGCCACGCTTCCGGTTTCGGTCACTTCATCAATGGCGCATTCGTGCCCTCCGCGTCGGGCAAGAACTTCGACACGTTCGAGCCAGCCACCGGCAAGGTCCTGGCGAAGCTCGCGAACGGCGGCGCGGCGGATGTGGACAACGCGGTTGCTGCGGCCCGCAAGGCACAGGCCTCATGGGCGCGACTGCCGGGCCATGCGCGGGCGCGCCATCTCTATGCACTTGCCCGGATGATCCAGCGCCATGCGCGTCTGATTGCTGTGGTCGAGGCAATCGACAACGGCAAGCCGATCCGCGAAACCCGCGATCTCGACGTGCCCCTGGCGGCCCGTCATTTCTATCATCACGCCGGATGGGCGCAAATCCAGGACACGGAATTTGCCGATCATGTGCCGGTCGGCGTCGTCGGCCAGATCATCCCGTGGAATTTCCCATTCCTGATGCTGGCCTGGAAAGTGGCGCCGGCTTTGGCGCTCGGCAACGCCGTCATCCTGAAGCCTGCCGAATTCACGTCGCTGACGGCGCTTCTCTTTGCCGAACTGGCATCCGCGGCGGGCCTTCCGCCGGGCGTACTCAATATCGTGACCGGAGAAGGCGAAACAGGCGCGCTGCTCGTCGGGCATGAGGATATCGACAAAATTGCCTTTACCGGATCGACCGAAGTCGGGCGCGTTATTCGCGAGCGTACCGCGGGCAGCGGCAAATCGCTGACGCTGGAACTCGGCGGCAAGTCCCCTTTCGTCGTTTTTGACGACGCCGATATTGACGGCGCCGTGGAAGGCGTGGTCGACGCGATCTGGTTCAACCAGGGACAGGTCTGCTGCGCCGGTTCGCGGCTTCTGGTCCAGGAAGGCATTGCCGATCTTTTCCACGAGCGGCTGAAGCGCCGGATGGAGACATTGCGGGTCGGTCAGCCCTTGGACAAGTGCATCGATATGGGTGCGATCATAGCGCCCGTGCAATTGACGCGTATTGAAGCGCTGGTGAAAAAGGGAGTTTCAGAAGGCGCGACACTGCATCAGGCCAAGATCGACCTGCCGAAGGGCGGCAGCTTCTACCCGCCGACGCTTCTGAGCGGCGTGCAGCCGACATCGATCGTCGCGACCGAGGAAATCTTCGGGCCGGTTGCGGTCTCCATGACTTTCCGCACACCGGAAGAGGCTATCCAGCTTGCAAATCACACCCGCTACGGCCTCGCCGCCAGCGTCTGGAGCGAGACGATCGGCTTGGCGCTGAACGTTGCGGCAAAGCTTGCAGCCGGCGTGGTCTGGGTGAATGCCACCAATCTTTTCGATGCCGCCGTCGGTTTTGGCGGCAAGCGCGAATCCGGATTCGGCCGCGAAGGCGGACGCGAAGGTTGCTACGAATATCTGAAGCCGAAGGCTTGGGTCGGTCGCAAGGCGCGCGCAGCAATGCCCGCACTTTCGCAAGTAAAGCCGGTTGCCGGCGATTTTACCCTGCCAAGCATCGACCGGACGGCAAAGCTCTTCATCGGCGGCAAGCAGGCACGCCCGGACGGCAATTATTCCCGTGTCATCGCCTCACCCAAGGGCAAGGCGATCGGGGAGGTCGGCGAAGGCAACCGCAAGGACATCCGCAATGCGGTGGTTGCCGCACAGGCCGCCTCCGCCTGGTCGAATGCGACCACGCATAACCGCGCCCAGATTCTCTATTACATCGCCGAAAACCTCAGTGGCCGCGCCGACGAGTTCGCCTCGCGGATAACAGCGATGACCGGAGCTTCCGCAGCCAATGCAAACGCCGAGGTCGACGCCGCGATTTCCCGTCTCTTCACCTACGCAGCCTGGGCGGACAAATATGAAGGCGGCATTCATCAGCCGCCGCTTCGCGGCGTTGCCCTGGCCATGCCGGAAGCCATCGGCGTCGTTGGCGTCATTTGCCCGCCGGAAGCGCCACTGCTCGGCTTTATCAGTCTGGTTGCGCCGTTGATTGCCACCGGCAATCGTGTCGTCGCGGTGCCGAGTGAGCCCTTCCCGCTTGCGGCCACGGATTTCTATTCCGTCCTGGAAACGTCGGATCTGCCTGCCGGTGTCGTCAATATCATCACCGGGTCGGCGATCGAACTGGCAAAGATCCTTGCCGCGCACAATGACGTTGATGCCTTGTGGGCCTTCGGCTCGGCGGAACTTTCGACGATGGTGGAGAAGCTGTCTTCGGGCAATCTCAAGCGAACCTTCGTGGACAATGGCAAGGCGACGGACTGGATGGACAGAGCCGCTGGCGAAGGCGCGCTATACCTTCGCCGCGCTGTGGATGTGAAGAATATCTGGATCCCCTACGGAGAATAAGGGCTCCAACCCTGATCATCCGGGCGGGAGGAGAACCGCACCGGCAGGCGAGAACAACGGAATTTGAGGGAATCGCAGAGCGGTAACGGAGCTGCGGTTATTGGGCTCTGTTTTGCGGCACGAGGTGCTGCGAAATGGTGCAACTAAGGGAGGATTTTCATGCTGAAGAATATCGATCCGGCTCTGAATGCGGATGTGCTGCACGCGCTCCGGTCCATGGGGCATGGTGACACGGTCGTCGTTTCCGACACCAATTTTCCTTCGGATTCCATTGCCCGGAAAACGGTGCTCGGCAAGCTGTTGCGCATAGACAATGTGTCCTCTGCCCGCGCCATCGAAGCTATTCTTTCGGTAATGCCGCTGGATACGCCGCTGCAGCCGTCCGCCGGGCGAATGGAAATCATGGGCGCGCCGGACGAGATCCCTTCAGTGCAGCAGGAAGTCCAGGCCGTTATCGACGGCGCCGAGGGCAAGCCGGCGCCGATGTACGGCATCGAGCGTTTCGCCTTCTATGAGGAAGCCAAAAAGGCCTATTGCGTCATCACCACGGGCGAAAACCGCTTCTACGGCTGCTTCCTGTTCACCAAAGGCGTGATTCCGCCGGAAACCGTTTGAGGGGAAACGATAATGAAGGTGGGTGTTTCGATCCTCGGGATTTTCGTCGCCGACACGGCCTATCTGGCCAAGCGCATGCCAAACATTGGCGAGACCATCACCGGGACCGGTTTTGCAGTAGGCCCGGGCGGCAAGGGATCCAACCAGGCTGTCGCTGCTGCCCGCGCCGGTGGAACAGTCTCCTTCATCTCGAAGATCGGCCGCGACACCTTCGGCGACATGGCGCTGAAGACCTATGCGGAAGCAGGGGTGACGCCGAAGGTTGTGCAGATGGACGATATGCCGACCGGCGCTGCCTTCATCTACGTCAATGACAGGAACGGCGACAATGCGATTATCGTCTATCCAGGTGCCGCAGGCACCATTGGCATTGGTGATGTTGAGGCGGCACGCGAAACCATCGAGCAATCAGCCGTTTTCGTGACCCAGCTCGAACAACCGGCCGAAGCGGCGCAGCGCGCCCTCGAAATCGCCCATGCGGCCGGCGTTACCACTGTTTTCAATCCAGCGCCGGCCGAGCCGTTTCCGGAGACGATCTATCCGCTCTGCGACTATATCGTGCCAAACGAGACCGAGGCAGCCGCCATCGTCGGCTTTCCGCTCGACACGCTCGACGACGCCAGACGGGCTGGCGACGCCTTTCTTGCCAAGGGCGTGAAAGCCTCGCTGATCACACTGGGTGGTCGCGGTGTGCTCTATCATACGGCCGGGCAATCGGTTCATGTTCCGGCGGTCTCGTCGGGAGCGGTCATCGATACCACCGGCGCCGGCGACGCATTTGTCGGTGGCTTCTCGGCAGCACTCTCGCGGGGCTTTAGTCCGGTCGAGGCCGTGCGTTTCGGCTGCGCGACCGCCGGTATCGCTGTGACGCGGCGGGGTACCGCGCCTGCAATGCCGAAGATCGAGGAAATCGAGGCGCTTCTCCAGAAAGGAGGCGCAGCATGACCCGCAACGATCCGGTCAAACACTTCTTCATCTGGCCGGCGTTGCTGATCGTGCTGGTGATCTCGATCTTCCCGCTGATCTATTCGCTGACCACCAGCTTCATGAGCCTCCGGCTCGTCCCGCCGATCCCCGCGCATTTCGTCGGCTTCGGTAACTATGCGGAACTGCTTCAG
Source organism: Rhizobium sp. CRRU65 (assembly GCF_048551595.1). Classification (NCBI taxonomy): domain Bacteria; kingdom Pseudomonadati; phylum Pseudomonadota; class Alphaproteobacteria; order Hyphomicrobiales; family Rhizobiaceae; genus Rhizobium; species Rhizobium sp. CRRU65. The sequence goes on along the minus strand of NZ_JBLYZH010000014.1, from coordinate 84,230 downwards.
AATCCGCGCTTCTGGAGTGTCACCTGGACGACGACGATCATCGCTTTTGTTGCGGTGTCGCTGCAGTATGTCATCGGTTTTTCCGTGGCGCTGGCGCTCAGCCGTCGCGTGCCCGGAGAAGGTTTGTTCCGTGTCAGCTTCCTCGTGCCAATGCTGGTGGCGCCCGTCGCCGTTGCACTCATTGCCCGCCAGATCCTGAACCCGACGATGGGCCCGCTCAATGAGTTGATGACCGCCTTCGGCTTTCCCAATCTGCCGTTTCTGACCCAGACCAGATGGGCTATCGGCGCCATCATTTCCGTCGAAGTGTGGCAGTGGACACCCTTCGTCATCCTGATGCTTCTTGCCGGGCTGCAAACCCTGCCGGAGGACGTCTACGAGGCTGCCGCGCTTGAAAATGCCAGTCCCTGGCAGCAGTTCTGGGGGATCACTTTCCCGATGATGCTGCCGATTTCGGTGGCGGTGGTCTTCATCCGCCTCATAGAGAGCTACAAGATCATCGACACGGTGTTTGTCATGACAGGCGGAGGGCCCGGCATTTCGACCGAAACGCTGACCTTGTTCGCGTATCAGGAGGGCTTCAAGAAGTTCAACCTCGGCTACACATCCGCCCTGTCCTTCCTGTTCCTGATCGTCATTACCGTGATCGGGCTCGTCTATCTCGCCATCCTGAAGCCCTATCTGGAGAAGCACAAATGAGTGTGCGTGACCTCAAAGGATCCGGCCGCTGGTGGGCGCTCGCAGGTTGCCTGCTGTGGCTGGCCTTCACCTTCTTTCCGCTTTACTGGGTCGCGATCACCTCGTTCAAGTCGCCGCTCGGCGTCGTCGGCGGGCCAACCTATATACCATTTGTCGACTTCGACCCGACGCTGACAGCCTGGAGCGAGCTTCTGTCGGGCGCGCGCGGCCAGTTCTACAACACCTTCATCGCCTCGACGATCATCGGGCTTTCCGCATCGGTGCTGGCCACCTTCATCGGATCCATGGCAGCCTATGCGCTGGTGCGCTTCACCTTCGAGGTCAAGCTGCTGTCCGGCGTGATTTTCGTCGTTGTTGCCTTTGGCGGATATCTTCTCGGCCGTCATGTGCTGGGTTACGGGCAGGCTATTTCGCTGATCTTTGCCTTTATTGCAGCGCTTGCGCTCGCCATCGGCTCCAGCCGAATGAAGCTTCCAGGGCCGCTCCTCGGCAATGATGATATCGTCTTCTGGTTTGTCAGCCAGCGCATGTTTCCGCCGATCGTCGCCGCCTTTGCCTTGTTCCTGATGTACACGGAAATGGGCAAGTTGGGGTTCAAGCTGGTGGACACCTATACGGGCCTCACCTTCGCCTATGTCGCCTTCTCGCTGCCGATCGTGATCTGGCTGATGCGCGATTTCTTTGCGGCACTGCCGGTTGAAGTCGAAGAGGCGGCAATGGTCGACAATGTGCCGTCGTGGAGAATTTTCTTCGGTATCGTCCTGCCCATGTCCAAGCCGGGCCTGATCGCGACATTCATGATCACGCTCGCCTTCGTCTGGAACGAGTTCCTATTCGCACTCTTCCTGACCAGTTCCAAATGGCAGACCCTTCCCATTCTCGTCGCAGGGCAAAACAGCCAGCGCGGCGACGAGTGGTGGTCGATATCGGCAGCCGCCCTGGTCGCGATCATACCCATGGTCGTCATGGCGGGCATTTTGAGCAGGCTGATGCGGTCTGGCCTGCTTTTAGGAGCAATAAAGTGACCGTTCGACAAGCCTAGTCATTGTTCAATTCCGGGGAGGAAAACATGAGAAGATTGCTATTGAGTTCAACGGCCGCAGGACTACTTGCTGCGGCGGGCGTCACATCCGCGCTCGCGTGCGAACCTGATTACACCGGTGTCACGCTCACCGCCACGACGCAGACAGGCCCCTATATCGCCTCTGCGCTACAACTCGCGGCCAAGGGCTGGGAAGAAAAGACCTGCGGCAAGGTGAATGTCGTCGAATTTCCGTGGTCGGAACTCTATCCGAAAATCGTAACCTCGTTGACCTCGGGCGAAGACACGTTCGACGTGGTCGCCTTTGCGCCGGCCTGGGCACCGGACTTCACCGATTTTCTCTCGGAAATGCCCAAGGCGATGCAATCAGGTGCCGACTGGGAGGACATCGCGCCGGTTTACCGCGAGCAACTGATGGTTTGGAACGGCAAGGTCCTGTCGCAGACCATGGACGGTGACGCCCATACCTATACCTACCGCATTGATCTGTTTGAAAACGCGGAAAACCAGAGCGCCTTCAAGGCGAAGTATGGCTACGATCTGGCCCCACCGAAGACATGGAAGCAGTATCTCGACATCGCTGAATTCTTCCAGCAGCCGGACAAGGGCCTTTGGGGCACGGCGGAAGCATTCCGCCGTGGTGGCCAGCAATTCTGGTTCCTGTTCAGTCACGTGGCGGGATACACCAGCCATCCCGACAATCCCGGCGGCATGTTCTTCGATCCTGACACGATGGATGCGCAGGTCAACAATCCAGGCTGGGTGCGCGGCCTGGAGGAATATATTCGCGCCTCCAAACTGGCACCGCCAAATGCGCTGAACTTCTCGTTCGGCGAAGTGAACGCAGCCTTTGCCGGTGGCCAGGTCGCGGAATCGATCGGCTGGGGCGATACCGGCGTCATCGCCGCCGACCCGAAGCAGTCCAAGGTTGCTGGCAATGTCGGTTCGGCATCGCTGCCGGGATCCGACGAGATCTGGAACTACAAGACCAAAAAGTGGGACAAGCAGCCCGAGGTCGTCCAGACTTCCTTCATGGCCTTCGGCGGTTGGCAGGCAGCCGTACCGTCGTCCTCCAAGAACCAGGAGGCCGCTTGGAACTATATCCAGTTCCTGACGAGCCCGGCGGTTTCCGGTCAGGCGGCGATTACCGGCGGCACAGGCGTCAATCCATACCGTCTTTCGCACACGACGAATACAGCGTTGTGGTCGAAGATCTTTTCCGAGCGTGAGGCCAAGGAATATCTTGGAAGCCAGAAGGACGCGGTGACCGCCAAGAACACGGCGCTCGACATGCGCCTGCCGGGCTATTTCTCCTATACGGAAATTCTCGAAATCGAGCTTTCCAAGGCATTGGCTGGAGAGGTGACGCCGCAGCAGGCGCTGGATACCGTGGCTGCCGGATGGAACAAGCTGACGGACGAGTTCGGCCGCGACAAGCAACTGGCAGCCTATCGTTCGTCGATGGGCCTGCCTGCGAAGTAAGCCCATCCTCAACATCTCATCCCGGCGGTGCCGGGATGAGATCAGACATCGTGGAAAGAAGAAGCAAACCATCGCCGCTTAGAGTGCCGTGCGTCCTTTCGGACGAAGGACGCTCTAACTCTTTCAATCCTCGCATCGTGCTTTCCGAAAATCGATTCCGATTTTCGGGCCGATGCGCTGGGCCAGGCGATGGAATTCTCATGAAAAGGTTACAGCATGTCCCAGGTGCGTTTGGATCAGGTCACCAAATCCTTTGGTAGCGTTGAGGTCATTCCTCCGCTCGATTTGGCAATTGCCGACAAGGAATTCGTGGTTCTTGTCGGGCCTTCCGGCTGCGGGAAGACAACCACCCTGCGGATGATCGCGGGGCTGGAACAGACGACATCAGGGGAAATACGTATTGGCGAGCGGGACGTTACTGCGCTGCGCCCGGGTCTGCGCAATTGCTCGATGGTGTTTCAGAATTACGCGCTCTATCCGCATATGACAGTCGCCGAAAACATCGGCTACGGCATGAAGGTGCGCGGAACGCCGAAGCAGGACATCGATGCCGCCGTTGCAAATGCGGCGCGCATTCTCAATCTCGGTGCCTATTTGAAACGCAAGCCGAACGCGCTCTCAGGTGGCCAACGCCAACGAGTGGCAATTGGCCGAGCGATCGTTCGCCAGCCGGATGTGTTCCTGTTCGACGAACCACTGTCCAACCTCGACGCTAAATTGCGCATTGAAATGCGAACAGAAATCAAGCTCTTACACCGCAGACTCAAAACCACGATCGTGTACGTTACACACGATCAGGTAGAGGCGATGACGATGGCAGATCGGGTCGTGGTTATGAATCAAGGGCGGATCGAGCAGGCCGCTGATCCGATCACCCTTTATGAATCCCCGAAGAATCTCTTTGTCGCTGCCTTCATCGGCTCGCCAAGCATGAATTTCATCGAAGGGCGACTTGTGCAAAACTCCGGTGGAATTGCCTTCCAAGCTGAAGGTGGCGTCGACATTGCAGTTCCTACGCAAAAAGCGGAGCGCCTTTCGGCGGCAGTGGGACAGTCAGTGGTTCTCGGAATTCGACCGGAGCATACTATGGCTGGGGATCCCAACGTTCCAACTGTGAGCCTTCAGGTCGCCGATATCGAGCCTCTCGGTCCATACACACTGGCGATCGGCAAGGTCGGGTCAGCACCCTTTACTGCCCAGATCCACGCGTCATCGCGCGTTGGACCGGATGACAGGATTAGCGTTCCAATTGATACTCAAAAAATGCACTTTTTCCTTAAAAGTACCGGAGACACGGTGGGCTAAGAAGCATCGTGAACTTATACGGCAATCCACGAAGAGGACAGTCGGACATCGCGATCTGCGCCGTATGAATTCAAAGATACGTGGCGTCGGCAGCGCCGCATAGGCGCTAAAGGGCGTGGCAATGCCTCGATAGTCGACGACAATCCGCTCTCCTGCCGGCACCGCCCCGCCGGGGAGAAGAGCGAGCCGCACTTCTCAACCATCCTTCAAGCCACTTGGAAAGAAGAAGCAAGACCGAAATGCCCCTCCCCGAAAATGGGGAGGGGCAACATCCGTTACTTGTTGGCAGCGACCGGGCGGACCAGTGCCGTGACGCGGCGGATGGTGACGCGGCGGTTTTCCTGCTCAGGGGCCGACGTGTTGACCTTCAGGTAGCTCTCACCATAGCCCTGCGTCGCCAGATTCTCCGGCGCGATGCCGTAGACGTCGGAGAGCACGTTGGCGACCGATTCCGCCCGCTGGTCGGAGAGGATCAGGTTGCTCTGGTCAGAGCCGACGGCATCGGTATGACCTTCGATCAGGAAGGTTTCGCTCGGATCCTTCTCGAGTACCTGGCTGATCGCGTCGGCGACCTTGCGCAAGGTGCGCGCCTGGGTCATCGGGATATCGGCGCTGCCGGTCGCGAAGGTGATCGTGTCGAGGTCGATGCGACGTACCTTGTCGCGGATACGGGCCGAGTACTTCACCTCATCCAGCGAATAAACGCGCTCGACCGGCTCGACTGGCGGCTCGCTCAGGAACTCGTAATAGTCCCGGTTCGGGTCGCTGCGGGTGTCGATGATGTAGTCGCTGAGCGGCACACGCAGCCGCATCGGCGGCAGGTCGGCACCCGGATCCTCGAAATAGTCGCGGTCCGGATCGTCATAGAGATCCTGCGAATAATAGAGCACGTTCTCGCGTCCGCGGGCATCGACGCGCGACCGCTGGATGATGTCGCCGTAGCGGTTGCGGATCGTCACGATGCGATAGCCTTCCGGCCGCGTGATCGTCTCGCGGTAGCGGTCGCCGGACAGCTCTTCGTAGCTCGGCCGTTCGCCGTCGCGCAGGAAGCGCCTGTCATCGTCGCCGCGCACGATCGTCCTGTTGTCGTACTGGATGATCACCCGGCTGTCGTCGCTCCCACGGTCGTCGAAGCGCGCACCGTCGGGACGGACGAATCGTGGCCGCTCGTCGAGCTTCCTGCCCTTCTCGCGCGTCACCGCCTCGAGTTTGACCGGCGCCGGCGCCTTGCCGCCGGTGGCGGCCTGTGCATCGGCATCCGAGGTCGGCACCTTCACCTCCTGGCTGTCGGCGCGCTGCCTGTCGCGGTCGCGGCGGCCTTCCCGGCCCTTGCTACGGTCGGCATCTTTGTCGCTGTCGAGCACGGCCGCACCGTTCTCCACGGGCAGCACGACGGTCTCGCTGCTCTTGGCCGGATCTGCGGCGATCTTCTTGCGGCGTTCCAGCTCCTCGGGCGAAGCCTTTTCCGGCGCCGGAATAGCCTGCTCCGCCTGCTGGCCGCCGCTGGCATCCGGCAGCGGCTGGGCAGTGTCAGTTGCGGGCGCGGTCGGCTGTGCGCCGGCGGGCTGTTCACCGGCAGGCTTTGCTGCCGTGCCATCCTTGGGCTTTTCGGCGGGGGCAGCTTCCGGTGCCGCCGCCTTGTCCTCGGTCGCCTTGCCTTCGGTTGCCTTGCCTTCGGTCGCCTTGTCTGTGGGTGCTTTGTCTGCTGGTGCTGCAGTCTCACCCTTTGCCGGCTTTTTCTCGGCCGGCGCCTCGGCGGCGGGTTTGGCCTCAGGCGTGGCTTCGGGTTTGGCCGATTCCGCAGTCGGCTTCACGGCTTCGGGAGCGGCAGGCTGAGCTTCTTTTTCAGCCTTGCCCTTGCCTTTATCCCGGCCCTGGGCCTTGTCCTGTCCTTTATTCCGTTTGCCGCCTTCCGGCTTGGCTTCGGGCTGTGCCTGCTCCGCTTCCGGCTGAGCTTCCTTTGCTGCCGGCTGCTGTTCGGGTTCGGCCTGCTGCGCCTCCGCCTTCTTCGGCTTTTTCGGCTTTTCCTGGGTTACCGGCTGCTCGGCCTCGGGCTTTGCCTCGGGCTGCGCTTCCGATTTGGCTTTCCGCTCGGGCTTGCTTTTCGGCTGCTGAGCAGGCTCTTCTTTCGGCGCTGCTTCGGCCTTGGGCGCCTCCGGCTCTGCCTTGGGTTCCGGCGCCGGAGCTTCCTTGCGCTCAGCCTTCGGCTTTTCCGCGGGCGCTTCCTGCTGCGCCGGCTTCTCGGCGGCGGGCGCCTGTTCGGCCGGGGCTTCCTCCTTCTGCTTGCGCTTCTTCTTCAGCAACTCCTCTTCGGAAGGCGCATCCTGCGCCACCTCGGCTGGCGCATCTTGCGCCACCTGGAAGCTGCCCTGCTCGGCCTGCAGCACGGGCGAAGCTTGCGTCGCGACGTCACGTACGGCCGCCATCGCCGCTGCCGGCTGCAAAGCCAGCGAAAGAGAAAGCAACGGAAAAGCCGCGCTTGCGAACAATCTTGATTTCATGCCCATCGGGTTTCCTCGATCCTGTTTGAGCTTCTTGAGGCCGCCAGGCCCTGGTTCCGCCCCTAGCTTCGCATTGAGGCGAAACGGCGGAATGGCAATTGCCGAGCCGCCGATTTGTTCCGGTTCTAAGAAGTTGGGGATTAACCTCGCGTGAATGTTGCAGTCTGCCGGCGTTCATCTCGCCTGCTATTTGCACCGCACAATTGCGATGGGATTTGTGTTGCAATTCCATGAAAAAAAGTCTGATTATCGCCGCAAGGCGGTCTCGGCACCGTTGAACTGCGGCCGTCAGCCCAACAGAAATAAGGAGCGACGGCTACCAACAGAGAGGATCCTCATGCTTAATTCTACCCGTATTTTCGCGGCAGCCTCGATCGCGGCGATGTCCCTTTTTGCCGGATCGGCCATGGCCGATGGCGAGAAATATGTGATCGGCACCGATTCGACCTATCCGCCCTTCGAATTCGTCGATGCCAGCGGCACCATCCAAGGCTTCGACATCGATATCACCAAGGCGCTCTGCGCCGAGATGAAGGCTGAATGCACCTTCGTCAGCACCGACTGGGATGGCATCATCCCGGCGCTCAACGCCAAGAAGTTCGACATGATCGTCTCCTCCATGTCGATCACGCCGGAGCGTCTGAAGCTCGTCGACTTCTCAAACAAGTACTACAACACCCCGCCGGCCATTGCCGTGCCGAAGGATTCGACGATATCAGACGTCGCCGGCCTCAAAGGCAAGGTGATCGGCGCGCAGACCTCCACGACGCACGCCAACTACGCCGAAAAGCATCTCGCCGACACCGAGCTCAAGCTCTATCCGACCGCTGACGAATACAAGCTCGACGTTGCCAGCGGCCGTGTCGACGCCGTCATCGACGACGTCGTCGTTCTTTCCGAATGGGTCAAGTCCGACGCCGGCGCTTGCTGCAAGATCCTGACGACCCTGCCGGTCGACAAGGAAATCAATGGCAACGGAGCAGGCATTGCTATCCGCCAGGGCGATCCGCTCAGGGAAAAGCTGAACACGGCGATCGCTGCGATCCGCGCCAGCGGTGAATACAAGAAGATCCAGGACAAGTACTTCGACTTCGACGTTTACGGCCAATAAGAAATTCGTTATCTGGCCGACGAAGGTAATGGCGGAAGGCTTGCTCTTCCGCCATTTTTGTTTGACAAGGATTGCAAGATTAAAACGGCAAAAGCCGTGAGGGGAATTCTCGCATGGGCGGATTATTTTCCGCGCTGAGCTCCTTCTGGAGCTGGATTGTGCACATATTCGATCCGCTGTGCGGACCCGTTGGCATCTTCACGTGGTTAGGTCAGTCGACGATCCTTGCCTGTGGCGATACCGGCTGGGGCGACGAGATTGCACTTGGCCTGCAGGTCACCATTTCAGTGGCGATCGTCACCCTGCCGATCGGCCTCGCCATCGGCTTCCTGGTGGCGCTCGGCCAGCAGTCGGAGGAAAAGCCGCTGCGCCTGGCGGCCGGTATTTACACCACGATCTTCCGCGGCCTGCCGGAGCTTTTGACGCTCTTCATCATCTATTACGGCATGCAGATGCTAATCCAGTCTCTGCTGACCTTCGTCGGTTATGACGGACCGCCGATCGAGATCAACGCCTTCCTCGCCGGCGTCATCGCGCTTTCGGTCGTCTTCTCCGCCTACTGCTCGGAAGTGCTGCTCTCGGCCTTCCGCGCCATTCCCAAGGGACAATATGAGGCGGGCGACGCGCTGGGGCTGCATCGCGGCCGCACGCTGCGCCTCATCGTCCTGCCGCAGCTCGTGCGCATCGCGCTGCCGGGACTGACGAACCTCTGGATGGTCCTCCTGAAGGACACGTCCTACGTCTCGATCATCAGCCTTGCCGATATCCTGCGCCAGACGAGTGTCGCCGTACGCGTGACCAAGGAACCCTTCTTTTTCTATGGTCTGGCCTGCTGCCTCTATCTGGTGCTCGCCATCCTTTCCTCCTTTCTGCTCGTCTATGTCGAGCGCTGGGCCAAGCGTTCGGAGATCCGCCGATGAGCTACGCCGAAACACTGATCCCGCCGCAGCCCGCACCCCGGGAAGTGATGAAGCCGATGACACCGGCGCGCATGGCCGGCTATATCCTCGTCGCTCTCTGGGCTCTGCTTGGGGTGCTCCTGGTGATCTCCGTCATCAATGGCTGGGATCCGGAAAAATTCACCCGCTACGGGCCGCGTTATCTCCATGGCCTCTGGATAACGCTGAGCCTCGTTTTCATTTCCGTTATCTGCGGCGCCATCCTGTCGCTGCCGCTCGCCGTGGCGCGCATGTCAAAGAACCGGGTGCTGAATGCGCTGGCCTACGGCTACATCTATTTCTTCCGCGGCACCCCACTGCTTGCCCAGCTGTTCCTGGTCTATTACGGCCTCGGCATATTCCGGCCGCAGCTTGAGGCCGTCGGCATCTGGTGGTTCTTCCGCGAAGCCTGGTATTGCGGCCTCTTTGCCATGACCATCAACACCGCGGCCTACCAGGCGGAAATCCTGCGCGGCGCCATCGAAAGCGTGTCGCATGGCCAGCACGAGGCGGCCGCCGCACTCGGCATTCACAAGTTCATCGCCTTCCGCAAGATCATCCTGCCGCAGGCCCTCATCGTCGCACTTCGCCCTTATGGCAACGAAATCATCCTGCTGATCAAGGGCTCGGCGGTCGTCGCCATCATCACCGTACTCGACCTGATGGGCGAAACCCGTTACGCCTTCTCCCGCACTTTCGACTACCAGACCTATCTCTGGGCGGCGATCTTCTACCTCACCATCGTCGAAGCCTTACGCCATCTCTGGGCCTGGTTCGAGCGCCGCCTGACCCGGCATCTCAAGCGCTGAGCCTTTGGCAGCACTCTCGGGACGATGCTGCCAAACCATTGATATTAAAAATAAATTGCCCTTTTACGAAGTATCTGTAAAGCTTCCGTTAACCACTCGCATGTTTCCATATCATGCAGCGCTAATAAGCGCGCGAGTGGGAACAAGAAGAAGCGGAATACGATGCACAAGGAAATGGAAAAACAACTGAAGGGCTATGGTCTGACGACCGCCCAGATCCTCTACCGCCTGCCGGACCACCCGGTGATCCTACAAACCTATGTCTGGCAGGATTATGACCTCGCCCCCGATTTTCCCGAAATGCGCGGCTTCCTGAAATTCTGGGAAGAGAAGCTCGACGGGCCGCTGCATTCGGTGCGCTACATCCACCGCAAGCTGATCTCGGCAACCGAGTGGCGGGCACTGAAGGGCGAGTTGATCCTGCACTGATCGGTTCTGGAGCATGATGCCGAAAAGTGTGAACGGCTTTTCGTAGAACATCATGCTCACCAGATCAGACATGTGCTTCGCCATGGCCGAATTCGCCTTCGTCGCGATCCGGGCGCAGGGCGAAACCGAGCATGCCGACATAGAAGGCGATGACGATTGCAATGACCGCAAGGCCGGGAACCGGCCCGAGCACGGCATTGTCGATGACATAGGCCCATGACTGCGCCTGCAGCGCCGGCATTCCCTCCGTCTGCAGTTTCGGCGTCGAGATCTTCAGGCACCAGGCGAGCAACAGGATGAAATACATCCAGCCGTAATTGCGTTTAAGCCGGCGGTGCATCGCCTCTTGATAGCTGAGCAGAAAGTGCGGCTTGCGCAGGCTACTGGCGACCACCACTGCCCATTCGCTGCCGGCATTGGGGTCGGGCGCCAGAATCTGTGCGAAATAGCAGCGCTCGATCTGGCGAATGCGAGCGCGATAGATATCGAAGAAGCGGTAGCGCCGCGCCTCGATCATCAGAAGCAGCGTCACCAGCATCATCCCGAACAACAGCACTCCGTGATGCGAGGTCGGCGTCGACAGCGACACCGAGAGAAGTGCGGCGACCACCGTGATCGCCCAGTTGGACGTCCGGTCGATGCGGTCGCGCCAGCTCGTCATCCGCCCGAGTTCACCGCGGTAATAATGGCAGAGCGTATTGGTGACCTCGCCTGGTGTGCTAGGCAGCAGCAATGGCCACCCGCCCTCTCCTTCCCTTGCCGATGAAGTCCCGTCTTCCTCCATTTTCATGGCTCATTCCTCCCTTCGTCTTCTTTTCGGCCATTCTGCGCCCGCAATCGCGCCATTGCAAAACATCGAAAGCCGTCTTAGACGCATGCCTGAAACAAAAGGACGATGGACTGTGATGGCAAAGAAGATCGACGAAGATGCCCTTGGCGAGGCCTACAACCGCGCGCTGGAGCTGGAAAAGGCCGGAGATGTTGATGCGGCCGTTGCAGCCTATGAGGAAGTCCTGGCACTCGATCCCGACGATCACGGTGGTGCGGCCGTACGCATCGCCGCGATGGGCCGCGGCGAAACGCCGGTCAAGGCGCCCGATGCCTATGTCGAGACCTTGTTCGACCAGCATGCCGAGGTTTTCGAGGACGTGCTCGTCGAGCAGCTCGGCTATCACGTGCCGATGCTGGTGCGCCAGCGCCTGCAGGCGCTGAAGCTCGGACCGTTCAAGCGGCTGCTCGATCTCGGCTGCGGCACGGGCCTCACCGGCGGCGCGCTACGCGACCTCTGCGCTGATATGACCGGCATCGACATATCGGAGAAAATGGTCGAGATCGCCCATGAGAAGGATCTCTACGAGACGCTCTTCGTCGCCGAGGTCGAGGATTTCCTCGACGACAACGACGAGGAAGCCTTCGACATCATCGCCGCCACCGACGTGCTGCCCTATCTCGGCGCACTCGAACCGCTGTTCTTCGGCGCCGCCGAGAACATAATGCCGGGCGGATTGTTCATCTTCTCCTCGGAAACCCTGCCTGAGGAAATTCTCGCCGGCCGCGCCTATATGGTCGGCCCGCACCAGCGCTTCGCTCATGCCGACGCCTATGTCAGAGAACGCCTGACGGCCACGGGTTTCGAACTCGTCGAGATATCGGATATCAACGTGCGCATGGAAGAAGGCCGGCCGACACCAGGCCATTTGGTGATCGCCCGGTATAATGGCTGACGCCAACACCTGGTAGATCGGCTGACGGAATACTTGCACGGTTAGCGAAGTATCTGTTGCGAAATGTGTCATGACCTGATAGTTAGTCGATCGGTAAAGTTTACCGCAACGATAGGAAAGGTCGCCGCATGTCGCTCGTGCTCTATGGGCATCCGCTCGCCTCTTTCTGCCACAAAGTACTTATCGCGCTTTATGAAAACGGCACTCCCTTCGAGAATCGCATCGTCGATCTTTCCGACGAAAGCTCGCGCGCCGATCTCTTTCGCTTCTGGCCGATCGGCAAGATGCCGCTGCTGCGGGACGAGGCGCGCGACAGCACCATTCCCGAGACATCGATCATTATCGAATATCTCGAGCAATATTATGCCGGCCCCGTTCGCCTGCTGCCGCCGGAGATCGACCGGGCGCTGCAGGTTCGTCTCTGGGATCGCTTTTTCGACCACTATGTCCAGGCGCCGATGCAGACCATCGTCAGCAATCGCCGGCGCCCCGACGGCACGGCGGACGAGATTGAGGTAGCCGCCGCCAGGGCGACACTCGCCACCGCCTATGCAATGATCGAAAAGCAGCTCGCCGACAAGCAATGGATATCAGGTGACGGCTTCACCATGGCCGATTGCGCCGCCGCCCCCGCCCTTTTCTATGCCGAAACGCTGGTTCCGTTTTCATCGGAACACCCGAACCTTCGCGGCTATTACGATCGGCTGCTGGCACGCCCGTCCTTTGCAAGGGCGTTGGATGAGGCCAGCCCCTACTTCAAGTTCTATCCCTACAAAGAGAGGCTGCCGGCCCGCTTCCGGGATGCGGCGGGATGATCGAAAGCCAGGCAGATCTCGACCGCATGTTCCATGCGCTTTCCGACCGCAGCCGCCGCGGCATGATCGACCGCCTCGGCCGTGGCCCAGCCTCCGTCACCGAACTGGCCGCACCGCTCGCGGTTGCCCTGCCGACGGTGATGAAACATCTGCAGGTGCTGGAGGAGAGCGGTCTCGTTCTCTCCGAAAAATCAGGCCGGGTGCGAACCTACCGCCTGCAGCAGGACGCGTTTGCCGCCGTCGAGCGCTGGGTGGAACAGCGGAAGATCCAATGGACGACCACCTTCGACAGGCTGGACCACTTTCTCGCCAATGAAACGGAGAGCCTTCCCGAATGACGACACGATCCGCCGAACACGCCACTCTCGTCATCGAGCGTCACCTGAAGGCGCCCGTCGCCCGCGTCTTCCGCGCCTGGTCGGTGCCAGAGGCCAAACGCCAATGGTTCGCATGCCATGGCGAGTGGGTGCCGCTGGACTACGGGCTCGATTTCCGCCCCGGCGGCACGGAAAGGAACTACGTCGCCGATACTGACGGCCTTCTGCACGCCTATGACGCCCATTATATCGATATCGTGCCCGATGCCCGCATCGTCTATGCCTATGAGATGAAGCTTGGGGAAAGCCGCATCTCCGCGTCTCTCACAACCGTTGCCTTCGAAGCCGCACCCGGCGGCACGAAAATGATCTTCACCGAACAGGTGGTATTCCTCGACGGCTACGCCGATAACGGTGCCCGCCTCCAGGGCACCGAGATCGGCCTCGACAATCTGGAACTCTTCCTCGAGCGCGAGGAAAGCCCGATCCACTGATCGCATGGCGCACAAAACTGAATCGTCTCGCATGAATCAAGTTTGACGCGATGCGTTTCAGGCGAAATAAGCCAAGCCTCAAGCGTTGCTTGCTTTCTTCCGCGAGCCGGCAGGACGAGCCGCGGCCCGCTTTGAAGTGTTGAGTGTGACAGCACCGCGAATGAGCGCCTTCAACGCCTCCTCGTCAACCTCATCGCCTTCGTGGAAATCGATGGCGCGCCTGGTATTGCCGTCAAGGCTGGAGTTGAAGAGGCTTGAAGGGTCCTCCAGCGAGGCGCCCTGGGCGAAGGTCAGTTTCACCACGCTCTTGTAGGTCTCGCCGGTGCAGATGATCCCGGCGTGCTCCCACACCGGAACGCCTCTCCACTTCCATTCCTCGACCACGTCGGGCACGGCCTGCTTGATGATAGTTCGGACCCGAGCGAGCATCTCGCCGCGCCAATCGCTCAACTCCTCGATTCTCGCATCGATCAAACGAGAAGGAGAGTCTCCGTCCTTCTCTTCGCTGGAGCCGCTCTTCTTCAGGGTTGCCGTGGCTTTATTCATCGATATCTCCCCTTCATCCCTTAAATGCTGATGGCCTAAGCGCCGTGCGTCTTTTCGAACGAACAAAGGACGCTCTAACGCTTAAATCTACGCGTCCGCTCACATTCGTTCGCCGGGCAATTGGCTTGCCTGTTCCACCCAGGCGGCGAGCTGGGCCTCGTCGAGTCGGTCTTCCTCATGAATGTGGAAGTAACGCACTTCCTTTTGTTTGGACTCGCCGGGCGGAACGGGACTGAGCGACGTGCCGCGGAAGAAAGCAACCTTGATGTATTTTGCGAAGCAATGGACACCGAGAAACCAGCCCTGCCCTTCCATGCCATAAAGGGGCGAGTTCCATTTGACTGCCTTGTGTACGTCGGGAACGGAACGGGTGATGAGCGCGTCGAGACGGCGCCCGACGTCGCTTTTCCAGCCCGGCATGGCGGCGATGTAGGCTTGCACGGGAGCGTCGCCGTAACCCTTGGCGATCTGAGGGTTGCCGCCCGAGAGAAGGGTCGGCTCCGCGGTATCAGGCTTGGCGGCTGTCTTCTTCGTGACCTTTGCCACGGCCTTGGATGTCTTCCCGGACATTGCCTTCACTCCTACCCTCCGCTGCGTCCCGCGCCGCGCCACCGGGTGGCATATGGCAGCGCGAACAGGTAGAGACCGGTGAGCAGCAGCAAGGTCAGCGGCAGCAGCGCCGTGAGGCCCACCCAGACGGACGATTTCTCCTGCACCATTGCGATGATATTAATTATGACGGCCAGCGTAAAGGCAATGGACAGCCAACGGTGGATCTGCCGAAGCCAGTTATTCCAATTCAAGGGAACCTCCTGCGAAAACAAGCGAAGCGGATGGTGTGATCCGTTTTGGCCGCGGCCTCACTCGATCCGCGTCAGCACCTGCTCGAGATTTGCGAAGAACTGCGGCCAACCGCTTTTGGCGCCCCCGTAGGCCTGCCGCTGATCCGGCCGGAAGCCCGACTGCTCCATGCGTAACTGCGTGCCCGCGCCCGTGGGCGTGAGAGTCCAGGTGACGACACTTTCGAGATCATAGGCAGCCCAGGTGTAAGACAGGGTTTTATTCGGCTCGACTTCCAGGACCTGGCAGTCGACCGAGCCCCAATCCGCGCTCAGCTTGAAACGCTGATCCACGATCGGCACGAAGTCGTTTTTCATCAGCCAGTCCGCAATCAGATGCGGCTGCGTGAGCGCGCGCCAGATCTTTTCCGGCGGAAAAGGGATCTCTCGTTCGACGATGACGGAACGGGTTTCGTTTGAAATTTCGGTCATTGGTCCATCCTTTTCAATAGATCTTCCAGCTGGTCGAACCGGTTTTGCCAAAAGCCAGCCATCTCGCTTGTCCAGTCGACCAGCGGCGACAGCGCGCCGAGCTGGGCGCTATAATGCGTCTGCCGCCCTTCATGGCGGTCGCGCACCAATCCGGCCTGCTTCAGGATTCCAAGATGTTTCGAGACGACTGGTTGCGAGACCCCGGCCCGAGCCGTCAGAGCCCCGACCGTCTTTTCTCCTTCGCGGCACAGCCGTTCGAAAAGAGCCCGCCGGGTCGGATCGGCGAGCGTTCTGAAGAGCACGTCCTGGGTGTCCGACATCTACAATCCATACCTCGTTGACTATGGATTAACGTATAGCCATGGAGATATGAATGAGTCAAGCTGAACGTAAAACAACTTGAGGAAAATAGTATTGCTGAATTTGGTGCGCATGGCAGCGCGCGTGGCAGAGGTAGGGTGAACTTCACATACCCAAGAGGCTATGCATTTTCGCCATTGGTCATGTATGCTCGCGCGGACACGCCTCGCCTGTGCCGAGGTCATTTAGCGTTGCGAATAGCCTTGGGATCAATGGCCGCCGTCGGTGCCGAGAATCGCGGCAAGCAGCCGGCCTTCCAGCTCGGCGAGGCCGGGATGGCCGTGCCGGCGCGGACGCGGATAGGGAATGGGAAGATCGAGTGCGATCCGCCCCTCGTCGAGCACGATGACCCGGTCGGCGAGATGCACCGCCTCGCTGACATCATGGGTGACGAGCACTGCGGTGAAGCCGAGTTCGCGCCAGACACGGTTGATGAGTTCCTGCATGCTGATCCGCGTCAGCGCATCGAGTGCGCCGAGCGGTTCGTCGAGTGCCAGCACGCCCGGCCGGCTGACCAACGCCCGCGCCAGCGCCACGCGCTGCCGTTGCCCGCCGGAAAGCCGCGCCGGCCATTCCCCGGTCTTTTCGCCAAGCTGGACTTCGGCAAGCACGGCGTCGGTCGCCTTCAGCGCCGCCCGCCTGTCGATGCCGTCACCCAGCCCAACAACCACATTGTCGGCAACACTAAGCCAGGGCAGCAGCCGCGGCTCCTGAAAGACGATGCGCGCGTTCGGACTCGCCTGCGCGCCGCCGGCATCCTCGAAATGCAATTCGCCGGCACTCGGCTCGTCAAGGCCCATCAGGATGCGCAGCAGGGTGCTCTTTCCACAGCCGCTCTTGCCAATCACGGCAACGAACTGGCCGGCCGGAATATGCAGGTTGATGCCGCGCAGTACGCGGTTGGCCCCAAAACTCTTTTCAAGTCCCGTCAGGCTGATCGCCGCGGGCGCACTATGGCCTACCGCGGGCGCGTTTTCACGCGCATAAGCTGGCTCTTCGGCGACGGCGTGAAAACGCTCATGCGCGATCGATGTCATGGCGTCTCTCCTATTTCTGATAGACCGAGTTCCAGGCGAGCAGCCGCCTCTCCAGAACCCGGGCGATGACATCGGCAAGCTTGCCGAGCACGGCATAGATGACAAGGGCGAGCACGACGACGTCAGTCATCATGAATTCGCGGGCATTGTTGGCCATGTGGCCGATGCCTGACGATGCGGCGATCGATTCCGATACGATCAGCGTCAGCCACATGATGCCGAGCGCATATCTGAGACCGACGAAGATCGACGGCAGCGCGCCTGGAAAAATCACCTTGCGGAAGAGCGTCCAGTTGCCCATGCCATAGACCTTGCCCATTTCGATCAGGTCGCGATCGACATTGCGCACCCCGTGATAGGTGTTGAGATAAACGGGGAAGAGCACGCCGAGCGAGGTGAGAAACAGCTTCGATTCCTCGCCGATTCCGAACCACAGGATGACAAGCGGGATCATCGCCAGATGCGGAATGGTGCGCAGCATCTGCAGCGTCGTATCGGTCAACTGCTCGGAAATGCGCGATACGCCATTGGCAATGCCGAGCAGGAAGCCGATCGAACCGCCGACGAGAAGGCCGGCAAAGGCGCGGCCGGCGCTCACCAGCACGTCATTCGGCAACTGGCCGGAAACCGTCGTCGACCAGAAGGCAAGGCCGACATCGGCCGGCGACGGCATGATGCGCGATGAGATCCAGCCGGCCGAGGAGGCAAGCTGCCACAACGCCACGATCGCCACCGGCACCAGATAGGGGGTTAGCTTGTCCAGGCCGGGCAGCGGCAGGCGCAAACCCGCCTTCCCGGCCTTTTCGGAAGCGACCGACCGTACGAACGGAGTATCGAAAGTCGACATGCATTGTCCTCGCGCTTATCGGGAGCAGGATGCCGCAAGCCGTAAGCGGCTTGCGGCGGTGTCAAGCTCTACGTCTTCGTTCGAGATCAGGAACCGGAGACGACTTTCAGATTGCCGCCATGGCTGCCGCCTGCGAAGACCTGCTTGCGGCCGAACTCGTTGTTGAAGCCCAGACGCTGCTGCTCGCGGGTGATGCCGAGTTCGGGGAAAAGCAACTCGGCGACGCGATAGGCCTCTTCGAGATGCGGATAGCCGGAGCCGATAACCGTATCGATGCCGATCTCCTGATATTCGCGAAGGCGCGCGGCCACCGTCTTCGGCGATCCCACAAGCGCCGTGCCCGCACCGGCGCGCACCAAGCCGACGCCGGCCCAGAGGTTCGGCGAGACTTCGAGCTTGTCGCGGCGCCCGCCATGAAGGGCAGCCATTCGCTTCTGGCCGACCGAGTCGGACTCGTGGACGAAGCGCTCCTGCGCCTCGCGGATCGTATCGTCGTCGAGATGGCGGATCAGTCGCTCGGCCGCCTCCCATGCTTCATCATCGGTTTCGCGCACGATGAAGTGCAGACGAATGCCGAAGCTCACCTCGCGGCCGCGTTCGCCGGCAGCCTTGCGCACCTTGGTGACCTTCTCGGCAACCTGTGCCGGCGGCTCGCCCCAGGTCAGGTACTTGTCGACACGGCCGACGGAGAAATCGATGCCGGCATCCGACGAGCCGCCGAAATAGAGCGGCGGGCGCGGGTTCTGCACCGAGGGAAAGCCGAGGCGCGCATTGGTCGCCTTGATGTATTTGCCGTCGAAGCTTGCCGTTCCCTTTTCCAGCAATTCCTCGAAGATGGTGAAGAACTCTTCGGCATGGGCATAGCGCTCGTCATGCTCGAGATGGATGCCATCGCCGGCTAGCTCCGCCGGGCTACCGCCGACGACGATGTTGAGCAGCAGGCGGCCGTTGGAGATGCGGTCGAGCGTCGTCGCAAGACGCGCGTAATAGGCAGGCGATGCGGTGCCGGGACGGATCGCCACCAGGAACTGCAGCTTCTCGGTTTTGGCGGCAAGGGCTGCCGCCGTCACGAAGGATTCTTCGCAGGCAACCCCGGTCGGCAGCAGCACGCCGGAATAGCCGAGCCGGTCGACGGCCTGAGCGATCTGCGTGAGATAGCCGATCTCGGGCGCGCGGTTGAGATCAGAGGAGCCGAGATAGGTGCCGTCGCCCGATGTCGGGATGAACCAGAGGAAATTGATGGGCTCGGATGTGCCTGTATGGGAGGTGGTCATTGGAAGACGGTCCTTTAGCTGCGGAATTCGAAAATCAACTCGCGTGGTCGAGATAGCTCTCTGTCTGCCTTGCGTAGCGCCGCCGCCGCACAGATGCTTGGGAGGATCGTAGTGGGCGGGGCGGCAAGAAGGCCGGCTGTCTGTCTATGCGCGAGCATCTGAAATATCCCTGTCGATCGGATGGCAGCAGGCAGATGCCTTTCGGTGTCCGCTCGATCGCGAGGATAGTGACATAGACTATCAATTAGATCGACAATATCAATTTGCTATTCTAATCCGTTTTGGAGAATATTTTTCCGGTTCAGCGGCATGGAGGCCCTCTCCATGCCGCCTCGCGGAAATCTTGGCTCGGCCGGAAAATCAGCTCGCCTTGGGACGCCAGACGATATCGCCGGTCACGAGCTTCTTCGGCAGGATGCCGAGCCCGTAGAACTCGTCTGCGAGTGCTTGCTGATAGGCGGCGGCGGCATCGGTGATGGTCGAGACGCTGCCGAGATCGGCGCCCTTGCGTGTCAATGTCACGCGCGTCACGTCAGCCGGCACACCGGTAATTTCGGAAAGCTCCTTCACCGTTTCGTCGAGATTGCTCTGTGCCGACTTACCGACCTTGGCAAGCTCATCGATCACGTCGACGATCACTTGCCCATTAGCATCGGTAAAATCGCGATTGGCGAGGAAGAAACTGTAGGAGTCGACGATGCCTTCAGCGGTCGTGATGATACGAGTCTCCGGATCAGCTTCGGCAATCGCCAGATATGGATCCCAGATCGACCAGGCGTCGATACTGCCATTCTTGAAAGCGGCGGCAGCATCCGGCGGCGAAAGGT
The DNA here is from genome assembly GCF_048551595.1 of Rhizobium sp. CRRU65. NCBI lineage: Bacteria > Pseudomonadati > Pseudomonadota > Alphaproteobacteria > Hyphomicrobiales > Rhizobiaceae > Rhizobium > Rhizobium sp. CRRU65. Next base: position 64,402 of record NZ_JBLYZH010000014.1, on the reverse strand, counting down.
CGAGCTGCTCGACATCTTCGGGCTTCAGGCCTGCCTTGCGCAGAACCTTGACCGTTACATTATGCGCGCTGGAGCCGCGCTTGAAAGCGACCTTTTTTCCCTTGAGGTCTTCAAGTGTCTTGATCGACGAATCCTTGCGCACGAGGATGGCCGAGGCTGCCGGGCAACCCTTGTAGAGACCGACATAATAGAGCTGCCCGCCGGCCGCCTGGGCAAAGAGCGGCGGTACATCGCCGGTCGCGCCGAAATCGAGAGCGCCTGCGCCTAACGCTTCGAGAAGCGGCGGGCCGGAGGTGAATTCCGACCAGCTGACGGTAATGCCGTGATCGGCAAGCCGCTTTTCAAGTGCTCTGCGACGCTTGGCGAGCGCCAGCACGCCGTTCTTCTGCCAGCCGATACGGAACTCGCTGGCGGCAGCGCGTGCCGGCCTGACAGCCGGCAGGATTGCCGTGGCCGCAGCTGCTGCGAAAAGCCCGAGCGTTTGTCGACGTGAAATCATGACTTTCCCCTTTTTTTATGGTGTCGGGCCTGTCTTTCGGCTGGTCGACCCCGTCAGTGGTGAATTCCATGATGATGAAATCTATAATTTATATCGACAATTTTATTTGCAAGTTTCCGCCTTTGCTGAAATTTTGCAGCTCGGAAATCGCCCTTGAGCGGATTTTTTTTCGCGCGCCATATGCTGCCTACCATCCCGGCTCACTCCCGACCTTCCGCGGCCAGCCGCTCCCAGATGAAGGTGGGGCCACCTGTGAGACGCTTCGCAAGCAGACTTGCGGGATCGACCATGCGCCAATAGGGCGTAACCGTCGACACCGGCTCGCCCTTCTCCAGTGCCCCGAAGGATAGCTCGGCGATCGCACGCAAATGCCGCTGCATGGTCACCGGGCAACAGGCGTCTGCCCCGTATTGAGCAGCGAGACGGCGACGGAGAAGGCCGACGTCGGTGAGGACACCTTCCGGTGCCGATCGAATTTGCTCTGCGACCATCTGCTGCGATGGAATAAGCATCGCCTGCATTCCGCTGCGGCCTTTGCGCCGCGGCTTGATCGTCGGAATTTCGCTCATGTCACCTCCCGGAAACATAATGCCCTGTCGCTAATCTAGGGCTCGGCCGAACGGCGGCCAGCCTCATATGCGCCAATCGGAGGGAAGTCCGTCTTCACGGGCTTTTCTGCTCCCGCCGTTTCGGTTAATCCTCGGGCCTGCACTTCAGGAAAAGGATAGGACATATGGCAAAAGTCGCGTTCATCGGTCTCGGCGTCATGGGGTTTCCCATGGCGGGCCATCTGAAGACGAAAGGCGGCCACGATGTCACCGTCTATAACCGCACGCCGGCAAAAGCCGCCGCCTGGGCCGAGAAATTTTCGGGCCACGCCGCTCCCACTCCGGCCAAGGCAGCCACTGGAGCCGATTTCGTCTTCGTCTGCGTCGGCAATGACGAAGATCTCCGCTCGGTGACATTGGGTGAAAACGGCGCCCTGCACGGCATGAAGCCGGGTTCGGTGCTGATCGACAACACCACCGCCAGCGCTGAGATCGCCCGCGAACTTCATGCCGCGGCAAAGGAAAAAGGTGTCGATTTCATCGATGCGCCCGTCTCCGGCGGCCAGGCCGGCGCCGAAAACGGTGTCCTGACCGTCATGTGCGGCGGCGACGAGGCCGTCTTCGAACGCGCCAGGCCTGTCATCGACGCCTATGCCCGCATGGTTGGCCTGATGGGGCCGGCAGGCTCGGGCCAGCTGACCAAGATGGTCAACCAGATCTGCATCGCCGGCCTCGTCCAGGGACTTGCCGAAGCGCTGCATTTCGGCAAGCGCGCCGGCCTGGATATTGAAAAGGTCGTCGAGGTGATTTCCAAGGGTGCGGCCGGTTCCTGGCAGATGGAAAACCGCCACAAGACCATGAACGCAGGCAAATATGACTTCGGCTTTGCGGTCGACTGGATGCGCAAGGATCTCGGCATCGTGCTCACCGAAGCCCGCCGCAATGGCGCCAAGCTACCGGTCACCGCCGTCGTCGACCAGTTCTACGGCGACGTGCAGGCAATGGGCGGCAATCGCTGGGACACATCCTCGCTGCTTGCCCGCCTCGAAAAATGATCGACCCCTCCTCCGATGCGGCCGAACTGATCGCGCATCTCGAAACCCTGCGTTCGGAGGAGAATGTCGCCGCCATGGCGCGCTTCGGCATCGTTACCGATCACGCCCTCGGTATCTCCAATCCCGATATCAGGGCGGTCGCCAGACTGGCGAAGAAGGATCACCTCAGGGCAATGCAGCTCTGGCGAAGCGATATCCGCGAAGCCCGCCTGCTTGCCCTCTACACAGCCGAGCCGAAGCGGTTGACGTCTGAAGAAGCCCGAAATTGGGCCGCTGATTTCAACTCCTGGGAGATCGTCGATTGCGCCGCCGATCTCTTCGTTGAAGCCCGGCTGGATGAACTCATCTCAGACTTCGCCGCCGACGAGCGTGAATTTATCAGGCGCACCGCCTTCGCCATGATTGCCGGTGCCGCCGTCCATCGGAAAACGGAGTCCGACGCGACCCTCCTTGCCTGGATGCCGCTGATCGCGGCCCATGCCTGCGACCCGCGAAACTTCATTCGCAAGGCGGTGAATTGGGCGCTGCGCAGCATCGGCAAGCGCAATCTCGCCTGCCATGCACCGGCGCTGGCACTTGCAAAGATCCTGGCGGAAAGCCCTGATAAAACCGCCCGCTGGATCGGCAAGGATGCCGCCAGGGAACTGGCCGGCGAAAAGCTCTTGGCACGGTTGAGATAAGGCGGGATGCCGGCTCGAATAACTAGAGCCTTTCCGGGTTAGATTGAAGCATTCTGTTGGCTCAAACGGAGTCGGATGGTTGGCCGGCCGGCGCGCGTCGTAGCCAAGCTCTACGGCCAAGCCGGCCGGTCGATCAGCCGGCCCGTTTCAGCCAACCCGAAGGGCCGGGCATCTTTCCGCCAGGACAAAGGCGATCGGCTCGGACGTACCCTGGGGTATGCCCGTGGCCAATCGCCTTTGCCCTGACGAAAACCTGCTCCGGCAGAATGCTTCAATCTAACCCGGAAAGGCTCTAAATCAATGCTGCCTGGATTTTTCGACCAGGAAATCGATCAGGACCCGCACCGCCGGCGGCATGCCCTTCGCTGTCGTGAAGACGATGTAGAACTGGCTCTCCTCCGACTGCCATTCCGGCAGCACCCGCACCAGCTTGCCGGCCTGGAGATCGGCCTCGCAGGCACTTTCGAGCAAAAGCCCGAAGCCGAGGCCGGCACGGGCTGCGTCGAGGATGGCGGTCATACTGCGGCAGGTGAGCCGCGGCTGATGCCGAATCACCTGCTTGGCGTCATTCGGACCGACCAGTTCCCAGGTGTGGAACGACACCCATGACGTCATCGCCAGCGTCGGCAGGTCCGCGAGTTCGTCCACACAATGCAAGTTGCCGGTACGTTCGACGAGCGACGGACTTGCGACCAGGATACGCCTGATACGGTCGAGCTTACGCATCGTCAGGCTCGTCTGCGTCTCCGGCTCGTTGGTCGCCCTCACCTCGAGGTCGATCCGTTCGTTGATGAGATCGGCGCGCCGCTCGGAGCCGATGATCTGCAGCTTGATCTTCGGATAACGTTCCAGGAATTCGGGCAGAATCCCCCCGACCGATATGTCGACGAGACCGAGCGGGCAGCCCATACGCACCACACCTTGCGGGTCGGACTGAGCCTCGCTGACGATCGATTTGGCGCGATCGGCCTCCTGCAGGATGGTCTGGCATCTTTCGTAGAAAGCCTGGCCGATCTCAGTCACCCGGAAGTGGCGAGTCGAGCGTTCTATGAGCCTTGCGCCAAGCCCTTCCTCAAGCCGGCTGACCCGCCTGCTGAGCTTCGAACGTGGTATTTTTAGATCGCGACTTGCAGAAGCGAAACCGCCGCTGGAGACGACAGCGGCGAAATAATAGTAGTCGTTGAGATCGTCCATAAGAACAAGCTATCCGAGAGTAGGAATGAATGCCGGCCCCCAGCAAGGGTTGTATCCTCTCTCCCAAAAAGCTGTGATCACATTGTCGGCATTGGATTTTCTTTTCGCGACCTATTGCGGCAAAGCCAGCCGACGCCGCATAGGCAGACAGACCAACAGCCGTCCGCACGATAATTCTATCGGTGGATCCAGCTCGTTTGAAAGATTGAAAAACGGAGTGCCTCGAGAGGCGAGGCTGGCAGATGCCGACGTGCGATACGCAACGTACCTGTTGGGTTCACCTCAAAAGGCGATTCTGAAAAACGGCATTGAAGACGGCGCTTCAAAAACGCTGCAAGGACGGTCCGGCAGGGAAGACCGGACCCGTCCCCGTAGCTGATCGGAGGTCACTCGGATCAGAAACTGATTTAAGTGCTCCCGGTCCGAAGACCGGGAGCATCCACTAAGTGGATTAGAACGAACGCTGCAGACGGAAGTAGCCCGTCGTGGAGTCGTCACCATCATCCGGATCGAGGTACTGAACCGAAGCCTTGGCGTAGAAGTTGTCGACGATCTGGTAATCAACCGTCAGACCGACCTTCCAGGCATCGCCGAGACCGTCGAAGTCATCCGGAACGGCCTTGTCGCCGCCGAAGTAGTTGCCGTAGTACTGAACGGCCGGCGTGATCTTCAGCTTGTCAGTTGCCTTGATTGCGTATTCGGCAGCAACAGCCCATTCAGCCGAAGAGTAGTAGGAGTTCGGGCCGGAAGAGTATACGCCGGCGAGGCCGAGCGTACCGGGACCGATGTCAACCGTGCCCATTGCACGGACAGCACCGTCTTCGTTGTCGACGTCATAGCCACCGGTGATCTGGTAGCTGAACGCACCGGCAGTGCCACCAACGCCGAAGGCAACGCCAACGTTGTTGGCTTCTTCGTCGGCCTTGTAGACGCCGTCTTCCAGTTCGTCGACGCTGAGGCCAGCGTAGAAGGTGCCGCTTTCATACTGATAACGGATGGAGTTGTGCAGCGTTACAACCGAGCCGATGTCGTCGGTTTCGCCGGAGAGACCATCGTCCCACCAGCTGTAGAACAGACCGGCGCGGAAGCCCGCGACGTCGAGGTAAGCGGAGTCGAGAATGGCGTCCTGATCGGTGGCGTTGTCAGCATTGAACTGCATGACGATGACGCCGGTCAGCGGACCATACTCGGTGTCGCTCTTGGCCGTGAACTGAACCTGACCGCGGGTGACAGCATCCCAGTCCGAATCGCCGCCGACATCTTCGCCAACGTTAACCTGGAAACGGATGTAGCCTTCGATCTTGAGGCAGGTTTCGGTGCCCGGGATGTAGAAGTAGCCGGTGCCGTAAGCGTCGCAGACGCGAACATATTCAACCGGTTCCGGCTCAGCAGCAACAATAGCGTCAGCTGCAAGAACCGGCGTCGATGCAGCAAATGCTGCTGCTGATGCAAGCAAAACCATTCTGATGTTCATTTACCAATCCATTCCTTTGTCGATCGGGGCTGGCTTCAGATCGGGTAGTCGATTTGAAGCCGGCCCAGTTTGAACAGCCATCTCGGCGTGCGGATCGATCGAACCGCCAAACCGTCATCACATACAAGGACCTATCAAGCAATTCTCGATACACGCCAGGTGGGCTCCTTCGAGCAACTTTCCCCGGTGACGTGATTTTTATACAACAACTTCAAATATTTAGGCGAAAAACACGACAAACGGCTCCGCGACGGAAATCCTCCATCGCAAGCCGCAAAACGCTACACCCCATCTGTCAAATTCTCCACCGCTCGACCCCCGTCGAACATACTGGTGAAGCGCATAAACTCTACCGCCGGCTAACAAGCACAAACAAGGCAGCGGTTTAGAACATGGTGTTCTGAATTCGATACCAATGAGACGAAATTATGACATATCGCCCCGTGGTTTCATCAACCATAACCCCGGAATCCTTACCAGGCTATTCACTTTTCCAGGAATTTGGGTCGATTTGAGCGTTTTTTTGCTATTTTTGAGGCCTTTTTTTTGCAATCGCCGACCGCACTGGCCAAAACTTGGTTTTGCGGAACCGGCGTTCCCGCTTGCGGCCAGAACACACCCAATAGGTATATCCCCGGTCAGACTCACGCGTGGTCCCAGTCTTCGGATTTGGCATTATCGCGTGCGGTCATGACCGCACGCTTGACCTCAATCCTCGTTGGATTTGGCATTGTCGAGAATCATGTAGTCGAGCGGCAGCTGCGTCGAATACTTGATCTGCTCCATCGCAAAGGCGGAGGAAACGTCGCGAATCTCAATCTTGGCGATCATCCGCTTATAAAAAGCGTCATAGGCGGCAATATCAGGCACGACGACTCGCAGGAGATAATCGACATCGCCGCTCATCCGGTAGAATTCGACCACTTCGGGGAATTCGGCGACCACCTCGGAAAAGCGGCGCAGCCATTCAATCGAATGGGTGGCGGTGCGAATCGACACGAAGACGGTGACCTTGGTGTTGACCTTCTCCGGATCAAGGATGGCGACTCGGCGCTTGATGACGCCGTCTTCTTCCATTTTCTGGATGCGCCGCCAGCATGGCGTCGTCGAAAGCCCCACTTTCTTGGCGAGATCGGCAACGGCAAGCGTCGAATCTTCTTGCAGAAGACGCAGTATTTTTCGGTCGAGGCGGTCCATGCGCACAACAGTCCTTTCGAATTATTTTCTTTGTATAACTCGATTCCGTGCAACTAAAAGAATTTTGTTTCAGGAAAGCAGCATTTTCGTCCGTTCCTGCAAGACCGGGAGCAATTCTTCCTCGAACCAGGGATTGCGCTTCAGCCAGCCGCTGTTGCGCCAGCTCGGGTGCGGCAGCGGCAGCACCGCCGGCGATCGGTTGGACAGAAAACAGTCACGCCATGCCCGCACCGTCTCGGTCATATTGTCCCGCCTTTCACCGGCCATATGCCAGGCCTGCGCATATTGGCCGATGACCAGCACCAGTTCGATCTGCGGCATGGCCGAGATCACTCTTTGCCGCCAGAACGGTGCGCATTCACGTCGCGGCGGCAGATCCGCGCCCTTGTCATCATAGCCGGGAAAGCAGAAGCCCATCGGCACGATGGCGAATCGGTCGCGGTCATAGAAGCTTGCCCTGTCAACGCCGAGCCATGATCGCAGCCGGTCGCCCGATGCATCGTCGAACGGCAGGCCGCTCTCATGCACCCGAAGCCCGGGCGCCTGCCCGGCGATCAGGATGCGCGCGCTCGATGAGATCACCGCCACCGGCCGCGGCTCGTGCGGCAGCCGGTATTCGAGGCCTTTTCCCGGTGCGTCGCGACAGATGCGACAGCAGGCGATCTCCCGCCGTAGCGTCTCCAGCATGGCTTCGTCGCTCATGGTTTTACTCCCACCCGACGATCTGCCCGATGAAGCGCAGGGCGCCATCGAAGCCGGAACTCTGGCGCGCATGATCGCGCACATCGCGCGGCCGCTCGAAAGTTCCGGCCCAGAGACCGGTCTTCTCAGCCTTCGCCTCGGCCTCCTCCTTGCCATAATCGCCATAGGAGATGGCCATGCCCCGGCGCACCATGGCGGCATTGATGTCGCCGCCCGCCCCGCTCCGGCAGACGACGAGCAGCCTGTCGTAGCGGTCACGCCGGCTGCCCTGACAAAGCGTTCCCGATGTGAGCACCATCTCCTGCAGCGCCGCGCGCGCCGCGCGCCCGCAGGCCCAGGCCTTCCCCGCCCGCTCGCAGCTCTGGTTGAGCTCCGGTGCATCGATGCCTTCGAGGCGCAACCGTTCGTCTCCCAATGCCAGACTGTCGCCGTCGGCAGCATGAAAGACGCCGGCATGATTGATTTTTGCTGCATCGTTGAATTTGGCGGCGATCAGCGCCACGAGCGCCAGCAGGGCAAAAGCAGTCACGCCGTCGCGAATCAGGCGCAGGCCCCGTGTCACGCTTTCGCCTCCTTAAAAAACAAATCCTTGGCAAAGATGGCAAACATCTTCTTAAGAATTGCCGGTTAAGCTCTTATCCACCCTGGGATGAAGTTTCAACGTGCACATGAGTACCGGCGTAAGCACATCGACCGACAAGATCATCGTCGACAGGTCGCGCAGCCACCGCAACAAGGCCGTTTCCAAGGCCGTGCGGCAGACGCGCGAACGTCTTCAGTCCGGTCATGCGTCAAATTCCTCCTTCGATCGTGACGTGCTCAACATGTATGTGGCATCGGTGCTGCAGAGCGCGACGATCATGCCGCTCTTCGTCGTCATCATCACCGCGCTTGGCGTCTATTTCACCCAGAACACCCAATTGCTCTTCTGGGCGCTGCTGACGCTCATCTGTCATGCCGGCAATATCCTGCTGGCCCGCCGCGCCCGCCGGCAGGAAATTACCTCCGAGAGCGCCCGCAAATGGCGCCGCCTGCTGCTCTCCGGCCAGTTCCTGCTCGGCTGCTGCTGGGCCGTCTTCGCGCTGCAGGGCTGCGACACCTGCGAGCCATCGAGTTTCATTCTTTATAAGGGCGCGACGCTACTGATCGCGCTCTCCGTCACGGCGATGTCGAACTTCATGCTGACGCCCGCCGTGCTCGCCGCCTTCTCGCCGGCCGTCCTGGCGCTCGCCGCCAAGAGCGGCCTGTCGCGCGACCTGCTCGAAATCAGCCTGACGGTGGCCTTCACCACCACCCTTGTCTTCTTCAATTATATCAGCGACCGGCTCTTCAAGTCGAACCTCAGGATCCTTTCCTACCAGTCGGAGAAGGACGACCTGATCGCTGAGCTGGAAGTGGCGAAATCGATGTCGGACGAGGCTCGCCGCCGCGCCGAAGAGGCAAACCTCGCCAAGTCCCGTTTCCTTGCCTCCATGTCGCACGAACTTCGAACCCCGCTCAACGCCATCCTCGGCTTTTCCGAGGTGATGTCGGCAGAAGTCATGGGGCCGCTCGCCAATCCGACCTACAAGGAATATGCCGGCGATATCCACCGCTCCGGCCAGCATCTGCTCGATCTCATCAACGAGATCCTCGACCTGTCGCGCATCGAGGCCGGCAAATACGAGCTGAGCGAGGAGGCGATTTCGCTTCTCGATATCACCGAAGATTGCATCGGCATGGTCCAGCTGCGCGCCCGCGCCAAGAACATTGCCATTTCGGACCAGTTCGAGCGGCAGCTGCCGGCCATCTGGGCCGACGAGAAGTCGATGCGCCAGGTGGTGCTCAACCTTCTCTCCAATGCGGTCAAGTTCACGCCGCAGGGCGGCGAGATCCACGTTAAGGTCGGCTGGACAGCTGGCGGCGGCCAGTACATCTCGATCAAGGACAACGGCCCCGGCATTCCGGAAGAAGAGATTCCCGTCGTCCTGTCGGCCTTTGGCCAGGGCTCGATCGCCATCAAGAGCGCCGAACAGGGTACCGGCCTCGGCCTGCCGATCGTCCAGGCGATCCTTGCCAAACATGATGGGCAGTTCCTGCTGAAATCGAAACTGCGCGAGGGCACCGAAGTCATCGCCATCCTGCCTGCCAAGCGCGTGCTCCAGAGCCTGCCGGCCGTCGAAGAGGCTCACGCCGTTGCGCGCAAGCGCAAGAGTTTTGCCTGATTCAGCTAAAGAACAGCTGCTTGCCGAGGACGAAGCCGAGATAGAGGCAGCAGGCGGCGATCATGCAGGTCACCGCGAAGGAGCCGAGATCCTTGGCATGTTTGCCAACGATCGAAATCTCCGGCGAAATCCGGTCGATCACCTCTTCGACAGCGGTATTCATCGCCTCCATCGAAAAGAGCCCGAGAAACAGAAGCACGGCGACGACGATCTCGCCGATACTAGCACCGACGAGCGCCAGCGCCGCGATCGAAACGACGAAGAAACCGAGTTCCTGGCGGAAGGCTGCCTCTTTCAGCACCCGCAGGAAACCCGCCCAGGAATAGCTGGCGGCGGCGATGAAATGCCGAAGTCCGGTCTCTTTCGTCACCGCAGGCTTCATCAAGATGCCCTTCCTCTTCCTGTTGCATCAAACCGGGGAGCCTCCCCATCAATGAGCGAATACGCAAATACCGAATCCATTTGGGCGGCGCAAGCGAACGCGCGCGGATCGACGGCGCCCACTGCGGCCTTAATGCTTATTCGACACACCCGCCTGGGCGAAGGTCGCCATGCCGGAATGACAGGCGGCGGCCGCCTTGACGATACCGGCGGCAAGTGCGGCACCGGTGCCTTCGCCGAGCCGCATGCCAAGCGCCAGAAGCGGCGTCTTGCCGAGCATCTCGATTGCGCGAAGATGTCCGGGCTCGCCGGAGACATGGCCGATCAGGCAATGATCGAGCGCGGACGGATTGGCGGCCTTCAGGATCGCCGCCGCGGCGGTCGCGACATAACCGTCGATCAGCACCGGAATGCGCTCCATGCGGGCCGCAAGAATGGCGCCGGCCATCGCAGCGATCTCGCGGCCGCCGAGCCGGCGCATGATCTCCAGCGGATCGTCGAGATGGTCGCCATGCAGCGCCACCGCCTTTTCCACTGCCGCGATCTTGCGCTCCAGCATCTCGCCTTCCGAACCGGTGCCGGGTCCCACCCAGTCGCGCGCCGAACCGCCGTAAAGCGCATAGTTGATCGCCGCCGCAATCGTCGTATTGCCGATGCCCATCTCGCCGATGCAGAGCAGGTCGGTGCCGCCGGCGATCGCCTCCATGCCGAAGGCCATGGTCGCGGCGCAATCGCGCTCGGAAAGTGCTGCCTCCTCGGTGATGTCGCCGGTGGGATAATCGAGCGCCAGATCGAAGACTTTCAATCCGAGATCATAGGCGACACAGATCTGGTTGATTGCAGCACCGCCGGCTGCAAAATTCTCGACCATCTGTTGCGTCACCGTTGGCGGAAAGGGCGTGATACCTTGTCTGGTGACGCCGTGATTGCCGGCAAAGATCGCCACCAGCGGCCGGTTGACGGCAGGCGTGCGGCCCGTCCAGGCGGCAAGCCAGAAGGCGATCTCCTCGAGCCGTCCGAGCGCACCCGGCGGCTTGGTCAGCTGCGCGTCACGTTCGCGCGCGGCCACCAGCGCGCGGGCGTCCGGCCCCGGCAGGTCGCGGAGCAGGGTACGGAAATCGTCGAACGGCAGGCCTGAAACGCTCATCTGTGCGGTTTTCCTATAAATCCGGGTATTCTTGTTTTTTCCCCGCAAATCAGCTTCTTTGCGGATGGCAACTCTCTTAAAGCGGGCGGACGAGGCGAACAACTCCAAAAGCGCAGCCGCGACCATAAGCCGAGACCTCCGGCAGAACGAAACAGAATGAAGATCAAGGACTATGCGGTCGATACCGCCCGCGCCGTCGCCTTCCTCAGCCGCATTCCCATGCGGCAATCGCTGTTCAAGGGCTATGACGGCATGCTCGGCCCGCTGGTGCGCTCCTTTCCCTTTGCCGGCATCGTCATCGGCTTCATCCCCGCACTCGCCCTCTTCCTCCTTTTGGGGCTGCGCGCCGATCCGCTGATGGCAGCCCTGATCGCGCTTTCCGTCCAGGTCCTCGTCACCGGCGCGCTGCACGAGGACGGTCTGGCCGATACGGCCGACGGCATCGGCGGCGGCAAGAGCCGCGAACAGAGCCTGCTCATCATGAAGGACAGCCGGATCGGCACCTATGGCGCGATAGCCCTGATCCTCTCCTTCGCGATCCGCGCAGCCGCACTTGCCGCCATCGCCCGCCATTCCGCGCCGCTGGCTGCAGCCCTCGCCATTCCCGCCGTCGCGGCTCTCAGCCGTGGCGCCATTGCCTGGCACTGGCAGCGGTTGGCACCGGCAAAGGCCGACGGCGTAGCCGCCTCGACCGGCCAACCGGACGAGGCGGCGATGCAGTTTGCGCTCGCCTCAGCCGGCCTCGTCGCAGCGCTTCTGATCTGGCCGGCATTCGGCCTGCGGCCGCTGGTCGCAAGCCTGCTCGCCACCGGCATCGCAGGGTTTGCCTTCACCGCCTTCATCCGCCGCAAGCTCGCCGGCCACACCGGCGATACGCTGGGCGCCACGCAGCAAATTTGCGAGATCGCCACTCTTTGCGCCCTTGCCACGGCCCTTTGAAACTCCGATATATCCTCCATGCAAACACCCTGCATTCACGTCTGCTCGCTGGAACCCGCCACCGGATTTTGCGCCGGATGCGGCCGGACTCTTCGGGAAATCGGCAGTTGGATGAGTTATTCCGACACCGAGCGAAGACGGATCATGGCGCTGCTGCCGGCAAGGCTCGCAGGCGCCGCCACGCTGTCGAACCATATGAAAACGAGCCTCGCCGGTGAGTCGGAGCGGCCTTTATGATCCGTTTGACCGTCTTCCTCGTCGTGATCGGCATCGGCCTTGCCGTGCTGATCGTCAACAATGACAGCAGCCGCATCCTTGGCCTGCAGAGCGATGACTTCGGCCGCGTCGTCTATCTGCTGCCGATCGCGCTGATGCTGTCGGCCGGCATCTGGGCGAGCCGGCGCAGCGTCGGCGAAACGATGCGCCAGATGATGATCTGGCTGGTCATCATCCTGGCGCTCGTGACCGTCTACCTCTATCGCCAAGAAGCGCTCGGCGTCGGCAACAGGCTGCTCGCCGGCCTCGTTCCCGGCCGCGCCGTCGTCGTCACCACAAGCGAGGGCGGTCAGGAGATCATCCTGCACAAGCTGCTGAACGGCCATTTCCAAGCCGATGTCGCGGTCAACGGCCAGACGATCGAGATGCTCGTCGATACCGGCGCCAGCATGGTGGCGCTGTCGCGCGAAGATGCCGAACGGATCGGCATCGACCTCTCCCGCCTCACCTATTCCATGACTGTCATGACAGCCAACGGCCGCGGCCGCGCAGCACCCGTCACCCTCGACCAGGTGGCGATCGGCCCGATCGTCCGCAACAATGTCGCAGCCAGCGTCTCCGAGGACGGCCGGCTCGACCAGAGCCTTCTCGGCATGAGCTTCCTGGAAACGCTGGGCTCGCTGCAGATGCAGACCGACGAACTCCGCATGCGCGACTAATTGCGGCTCCACCGCTTTACGGCGACGACCGGATCTGGCAGCTTGAGCGCAAGAACAACAAGACCACAGAGACCAAAAAGAAACTCCTGCCGCATAATCCCTTAAATCGGAATCGATTTAAGGAATTTTGCAACAATTCAAAGTGCTGCAGCGTCCTTTGCGCATCTGAAAAGACGCGCGGCGCTGTAGTCTGGTGGCACCGCATGTTCGACCGGCCTTTGCCCAATGCGAGGCCTTGACCCATGGGTGCGATAGGAGTTTCGCAATGAATTCCCTCTGGCCGATCGTCATCGGCGGCATTCTGCCTGCCATTTTCTGGGGCATCACCGCCATCTTCCAGAAGCAGAGTGCGACCGCCGCCACCGGCTCCGCCGTCTATCTGATCGCCTTCGGCTCTGCCTGCGCGCTCGCCGGCGTGATCGCCGCACTGATCTGGCGCCCTGCCCCCTGGACCGCCGAGGGCCTTGGCTTTGCCGCCACATCAGGCGCTTGCTTTGCCGTCGGTACCGGCCTCATCAGCTTTACGCTCTTCACCTACGGCGTCCCCGTCTCGAAACTCGCCCCAATCTGGAGCTGCAACGTGCTGGTGACACTGGCAATCGGCGCCGTCTTTCTCGGCGAAGCCTCCGAGCTCGACATAATGAAGCTCGTCGCCGGCACCCTCCTCATCATCTCGGGCGCCCTTCTCGTCAGCAGCGCTTGACGGGAACTGGTGCGCCGCCACATGCTCCTGCGTTGCAGCGCCTTCTGCTTTGTTGATATCCTGCGTCCAGGCGCCTCTGCGCGCCGTACCGGAGCTCGACATGAACCCACGACAATTGAAGACATTCCTTGCGGTGATCCGGCACGAAAATCTCACACGCGCCGCTGCCGAGGTCAATCTCGCTCAGTCAAGTCTCAGCGACCAGATACAGGCGCTGGAAGAGGAACTGGGCGCAGAACTCTTCCTCCGCTCCCGGCAGGGCGTCGTCCCGACAGCGGCAGCTTCGGTCCTCAAGGCCTACGCCGAAGAGATACTGGCGCTGAACGACGAAGCAAAGGCCGCCGTCAGCGCCGCAGCCGGCAGTGCGGAGCAGTCCGTCACCTTGGGCACGCTCGAAACCATCGCCACCGAAAGACTGGCGCCGTGGCTGTCACTCTTTCGCGGGAAGAACCCAGACGTCGGCCTCAAGCTCAAGGTCGGCGGCAGCGGCGAATTACCTGCGCAATTGCAGCAGGGCTCGATCGACGTCGCCTTCACCTTCGATCGCGGGCAGCAGGATGAGCGCTTCTTGACGCGCCGCATCTGCAGCGAACCGCTGGTGCTGATTGCCGGCGGCGATTCACAAGCCCGACCACCGGTGAGCCTCGCGGCACTGAGCACCGCCCCCTTCGTCGCCACCGAAACCGGCTGCGTCTACCGTCACCTGTTCGACACTGCCTTTGCCGAAGCGCAGATTGCAGCACCATCAATCGTCACCGAAGCCGACAGCATCGCGACGATCATCCGGCTCGTCGCATCCGGCACCGGTTATGGCCTCGTGCCGCGCCTTGCGGTCGGCCCGGCCGCAACACGGGGCGACGTCGTCGAACTGCCATGGCCGGGCAATCCACCTGCCGCTTCACTGGTGATGATGTGGCGGCGCAGGCGCGTGCAGCCGCCGGCGCTTACCCTCCTGCTGCAATCGGCAAGCGAAGAACTCTCGCCGCTCAGACCAGCCGATGCCCGCCTTCGACATGCAGGATAGTGCCTGTCGTGAAGCCGTTGCCAATCAGGAAGCGGATCGCATCGGCAATATCATCGGGCCGTCCAACGCGTCCGGCCGGCAGGCGCTGTGCCATCGCATCAAGCGTTGCCTGCTTGGCCTCGCCCGCAACGAAGCTCCAGATCGGCGTATCCACCCATCCGGGCGACACCGCGTTGATCCGGATCGGCGCCAGCTCGATCGCCAGCGCCCTGACCAGGCCTTCGAGCGCCGCATTGACGGCTGCGACCACCGATCCACGCGCCGCCGGCCGGTAGGCCGCGATACCTGACGTATAGGTGATCGATCCTGACGGCGGCAAATGGGCGGCACCATATTTCGCCAGCAGCAGTGGCCCGTAGAACTTGCTCGCGACCACCCTTTGCGCCGCCGCAAGCTCGATCGAAGGCAGCAACTGATAGGCGCCTTCGATATCGGCCGCCGTGCTGACGATGTGATCGACCGGCCCACTATTGCGGAACAGCGCCGCGACCTCTTCCTCGCGCGATATATCGACGGCAACCGTCGCCAATCCAGGATGCTCGCCGAGATCGCGGCGAGCCGCCATGAGCTTACCTTCGCTGCGTCCTGCGATCGTCACCGCCGCCCCTTCCCCGAGCAACCGCGCCGCAAGCGCCAGCCCCATTCCGGAACTGCCGCCAACAATAATGATCCTCGCGCCTTCGATCCTGATATCCGTCATCTGCCATCTCCTTCTCGGCTGATGCAGCAGATGCCTCGGATCAGAGCGAAAGAAAAACGGAAGAAACCGATGGCGTCATCGGGTTTTCCGATGGCGCGTGTTCGGGTGATTGATCAGTTCCGCAGCCGGTAGTCGGTCTTGAAGATCCAGGCGAGCGTTCCCAGGCAGATCACCAGTAACACCGTGATCATCGCCAGGCTGATCGCCGGGTTGACGTCGGCGATCCCGTAAAAACTCCAGCGGAAGCCGCTGAAGATAGGGCACCGGGTTGAAGTGGCTGGCGGCACGACTCGGCGAAGCCTCCGAGCTCGACATAATGAAGCTCGTCGCCGGCACCCTCCTCATCATCTCGGGCGCCCTTCTCGTCAGCAGCGCCTGACGGAAAACTGGCGCAATGCGCTCAGTACGAGATGAGGACTTCACCGATCCTCGGGCGTTGCCTTGCAACCAGCAGAGTCGTGACACCAGAGTCAGCCTCACCGGACAAAATATCGACGGTAGCACGCCGACCGAAGAACTCGATCCGTGATCGCAAATTCCGGAAGGAACAAGAATTGGGTGAGCAATAGATGCTCAATTCACCATGCGCCTCTGAGCCCGAAAACACTGTAATTGCAAGATCAATGCCGAGATCGTCATGCTTGGCGAGACTGCATGTGTCGTCGGGAAGGCATGACACCTCGGCAGAGAAAGGCTCCTTTCCCTCGACCACCACAGCAAAGGTAACCTTGACGGGATGGGCGGCCTCCTGCGATGGGCCTTGCTGCGGTGCTATGTAATAGATGGATGCGATTGCGAGGCATCCAAGCACATTGCTGCTGACCATCAGATTGCCCCATGACCGATGACCTCTTGCTGAGCAATCTTTCATGTTGAAATTGCGGCACTTCCTGAGGGCCGGATCAGTTGCGCAGCCGGTAACCGGTCTTGAAGATCCAGGCGAGTGTTCCCAGGCAGATCACCAGAAACATCGTGATCATCGCCAGGCTGATCGCCGGATTGACATCGGCGATCCCGTAAAAACTCCAGCGGAAGCCGCTGACGAGATAGAGCACCGGGTTGAGGTGGCTGACCGCCTGCCAGAAGGGCGGCAGCATGCTGACCGAATAGAAGCTGCCGCCGAGAAAGGTCAGCGGCGGCACGACCAGCATGGGAATGAGGTTCAGCTGTTCGAAATTGCCGGCCCAGATGCCGATCATGAAGCCGAACAGGCTGAAGGTAATCGCCGTCAGCAGGAAGAACAGGATCATCATGAAGGGATGCTCGATCCTGACGTCGACGAAGAGATTGGCAGTCAGGAGAATGATGAAGCCGATCAGCATCCCCTTGGTCGCCGCCGCCCCGACATAACCGAGCAGGATCTCCGTCATCGCCACCGGCGCGGAAAGTACCTCGTAGATCGTGCCGGTGAATTTCGGGAAATAGATGCCGAAGGAGCCGTTGCTGATGCACTGGCCCAGCAGCGTCAGCATGATCAGGCCGGGTGTGATGAAGGCGCCGTAGGACACGCCCTCCACCTCCTGAATGCGTGATCCCACAGCGGCGCCGAAGACGATGAAATAGAGCGAGGTCGAGATGACAGGCGAGATGACGCTCTGCAGCAGCGTGCGGCGCGTGCGCGCCATCTCGAAGAAATAGATCGATTTGACGGCCTCGATGTTCATTTTTCCGCTCCCACCAGCGCCACGAAGATGTCCTCGAGCGAGCTTTGCCGCGTCGAGAGATCCTTGAAATGGATATTGTTCTCACCGAGCCGGGTCAGCAGGGCCGCGATGCTTTCCTGTTCGTTGCCAGCGTCGAAATCATAAGTCAGCCGGTTGCCGTCTGCTTCCAGCGTCAGCCCATTGCCGGCAAAACAATCCGGCAGGCGGCTGAGCGGTTCGGTGAGATCGAGGATGAGTTGCTTGCGGCCGAGCTTGGCCATCAGCGCCGCCTTGTCCTCGACGAGCAGCAACTTGCCGCCATTGATGACGCCGACACGGTCAGCGATTTCCTCGGCCTCTTCGATATAGTGGGTAGTCAGAATGATGGTGACGCCGGAGGCCCGAAGCTCTTCAACGACATGCCACATGTCCTTGCGCAACGTCACGTCGACGCCGGCGGTCGGCTCGTCGAGGAAAAGAATTTCCGGCTCATGGGAAAGCGCCTTGGCGATCAGCACCCGCCGCTTCATGCCGCCGGAGAGCTGGCGCAGCATATTGTCCTTCTTGTCCCACAACGAGAGCGCGCGCAGCACCTTCTCGATATGGGCAGGATTGGCCTTCTTGCCGTGCAGTCCACGCGAAAAGCTCACCGTATTGAACACCGTCTCGAACTGATCGGTGGTCAGTTCCTGCGGCACCAGCCCGATCATCCCGCGGGTGGCGCGGAAATCCTTCACGACGTCGTGGCCAGCAACCAGCACCCGGCCGCGGCTCGGATTGGCGATGCCGCAGATGATCGAGATCAGCGTCGTCTTGCCCGCACCGTTCGGCCCGAGCAGCGCCAGGATCTCGCCCTTCTCAACGTCGAGATTGATGCCTTTCAGGGCCTCGAACCCATTGCCGTAGGTCTTGGTGAGGTTCTGAACGGAAATGATGGGGGTCATGCAGGACTCTTGTGGATTCTCGAGGTCTTTCGGCCCGCTATATAGTTCCTTCATGACGCTTTGACATCCTTGGGAACGTGAACACTGCATTCGCTCCAGGCCAACACACAGTTGGCCTGCTGGCGCAAGCGGCCCTCTGGCGCAGGCGAAGTAGCCGGCATCGGGTCTTTGCGATACGAAGGCAGCTCGCCGGTGAAAGAAAGGCGGCTGCCGGTTTCAGATGTCATCATCCGGTGATCTTCGTGCCCGATAAGAGAGCCGAGGTCAGCACCGGCATCTGCCCCGCCGCCGCCCCTTTGCGGAGCCGTCTCCGGGTGTTCTCGTTGCGCCCCATTTTTGCTGCCTCGGCATGTAGTCAAAGTTATTGTTCAGTTACGAAGTGCTTGGAACCGGCCAGTATCCCCTGTTCAGCCGCGTTCGTCTTAGCCGGCCCTGCGCCGGCTTTCTTTTTATGTGCCTCTTCTCTGCCCCTCGCTCTTTCCATGATCCACTGTGGATGAAAGCGACTAAGGGTGCACCCTTCACAACTCATCGTAATTGAACCAGTCAAAATCCGCGGCCTTCGCCCGGCCCGACGTATCGAAGGCAAACACGCCGGCGAAAGCGCCGGTGAAGGAGCCGTGTTCGCCGCGGCCGCCTTCGTCGGAAATCACGCCGGCGTCGAGGACCGGGCCGATCGGCTGCCAGGCGCCCTTGCCTTCGGTCTGCCAGAAGAATTGCAGGTCGTTCTCGCGGATTTCCATGGCAAGCTGAACGCGGCCATCGGCGGCAATCGAAACCCCGCTGTCGGCGGGAAAGCTCAGCCGGCCGTTCGGGTAGTCGCCGTTGCAGGAGAGGATCGTCACGCAGCGGCCGAGTGTTTCGTGCAACGTCACCGCGACGGCGTGGAATTTGTGGCGGTTGTAGTAATGCGTCAGCCCCGCAACCTGCTGATAGGTGTCGGGCGAGAAGTCGATCACGGTCTCGGCGCGGAAACTGTGATGCTCCTGGCGGCGGGCAACCAGCGACTGTTCGAACCAGGAGCCGATGCTTTCGCGCGCAATCAGGCGCAGATGGCCGGGACGATCCGTCAGGTTGAAGATGCGCGCGGGCTCTGGCGTGCGCAGCCATTGGAAATCGGCGGGCAACGTGCCGCCATCGAAGCTGTATTCGCTGCGCATCGGCTTTTCCACCGGCGCCGCGCCAAAGAGGCCTGGCACATCGACATCGGGCACCGAGGTGCCGTTTTCAAGATAGAGCCAGTCATCGTCGCGCCAGACGCATTTCTGCAAGGATGTCTCGCGCCCCAGCGTGCAACGTCGTTTCGGCGGTAGCGGCCGGCCGCAGAGATGGGTGTGATAGGCCTCGCCCTCCGGCGTTTCGACATATTGGCCATGACCTGCCCGCTGTAATACCGCGCCTGGATGATCCTTGGAGGTGATGAGATGCATGTTCGGATGCATCTCATAGGGCCCGTCGATATTACGCGACCGCGCCATGGTGACGGCATGGTCGTAGCCGGTGCCGCCCTCGGCGGTGGTCAGATAGTACCAGCCATTGCGCTTGAAGAGATGCGGGCCTTCGACGAGGCCGAGCGGGCTGCCGGCGAAGATGTTCTTGATTGGCCCCTTCAGCGCCTTTGCCACCGGATCCCATTCCTGCAGCAGGATGCCGTCGAAGGCCGGCGATTTCGGCGAGCCGCCATAGCTTTCGGTGCGGTGGTTCCACTGCATGTTGACGAACCACTTGCGGCCGTCATCGTCGTGGAAGAGCGAGGGATCGAAGCCGGAGGAATTCACATAGACCGGCTCGGACCAATCGGCCTCGATCGTAGGTGCCGTGACGATGTAGTTCGGCGCATCCTTGAAATTGCCGTCGTAGCGCTTGACGTCGGTATAGACCAGCCAGAACTGCCCGTCGGCATAGGACAGGCACGGCGCCCAGATGCCGCAGCTATCGGGATTGCCGCGCATGTCGAGCTGCGATCTGCGCTCCAGCGGCCGGCGCACCAGCGTCCAGTTCACCAAGTCGCGCGAATGGTGGATCTGCACGCCGGGATACCATTCGAAGGTCGAGGTGGCGATGTAATAATCCGCGCCGACGCGGCAGATCGACGGATCGGGATTGAACCCGGGCAGGATGGGATTGCGGATCATGACAGGGTCTCCTCCGACCGGCGGTGCTTTGCTGTACGTACATCAGATTATAGCAGAAAAAGGCCCGGAAGACTTGCCTCCGGGCCTGAGATGACTATTCGCGTTCGGCGGACTTGGCCCAGAGGTTGATGTCGGCCTCGCGGGCATAGACGTCGATCTCAGCCAGTTCCTCGACGGTGAATTCGAGATTGTCGAGCGCCTTGACGCAATCGACGATCTGCGACGAGCGGCTGGCGCCGATCAGAGCCGAGGTCACACGGCCGCCGCGCAGTACCCAGGCGATCGCCATCTGCGCCAGCGTCTGGCCGCGCCTTTCGGCGATCTCGTTGAGCTTGCGGATATTGTCGATAATTGAAGGGCGGATGTAGTCGCGCTTGAGAAAGTGGTTCTGCGCCGCTCGGCTGTCTTCGGGAATGCCGCCGAGATATTTCGTCGTCAGCATGCCTTGGGCGAGTGGCGAGAAGACGATCGAGCCCATGCCGACCTCATCCAGCGTATCGAGCAGCCTGTCGTCCTCGACCCAGCGGTTGAGCATCGAATAGCTCGGCTGGTGGATCAGGCACGGCGTGCCGAGATCCTTCAGGATCTTTGCAGCTTCGCGCGAGCGCTGCGAATTATAGGAGGAAATGCCGACATAGAGTGCCCGGCCGGAACGGACGATATGGTCGAGCGCGCTACAGGTCTCTTCCAATGGCGTTTCCGGGTCGAAGCGGTGCGAATAGAAGATGTCGACATAGTCGAGGCCCATGCGCTTCAGGCTCTGGTCGCAGGAGGCGATCAGATACTTGCGGCTGCCCCATTCGCCGTAAGGGCCGGGCCACATGTCGTAGCCGGCCTTGGAGGAGATGATCAGCTCGTCGCGAAGCCCGACAAATTCGGTGCGCATGATTTCGCCGAAGGCGGTCTCGGCGCTGCCGGGAGGCGGGCCGTAATTGTTGGCGAGGTCGAAATGGGTGATGCCGAGGTCGAAGGCCGTGCGGCACATGTCGATTTTGCGGTCATGCGGCGTGTCGCCGCCGAAATTGTGCCAAAGGCCGAGCGAGACGGCCGGCAGCTTCAGGCCGGAACGGCCCGTGCGGTTATATTTCATTTTCGAATAGCGGTCTGCGGCTGGTTGCCAGCTCATCTGAATGTCTCCTTGATAAAATAGCTATATGGTCGTCATGCGACATTATCGGCCCAAGAGATTGCCGACACCTGCCTCTCATCCGGCTGCCGCCACCTTTGCCTGGGTCGAGCCACGTGTCCCGACCCACCCTTCGGACCCCCGTAAACGGGGCGAAGGGACATGCCGCGCCGTCTTCCTCAACCTCAACCTCGACGCTGCGTTTGGCACGTCCCCTCTCCCCGTTTTTTTTACGGGGAGAGGGTTAGGGTGAGGGGCAGCCATCGGCGCGAACCGCACAGCCGTGGGACAGGCCCGAGGTTGACGAAACTATTGTAACAAGCGCGCCGATACGGCAAGCCCAAGGCGCGCGTGCTCTCTACTTCAGAAGCGCCTGCGCTTCTTCGATGCCGAGAGCCGCCGGCTGCGTGCAGGTCGTGGTCAGGTCGATGAACCGGCCCTCCTCGCCCGATTTCAGGATCGAGGTCATGACGTCGACGCCGTGCAGCGTGCGGTCGAGCGAGCAGCGCGCGTCGCGTCCCTCGATCAGCGACATCGCCATGTCGGCAAGGCCGGCGGTGCGGTAGTTGGCGCGCGATCCGTTCGGGCTTTCCTGGTTGATCTTGCCGAACGGATGCTCCCAGGCATCGAGCGGCTTGATGTCCTTGTCGCGGCCGCTTGCCTCAACGGTGCCGCCGAAGAAGTTCGGGTCCGGCACGTAGAGCGAGCCGTCGGTGCCGTAGAGCTCCATATTGGCATGCCGATGCGACCACACGTCCCAACTCGCCGTCAGCGTCACGGTGGCGCCGTTGACGAATTCGAGCAGCGCCTGGATCGTCGTCGGCGTCTTGACCGGGATGATCTCGCCGTTGCGCGGCTGGCTGGTGATGGTGCGGGTGGGCGACGCCATCGAGGTCATGCCGCCGACACGTTTGACCGGGCCGATCAGGTTGATCAGGTTGGCGATGTAATAAGGGCCGAGATCGAGGATCGGGCCGCCGCCCGGCAGAAAGAAAAAGTCCGGGTTCGGATGCCACATTTCCATACCAGGGCTCATCACGTAACAGGCGCCCGAGGTCACCCGGCCGATGCCGCCGTCATCGATGAACTTGCGGGCGAGCTGATGGGCGCCGCCGAGGAAAGTGTCGGGCGCGCAGCCGACGGCAAGGTTCTTTTCTTTGGCAATGCGGCGAAGCTCCTCGCCCTCTTCCACTGAGAGCACCAGCGGCTTTTCGGAATAGACGTGTTTTCCGGCCTCGAGGATCGCCTTCGATACCCGGAAATGCGCATCCGGGATCGTCAGATTGACGACGACGTCGATCTCGTCATTGACGAGAAGCTCGTCGATCGTCTGCGCTTTGACGCCATATTCCTTGGCGCGCGCCTCGGCCGCCTGCGCGTTGATATCGGCGCAAGCCAGCACCTTAAGCCCCTTGAAGAGCGGTGCCAGCGAGAAGTAGGTGGTGGAGATGTTGCCGCATCCGATGATGCCGACGCCAAGTTCCCTGGTCATGATGAAGCCTCAGTAGGTCTGGAAGGATGCGATCGAGCGGCTGATATTGCGGTCGATGTCATTCGGGTTATCGTGTTCGACGACGTAGTGCTTGGCCTTGGTGGCGCGCAACGCTGTCATCAGCCTTGCCCACTCGACCTTGCCGTGACCGACATCGGCCCATCCGCTCTCATCCGTCGCTTCGCCGGCCGGTGCGATGTCCTTGACATGCACGGCGGTGATGCGCGGTCCGAGCTTCTCGATCCAGGCGAAGGGATCGGCGCCGCCGCGGATGACCCAGGCGATATCGGCTTCCCAGGAAATGTCGGGCGCGCCTTCGAAGATGTGCTCGATCGGCCGCGAGCCGTCCTGCAGCTTGAAGAATTCGAAATCATGATTGTGCCAGCCGAATTCGTAGCCGGCAGCCTTGTAAGGCTTGCTGATTTCCTGCAGGCGCTTGCCGAAGGCGGCCCAGCCGGCAGCGTCGGATGGCCGTTCCTCGGCCGCCAGATGCGGCGCATAGATCGAATCCATGCCGAGGATCTTGGCAATGTTCAGCGACTTCTGAACTTCCTTCTCCAGGAAATCGGGGCTGAAATGGCCGCTCGCCATGACCAGGCCATTCTTGTCGAGTTCAGCACGAAGGCTCTTCAGCCCGGCATCGTCGAGATCGGCATAGATACCGCCGAAGCCCTCGACTTCGGCATAACCTGATTTGCCGAGCTTTTCGAAGATCGCCGAATAGGGCTGGAAGTTGCGGGCGCTATAGAGCTGGTAGCTGAGTTTCGTCATCATGTTCTCCTTGGGCCTCGTGCCCATTCTTGCAAGATCAATCCGCCGACTGGCAGGAATACAGGTCGTAGAACCGGAACTCCGGAAGCGCGCCACGATCAAGCGGCCGTGCCGGGGTAAAGGTGATGCGGCGGCTCTCGCCGGCCGCAAGATCGAAGGCGTTGTCGGAATATTTGCCGTCGGTCTCGGTTTCGATCATCACGAAAAGCGCAAGTCCCCTAGCGGTGACGTTTATGTCGACGGAGCCATTCTCCTCGACATAGTCGTGGGTGACTGTCAGCCCCGCAGGTTCCAGCTCCAGCGCCTTGTAGGTACCGTTGACATGGTGCCCCTCGCCGCCTGTGCCGTTCGACGCGGTGAAACGCCAGGCAAGCAACGTTCCCTCGGGAATATCGGAAACGTTGATGCTCGTGGCAGTGACGGCCGCATCCGGCGAACATATGGCCTGTACGTCTCTCAGGTGTCGGCGCTCGCCCTTCGTCGTCAGCAGCGAGATCGAAAGGTCGACACTGACATCGGCAAGCGTGTCGTTGACGAGCGAGAAGCGGATCGTCTTTCCGTCGTCGGAAGGAATGGCAGCGACCGCGACCGGCTGGAAGAAGCGCTTGACGAGGTAGTGCATCGCCTTCCAGCGGCCGCCATAGTCGAGGCTCGACCAGGAGGCGACCGGCCAGGTGTCGTTGAGCTGCCAGTAGATCGTGCCCATGCAATGGGGTTTGAGCGACCGCCAGTATTCCACCGCCGTCTTGATCGCCAGCCCCTGCTGGATCTGGGAGAGATAGACGAAGTTCGGAAAATCCTTGGGGAAGCGGAAATAACGGAACATCGTGCCGGCGATGCGCTCGTTGCCGCCGGCATTCTTCTGGTGCAGCTCCATGACCGGGGAAGCGATGTTCATGTCTTTCGCCTCGGCATAGGTCTTGATCACAGGCAGCGACGTATAGGACTGGAAGCCGAATTCCGAGCAGAAGCGTGGACGCACCGAGCGGTAGTTGTCGAACGACTTGTTCTCGTGCCAGACCGACCAGTAATGCATGTCGCCGGATCCGTCCGCATGCCAGGCATCGCCGAAATCGAGATAACCGGAAGCCGGGCTCGAAGGCCACCAGAGCGCGCCGGGCAGCGCCTTTTTCACTGCCTGCTCGATCGTGCGGTTGAGGCGATCATAGGAGACGAGATAGCGGTCGCGGTCTTTACGGGATTCCTCGAACCAGGTCAGTGCTCCGACCAGCTCATTGTCGCCGCACCAGAGCACGATCGACGGATGCGAGGAGAGCCGGCGCACCTGGAAATCGACCTCGATCGTCACATTGTCGAGAAAGTCCTCGGTCGAGGGATAAAGGTTGCAGGCGAACATGAAGTCCTGCCAGACCATGAGGCCCAGCCGGTCGCAGAGATCATAGAAATGATCCTGCTCGTAGAAGCCGCCGCCCCAGACGCGGATCATGTTCATGTTGGCGGCTTTGGCCGATTGCAGCAGGTCTTCGGTCTTCTCGGGCGAAGACAGCGAAAACAGCGCGTCGGCCGGTATCCAGTTGGCGCCGCGGCAGAAGATCTCGCGGCCATTGACCTCGAAGGCGAAGCGACTGCCTGATGCATCCGGCGTGGTGATCAGCTCGATGGTGCGAAGACCGATCTGCTTGGTCACCTCATCAGTCGGCAATTCGACGGAAAGCCTGTAGAGCGCCTGCTCGCCACTGCCGGAGGGCCACCAGAGGCGCGGATTGTCGATATGGAAGAGGTGGTTGACATGCGTCTCGCCGTTGACGCCGACATCCAGGCGCACCCGCTCGCCGTCGAGGTCGAAATAGACCTGGGCAATGTCTGGCCCCTTTGAAAACAGCGTTGCCGTCACTTTGAGGTCCACCGAGCCGTCGTTATTGTGGGTCTGGCGGGTGACCACATGTTCGATGCGCGCGGTTTCGAGCTTCTTCAGCGCGATCGTCCCGTAGAGGCCGAGCGGGGCAATGGCAATGTTCCAGTCCCAGCCGAAATGGCATTGCGGCTTGCGCAGCATGTTGCCGTCGGGGATCGGCGAGTTGCCCGTGCTGTAGGGGATGTAGAAGGGCTGCTGCTTCTGTCGCGCAGCGCCGACAGCGACGTTGGAGGCGAAGACGATGCGGATGCTGTTGTCGCCTGATTTCAGCATGCTGGAAACGTCAGGACGATAGCGGCGGAAGCTGTTGTCGGCTTCGAGCGCCAGAAAACCGTTGACGTGGACGCTGGCAACCGTGTCGAGATAGTCGATATCGAGATACCAGTCGCCCTCGATCTCCTGAAGCGTGAAGCTGCGCTCGACTGCCCATTCGCGCTCGGCGACCCACTGCACCTTTTCCTCGTTGCGGCCGAAATAGGGATCGGGGATCAAGCTTGCACGGTGGAGCGCCGTGTGCACGTCGCCCGGCAGCATGATCGCGGTGCGGATCTTGCCGTCGACGGAGGCGAGCTGCCACGAACCGGAAAGGTCGATGTTGGGAGTAGTTGATCGATGCGTCACGATATCGTTTCCGATTTATGATTTTGAAAGAGACGGCGTTTGGTCGTCGTCCGGTCGTTGTCGTTCGTCAGGGCTCCTTCTGCCCGCCTCACTCTCGTCATCCTCGGGCTTGACCCGAGGATCCACACCGCATCCACCAGCAGCCACGGGCATGGATCCTCGGCACAAGGCCGAGGATGACGGAGAGTGGAGGCCTCTCGCCGAATTCGCCCCGCCCGCAGAGTTCTCTAGAGACGCAGCTCGCTTTCGGCATCGAAGACCGAGGCGACCGTCATGTCGAAGCTGAGCTTCACCTTGGCTCCGACGTTGAAGCGGCGTGCGCCGTTGACACGTACCGACATCGTGTGACCGGCATGTTTCAGCCACAGCAGATTGTCCGCGCCCATGGGCTCCTCGATATCGACGGTGGCGTCATGTTCTTCGCCGCCGGTATTCTCGTTGACCTTGATGTGTTCCGGACGAACGCCGAGCACCACTTTGCGGCCGGGCTGCAGCGTCTCGCCAGCGTCGTAGTCAGCGAGCGAGAAAATGACGCCATTGGCCGAAAAAGCAATGCCGTCGCCTGATTTGACCAGCTCGCCGTGCAGGAAATTCATCGACGGCGAGCCGATGAAACCGGCAACGAACAGATTGCGCGGCCTGTTGTAAATCGTCGTCGGATCGTCGAGCTGCTGGATGATGCCGCTCTTCATGATGGCGATGCGGTCGGCAAGCGTCAGCGCCTCGATCTGATCATGGGTGACGTAGATCATCGTGTTCTTCAGCGACTGGTGCAGGCGCTTGATCTCGACACGCAGCTCCGAGCGGAGTTTGGCGTCGAGATTGGACAGCGGCTCGTCGAACAGGAAGACGTCGACATCGCGCACCAGTGCCCGGCCGATCGCCACGCGCTGGCGCTGGCCGCCGGATAGCTCAGCCGGCTTGCGCTTCAGCAGCGGCTGAATCTGCAGGATTTCGGAGGCACGCGCCACCCGCTTGTCGATCTCTGCCTGCGGCACCTTGGCGACGCGAAGACCGAAGGACAGGTTCTTCTCGACGGTCATCTGCGGATAGAGCGCATAGGACTGGAACACCATGCCGATGCCGCGGTCCTTCGGCTCTTCCCAGGTAACGTTCTTGCCCTTGATGAAGATCTGCCCTTCCGAGGCATCGAGCAGGCCGGCGATGCAATTCAGCAAGGTCGACTTGCCGCAGCCGGACGAGCCGAGGAGCACGAGGAATTCGCCGTCATTGATGTCGAGGTTGAGGTCCTTCAGTACGCTGACCGCACCGAAGTTCAGGGACAGATCCTTGATGGAGACGCTTGCATTCATATTCATGAGATCAACCCTTCACTGCGCCGGCGGCGATGCCGCGGACGAAAAGCCGCCCCGACACGAAGTAGACGATGAGCGGCACCAGACCCGTCAGGATCGTTGCCGCCATGTTGACGTTGTATTCCTTCACGCCCTGGACGGAATTGACGATGTTGTTGAGCTGTACTGTCATCGGATAGGTATCCGGCCGGGTGAAGACCACGCCGAACAGGAAGTCGTTCCAGATGCCGGTCACCTGCAGGATCATCGCGACCACGAAGATCGGCAGCGACATCGGCAGCATGATCCGCAGGAAGATCTGCCAGAAGCCCGCCCCGTCGACACGCGCCGCCTTGAACAGTTCCTCCGGCAGCGACACGAAATAATTGCGGAAGAGCAGCGTCAGGATCGGCATGCCGAAGATCGAATGCACGATGACGAGGCCGGTCAGCGTGCCGTAGATGCCGATTTCGCGCAGGATGATGACGATCGGATAGATCATTACCTGGTAGGGAATGAACGCGCCGACGATGAGGATCGAGAAGAAAAGCTCGGATCCTCTGAAGCGCCAGTTTGCCAGCGCATAACCGTTCACCGAGGCGATCGCGATCGAGATGATCACCGACGGCACCGTGATGCGCACCGAATTCCAGAAACCGCGCGACAGGCCATCGCAGTTGAGCCCGGTGCAGGCCTGCGCCCAGGCTTTCACCCAGGGTTCGAAGGTGATCTCCATCGGCGGCGAAAAGATGTTGCCGAGCCGGATTTCCGGCATGCCCTTCAGCGAAGTCACCACCATCACATAGAGCGGCAACAGATAGTAGAGCGCTGCGATGATCAGCGTGCCGTAGAGCATGATGTTACGCGCCGACACCGCCGGGCGCGGCCTGGGGCCGCTAGGGCCATCGCCGAGTTTAGGCGCCACGGCGTCGATGCCGGCGGCGGTGGTGTTGAGAGTTCCTACATCAGCCACGCTTGCGCCCTCCGCCGAATTCCAGATAGGCCCACGGAACGATAATGATCGCGACTGTGACGAGCATCATGGTCGAGGCAGCAAAGCCCTGCCCCAGGTTTTGCGCCTGGAACATGTAATCGTAGACATATTTCGCCGGCACTTCCGAGGAAATGCCCGGTCCGCCCGATGTCTGGGCGACCACGAGGTCGTAGACCTTGACGATGCCGGAGGCGATGATGACGATCGTGGTGATGAAGACCGGCCGCATCATCGGGATGACGATGAAGAGGTAGGTCCTCCACATCGGAATCCCGTCCACGCGCGCCGCTTTCCAGATATCCTCGTCGATCCCACGCAGGCCGGCGAGCATCAGGCACATGACGAGACCCGTTCCCTGCCAGAGTGCCGCGATCAGAATGCCGTAGATGACGATTTCAGGCGTATAGAGCGGATTGAAGGTGAAGCTCGTCCACCCGATCGAGCGCACCACCGCCTGAATGCCGAAATCAGGGTTCAGAACCCATTGCCAGACGAGGCCGGTCACGATGAAGGACAGCGCGAAGGGATAAAGAAAGATGGTGCGGAAGGTGTTTTCGAAGCGGATTTTCTGGTCCATCAGCGCGGCGAGCATGAAACCGATGACCAGACTGAAGATCAGCGAGAGGATGCCGTAGACGGCCAGATTCTCGATCGCCGTCACCCAGCGGGGTGCCGCCCAGAGGCGCTGGTACTGATCGAATCCGACAAAGCTCAACCGCGGAAGGAGCTTGGAATTGGTGAAAGAATAAAAGATCGTCCAAAACGTGCCGCCGACAAAGATCACCAGCGCTGTGAGGATCATCGGGATAGACGCAATCTTGGCATTCAGATTGCGCAGTAACTTGTTTGGCCGGCCTGCTCGCGCTTGACCCGTCATAAACACTTCTCCTCAATCGCCACTGCGACAAGTAACAGAACGGCAAAACGCCGCCTGTCGTCTCCACCTCCGAAACCTGCTGAAGGTACCAGAGAGACGCCGCCGCGCGCCGGACCATCACCGATCGTCCGGAACGATCCGGCCCCCATGGGAGCCGGACCGCAAGGGCAGCGAATCTGCCGATCAGTCAGCAGAAGCGATGATCCCGGCGAAACGCTTCTGAGCGTCTTCCGGCGTCATCGATGGGTTGGCGAAGAATTCGGAGAAGAGGTCTTCCTTCTGCTTCTGGCTGTCGGCCGAAAGCAGCTGGTCGGTACCTTGGATCACGTTGCCCTTGGCCAGGATTTCGAGACCCTTCTTCATGCAATCGTTGGCGGCGGCGAGATCGACGTCGCCGCGAACCGGCAGAGAACCCTTCTTCAGGTTGAAGGCAACCTGGGTCTTGGGATCGAGCAGGGTCTTGGCAAGCACGGCCTGCGCCTTGGACTTTTCCTCGTCCTTCAGCAGCGGGAAGTAGAAGGCGTCGCCGCCAGTCGAGATGATCTCGTTCACGCCGAGCCCCGGCAGGCAGGTATAGTCGGTACCGGCCTTCTGACCGGCGAGCGCGAACTCACCCTGCGCCCAGTCGCCCATGATCTGGCCGCCGGCCTTGCCTGTGATGACAAGGTTGGTGGCTTGGTTCCAATCCTGGACGTTGCTGCCTTTGGCCATGCGCCGAGCGTCGTCGGCCGCCTTGAACACCTTGGCGATTTCGGGACCGGCGGCAACTTCCGCATCCTTGTCCTTGAAGACCTTGTTGAAGGTATCCTTGCCGGCAACCGCAACCATCAGCACGTCGAAGGCGCCAGTCGCCTGCCACGGCTGACCGCCGACGGCGAGCGGAATGATGCCGGCCTTTTCGAGCGCCGGAGCGGCGGCGACGAACTCGTCCCAGTTCTTCGGAACTTCGACGCCGGCCTTCTTGAAGGCGGCGTTCGACAGCCACAACCACTGCCAGGAGTGGATGTTGACGGGAGCGCAATAGATCTTGCCGTCGATGGTGCAGGAATCGAGCAGGCTCGACGGACGAACGATGTCCTTCCAGTGCTCGGCAGTCGCCACATCCGTCAGATCGCGCATCAGCCCGGCCTGAACGAGTTCCTCGGCCTGGCGGCCATGGTTGAACTGGGTGGCGCCCATTGGGTCGCCGCCGGTGATGCGGCTGATCATGATCGGACGGGCAGTGCCGCCGGAACCGGCGATAGCACCGTCGACCCAGTGGTTGCCGGTAGCGTCGAATGCCTTTGCCAGTTCGGCGACGGCAGCTGATTCGCCGCCCGAAGTCCACCAATGCGTGACTTCGAGATCGGTGGCGTTGGCGGCGCTGAACGGAAGCGCGACCGAAGCGGCAAGCATGGCCGCCATTATACGGATTTTCATGAGTTCTCCTCCCTCACTGAAACGTTGCCGGAAAAACTTAGATCAATCGATTTCTCCACGCAACTGCCCGCAGGCAAATTTTTCCGTGATAACCGGAATTGCTACTTCTGCCTGTTTAGATCAGGAGCACTGCATCCCCTTGAAACGATACTAGGCCGGGCGTTCTCGCACATGCGTTGCCTATTTATCAATTTGAATTTGCATAATAATTTTACACAAGAAATTTAGCCTTCCAATTCAGTCTCTTCGCAATCGCAATAAAACAGAGCACGGATTGCCGATTCAACCTATACGTACAATGTTGCAATGCACACAACAAAAAGCACTCGACATTTCTACTGTATCGTTACAGATTGCATTCTTCAGGGAGGTGCGATTTTGGCATGCGGCGGGCTTACGACGCTGGGAAAAGCCTCTATAAGCGACACCAATTCGCGCAGGACGGCCTAAAGGGATGGAAAACAAGGGAAATTTCGGGAACGCGGCATCGACGCCGGCAGCGCGCGAGCGCCCGACGTTGAAGACGATCGCCTTCATGACGGGCCTTGGCGTGACGACGGTGTCGCGCGCGCTGAAGGATGCGCCGGATATCGGGGCCGAAACCAAGGAGCGCGTGCGCATGGTCGCCCGCCAGCTCGGCTACCAGCCGAACAGGGCGGGTGTGCGCCTCCGTACCGGTAAGACCAACGTCATCGCCCTCGTCCTCAGCATCGACGAGGAGATCATGGGCTTCTCGAGCCAGATGGTCTTCGGCATCTCCGAGGTGCTATCCGGCACGCCCTATCATATCGTCATCACGCCGCATTCGCACAGCAAGGACCCGATGCTGCCGGTGCGCTATATCCTTGATACCGGCTCGGCCGACGGCGTCATCATCTCACGCATCGAGCCGGACGATCCGCGCGTAAGGCTGCTGAGCGAGCGCGGCATGCCCTTTGCCACGCATGGGCGCACCGATGCGGGTCTCACGCATCCCTTCCACGATTTCGACAACGAGGCCTTCGCCCATAAGGCGGTGGAAAAGCTGGTCAAGCGCGGCCGGCGCCGCATCGCCCTGCTGCAGCCGCCGAGCAAGCTCACTTACTACGCCCACATCCGCATCGGCTTCCAGACCGGCCTGCATGATTACGGCGCCGAGGAAGTGCCGCTGCGCATCAACACCGATGCCCCGCTCGCCGACATCCGCGACGTCGTCGAGGTGATGATGCGCTCGGCCAACGCACCTGACGGCATCGTCTGTTCAGCGGGCAGTGCTGCAATCGCCGTCAATGCCGGCATCGAAGCCGCCGGCAAGGCGCTCGGCCGAGACCTCGATATGGTCTCCAAACAATCGGTACCGATCCTGAACTGGATTCGCCCCGAGATCATCACCGCCCAGGAGGACGTCCGGCACGCCGGCCGCGAAATGGCCAAAGCCGTCATCGCCCGCATCGACGGCGTCGAACCGGAACTGCTGCAGAGCGTCAGTCAGCCGACTTGGCCGGAGAGTGGCAGGTAGGGCTGCGAGGACGGAACCAGTGCGGCGATGGCGAGCTTGGCTTGTCCCCATGGGGGATCGAAAGCTTTCCAATATTGCCGGCAAATCTTGTCAACGATAGCAGGAGACCGAGCCTGTCACAGCGGATCACTGCGTAAATCTAATGCCTACCAGCACCCGTAAACCGCCATCGAGGACATACCACACATACAATGTTGATTGTCCCCGCCGTTCCAAGCTGAATGCCAGTGTTTAAACAAGCTCACGCCCAATGCGCGCCCGGATTGCCGCCACCTGAGCAACCTGACCCTGTAGGCCCAGCATGCGTTCGCGCAACTTTGGGTCAAGCACGCTAGCATCGGGATGCCGCAGGGCCGCTCTCGCTTCGTTGAGTTTCTTCAACTGACGATTCGGCACCTTCAACGAGTCTCCACTGATGATGACCCCTGTCACCTCTGCCGGGCGATCTACAAAATGCTTCTCTTTATGATATTTCAGGCCAGCTCCGTGGATAGCACGCTTGATGGCCCACATGACGTCGCGGGACACGGATTGGCCCGAGATCGTAACGTCGTCAATGTATACGGTCAGCCGATAACCATGCTCCCTGCATTGTGTCGCTACCGCCTGCCAAAGGTCATAATGTGCGTAGTGCGCCATAATGGGGCTTAGAGGGCTTCCCGTAGGTAGATGCCCCTTGTGACAAGCCAAGCTAGCCAACGTAGCCGCAATGTCCTTCTCGCACTGCATTACCTTATGAAAGAAATAGAATACCTTCCTGGAGGGCGTGCTTGGAAAATATTTTTTGATATCGAGGCATCGGATGACCCTTTGGCCTCGATGCTGCGCGGCATTCGTCACGTAACAACGGCCTTTGACCGGGCAGAATAAATAGTCAGGTGGCTGAATCCGACCGAGAAGTCGTGCGACAGTTGCTTGGACCAATTTGAGTTGCCGCCTCGGATTCTCAACTCCTCGTACGCCGCCATTTTTCTTCGGAATTTCAAACATTGAGTAAAGCGAGTCCGCGAGAGTGGCTAGTTCCAGCAATTCTTTTTCCGACATCCCCAGAAGAGAAGCCAGCCGCCCTTTGCTCCGCAATTTAAAAAGCGGAGACTGATTCATCGGGTAGCTTTTCCTAATCGCTGACATCGATACGACCTGAACGTTGCTCTATAAACTGCATTAAATTGATGATCTTCGACGCTGCGAAAGCTTTTGCCTTCGCTTTAGACGGAGATTGCCCGATGTTTTCCGCAAAGAACATGATCGACGACATAGGTATACCGAACGTGGACTCGTACTTCTTTAAAAGATCGAGCGAGGGTTCTTTGTGGTGCCGTTCAATTTCTGATAGATATGACTTCGAAATGCCCAGTTTCTCCGCAGCCTCGTTCTGCTTCATGTCATGGAAGACACGTATTAGCCGAAGCGCTTCGTTTAACATCACTATACCTCCTTACAGAATACAAAGCAGGGCGGCGGCTACTCCCTCAAGTGTCCCATGATGACGTTATACACCCACACCAAGAAGGTGAGAGTACGCCCAATCAAGACCAAGAACTTGAAGGTCCTCGGAGAGAGAAGAGCTTTCGCACACCCCTCGGTCTTCGAAATCAAGAATATTATTCGCTGTCAGCGAACTTTTTTGAACTGCTTGGAGGCAAGATAATGTGGGTCGCGTAATCGGCGACATCCGCCTATGGCTCGCATGAGATCCTCGACAAGCCTTGGCTTGGCTGAGAAGTATGAAGCACGGTTGGTCGATTCACATAGTCGACTTGTTGCTCCGTCAATTGCTGAGCATGGTCACCTGCCCCGTCATCGCCGCAGGTCAGAGCGGGTCGCCTCAGCAGTGAAGAGCGTCTTGAACGCGAGCGTCCTTGGTCGCGGCGGCCAGGGCCAGTGATTGGCTCGATCTCGCGGAGAAATCCGCTCACATTGAAAAACGCACTCCGCCCCTCCAAGCATGGAGAGATCGGGATTCTTTAAAAGCCGTGGAGCGTGATGACCAAAGGCTGGATCAGAACCGCGGCGGAAGTACAGACACCATCTGCGAAGGAAACTGCCTGATGCGTTAAATGCAAGCCTCCTCGCGCCTTGGGGCGCTCCTCCTCAGTTGATCCAGCACCGCGGCGATCTTCGGGTTGCGCGCCTCGCCGCGCCGGGTAATCGCATGGATGCCGCGGTAGGTGGATGGCGCCAGCGGCTTGACGGTCAGGCGTTCGCCAAAATCTCGAAGCGACAGTCCGGGCATCACCGAGATCGAGCATTCGGCTTCCACCAGTGCGAACACCACTTCGAAGCTGTCGCTGAAGCCGTTGATGACGGGCTCGAAACCGATGTCGCGGCAGGCCTGGCGGATGGCCATGGAATAGGCGCTGGAGGCGACGTCGAGCGCCCAATGATCATCTCTCAGCTGTGCGAGTTCTATGACGGGCTCGCTCTCCAGCCTGTGGCCAGCAGGCAGAAGCACGAAAAGCTGGTCGCGGCAGAGAAACAGCGCGTCGGCCGTGTCCTCCAGCGTATGCGGATCGAACGATATGTCGTCGGCAATGACGATATCGGCCTGCCAGGCCCGGAGCGCTGCTACGCCTTCGGCAGGCCCCATCGTCGTCATGACGATGTTGAGATGCGGATGGTCGATCGCCAGTTGACGCATCGCGGCGGGGATGAAGGACGACGCCGCCGAGGGTTGGGCGGCGATCCGGAGGTCGCCGGCGACGATGTTCTGCAGCTCGGCAATATCGGTTTTGGCTTCCTCGACGATGCCGAAGATCCGGTCGGCATGCAGGA
The DNA here is from genome assembly GCF_048551595.1 of Rhizobium sp. CRRU65. Lineage (NCBI taxonomy): Bacteria > Pseudomonadati > Pseudomonadota > Alphaproteobacteria > Hyphomicrobiales > Rhizobiaceae > Rhizobium > Rhizobium sp. CRRU65. The sequence continues at coordinate 29,554 of NZ_JBLYZH010000014.1, read as the reverse complement.
CGAGCCGCCGGCCGGCCGGTGTCAGCGTCACCCCTCGCCCACGCCGCTCGACGAGCGCAATGCCGACTTCGTCCTCCAGTTGGGCGATCTGCTGGGAAACGGCGGATGAGGAAATTCCGAGCGCGTCGGCGACCGCCGCCATCGTCTCGCGGCGCGAGAGCTCGCGAAGCGTGCGTAATCTGAAAAAGTCCAAACTTGGCTCCCTCGGCTGATCAATCGACCACAATTTCTAATCTATATCCTTATTTTAATTAAGTAGACCTACGGAAAAACGCACCCTACCGTCGGATTCGTCAGCGTGCATCGGTTCGAAAAAAGCCAAGATTGCCCGCCATCTCATGAGACGAGTCACGGGGGATATCGACAGGATGCAGCAGAGCGGCGTGCCCTATTTCAGCCAATGGGAAACACCGGGCATGACGCTGCCGGTGCTTGCCGAGGGATCTCAGGCTCTGCTCAGCGATTCGCTCTGGCGCCATTCGGGAGCCGCGACGATCGAGGAGTATGCGCGCTGGGCGGTCAATGTCTGCGGCATGGCCTGCCTGAAGATGATCCTTGCCGCGCGTGGCGAAATCCATCCGACCCTCGAGCTTGCCCGCGCCTGCACCGCCTATGGCGGTTATGTCGTCAACGAGATCGATGCAACGATCAAAGGACTGATCTACGCACCCTTCGTCCGATTCGCCGCCGACCGTTTCGGGCTTAGCGCGGAGACGATCACCGGCGTCGAGACATCGGCCATTCCCGAGCTTCTGTCGAAGCGCCGGTTTTTCATCGCCTCGGTGAACTCGGGCATCCGCTGGCCGGAGCGCGAGCCGCCGTCGAAAGGCGGACATCTGGTGCTGGTGACGGCAGCCAGCGACGCGACAATCCGCTTTCACAACCCGTCCGGTCATGACGAAGCGAGCCAGGCCGATGTCACACTGCCGCTCGCCATTTTCGACCGTTTCTTCGCCAATCGCGGCATATCGGTCGACGCCTGACCTTTTTCAACACCAGATCGTTTCGGAGCCTTTCATGACCCCATCCCCAAACAGGCTGCGCATTGCCGTGCTCTTCGGCGGCCGCTCGGCCGAGCATGAGGTTTCCGTGCTCTCGGCAACCAATGTCATGGGTGCACTCAAGCCCGAGAAATACGACGCCGTCCCTGTCTTCATCACGCGCGAGGGGCAATGGCTGCTGAGCAATTTCGAGGACGGTATACTGGCGACGCCTTCATCGGGCACGGAAATCTGCCTGGTGCCGGGTGGGCACGGCCGGATGCTGGCGATGCCGGCTCATGGCGCGCCGCATGAGCTGGCGAGGATCGACATCCTGTTTCCCGTGCTGCACGGCCCGCATGGCGAGGACGGATCGGTGCAGGGCGCTACGGAGGTGGCCCGCGTCCCACTCGCCGGTTGCGGCATCCTCGGTTCGGCCGCAGCGCTCGACAAGGACATCGCCAAACGCCTGCTGAGGGCAGCGGGCCTGCCGGTGGCGCGCGCGGTGACGATCCATGAGGGTGCCGCCCCTTCACTGGCAGCCTTGGAAGGTGAGCTCGGCCTGCCGCTCTTCATCAAGCCTGCGCGCCAGGGATCGTCGGTCGGCGTCGCCAAGGTCCATGCCAGCCAGGAATTCGCGCCCGCCCTTACTGAGGCCTTCCGCCACGATCGCACGCTGCTCGCCGAGGAGTTCGTGCGCGGCCGTGAGATCGAATTCAGCGTCTTGGAAGATACGGCAGGAGAACTCTTCGTCTCTCGGCCGGGCGAGATCGTGCCGGCCGAAAGCCACGGCTTCTATAGTTACGATGCCAAATATATCGACGAGAAAGGTGCTGTGCTGAAAGTGCCGGCCGAACTGCCGCAGGAGATCGAGACCGCCATGCGCGACGTGGCCTCAAAAGCCTTCAGAGCCGTCGGCTGCGATGGCATGGCCCGCATTGACTTCTTCCTGACGGATGACATGCAGTTCCTCGTCAATGAAATCAACACCATCCCCGGCTTTACCGATATCAGCATGTATTCCAAGGCGATGGCGGCAAGCGGCGTCACCTACGCCGAAATCATCGACCGCCTGGTGGATCACGGCCTGGCGCGGAGCCGACGGGCCGCCTGAGACGGGAGCTTGATCATGAACAGGCTGGTCTTGATTTCGGGATGTTCCGGCGGCGGAAAATCGACACTGCTTGCAGAACTTGCCGCCCGCGGTCATTCCATCGTCGAAGAACCCGGCCGGCGGATCGTCAAACAGGAACTCGAGGGCGACGGCGCAGCCCTGCCCTGGGTCGACATGGCGGCCTTTGCTCGCCGCGCAATCGAGATGGCGATGGCCGACCACACGGCGGCGCGTGAGCAGTCCGGCTGGACGTTTTTCGATCGTGGGCTGATCGATGCGGCGGCAGCGCTGCAGCACCTGACCGGAGAACAGGTCCTGGAGAAATTGAGCGCCGCCCACCGCTATCACCAGAGGGTTTTTCTCACGCCGCCATGGCCCGAAATCTACACGACCGACCCCGAGCGGCGCCATGGCTTCGACGAGGCGGTCGCCGAATATGATCGACTTGCCGCCGTCTATCCGACGCTCGGCTACGACGTCGTCACGCTGCCGAAAATCGTGGTCGCCGACCGGGCGGATTTCATCCTCGACTGCCTCTCTCCGGAAACGAGGCAGCAGTAGACGAGATCGTTAGGGTCTCTCTCGGCCGCCTTCTCGAAGGGGCTCAGCGCGTCCGAAAAACGCACCACTGGAACGACTGCCGGCCGCCACCCGGTGTCGTGTGTTCCTCCCGCCAGTCATGCTGAAGCGCGAAGGTGGACGAGAATTCGGTCGCAAGCGCCACCGCGTCGTAACGCTGGACAGGCAAGCCGCTGCACCGTTCCGGCCCGTCCGGCGCGAAGGTCGCGATGATCACGACGCTGCCCGGCGCCGTGCCGGTTTCGAGTGCTCGACGATAGGCCAGCCGCTGCTCTGGCTCGGTGAGGAAGTGAAAGACGGCGCGGTCGTGCCACACATCGTAATGGCGGTCGGGCTGCCATGACGTGACGTCGGCAACCACCCAGGCGATGCGGGCGGCTTCATCCCGCAGCCGCGCCTTGGCGACTTCGAGCGCCGGCGCGGCTATGTCGAGGACGGTGAGGTCGGACCACCCGCGCTCGACAAGACGGTCGACAAGGCTCGATGCGCCGCCGCCTACATCGATCAGCGAGGCCGTGGCCGGCAGTTGCAGCGCGTCAAGCGCCTGCAAGGAAGGCCCGGGCGTCGGCTGATACCAGCTGACGCTGTCGGCAGATTTCGTCCGATAGACCTCGTCCCAGTGTTCCCGCTTCTCGCCTGTCATCCGATATCCCCATCTCTTGCAGAGCCCGATTCCCTAACCGATCAACATGTAGGGACTGAGACGTCTGCAACCAGTCGCAGTGTACCCAGGACCATGTTCTCCGTTCAGGAAGCGAAGTGACGATAAACCAGATCCTTAGGGTCATCTCTGGGTGCAGCAGGATCGAGGCGTGCGCCCAGCCGTTCGGCAACGGCAGCGGATGCAGCATTGCCGGGAGCAATATAGCTGACCAGCGACGGCAGCTTGAGCGTCGCGAAGGCCCAGTTGCGCAGCGCCAAGGCCGCTTCGGTCGCATAGCCTCTGCCCTCGTATTCCTCGTAGACGAACCAGCCCAATTCCTTTTCGGGAAAGAGCGGTCCGTGATTGATCCCCACCTGACCGACGCATTCGCCGGTTTCGCCAAGCTCGATCGTCAGCGCTCCATGCCCGAAAAGCTGCCACAGAGCGACGTCGTGACAGAACATCCCCCACGCCGCGCGCAGATCGAACGGACCACCCATTCCGATCGATCGCGGCGACGCCATGATCTGCGCATAGGCGGCGAAATCGCGATGTCAGGCATGCGGAGCCTGAGACGCTCGGTTCGAATGGTTATCGCGCCCGCTTCGGACAAGTCGCCTTCTCTGTCAGGTTGGGTTTGGAGTTTCGGCCGTTGAACGAAATATTCTAGCTTTCAAATGCCGAGGCGAATTGCAACGTCCCGCTTGGCGGAGATCCGCGAAAAACAATCCTCTGCACGAGCCGCGTATCGAGGTCGAGATACTCCAGTTGTCCATCGCTGCTGAAACCGACACGGCTGTAGATCTCGGGATTGCCGATCAGGGCGCATCCGCTGGCGCCCATCTCGTTCAACAATTCGAGACCCCGTGCAATCATCGCCTTGCCGATGCCCTGCCGCTGTCTCTCCGGCTTGACCGATATCGGCCCCAGCCCGAACCAGCCGTCATGCGCGCCGTTGATCGTCACCGGCGAAAACGCCACATGCCCGAGAATCTCGCCGCCCTGCTCGGCCACCAGCGATATCTTGAGATCGCCCGCCGCACGAAGTCTTCGGACAATTTCCGCTTCCGTACCGTCGCTGTAGGGCATCGGCTTGAAGGCGGTCGAGGTCAGATCATGAATCGCATCGATATCATCAGGCGTTTCGTCTCGGATAAGCATCTCTGTCAATTCCTCAAGCGCGTTGTCGTCAGGGCTGCCCGTACAAACAATGTCTTATCCCATTGAAACGAAGTGTCGCAGATCCCACGAAAATCTCGCGGAGATTCCGCTACCCCCTCTTCCGAAGAGGATTCCGAGGCTATAGACCTAAGCTCGTGGGCACCGTCCTGCTGATCGAAACATCGGAGCGTACCATCTCTGTCGGCACCGTCCGGAAGGTGGTTTGCGTCTTCGCAATCAGAGGTTCTGCGATGAATGATATCGCCGATCACGGTGTTCGTTTCGGACGAATTGCCGCCATGCTGCCGGTCAAGGACATGACCAAGGCCTATGATTTTTACGCCAATATCCTCGGCTTCAAGAAAACATTCGAGAACGGCAATCCTGTCGGCTTCATGATCCTGAAGCGCGATCAGGGTGAAGTGCATCTCACCTTGCAGCCGAACCACAAGGCTGCAGACTTCAATGTTGCCCACCTGATGGTCGACAATGTCGATGCCCTGCACACGGTTTGCCAGCAATATGGGCTGAGAATCATCAAGAGCCTTCAGGACAAGGACTACGGATTGCGGGCCTTCGTGTTTGAAGACCCCGACGGCAACCGTATTGACGTTGGCCAACCGATCTAAGCCAGCCATGAGAAGTGGATGGGGATACTGTCCCCATCCAACTTTCGGGCACATTCCCGGATTTCGCAGTGCTCGTCATTTGAGTCGAGCACCTGCATCTTGTCCATCACAGGGAAAGTCGAAGACCAGCAAGCCGGGCTCCTCCAGCGGCAGTTGCGCCACGACCTGCCCTTCCTGGTTCAGCACCGCCGTCGGCCCCCAGGCGATGCGCCCGTCGTGCTCGCCCGTCACGTCGGACGATATCAGCCACAAGCCTGTCTCGCGGCATCTTTCACCTCGAACGGCATTATGCAGCGGCTTGAATATTTCCGCCTTTTCCCGTGGCATCATGTTGTTGGACAGGCATAGGATCAGCGACGCGCCAGACGCGGCGACCTTTGCGGCCGCTTCCGGAAAATTGGTGTCGTAGCAGATGTTGATCCCGTAGCGTAGGGCACCGATCGCAAAGAGCGGACTGTCTTTTCCTGCCTCGAAAGCCCGTTCGCCACGCAACAGGTGGGCCTTCCGGTAGCGGCCGAGGAGAACGCCGCGCTCGACGACGACGGCGGTGTTGAACAATCGCCCGTCATCGATCTCGATCAGCCCCATGACCAGCACCGGTCCCGACTTCGGCAACCGATCCAGGACCGCCGCGAACTCGGCCGATGCGAGATCGAAGGCAACACGCCGCGCCGATCGTTCATCGGTCAGGTAGCCCTGCAGAAAACCTTCTGGAAAGACCAGCAGGACCACGCCATCAGCCTCGGCGAGCGCCGCGACCCTAACCGCATAATCCAAGGCCGCTCCGACATTCTCCCGAAATTCCGGCGTCTGCGCGGCGGCTATCCGAATGCTCGTCACTTAGATCTCCGGGTTCTCGGCCGCAGCATCTCAGCAAAAGGCCCGGCACTGTGGCCGGGCCTCTCCTTGAAAAATCGGAAAACCTCAGAAGGTCGAGGCACCGCTGCCCCAGGGGCCGTGGTGGAAATCCCTACCATCAAGGCGGTCGAAGCCGTGGGCGCCGAAGAAGTCGCGCTGTGCCTGGATGAGGTTTGCCGTTCCCCTGCCCTGGCGATAGGCGTCGAAATAGGTCAGCGCCGAGGTCAGCGCCGGCACCGGCAGGCCGGCGGCAATCGCGGCACCGACGACACGGCGCAGCGCCGGGACCGATTCCTTGACCATGTCGGAGAAGGCTGGCGTGACGATGAGGTTTGCAGCATCAGGCGCCTTGGTAAAGGCCGAGGTGATCTCGTCGAGGAACTGCGAGCGGATGATGCAGCCGGCACGCCAGATCCTGGCAATCGTCGGCATCGGCAGTGACCAGTTGAACTCGCGCGACGCTTCCGCCATCACCGCGAAGCCCTGCGCATAGGCGCCGATCTTGGCGGCAAACAGCGCCAGTTCGAGATCCTTGTTGAGCTCGGGGCCGTAAGCGATCGGGAAGGACACGGCCTGCGTCCCGAAGATCTTTTCGGCGGCTTCGCGCTGCGATTTCATCGAGGAGAGGCTGCGGGCGGCGACCGCGGCTTCGATCGCCGTTGCCGGAATGCCCATGTTCTGCGCCTCGATCGCCGACCACTTGCCGGTACCCTTCTGGCCGGCCTTGTCGAGGATCATATCGACCATCGGCCCGCCGGAAACCGGATCGGTTGCGGCAAGCACCTTCTCGGAGATTTCGATCAGGTAGGAGTTCAGCCGGCCCTTGTTCCATTCGCCGAAGATGCCGGAGATTTCGGAGGCACTCTTGCCGAGGCCGTCGCGCAGGATGCCGTAGATTTCGGCGATCATCTGCATGTCGGCATATTCGATGCCGTTGTGGATGGTCTTGACGAAATGGCCGGCGCCGTCATTGCCGAGCCAGGCGACGCAGGGCTCGTCATTGTAACGGGCGGCAATCGAGGTCAGCACCTTCTCGACGCGCTTCCAGGACTCTTCAGTGCCGCCGACCATGATCGACGGGCCGTGGCGCGCACCTTCTTCGCCGCCGGAAACACCCATGCCGATGAAGGTCAGATCGGTATTCTTCAGCCGATCGAAGCGGGCGACGGTGTCGCGGAAATTGGCGTTGCCGGCATCGATCATGATGTCGCCCTTGGAGAGATGCGGGCGCAGCAGCTCCATCTGCTGGTCGACGGGCTCGCCCGCCTTGATCATGATGATGATCGGGCGCGGCGGCCGGATCGCATCGACGAATTCCTCGATGGTCTTGCAAGGAATGATCTGCTTCTTCAGATCGCCGGCGCTTTCGTAGAATTCGTCGGTTTTCTCCGGCGTGCGGTTGAAGACCGCGATTTTATTGCCTTTCTCCGCGATGTTGAGCGCCAGGTTGGAGCCCATGACCGCAAGGCCGATCAGTCCGATTTCTGCCTTTTCCACGACAAACCTCCGATGTGTCATTTGGACCGGTGTTGTGGCACTGTCTCGGTCAAACGGCAAGTCTCGCAAGGGTCTAATCGGTTCGCAAAAGCCAATGAAATGAAGCTTGCAATATCGCCGCTTGTCCGACAACCCGCCGGCTGGCGCCCAGTCCGGAAGCCCTGAGTTTTTCGTGCGCCCTGCCCGCAATGCCCTATCTCATGTTATCATCAGGGCATCGGGAGATATCACATTGTCATCGGGAAGACGAAAAGATACGGCTCTCCTGGCGGCCCGCGCCGGCCAGTACCGCGAGGCTATGCCGCCGCCGGCGCTGCGACGCCATTTCAGCCGCCTCTGGTCGCATGCGCTGCATGACGGACCGCCGGCAATGGTGGCGATCGTGCCGGACGGCTATTGCGACCTGCTCTGGATCGACGGCCGGCTGGTCGTCGCCGGCCCTGACCGGACAGCGGCCTTTCCCGTCATCCGGCCGGGCGCGACTGTCATCGGCGCACGTTTTGCGCCCGGCGCCGCAGCACCCTGGCTGAAAACGCCGCTCTCGGCACTGGTCGGGTGCTCGGTGCCCCTTGCTGACATCGGCCGAAAGGACACCGCCGAATTCGAAGCGCGGCTTGCGGATTGTCTCGACCCCCCGGCCGCCACGGCGCTGTTTAGCCGCCTGCTCGAAGAGACCGCGCGCGATGAGGAGGAGCCAGCCCGCGACGCCGCCATGATCTTCGCCGCCGCCGACAATGCTCGCCCGGTGTCCGGCCTGCTCGACCGCCTCGGCATGAGTGAAAGGCAGCTGCGCCGCCGCTGCCACCACCATTTCGGCTACGGCGCAAAGACGCTGGAACGGATTCGCCGGTTCCAGCGTTTCCTCGACCTCTGCCGCAGGTCGGGCGCTATGCCGCTTGCCCGCCTTGCGCTCGAAGCGGGCTTTGCCGACCAGCCCCACATGACACGCGAGGTCGGCGAGCTCTCGACGCTGACACCTGCCGTCATTCTCGGCCAGCTCAGCATACGGCAAAGAGCCGATTGACCGTTTTGTTCAAGACGCTGCTGGCCGGTCTGTTATTCTGACGAAACCAAATGCCAGGGACCTGCAAGCCATGTCGACAATGCCCGCGAAAATCCTACACCTGTCGATAGAGCGCGACTGGCGCGACGTCTATGACTTCGCCGGCAAGCCAGAGAACATGCCGCTCTGGGCCTCCGGCCTTGCGACCGGCTTAGAGACTCACGGCGCCGACTGGATCGCCCACGGCGCTCTCGGCAGCGTCAAGGTGAGTTTCGTTCCTGCCAATGAATTCGGCGTGATCGACCATACGGTGACGATCGAATCCGGCCTCAGGGTTTATAATGCTCTGCGCATCGTGCCGAACGGCGATGGCTGCGAGGTCATGTTCACGCTGCTGCGCCTACCCGGCATGACCGACACACAGTTTTCCGCCGATGCCGCCCATGTCGAGAAGGATCTCGCCATGCTGAAAGCCCTGATGGAGAGATAGATGGCCGAGAAGACAGAAAACCACGACCGCCGCATCGACTATGTCGAATTCAACGTCGCCGACATCGCCGCCGCCAAAGCCTTTTACGGCTCGGCCTTCGGCTGGCGCTTCACCGATTACGGCCCCAATTATTGCGAATTCGACGATGGCCGGTTGAAGGGCGGCTTTTCCGATTTCGGACCGGTGCGGCCGGGCGGCGGCCCGCTCGTCGTCGTCTATGCCAGTGATCTGGAAGAAGTGCTGACCTCAGTCGAAAGAGCCGGCGGCACGATCTGCCGGCCGATCACCGATTTTCCCGGCGGCCGTCGCTTCCACTTCCTCGACCGCGATGGTTACGAGCTCGCCGTCTGGGCGGCTGCTTAGCCAGACTGCCCGAGGCAGCCGAGTTGGTCAGGCTGCCTAAGGCTGCCGACCTAGATCAGGCAGTCTGCGACAGCCGATCGAGATCTTCCATGACGAGCAGGGCGCCGATCACCGTACCGCCCGCATCGCGCAGCGGCGACATGCGACAGCGCACCTGCCGCGATTTGCCGCTGCCCGCCGAGCGCTCATAGGAATAGTCGATCTGTTCGCCGGCAAAACAGGCGTCGAGCTTATGCTTGGCGCATTCGGCAAACCGCTCCTCGCCGATGAATTCGGAAAGGTGACGGCCGATGAGCTCCATCGGCTTCCTGTTGAGATGGGCGCTGTTGGCTGGATTGGAATAGAGGTAGCGATAGTCCCTTGTCAGCACCGCCACGCGATCCGGCAGGCTTTCCAGGATTACCGCGTTGAGGAACTGGCCATTGTCGGTATCAGGCACATAGGCTGGCGGCGGCTCGATGCGCACATCCTGCGGCGAAGGCACGCGCCAGTCCGGCCCATGTGCCCCGAAATAGCGGTCGAGCAGGTAGGAAAGCACCGACGTGTGCTCCGTGACGCTGGCGCTGTCGTCGGCATCCTGGCTGATCAGATGGCTCACAAACTGTAGCTGCATGTAGACTTCGAGCAGATTGACTGCCCGGTAGGCGAGGATTGCCTCGACCAGCGGCTCGACATGGCGGTCGAGCGCCGTGACACGTTGATCGTCGCCCAGGCGTATGGCTTCCTCGATTTGCACGCAACGCAAGGAAAAAGCTCGAAAAAGCTCCAGCAAGACGCCTCCACTCCCATTGTCCCAAGAGACGAGTCCGAAACCTCACATGGCTGCATTTCCCAAAAATGCGCCTTCCGGTAGACATTATTCGCGTCTTGGTGGTGACGGGTAACATGAAGTGCCCTCAGATTCAATCCGAGAGCACCTGCCGCTTTTCACCGCTGATAAATGGGGGTGGACCTTTTTTAGAGTATGATGCCGAAAAGTGTCAGCGGTTTTCGGGCGACATCATGCTCCAACTATTATTCTGGAGCATCCTATTCTAAGGCGCGAGCGTCTGCTTGATCTGCCAGCGGTCGTGATACCAGAGCCACTGTTCCGGATATTCCCGCACCCAGCTTTCCACCTTGTCGTTGAGCAGCTGGGCGGCGGCCGGCAGGTCGAGGTTGCCCTTGGCATCGCGCGGCATATCCAGCCGCGGCTCGATTTCCAGCCGGTAGCGATTTCCGGGCAGCCGGATGCAGCGCGCCGGATAGACTTCGCAGTCGAACTGGCGCACCAGCTTCGGCAGCAGCGGATTGGTCTTGACGTCGCGCCCGAAGAAGGTGCCCTTCAGCCCCTTGCGGAATTTCTGGTCCACCAGCACGCCCACGCCCTGGCCTGCTTCCAGCTGACGGGCGAGCGCGAAAGACGAGCCTGCGTGCGAGGGCACCAGCTTGCCCATGCGGGCGCTCCGGAAGTCGAACACCTTCTTGGCGACATAAGGATTATTCGGCGGCCGAAAGAGCACGGTGACGGTGAGCCCGAAGGCGGCACCCGCCACCGGCAGCAGCTCAAAATTGGCGGTATGGCCCGTAAAGACGATGAAGGGGCGCGGATTGTCGCGCAGGTCGAGAAAAATCGGGACGCCCGACACCTCCACCCTGCCCGGCTCCGACTTTTCAGGATCATAGTCGAACAGCTGATCGAGGAAGACGTATTCGGCCGCAAGCCGGCCCATATTGCCCCAGCTGGCGAGCGCGATCTCCTCGATCTCGGCCTCGCTCTTCTCGGGAAAAGCGTTGCGCAGATTGGTCAGCATCAGTCTGTGGCGGCTGGTCAGCCGGCCGAGGCGTCGCATCATCCTGTCGGCAAAGCGGATCGCGCCATCGGCCGGAAACAGCTTCAGGAAATTCATGAAGCCGAACATCAGCTGAGCCACCAGCCATTGCTGGAAATTCCTGAGCGCCAGAACGATCCGGGTGATGAACAGCTTCACGCGGTCAATCCATCTTCAGGATGATCTTGCCGAAGATCTGGCGCGATTCCATCCGCTCCAGCGCCCGGTCGATATCGCTGAAGCTGACCTCGGTATCGATGACGGGATGGACGAGCCCCCGGCCCATCTTCTGCATCGCATTCGCCATGTTCTCCATGCGGCAACCGAAGGAGCCAAACAGCTTCAGCTGCTGCTGGAACAGCATCATCAGGTTCATCTCAGTGGAAACACCCGAGGTAGAGCCGCAGGTGACGAGGCGCCCGCCGCGCTTCATGCAGAGCATCGAGCCTGCCCAGGTATCCTTGCCGACATGTTCGAAAACGACGTCGACGCCCTTCTTCTTGGTGAGCTTGCGCACCACGCCTTCGAAACGGTCGGTGCGGTAGTTGATAACGTGATCGGCGCCGAGCGCCTTGGCCCTCTCGATCTTGTCGTCCGAACCAACCGTGGTGATGACGGTGCAGCCGATCTTCTTGGCAAGCTGGATCGCCGCCGTGCCGATGCCGGAGCCGCCGGCATGGACGAGGATCGTCTCGCCCGGCTCAAGCTTGGCATTGTCGAACAGCATGTGCTCGACCGTGCCGAAAGTGACCGGAGCAAGCGCCGCGCCGATCGCGTCGACGCCGGGAGGAGCCGGCACCAGCAGGCGCGCCGGCAGGTTGACCTTCTCCTGCGCAAAGCCGTCGAGATGGAAGCCGTGCACGCCCGAGACATGTTCGCAGAGATTGTCGCGGCCTTCGCGGCAGGGGCGGCAGAGGCCGCAGGTGCGCGCGCCGTAGATGGAGACGAGCTGGCCCGGCAGCACGTTGGCGACGCCCGGCCCGATCGATTCCACCACGCCGGAGGCTTCCGCACCGATGACCAGCGGCATCTTGCGCTTGGCGAATGCCATACCGCGCCAGCCCCAGACGTCGATATGGTTGAGCGCCACCGCCTTGACGCGCAGCGTCACCTCGCCGGCACCAGGAGCGTCCGGCTCCGGCAGGTCGGTGATCTCAAGCTTGCGGTCATCGATCAGTTGCAAAGCGCGCATGGCAAAATCCCTCGCCTTCAAGACGGTCTTCTTGTTTTGAAATTGTCGCGAACCGCTTAAGCCGGTTCGAGCGCCATGACAAGGCTGGCATTCTGCCCGCCGAAGCCGAACGAGTTGGAAAGCACGGCTGAAACCTGGGCTTCCCGCTTCTTGTTCGGCACGACATCGAGAACAATCGACGGATCGGGGTTGTTGTAATTGATCGTCGGCGGCAGCGTTCCGGTCAGCATCGTCTGCAGCGAGAACACCGCCTCGACGGCGCCCGCCGCCGTCAGCGTATGGCCGATCATCGACTTGTTGGACGACACCGGAATGCCGACGAGCCGATCGCCGAACACGGCCGACATCGCGCCATACTCCATCTTGTCGTTCTCCGGCGTCGAGGTGCCGTGCGCATTGATGTAGCCGATGCCGCTCTCGTCGATGCCGGCATCGGCTAGGGCCGCGCGGATCGTCGCGATTGCCGGGCCGCCATCGGGCGACGACCGGGTGCGGTGGAAGCTGTCGGCCTTGTCGCCGGCGCCCTTCATGATGCCGAGCACCTTGGCGCCGCGGGCGACCGCTGATTCCAGCGATTCCAGCACCAGCGTCGCCGCGCCTTCGGCGATGACGAAGCCGTCGCGATCCTTGCTGAACGGCTTGGAAGCCTTGGTCGGCGGATCGTTCTGTGTCGAAAGAGCTGACAGCAACGAGAAGCGGATCAGCGCTTCGGCACTCAGCGATCCATCGGTCGCGACCGTCAGTGCGCGATCGGTGCGGCCTTGGCGGATCGCCTCGATGCCGAGCTGGATCGCCGTGACGCCGGAGGCGCAGGCGGTCGACAGCGTGACGGGAAGGCCGCGGGTGCCGAACCGGTCGGCAAGGCGCTCGGAAATCGCACCGAACAGGGCCGCCTCATGGAAGGCCGGATCCGGACGCTGGCGCAGCGCCGTCAGGAAGCGCTCATAGGCATCCCCCGGATGGTCGGAAGCCGGCGAACGGTCGGCAAGCTCGAAGCGCGCACTCCACTCCGGCTCGATCGGCGGGGCGGCGAGGAATAGCGGGCCGTTGAAATCGCCGGAAAGGCCGGCGTCGGCGAGCGCCTCGATCGTCGTTTCGCGGGCGAAGGCATAGGAGCGCTCGACGGCGTTCGGCACCGGAATGCCGATGAAATCGACGGTGCCGGCGATCCGCGTCGACAGGCCCTCGGTCGGGAAGCGGTTGATCTCGTGGATGCCCGATGTGCCGGAGGTAAGGGCTGCCCAGTTGTCACTGAGGCCCTGGCCGAGCGAAGTGATGATGCCCATGCCGGTTACGGCGACGATCGGACGGCCGAGATGATCCTGGTAAGCGGAAGCTGTCATATCTCTCACTCCTCACGCATCTGCGGAAAGAACGGCAACGCCCTCGCCGCGCTGGTGTCCGACCATGGTCACGACGGCGGCGGTGACCCCTGCCCGCATCGGCGCCTCATGGGCGGCGTCGAATGGCGGAACCTTGGCCTTGCCGTCGACGGCAAGGGCGGCGAGCGCAAGACCCAGCGTAAACTGCGTCTCGATCGTATGGCCGGTGACGCCGCCGAAGCCGCGGATCGCAACGTCCGGCAATTGATGCTCGAGCACCGCCCGCTCGCGGGCGGCAAGATCGTGCATGCCGGTCGATCCGGAAAAGATCGCCGTGCTTTCAGTGGCAAGCCCGGCAGCCGGCGCCAAAAGCCGCTCCAGCCGGACTTCGAGATTGCCGGAATTGCGATTGCCGCGGTCGCCCTCGACTGCATCGATGACGGCATAGATATGGGCGCCGCGGGCTTCGGCGTGTTTGCGCGATTCCAGCACCAGGAAGGCGCCTGCCGAACCGGTGATCATGCCGCCGCCGTCGCTCGGCCTGCGCGACCAGAGCGGCACCCAGTCGCCGCGCGCATGAGCGCCGATCGCCTCGGTGAGCAGGATCATGTCGGGCCGTTCGGCCGCGAAGGCGCCTCCAACAAGTGCATGTGAGGATTCGCCTGATTTGATGCGGTAGAAGGCGGTCTCGACGGCGGATATGCCGGCTGCTTCCTCGCCCATGAAGGTACGCGACGAGCCGGTGACCTTGTGCACGATCGAGATATTGCCGGCGAGCAGGTTGGAAAGCTGGGCGAGGAACAGCGTCGGCCTCAGCTCGGTCGTCAGCTTCTCGTTGAGCAGCAACTCGCGGTCATTGCGCTTCAGCGCCTCGTCGACGATCAGCGTGTCGACATTGATGTCGCGCTCGCCGCCGCCGGCCGCCACGATCATGTCCATCGTGCCGCAGGCCTCGATATCGTCCTTGAAACCGGCATCGTCGAGCGCAAGGCCGGCGGCGAAGACGCCGATGCGCTGCCAGTTCTCCATCTGGCGTTGATCGCCGCGCTTGGCGATCTGCTGCGACCAGTCGATCTCGGGCAGCGGATGCACCGGATAGGGCTTGAACTTTTCGGTCTCGACGATCGCTTTGGGCGCACTGGCGGCCGAAAGCAGCGCGATATGCGCATCCTTGCCAACGCCCTGACAGGTGACGATGCCGATGCCCGAGATGACGACGTCGTTTGCAGCCTTGCTCATCCAATCACTCCCTGCGCCGCGATCGCCTCGAGAAGCCCGATCTCGCCGGCACGTTTCTTCACGATATCGCCGAGCGGCACCTCGGAAAACGGCATGGTGCGCAGTTTCAGCTGCGCATCGCAGACCTTCTTGCCGCCGCTGGTGATTCTAGCCTTGGTGACCGCGAAACCCGAACCGTCATGCTCGAGCACCGCCTCGATGTCGAGCACGGCTTCCGGTTCGACGAAGGTGCGCATCTTGGCGCCGTCGACCGTCATCAGGAAGGGCATGGCGGCAAAATTGGTGACGGCAAGCACCAGCATGCCGGAGGCCTGGGCCATGGTCTCGATCAGCAGCACGCCGGGAACGAGCGGCATGCCGGGAAAATGACCCTCGAAGACGGGGCTCTTCGCCGGCACGACGGATCGCGCCTTAAGCGTGCCCTTCTTCAGGTCCACCGCTTCGACGCGGTCAATCATCTGGAAATATTCCAGCAGCATTCGGATCCTCCGGCCCGACAGGCCAGATCCGCCCGCCGGTGACGCCTAAAGCGCGTCTGGTTCGCACTTTAGGTCTTTGTTTTATGCATGCCGTTGTCCCAAAACCGCTGCGCACTTTTGGCCGGCATGCACTAGTTAGGAACGAAACCGCCCGGCCGCCATATTCACGGCGGCAGGGCGTTCAAAAAAGACTGTTATATCGCTCAGGCCTTGGCTGCTTTGAGCTCGTCGATCTTGGCGCAGAGGTTCTTCAGCACGAAGTATTCTTCGGTGGAAACCTTGCCTTCGTTGACTTCCTGCGTCCACTTTTCGAGCGGGATCTTGATGCCGAATTCCTTGTCGATCGCAAAGACGATGTCGAGGAAATCGAGGCTGTCGATACCGAGGTCGTCGATCGTATGGCTCTCCGGCGTGATCGTCGCGCGGTCGATCTCGCTGGTTTCTGCAATAATGTCGGCAACTTTATCGAATGTAGCGGTCACGCGCTGTACCTCATGAAATGACGATTTAAACCCCCTCATAGGCAAATCCATTTCAAAAGCCAATGCTTTCGTCCCGGCGTTGCGGCAATTTGCCGGCTGGGTGTTGCCTAAACAGCAATGGAATGCCGGCCTTTGCCGTCACCCAGGGCGCGAGGCGACGCTGCTGCAGAAAACCCGTCTCGCCGGCGAGGGCGAAGAAGCCGTCCGAATCAAACCCGCGGACGGCCTCGTCTCGACGCCGCACTTCCAATAACAGCCAGGGCACGCAAACTTTGATCTGGATCAAATCGCGATCCGGCCAAAATTGATAATCATCAAGCCGCGCTGGAAGAAATCGGGATAGCCGAACCCGCAATCGCGGCGTAATCGTCTAGGGTATGCCCGGCATGCGCAGCCACACCCGGCACACGCGGATTTCGAAGGGATCAGGACATGGACGTCGCACGCAGTGAGGTTTCCGACGCCGGCACTCTCGCCGCCTGCCGTTCCTGCCAGGCGCGGCACGGCGTCGTCTGCGGCGCGCTGTCGAGCAGCCAGCTCCGGGAGCTTGGCCGCCACTCGCTGCGCCGCAAGGTCGATGCCGGCAGCGAGATCATCGCTCAAGGCTCGGAAAGCTCCTTCTATTCGAACATCATGCGCGGGGTGGTAAAGCTCTGCAAGGTGATGCCGGACGGGCGCCAGCAGATCGTCGGCCTGCAATTCGCCCCCGATTTCGTCGGCAGGCCATTCGTGCGTGAAAGCACGCTGTCGGCCGAGGCTGCGACCGATTCCGAAATCTGCGTCTTCCCGCGCAACCTGCTCGACCGCATGATATCGGCGACGCCGGAACTACAGCGCAGCCTGCACGATCAGGCGCTGAAGGAGTTGGATGCCGCGCGCGAATGGATGCTGACGCTCGGCCGACGCACCGCCGAAGAGAAGGTCGCAAGCCTGCTCCACCTCATCGCCACCCATGCCGAACCGCAAACGGCCACAAGCACCGCCTTCGACCTGCCACTATCCCGCGCCGAGATCGCCGATTTCCTCGGTCTGACGATCGAAACCGTCAGCCGCCAGATGACCAGGCTGCGCAAGAGCGGCGTCATTCGCATCGAGAACTTCCGACGTATCATCGTCCCCGACATGGATGAGCTGGAGAGGATGATCAGCGCGTAAACTGGGATCAGCTGCCGATTTCGGGTCAGGCGCTGATCTGAGATCAGCGCATAAAAGGGATCAGCTGTCGATTTGCTGATCCGAGATCAGCGCGTAATGACCACGCGGGTATTGGCAAGGCCGGCCTGCCGCGTCAGCGAGAAGAATTGGGCGGCATTGTCGGGATGCAGGCGAACACAGCCATGCGAGGCCGGCCGGCCCAGGCGCTTCAGGTCGAAAGTGGCGTGAACGGCGTAACCGCCGTTGAAGAACACGGCGTACGGCATCGGCGCATTGTCGTATTTGCGCGAGCGATGATCGCGCGACAGCCACTTGGCGCTCCACGAACCGGTTGGCGTGACATAGCCGTTGCGCGCGGTCGAAACCTTCCAGCGGTACTTGACGAAGCCGTTCTCGGAAACGGTCATCGTTTGCTTGCCGATGCTGATATTGGCGACCAGCGTTGCTGCCTGAGCGGCAACGGGAGAAAACTGCAGCAATAAACTTGCGGCCGCAGCCGCCAAAACCCGCCTCATGATACCCTCTTATCGCCTTGGCGCAGTTTAATTGCGCCCCCACGAAAGAGAGACTACGGCAATACTTATTATATTGCTTTAATCCGAATGGTAATCACAACTCTAACGGCGCATGGCAGCAAGCGGGTGCGCCGCAGGCTTACTGAAGCTTACGCTTCGCCCCAAATTGATTGAGCTGCTGGTAGGCCTTGTTCATCTTCTCGCGGATCGAGGCCATGGTGCCGAGATTATGGCCGCAGGCGGCACAGGTGATGATGTCGGTCTCCCGGATCTCGGGACGCTCGAACTTCATCTTGGTGCTCTTGCACATCGGGCACGGTAATTCAACCTGAACTGTCATCACTCTGCTTCCGGTCTGGTGGAGGTAGGAGGCGTTTCGCATAAACGTTTGAGTGGGAGCTGTCTACCGAGGCGTGGTCGTACCGTGCCGCCTCTACAGAAAACACAAGAAAAGCCCGAACGTCACACCGGCGAGCACCATGCAGCTGGCATAAAACACCGATACGCCGTCCTCGATGTCGCCCGAGGTCGCCACGTCGCGGCCGGCGTCGTTGATCATCGGTTCACGCACGATGACGCCGCCATAGATGCGCGGGCCGGCGAGCTGGACGTTCAGCGCGCCTGCCATGGCCGCCTCCGGCCTGCCGGAGTTCGGCGAACGGTGCAGGGCCCCGTCGCGCATCGCCACGCGGATCGCCTCACGGCCGGCGCTTGTTCCCCGCCGGATCCAGGCTCCGGCGGCAATCAGCAGGATGGAGAGGCGCGCGGCCGGCCAGTTGGCGACATCGTCGAGCCGAGCGGCCGCCCAGCCGAAGTCGATGTATTTTTCCGACTTATGGCCGATCATCGAATCCGCCGTGTTCAGCATCTTGTAGGCGAAAAGCCCCGGCAGGCCGAAGACTGCATACCAGAGCGCCGGTGCGACGACGCCGTCGGAGAAATTCTCGGCAAGGCTTTCGATCGCCGCGCGGCAGACGGCAGGCTCGTCCAGCGTCTCGGGATCGCGCCCGACGATGCGGGAAACGGCGGTCCGCCCGCCGGCAAGCCCCTCGTCGCGTAGCGCGACGGCGACGGCCGCGACGTGATCGGCAAGGCTTTTCTGCGCCAGGAAGATCGCCACCAGCCCGGTCTCCAGCAAGATGCCGACAAGGCCGAACAGCGCGAAGAACCGGTTGAACACGAAGCCTGCGGCCACCGCCAAAAGAAGCAGCGCCAGGATGGCAGCGACGCCGTTCATCCGGCGTTGCGACCCCGTGAGGCTTGCGGGATTGAGCTGCCGGTCGGCACAGGAGATCGCCGCGCCGAACATGACGACGGGATGCGGCACCCGCAACCACAGCCATTGTGGATCGCCGGCGATCCGGTCGAGCAGCAGCGCCAAAAGCAGCACGAGAAGGTTTTGGTCGATCGTCATCGCTTAGATCTCTGAAGGGCTTCGCCAAGCCGCCTGTCCGCCGCCGGATCGGGAGCAAGCCCGAAACGCAACCAATCCGGCGCATTATCGAACTTGCGGACGAGAATATGATGCTGGCAGAGATATGTGTAAATGTCGCTCGCCCTGGCGTCATTGACAAGGGTAAACAGCGCCGTGCCCCCTGCTATCCGCAACCCGGCACCATCCAGCGCCGTATGCAGGCCGATGCTGCGCTCCTCGATGCGGCTGTGGATCGGAGAAACGTCCGAACGCAGCAGCGAAGCGGCCAGCGAAAGCGCCGGGCCGGAGACGGCCCAGGGGCCGAGCCAATCCTCGAAGCGTTCGAGAATATTCTCCCCCGCAATCGCAAAGCCGAGCCGCAGGCCGGCAAGCCCGAAGAACTTGCCGAAGGAGCGAAAGATCACCAGATTGGAAAGCTGCGGCGCACGGGATGCAAGGCTCAGCGCCGGATTTGTATCACCGAAGGCCTCATCGACGACAAGAAACCCGTTTGCAGCCTTTATCCTGTCGTGCACGGCGACCAGCGTTTCGGCCGGCCATATCCGCCCATCCGGATTGTTCGGATTGACGACGACGGCCAGCCGATGCGCGGCTCCGATCGCGGCAACATCGTTGACCGCATCGACGGCAAAACCGGCCGAGGTGAAGGCACGCGCATATTCACCGTAAGTCGGCGACACCACAGCGATCCTATCGTCCGTCACGGCGATGCGTTCATCCGCGCCGACCAACCGCGGCAAAAGCTGAATGACCGATTGCGTACCGGGCACGGGCAGCGGCAGAATCTCGCCGCTGCCGTAATGGTCGCGCGCTGCAAACCTTGCCGCGTCGACCAAATGCCTGTCCGGCAGGCGGTGCCAAGCCCGTGCAGGAATCTCCGGCAGGGCGACGGGGCACGGATTGATGCCGGTGGAAAGATCGAGCCAATCTTCCGGCCTGCCGCCGAAAGCGGTGGCAGCGGCGGTGATGCCGCCGCCATGGACGATCGGTGCGCTCATGCAGCCGTTGCTCCGGCCAGATCGATCAGATGCATGTAGGACCCCGCCACCTGCCCGCACCGGAGCCCGGCTGCACCCAGATCGGTCCCGAGCGCATCCTGCACCTGAAAAAGCCGCTTGCCCTCGCCCTCGGAGACGACGCTGGAATAGTGGAATTCATGGGCCGTCATCATCCGCGCGAAGAAGGCGCCGTCGAGCGGCACGACACGGCGATAGCCGAGATGGCGCGTTCGCTCGGCATAGCTGGTAACGACCGGCAGCAGGCCGAGCATCTGATGGCGCTTGCCCTCCGCATCGATCAGCCCGTCGCCGAGCACCATATAGCCGCCGCACTCGCCGTAAATCCTGACGCCGCGCGCCGTCGCGTCGAGCATGCCGGCGCGGAAATTCTGCGCCTCTGCGAGCCGTCCGGCGTGCAACTCAGGATAACCGCCAGGCAGATAGATCGCATCGGCGTCGTTAGCTGGTGCCTCGTCGGCAAGCGGCGAGAAGAAGGAGATCGCAGCACCCCGGCGACGCCAGCCGAGCAGCATATGCTCGTAGGAAAAGGCAAAGGCGACATCGCGCGCCACGGCGATGCGTGCGCCCAGCGGCGGCAACCGGTCGATATTGGCGGCCGACGGCCGGTTGAGCCCTTGCTTCGCAATGCGTAGCAGAAATTCGAAATTGCATTCCTCGGAG
The DNA here is from genome assembly GCF_048551595.1 of Rhizobium sp. CRRU65. Taxonomy (NCBI): domain Bacteria; kingdom Pseudomonadati; phylum Pseudomonadota; class Alphaproteobacteria; order Hyphomicrobiales; family Rhizobiaceae; genus Rhizobium; species Rhizobium sp. CRRU65. The sequence continues at coordinate 8,928 of NZ_JBLYZH010000014.1, read as the reverse complement.
ACCGCATCCGCTGCATGGTCGATGAAATTGTCGAGCGTCGCATGTTCGCCGGCCTGGACGAGGCCGAGATGGCGTTCCGGCAGGGAAAGCGCCTTGTCGTTGCCGATGACGGCGATGACAGGCATGCGGATAGCCTCCAGCGCCTGTCGCAGCATAGCTTCATGCCGGTCACTGCCGACCTTGTTGAGGATGACACCGGCAACGCGGACATCGGCGCGGAAGCCGGCAAAACCGGCAACCAGCGGCGCCACCGACTGCGACATGCGGGAGGCGTCGACGACGAGCACCACGGAAAGCCCGAGCTGAGCGGCGAGATCGGCCGCCGTTCCCTTTCCGTCGGCCGCGCCGTCGAAAAGCCCCATCATTGCCTCGATGACAAGGATACGGTCGCCGGAGCGGTGAAGGGCGCCATTGGCCGAGATTAGCTCCGGGCGCATCGCCCAGGGATCGAAATTCAGGCAGAGCGTGCCGCTTGCGGCCGCATGAAAGGCGGGGTCGATATAGTCGGGGCCAGCCTTGCCGGGCGCGACCGCGACGCCGCGCCGGCGCAGCGCACGGAGCAGCCCGAGCGTCACCGTCGTCTTGCCGGCGCCGGAGGAAGGGGCTGCGATCAGGAGGCCGCTCATGCCCGCACCTTGCCGGACCGGCGGAATGGATCGGGTTGCAGGCGCCGCCCCGCGAGCGCACCAAGCCAGTCGAGTGAAGCTCGGAGCCGGACCTCCTCACCGACGACGACCACCGCCGGCGGCTCCAGCCCGGAGACAGCGACGGCCTCAGTCGCCTCCCCGAGCGTCGTTTCCAGCACCTGCTGCCGGCCAGTGGCAGCATTGCAGATGAAGGCAACGGGCTCCGACGGCAGCCGGCCTGCGGCGATCAGCCGGGCGCTGATCTCGCCGATATGCTTCATCGCCATGTACATGACGATGACGGGCGAGCCCTGGCCAATCGCCTCCCAGTTGATCCTGTCGGGCACGATGCCGGACAAATCATGGCCTGTAAGGAAGGTCACGGCATGGTTGATGTCGCGATGCGTCACCGGGATGCCGGCATAGGCGAGTCCGCCGATACCGGCGGTGATGCCGGGCACGATGCGGAAGGGAATGTTGTGTTCGGCCAGCGTCAACGCCTCCTCACCGCCGCGCCCGAACACGAAGGGATCGCCGCCCTTCAGCCGCAGCACCCGCTTGCCGGCGCGCGCCAGCTCCACCAGCCGCAACGAAATGTCGCGCTGTTTCGCCGAAGGCTTACCGCCGCGCTTGCCGGCATATTCCACCAGCGTTTCCGGCCGCGCCAGCGCCAGGCATTCCTCGTTGACCAGCGCGTCGTGGACGATGACGTCGGCCTCGAAAAGCCCCTTGGCGGCGAGCAGCGTCAAAAGCCCGGGATCGCCGGGACCGGCGCCGACGAGCCAGACGCTGCCCGGCTCAAGCACCGGAAGATGGGAGAATGCGGCATCGATCATCCTGCTGATCTAGGCCCCGCAAAGGGCAAGGTCAACGCCGCGCCCATCACCTCACTTGAAGTTGCTAAGACGACCATGACTCACTTTGCAAAGAGGCGGATTCGAATTCTCGAAAAACCGGCACAACAATATGAATATATTATCATATATCGAAAGCCGGCGCGATGCGCCGGCTCACCCATCCCTCAGGCTGCAAGCAGCGTGTTGCGGATGAGGTCGAGGACCTTCTCCGATTCAATACCGGTGCAGACGACCTGGCTCGGCAGGCCATCCCAAGCGCCGTCAGGCGGAAAACGCCGCCCATCCGGCCTGACGATCGTCTGACCATCGGCGATGCCGCCGCAGACGACGCGCACCGCCCCCGATATCGACGAGAACAGCTCCGGCACCACGACATAGACGCAGGCGCAACTGTCATGCACCATCATGCCGTCTTCGACCGCGTGCTTGTAGAAATCGATGTAGGACTGCGAGAGTGCGTCGAGCTGCTTCACCGCCTTGTCACCCCTAGCCGCCATCTCGCCGAGATAGCTGCGGCTCATCGTGGTGATCGCGGTGACGTCGAGGCCGATGACGGCGACCTTCCAGGGCGCGGTCATGACGATGTCGGCAGCTTCGGGATCACCGTGGATATTGGCCTCGGCGACCGGCGAGACATTGCCCGGCACATAGAAATTGCCGCCCATGATGACGACGTCCTTGGCCAGCGTCGCAATCTCGGGATCTTCCTTCAGCGCCAGCGCCAGATTGGTCATTCGGCCAACGGCGACGAGTCGCACTTCGCCCGGATGAGCGCGCACCGTGTCGATGATAAAGCGATGCGCCGGGCGCGGATCGAGCGGCAGGTCGATCGTCTCGGGCACATCGATATCGCCGAGGCCGTTCTCGCCATGCACCATGGCCGGCCACGGCCGCTCCGCGCGCGCGGAATCGATGGTGACGCTGGCGCCTTTGGAAACGGGTGCCGCAATATTCCATTCGCGCTTGAGGAAGAGCGCATTGCGCGTCGTCGTCTCGACCGAGGCGTTGCCGAAGACCGTGGTGATGCCGAGGAGGTCGATTTCGGGATGACGATGCAGAAACAGAAGCGCCATGGCGTCATCGACGCCAGGGTCAGTGTCGTAGATGACCTTGTGCATGAGATATCCTCTAGATGTGAACCGTGAAGCTGCCGAACGGCGCTGCGAATTGGCGCCACCATAACGTCCACTAGGCTTTCTGCAACCCGCTGCGGGCAACTGCCGCCGTCGCATGTGCAGATTTGATCTTGGCGACAGCAAGCTCGGCATCCGGCCCCGCAGCCGCCAGCGCAGCTGCCTCGGAGACCCCATGGCAGCCGACGCGGGCAAAGACGATCGCAGAAGGATTCGCCAGTCGCGGCGTCTCCTCCTCGAGCCGCAGCGCGCCGAAAAACACGGCGGGCACGGAAAAATGCGCGGCAACGGCAAGGATCGCGGGCTCCAGTCTTCGGCTGTCGATCGAGGCAATGGCTGTGAGTTCCGCCGCGCTTATAGCGACTGCGTCGAGCGCCTCGATCGCAAGCGCCAGCATCTCGGCAGGCGGCGTGCCGCGCTCGCAGCCGAGCCCGAGCACGTGGCGCCTCGCCGTATCGAAAGAGATATCGCTCATGGAAACCGTCAAATACGCCCTGCCCATGTCTTTGCAGCCATTGCAGCTTGGGGCGGCAAATGCAACAAGGCCGTTCGAAATCCCTGCCCGGAAAACCACCTTGCCCGATATCGCCTTCCATCTGCTTCTGCTGCTCTGCGCCGTGGCTTTCTTTGCCGGGTTGGTCGATTCCATTGCCGGCGGCGGCGGCCTCATCACCGTCCCCATCATGCTGATCGCGGGCATTCCGCCGCTCCAGACCCTCGGCACCAACAAGGTGCAGTCCCCATTCGGCGCGGCCTCGGCCACGATCACCTATACCCGCAAGGGCCATGTGCAGCTTGCGGAACAACTGCCGATGGCGCTGATGGCTGTCATGGGCGGTTCGACCATCTTCCATTACCTCTGGCGTAATTGATAGGGTGCATCGCCTTCCCGCATGATCGGACTGCCTGGAACTGACGGGCGATCAAAAGGAGATGACCCGATGAACGACGCAAACACCAACGCAGAGCGCTATCTCGCCATCTGGAACGAGACGGATGCCGCTCGCCGTCGCGCTCTCATCGCCGAGAGCTGGAGCAAAGCCGCCACCTATATCGACCCACTGATGCGCGGCGAAGGCCATGAGCAGATCAATTCGCTGGTCGAGGCGGTACAAAGCCGCTTCCCCGGCTTCCGCTTCGCCCTGATCGGCGCGGCCGACGGCTACGGCGACAACCTGCGCTTCTCCTGGGGCCTCGGCCCGGAAAACGGCGATGCGCTAATCAAGGGCACGGATTTCGCCGAACTCGAAGGCGGCAAGCTGAAATCCGTCCGCGGTTTCATAGATTTGCTGCCGGAAGCCGCCTGATGACGCCGACCGCCCGCTCCCTTGGAGACCATCTGCGCGAATGGCGCCAGCGCCGCCGCATGAGCCAGCTCAACCTCGCGCTGGAGGCGGAGATCTCGCAGCGGCATCTGAGCTTCATCGAGAGCGGGCGCTCGACACCGAGCCGCGACATGCTGCTGCATCTTGCCGAACGGCTCGACGTACCCCTTCGCGATCGGAACCCGCTGCTGCTCGCGGCGGGTTTCGCTCCTGTTTTTGCCGAACGCGCACTCGACGATCCCGCATTGGAACCGGCTCGTCGCGCCATCGACATGGTGTTGAAAGGGCACGAGCCCTTCCCAGCAATCGCTGTCGACCGCCATTGGACACTCATCGCGGCCAATGCGGCCATCGCTCCGCTGCTCTCAGCCGTTTCCGACCAGTCTCTGCTCACGCCACCCGTCAACGTACTGCGCCTCAGCCTGCATCCACAAGGATTGGCGCCCCATATCAAAAACCTTTCCGAGTGGCGCGCCCACCTTATCGGCAGGCTGCGCCAGCAGTTCTCGGCTTCGGGCGATCCAATGTTGGACAAGCTTTTAAAGGAGTTGCTGTCCTATCCGGCGCCTAAAACTGCTGGCGAGGTCCACACCGACTACGCCGGCATCGCCGTTCCCCTTCAGCTTTCGAGCAAGGCCGGCTTGCTTTCCCTGATCTCGACGACGACTGTGTTCGGCACGCCCGTCGAAATCACTTTGTCGGAACTCGCGGTCGAATCCTTCTTCCCGGCGGATGAGGAAACGGCTGCCATCCTGCGCAGCCTCGCGCTCAACTGACCGCCTCAGAACTCCACGCCCGGTTGACCCTTGATGCCGGAGCGGAAGGGGTGTTTGACGAGTTCCATCTCGGTCACCAGATCGGCGATTTCGATCAATTCTTCCTTGGCGTTGCGCCCCGTCAGCACGACATGCGTCATATGGGGCTTCTCGCTCTTCAGAAAAGCGACGACTTCGTTGATGTCGAGATAGTCGTAGCGCAACGCTATGTTGATTTCGTCGAGCAACACCATGGAGTTGCTTTCATCGCGGATCAGTTCCTTGGCCTTTTCCCAGGCGGCCGACGCTGCCGCGACATCGCGGGCGCGGTCCTGCGTCTCCCAGGTGAAGCCCTCGCCCATCGTGTGGAACTGGCAGAGATCGGAGAAATGCTTCTCGATCAGGTCGCGCTCGCCGGTCCACATCGCGCCCTTGATGAACTGCACGACAGCCGACGGCTTGCCATGGGCGATGTGGCGGAAGATCATCCCAAAGGCAGACGAGGACTTGCCCTTGCCCTTGCCGGTATGGACGATGATCAAGCCCTTGCCGTCCGTCTTGGTCGCCATGATCTTGTCGCGCGCGGCCTTCTTCTTCGCCATCTTCTCGGCATGGCGCGCGCCGTCCTTGCCAACTCCGCCTTCTGCGATCTCGCTATCAGGGGTCTCGTCGCTCATTGGGTCACCTCATTCTGTTGTGTAGCAGCCAGGTCAAACCGGGCCGAATTGCTGCGCGGCGTCCAGAGGCTGCGATCGATCGCCTCCAGCAGCCGCTCTCTCATCTCGTCGAATGCTGCCGGGTTCTTCTCGATCATGAAGCCGGCGACGGCGGGATTGGCGACGAAGGCCTGATAGACGGCCTCGAAGTGATGTTCGCCGACCGCCCCCGTCGTCGCCGAAAAGGCGAAGAGATAATCGACGGTGGCGGCGATCTCGGCAGCGCCCTTGTAGCCGTGGCGCATGACGCCTGATATCCATTTCGGATTGACGACGCGCCCGCGCACGACGCGGCCGATCTCCTCTTCCAGCGAGCGGATCAACGGCTTTTCCGGCCTGGAATGATCGTTGTGATAGATCGAGGGGCGCGCGCCTGCGAGCTGTTCGGCCGCCGCCGCCATACCGCCCTCGAACTGGTAATAGTCGTCGCTGTCGAGCAGGTCGTGCTCGCGATTGTCCTGGTTCTGAATCACAGCTTGCACCGAGCGCAGCCGCTCCTCGAACAAGCCGCGTTCGGCCTTGCCCTCTTCGCCAGCACCATAGGCATAGCTGCCCCAGACGAGATAGGCCTCGGCGAGATCGGCGCGCCGCTCCCAGCCCTTCTCGTCGATCAGCGCCTGCAGGCCGGCGCCGTAAGCGCCAGGTTTCGAGCCGAACACACGGTAGCCCGCCCGGCGTTTTGCCGAGACTTCGTCCAGGCCGGCGGCACCAAGCCTTGCCGCCTCGCCGCGCATGCGCGTTGCGATCGGATTGTCGGCCTCGTCCTCTTCAAGCGCTCCGACGGCGCGGATCGCCTTGTCGAACAGCGCGATCTGCTCGGGAAAGGCATCGCGGAAGAAGCCGGAAATGCGGAGGGTCACGTCAACACGCGGCCGCCCGAGCATCGCCGGCGGAATGATCTCGTAGCCGGTGACGCGGCGCGAACTCATGTCCCACAGCGGCTTGACGCCGATCAGCGCCAGCGCCTGGGCGATATCGTCGCCGCCGGTCCGCATGTTTGACGTGCCCCAAGCCGTCAGCCCGAAGGAAACAGGCCACTCGCCGTGATCCTGCACATAGCGGCGCACCAGCAGTTCCGCGGATTTCTTGCCGAGTTCGTAGGCCGCCGGCGTCGGCACGGCGCGGCTGTCGACCGAATAGAAATTGCGGCCCGTCGGCAAGACGTCAGGCCGCCCGCGTGTAGGTGCGCCAGAGGGGCCGGGCGCGACGAAGTGGCCGTCGAGCCCGTTGAGTAGACCGTGAATTTCGGCGGGGCCGCAGGCGAGGATGGAGGGCTTGAGGCGGGTTTCGATCTCGGAGAGGACTGGATGCGTCGCCTTCCAGTCTCCGGGGCATTCGATTTCACCGGACACGAATTTCGCCGCCAGCAGTTCGATACGCTCGACGGTGTCTCCGTTGGTTCGCCAGGGGGCATCGAGAATATCTGCGAGAATATCAGAACGCGGGCCGGTCCAGACGGCGGCCATGTCACAATCGAGAGGGTCGAAGATGGAGGCGCCCCCCTCTGTCCTGCCGGACATCTCCCCCACAAGGGAGGAGATCGAGGATGAGAGGCCTCGCTCAATCTCATGCGTCGAATGTACGGCATCTTCAAACGGTTCTTTTTCGGGAAACCCAAGCGACTTGCCGATCTCCCCCCTTGTGGGGGAGATGTCCGGCAGGACAGAGGGGGGTATCCCCCGCACGCCGCCACCCAATCCAGCATCCGCCGCAATCGCCCGCTGCAAACTCGCATCCCCGCCCTCGCCGAGCCCGCGCGGCACCCGCGCCAGAGCCACGGTGAGGTCGGTCAGCAACCGCCCCTCGGGCGAAACGCCGAACACATGCAGTCCATCTCGGATCTGCATTTCCTTAAGGTCGCAGAGGTAGGCGTCGAGCTTCTTCAGCGCCTCGCCCTCGCTTTCGCCCTTCGCAATCCCGGCATCCCGGTCGAGGCCGATATCGGTCACGAGATCGAGGATCTGCCGGCTGAGCAGACGGATACGGCGGGGATCGCTGCCCGAGGCTTCGTAATATTCGTCGACCAGCGCCTCCAGATCCTTGAGCGGTCCGTAGCTCTCGGCCCGCGTCAAGGGCGGCGTCAGGTGGTCGATGATGACGGCGGCAGTGCGGCGCTTGGCCTGCGTGCCCTCGCCCGGATCGTTGACGATAAAGGGATAGAGATGCGGCAGCGGCCCGAGGATCGCCTCGGGATAACAGCTTTCAGACAACGCCAGCGCCTTGCCGGGCAGCCATTCGAGATTGCCGTGTTTGCCCATATGGATGACGGCATGGGCACCGAACTCGCGGCGCAGGAAAGCATAGAAGGCGAGATAACCGTGCGGCGGCACGAGATCCGGCGAATGATAACTTTCCTTCGGATCGATATTATAGCCGCGCGCCGGCTGGATGCCGACAAGCACCTCGTCGAAACGGGCAAAAGGCAGGGCGAAGACGCCCTCGCGAAAATACGGATCGTCTTGCGGATTGCCCCAGCGGGCTCTCACCTCATCTTGAATCTTATCGGGAAGAGATTCCAGGAAGCTGTTGTACAGACTCAGAGAAAGCGTCTCGCGGATGATCTTTCCGTCATGACCGGAATTGGTCGGCCCTTCCATCAGGTGGCGGATCAGCGCGTCGCCGTCGGCGGGAATATCGGCGACCGGGTATCCCGCCAATCGCATGGCGCGAAGCACCTCGATGGTGCCGGCCGGCGTATCCAAGCCGACGCCGTTGCCAAGTCGGCCGTTCCGGTTCGGGTAGTTCGCCATGACGAGCGCGATGCGCCGGTCGCGCGCCGATGTCTTCCGCAGCCGCGCCCAATTGGCGGCAAGCTCCGCCGTATAGCGCACCCGGCCGGCATCGGCCTGGCTGGCGACGATATTCGTCTCGACCAGCGCATCGTAGCGCGCCGCCGTCTTGAAGGAGACCGCCCGCGCCAGCACCCGGCCATCCACCTCGGGAAGCGCCACGTTCATGCCGAGATCGCGCGCCGACAGGCCTTGCGAGGACGCCGCCCATGCCTCCCTCGACGAGGCCGACAGGATCGCCTGCAGCACGATCGCCTCACTCGCCTCCAGCACCGTCGCCTGCCGGTCCGCACCCGGTGCGGAGACGGCAAAACCCGTCGTATTGATGACGACATCAGGTTTCAGTGCCGAAAACACGCTTTCGAGAATGCCTGTCGAGACAGGATCCTTGAGGCTGTAGGCAAAGACCGGCAGCGGCCGGAGGCCGAGTGTCATCAGCGCTTCGATCAGAGCTTCGATCGGCCCGGTCTCGCCGCTTTGGACGAGCGCGCGGTAGAAGCTGATGGCGACGATGGGTTGCGATCCTGCGTCTGCCGCCGAGTTCGGGATACCCCCCTCAGTCCTGCCTGACATCTCCCCCACAAGGGGGGAGATCAGGGATGAGAGGCCTCGCTCCATCCCATGCGCCGAAGGTGTTGCGGCATTTTCAAACGGTTCTTTTGCGGGAAGCCCGTGCGACTTACCGATCTCCCCCCTTGTGGGGGAGATGTCCGGCAGGACAGAGGGG